>NZ_CP030050.1:9115000-9715000 GCF_015291705.1 Bradyrhizobium arachidis
GGCCCAGCTTTCCTGACTGGTTCCGATTGTCTTTGATGTATCACTGGCCTGGTCCGCGTTCGCTCGCCACTACTAACGGAGTCTCTGTTGATGTCCTTTCCTCCAGGTACTTAGATGTTTCAGTTCCCTGGGTTTGCTTGAAACCTCCTATGTATTCAGAAGTCTCATACCTTCTCTTGATAACCGGAAATCCAAAACCTCGCGGTCATGGTCCCGATCATTTCTGGTCGAACACCAAGACCAAAGGTCTTGGAGTTCCGGCTATCGAAGGTGGGTTTCCCCATTCGGAAATCCGCGGATCAAAGCTTCTTCGCAGCTCCCCACGGCTTATCGCAGCGTAGCACGTCCTTCATCGCCTCTCAGCGCCAAGGCATCCACCGAACACCCTTAAGGCACTTGATTGCTCTCATTATCAATGTCCACCCACTCGGCAGAATGTTGTCTGTACGATTGCCTTGCGGCGCGCGCCCTCGATGAACGCTACGTACAGCCGGACATTGACTAGAAAGACCAGCTTGCTTCGTAAGATCGTTCCGATAGCGAGGCGGTCAAGCTTCGCTAAAAGGATCATTTTACAACTCGCAACCAACCTTGCGGTCGGACGCGAGCGCCGAAAATGATCCGGAGATAATGAAGGCTCGCGCAGCAATCTGCTACACGACCCAACTCGGATCGATCTCCTCTTTACGATGTCAGAAAACACGCATCTTGCTGTCTATCCAGACTAGCAGGATGCGAAGTGATGTTTCGCGGACGACGGTACAAGATCTCGGTGATCAAACCATCTGGTGGAGCCAGACGGGATCGAACCGACGACCTCATGCTTGCAAAGCACGCGCTCTCCCAGCTGAGCTATGGCCCCGTAACCAGAAGACGAATGCACACTCGATGAAAGTGGTGGGCCTGGGAAGACTTGAACTTCCGACCTCACGCTTATCAAGCGCGCGCTCTAACCAACTGAGCTACAAGCCCCTAACGCACATCCCGTTAAGGACCCTGGATCCTGCCGTTGCAGGCCCAGCGCGTGTTCGTCCGCGAAGAAAGAGAAACGAAGACGGCGAAATCCCGCCAATGCAGCTCAACGATCTGGCGATCTGTTGGCCACTGATGTTTCTAAAACGATCCGATAGTGAGCGTGAGCTCGCTGAAGGATCATCCTTAGAAAGGAGGTGATCCAGCCGCAGGTTCCCCTACGGCTACCTTGTTACGACTTCACCCCAGTCGCTGACCCTACCGTGGCCGGCTGCCTCCCTTGCGGGTTAGCGCACCGTCTTCAGGTAAAACCAACTCCCATGGTGTGACGGGCGGTGTGTACAAGGCCCGGGAACGTATTCACCGTGGCGTGCTGATCCACGATTACTAGCGATTCCAACTTCATGGGCTCGAGTTGCAGAGCCCAATCCGAACTGAGACGGCTTTTTGAGATTTGCTAGGGGTTGCCCCTTCGCATCCCATTGTCACCGCCATTGTAGCACGTGTGTAGCCCAGCCCGTAAGGGCCATGAGGACTTGACGTCATCCCCACCTTCCTCGCGGCTTATCACCGGCAGTCTCCTTAGAGTGCTCAACTAAATGGTAGCAACTAAGGACGGGGGTTGCGCTCGTTGCGGGACTTAACCCAACATCTCACGACACGAGCTGACGACAGCCATGCAGCACCTGTGTTCCAGGCTCCGAAGAGAAGGTCACGTCTCTGCGACCGGTCCTGGACATGTCAAGGGCTGGTAAGGTTCTGCGCGTTGCGTCGAATTAAACCACATGCTCCACCGCTTGTGCGGGCCCCCGTCAATTCCTTTGAGTTTTAATCTTGCGACCGTACTCCCCAGGCGGAATGCTTAAAGCGTTAGCTGCGCCACTAGTGAGTAAACCCACTAACGGCTGGCATTCATCGTTTACGGCGTGGACTACCAGGGTATCTAATCCTGTTTGCTCCCCACGCTTTCGTGCCTCAGCGTCAGTACCGGGCCAGTGAGCCGCCTTCGCCACTGGTGTTCTTGCGAATATCTACGAATTTCACCTCTACACTCGCAGTTCCACTCACCTCTCCCGGACTCAAGATCTTCAGTATCAAAGGCAGTTCTGGAGTTGAGCTCCAGGATTTCACCCCTGACTTAAAGACCCGCCTACGCACCCTTTACGCCCAGTGATTCCGAGCAACGCTAGCCCCCTTCGTATTACCGCGGCTGCTGGCACGAAGTTAGCCGGGGCTTATTCTTGCGGTACCGTCATTATCTTCCCGCACAAAAGAGCTTTACAACCCTAGGGCCTTCATCACTCACGCGGCATGGCTGGATCAGGGTTGCCCCCATTGTCCAATATTCCCCACTGCTGCCTCCCGTAGGAGTTTGGGCCGTGTCTCAGTCCCAATGTGGCTGATCATCCTCTCAGACCAGCTACTGATCGTCGCCTTGGTAGGCCATTACCCTACCAACTAGCTAATCAGACGCGGGCCGATCTTTCGGCGATAAATCTTTCCCCGTAAGGGCTTATCCGGTATTAGCACAAGTTTCCCTGTGTTGTTCCGAACCAAAAGGTACGTTCCCACGCGTTACTCACCCGTCTGCCGCTGACGTATTGCTACGCCCGCTCGACTTGCATGTGTTAAGCCTGCCGCCAGCGTTCGCTCTGAGCCAGGATCAAACTCTCAAGTTGGACTTGAACTTTGAACCGGCTGATCACAACGTTTGACGAGGTCCCACCATTGTCGACCGAAATCGACTTGCTGTCTGCGATTCACATCGCGGACAACGATGGTGTTTCCTTTGAAACGTGTACCGCCGAAGTCTTTCGTCCTCTCTCAGTACTCAAAAGCCGAAGCTCTTAAGTGGTCCGAGAGGCGCAAGGACTCCGCCGTCCACGTTTCTCTTTCTTCATCTTCACTTGTCAAACAGCCCGGGACCGGAGAGGCCCCAACCTTCCTGAGAGGAAGGGTTCCGACACCCTTACCGACGATGGATGAACTCCAACCGACTGGTGTCGGCTGTTGTGTCACTCAACAAGGTGAGGAGCATCAGTGGCGCGTTCGCTCGCCTTGGTCAGTGACCCGGCGGCGCCGCGCTCAGTGGTTGGGGTTATAGGCCCCGCCTTCCGGGCTGTCAACGCCAATCGTCAACAAATCGTCGCACAGTGGATCATCGAAAAAATTCCAGCGATTCCAGTCGATTAGGTGGCCGCCGGGTGCGACGACCGGCGCCGCACGGTAAAAGATCTCAAAAAAAGTTTGCGTCCCTGGGGGCTCCGGAGGGGCTCCGAAGGCGGTCTTGGGCGCCCCTCCCGGGCGGCCCCAGGCGCCCGGCCGTTCAGTAAACTTTTTCCATATTAGGCGCCGTACTTGAGCCACAATCCCGCGGCGTTCTGATAAGAGACAAGCTTGAATCGCGGGGTGCCAGTGGGGGCTGCCGCGATTTTCGTAGGGTCAGAGGAAGGCAATCATACGATGAGGCGGCCTTCTTCCGACATTCGAGAGACTTCGAGAGACCTTCACCCGTCCAGCTGTTCGTAGTTTCGGCCGGCCCTATTGCAGGGCTTTCTGAGCGCGGGCGCCTGTGCGGTTTGCCTTTTCCGGCGATCCCCCTGCAAGAGGGCGGCCGGAACGGGGTTCGAAACGGGCATCTTGGGTCGTTGATTGGGGGACTTGGGTTGAACCACAGGACGTCACGCGGCGCTTACGGGCGTGAGACCGGGATCATCGATCTCGGCCACGAGCCGCCGCTGTCCGTCGATGGTTCGGAAGCCGCCGTCATCGATCGCCGCCGCGTCTCGGTGCAATGGTTCAGCGGTACAATTCTGACCGGACTCTGCGGCGCGGCCCTGATCGGCGGCGCCGTTTTCGCGTCGCTCGACGGCGAGATGACCTTCGCCAAGGTGCCCGAGCGCGTCGAAGGCGCGCTGCGTGGTGCGTTCGGCGCAGCCGATCGCGCAGCCACGCTGCACAAGAGCGACCGCCTGCCGCCACCGAGCGAATCCACCGCCTCGCGCAACATCGTGCGCGTCTCGACCGTCGCCCGCGTCGGCAATCGCGACGTGATGCGGGTGCGCCCCTTCGTCCGGATCGCCGGCAACCTGTCGATGACGACGAGCGATTTGTCGGCGAAGATCCCGCCGTTCAACGCCCAGCGTCTGCTCACCGACGTCGGCTCCGATCCGAAGACCGCCTCCGACGATCCCAACAATCCCGAAGCCGTCGAGCCCGACGCCGAAGTCTCCTTCGTGACCAAGGACCTGTCGCCGGTGCTGCCGAAGGCGAAGATTTCCGCGGTGGTCGCGCTCGACGACATCCTGATGCGGGTGCGCGATGCCGCCAATTGGCGTGGCAATGGCGGAGTCCGCTACGCCTCGCTCGCCAATGCCACCGCCGACGTCTCCGGCGCGACCGGCGCCTCCGACATCCGCAGCGCCTACGCCCCGGAAACGTCGTCGTCCGATCCCTATGCCGGTTTCGAGACGCGCGTGGTGCCGGAAAACGTCACGCTGCTGCCCAAGACCAAGGAGCAGATCACCGGCGGCAATCCCAGCGGCGAACGCGTCCACCTGGTCAAGAAGGGCGACAGCGTCGGCTCCGTGCTGCGCGATCTCGGCGCGACGCCTGAGGAGATCAAGGCGATCACCGCAACGCTCGGGCCCCGCGGCCGCGACGGCGGCCTGAAGGAAGGCGAGAAGCTGCGCATCCTGATGGCGCCCGCGAGCCCCGGCGCAAGGCTCCAGCCCTATCGCGTCGTGGTTGCAAACGACACCATGGTCGAGGCGATCGCGGCGCTGTCCGACCTCGGCAAATACGTCGCGGTCGACGTCTCCAGCATGAACACCGTCGCTGATGCCACGGCCAACGCCAACAGCGACGACGATGACGACGATGACGGCACCGGCGTGCGGCTCTACCAGAGCATCTACGAGACCGCGATGCGCAACAAGGTCCCGATGCCGGTCATCGAGGACATGATCAAGATCTACTCCTACGACGTCGATTTCCAGCGCAAGGTGCAGCCGGGCGATTCCTTCGACGTGTTCTACGCCGGCGAGGACGAGGGCGTGACGTCGAGCGAAAAGAACGACGTGCTGTTCGCTTCCCTCACGGTCGGCGGCGAGACCAAGAAATACTACCGCTATCAGAGCCCTGACGACGGCGTCGTCGACTACTATGACGAGACCGGCAAGAGCGCGAAGAAGTTCCTGGTGCGCAAGCCCGTCAACAACGCCATCATGCGCTCCGGCTTCGGCGGCCGCCGCCATCCGATCCTGGGCTATGTGAAGATGCACACCGGCGTCGACTGGGCCACCGCCTACGGCACGCCGATCTTCGCCTCAGGCAACGGCGTGATCGAGAAGGCCGGTCCCGAGGGCGGCTACGGCAAATATATCCGCATCAAGCATTCCAACGGCTACGAGACCGCCTACGGCCACATGTCGGCGTTCGCCAAGGGCATGGAGGTCGGCAAGAAGGTGCGACAGGGCCAGGTGATCGGCTTCGTCGGTTCGACCGGCCAGTCGACGGGTCCCCACGTCCACTACGAAATCCTCGTCAACGGCCGCTTCGTCGATCCGCTGCGCGTGAAACTGCCGCGCGGCCGTTCGCTGGAAGGGGCGGTTCTGGCAGGCTTCGAGAAAGAGCGCGACCGGCTCGACGGCATGATGAGCGGCCGCGGCGGCGCCATCGCCCGCATGTCGGACGCGACCGGCGGCCCGCTCCAGGTCACCAACCGGTAATTTCCCCGCGATTCCCGCCGTTCCCGGGCCGGATCGCTCCTCCCTCCACACTTCGCGGAACCGATCGGCAGCGTCTCGATTGATTCGCGCGACCAGTCTTTTGCCGTTGAGCCAGAGGAGGACCGCCATGCAGCATCTCTCTCGCGACGACGTCACCAAGGCCGTTGGCAGCGTGGATGACGTGACGATTGCAGAGATCATCGGAACCGGCGCCACCGTCGAGGAACTCGCGGAAGCCCAGGCCTGGCTCGCCAATGACGAGCCCATGATCAACGATTTGCGTCCGCTGGCGCAGGGCCGCGTCCGTGCGCTCGTGGACATCCTGTCGGAGCTCGAACAGGACGGCGAAGAGGAAGGGCCGGCCTCGCCCGGCACGATGTCTCCAGCCAGCTAGCAAAGCAGCCTGAAAAACAATTCGCCCCGGAGAGGACGACCTCTCCGGGGCGAACTTTGTTTTGCGACGAGCCGCCCGGTCAGTTCAGCTTGCGCTTCGACACCGGCGCGTCGAACTGGGTGATCTCCGCGGTCTGCGCCGCCTTGCCGTTGAAGGTCAGCACGTTGCCTGCGGACGAGATCGCAACGGTATCGCCGTCCTTGACGTCGCCGCCGAGGATCATCTCGGCGAGCGGGTCCTGGAGGTAGCGCTGGATCACCCGCTTCAACGGCCGGGCGCCATAGGCGGGATCCCAGCCCTTGGCCGCGAGCCAGTCACGCCCCGCAGCGTCGAGCGTCAGCACGATCTTGCGATCGGTCAGCAGCTTCTGCAGCCGCGCGAACTGGATCTCGACGATCCGGCCCATCTCGCTCCGCTGCAAGCGGTGGAACAGGATGATCTCGTCGACACGGTTGAGGAATTCGGGGCGGAAATGCGCCCGCACCGTTCCCATCACCTGCTCACGCACGGCTGAGGTGTCTTCGCCCTCGGGTTGATTCACCAGAAACTCCGAACCGAGGTTCGAGGTCATGATGATCAGCGTGTTGCGGAAATCGACGGTACGGCCCTGGCCATCGGTCAGGCGGCCGTCGTCGAGCACCTGCAACAGGACGTTGAACACGTCAGGATGCGCTTTCTCGATCTCGTCGAACAGCACCACCTGATAAGGCCGGCGCCGCACCGCTTCGGTGAGCGCGCCGCCCTCGTCATAGCCGACATAGCCCGGAGGCGCGCCGATCAGCCGCGAGACCGAGTGCTTCTCCATGTACTCGGACATGTCGAGGCGGACCATCGCGGTCTCGTCGTTGAACAGATACTCGGCGAGCGCCTTGGTCAGCTCGGTCTTGCCGACGCCGGTCGGCCCCAGGAACATGAACGAGCCGGTGGGCCGGTTCGGGTCCTGCAGGCCCGCACGCGAGCGGCGCACGGCGGTTGCGACCGCACGCACCGCCTCGGCCTGGCCGACCACGCGCTGTCCGAGCTGCTCCTCCATCTTGAGGAGCTTCTCCTTCTCGCCTTCCAGCATCTTGTCGACGGGCACGCCGGTCCAGCGCGAGACCACCTGCGCGATGTGGCTGGCGGTGACCGCCTCCTCCATCATTTCGCCGGAGTTCTCCTTCGCCTCGATATCGCCGAGCTTCTTCTCCAGCTCCGGGATCCTTCCATAGGCCAGCTCTCCGGCCTTCTGGAATTCGCCGCGCCGCTGCGCATTGGCGAGCTCGACGCGCAAGCCGTCGAGTTCCGCTTTCAACTTCTGGGCGTTGGAGAGCTTGTTCTTCTCCGCGCTCCAGCGTGAGGTGAGCGCCGCCGACTTCTCCTCGAGCTCAGCCAGCTCCTTCTCGAGCGCTTCGAGACGGGTCTTGGAGCCGGGATCGCTTTCCTTCTTCAGCGCCTCCTGCTCGATCTTGAGCCGGATGATCTCGCGGTCCAGCGAATCCAGCTCCTCCGGCTTGGAATCGACCTGCATCTTCAGCCGCGCCGCGGCCTCGTCCATGAGGTCGATCGCCTTGTCGGGCAGGAAGCGGTCGGTGATGTAGCGGTTGGACAGCGTCGCGGAGGCAACAAGCGCGGAATCGGAGATCCGCACGCCATGATGCTGCTCGTACTTGTCCTTCAGGCCGCGCAGGATCGAGATGGTGTCCTCGACCGAGGGCTCGCTGACGAAGATCGGCTGGAACCGCCGCGCCAGCGCGGCGTCCTTCTCGACGTGCTTCTGATACTCGTCGAGCGTGGTCGCGCCGATGCAGTGCAGCTCGCCGCGGGCGAGTGCGGGCTTGAGCAGGTTGGACGCGTCCATCGCGCCATCACCCTTGCCGGCGCCGATCAGCGTGTGCATCTCGTCGATGAACAGGATGAAATTGCCCTCGCTCGCGGTCACCTCCTGGAGCACGGCCTTCAGCCGCTCCTCGAACTCACCACGGTATTTTGCACCGGCAATCAGCGCGCCGAGGTCGAGCGACAGCAGCTTCTTGTCCTTCAGACCCTCGGGCACGTCCCCGTTGACGATGCGCAGCGCGAGCCCTTCGGCGATGGCGGTCTTGCCGACGCCGGGCTCACCAATCAGGACGGGATTGTTCTTGGTCCGTCGCGACAGCACCTGGATGGTGCGGCGGATCTCCTCGTCGCGGCCGATGACCGGGTCGAGCTTGCCGTCGCGCGCAGCCTGGGTCAGGTCGCGGGCATATTTCTTCAGCGCGTCATAGGCATTCTCGGCGGTCGCCGAGTCCGCGGTGCGGCCCTTGCGCAGCGCCTCGATCGCCGCGTTGAGATTTTGCGCCGTGACGCCGCCCTTAGCGAGGATCGCACCTGCCTCGCTGGTCTTCTCCAGCGTGAGGCCGAGCAATAGCCGCTCGACGGTGACGAAGCTGTCGCCGGCCTTCTCGCCGGCCTTTTCGGCGGCATCAAAGGTGCGGGCGAGCTCGGGCGCGAGATAGATCTGCCCGGCGCCGCCGCCACTGACCTTCGGCACCTTGTTCAGGGCGTCCTCGGTCGCCTTGAGAATTGCACGGGAATTACCGCCGGCGCGGTCGATCAGACCGGCAGCGAGCCCCTCATTGTCGTCCAACAGGACTTTCAGCACATGCAGGGTTGAAAACTGCTGGTGCCCCTCGCGCACCGCGAGCGACTGCGCGGACTGGATGAAGCCCCTGGAGCGTTCGGTATACTTGTCGATGTTCATTTCTTTTCTGTCCCTCGGCCTGCCCCTGGAGCCCTCTAAGGCACTCCAAACGGCATCTTCACTGGGTTTCCGCTGGCTGCGTTGACGTTCCTCAACCAGCAGCGGTCGTTATCAGCCGGCGCTGGCGCCGGCCTGACCCAGATGTGGGAAGCGTGCCCCCGGATCGAAAGAGGCGAGTTCACAATTTCGTGCGCTGATCCGCCGGCTTGGCGGGATGCGGTCGAATCCCTTAAGTAGCGGCATGACAGCCAGCCAGTCCGCCGAGATCACCGGCCTCTACCGCTACCCGATCAAGGGCCTGACGCCGGAGTCCCTGCCCCGCGTCCCCTTGCGGATCGGCCAGACCCTGCCCGCCGACCGCCGCTACGCCATCGAGAACGGCCCGAGCGGGTTCGACCCTGAAGCCCCCGAGTGGAAGCCGAAGATCCAGTTTCTGATGCTGGCGCGCCACGAGCGGCTGGCGTCGCTCGACAGCCGTTACGAGGACGCGACCCACCGCCTGACCATCCGCAAGGACGGCCAGATCGTCGCCAGCGGCGATCTCGAGACGGCCGCCGGGCGCGCCGCCATCGAGAGCTACTTCACCGAGAATTTCCAGCCGGAGCTGAAGGGCCCGCCAAAGATTCTGTCCGGCCGCGACCACAGCTTTTCCGACGTCGCTCGCAAGGTCGTGTCGATCATCAATTTCGACAGCGTCCGCGCCATCGAGACCATGCTTGGCGGCACCGCCGTGCATCCGCTGCGCTTCCGCGCCAATCTCTACGTGAAGGGCTGGCCCGCCTGGTCGGAGCTCGACCTTGTCGGCCAGATGCTCGCGATCGGGCAAGCCCGGCTGAAAGTGGTCAAACGCATCGTCCGCTGCCCGGCCACCAATGTCGATCCCGTCACCGCCGCGCGCGACCTCGAAATCCCACCGACGCTCTCGCGCCATCTCGGCCACATGGACTGCGGCATCTATGCCGAGGTGATCGAAGGTGGCGAGATCGGCGTGGGGGATGCGGTCGCGGTGGAAGAGCCGAAGCTGGTGTGAGCTTCCCGTAAGGGCTTACAGGCGCGGCCACCTCGTTTTGCGCATTTCAGCTGTCCCAATCGTCTCACGTTCAGGGTCCACTGAAACGTTGGCCGATCGTGCGCGCGCTTCCCACGTTGCGACATATCTTTGGGAAATTTGCTGTGCTGGCCGAAGGAAGCTCGCGCCGGCGCCGGATACTCTTGCTCGCCCTTGCCCTGCTGGCGCTCCGCGAGCCGGCATCATTGGCGCAGAATGCCGGCCAGCCCGGAACGGACGACGACATGCCAAGCCCGCCGGCGATCGGCATGCCTCACGCCGATGAACCCAGCCGTCCGCCGCTGGACGAGCCGCCGCCGCTCAACCTTGGCGGCTCTGACAATCCGGCCAGATCCGGTGTGCTTGGCACGCGCTGGGCTGCCTACGCGCGTGCCGTTCAGGCCGCGCTGGAGACGGCGACAAGGGAAAATGCGAGGACCCGCGACAAGCCCTTCGACGTCCAGTGTGAGATGTGGATCGATTCAAAGGGGCATGTCACCCGGGTCCAGCTTGCCAAGCCGTCCGGCGACGCCGACATCGACGCCGCATTTCGCAACGAGATCTTGCCCAGACTGACGCTGCCGGCACCGGCGAGCGACATGCCGATGCCGGTCAAAGGGCACATTACCGCGCGCGTTCCGCGCTAGGGCATGATCCGGCAAAGCGCGCCGGTGCCGTAGGGTGGGCAAAGGCGCGCTTGCGCCGTGCCCACCATCCGCTATGCGGACAGAGGTGGTGGGCACGCTACGCTTTGCCCACCCTACTGCTCTGTCGCTGCTTTCAGTTCGGCATCACATACGCATAGATCCGGCCGCGCGAGACCGGGGCTTCGCGGACGCGATTGCCGTTGTTGCCGGAGATCATGATCGGATTGCCCTGCGCGTCGATGCCGGTGATGATGCCGACATGGCCGCCGCGGCGGCCGCGCGACATGACCGCGATAGCGCCGACCTGCGGACCGGAGACACGGGTGCCGTACCGCGCGAACGAGCTCGCCATGTCGGAGCCGGTGCCGCGATGGCCTGTATGCTCCAGCACCATGTTCATGAAGCGCGCGCACCACAGGCTGCCTCGTCCCGTGGGATTGCCGCCGAGATAGCGGCGCGCCTCGGACACGACACCCGATCCGCCGCCAAAGCTGCCACCGCTCACAGCGTTGCTGGTCATGCCGCCGCCGTTGGCGCTCGGATCATAGCTGGCCTGGCTGTCGGCAAAGCCGCTCGCCTGCAATTGCGCCGCGCGGCGCTCGAAACGCGAGCTGCGGGCATGGTGCCGGTAATGATGATGTCTGGCATGGTGCACGTAAGCGTGCCGCTCCGCGCTATGACGATGGTGTGGCCGCGCTGAGGCCGGAGAAACGAACGCGGCAACCGCCGCGAAGAAGAACGCCAGCGCGACAATACAACGCGACAGGCGGTACGCAAACAACTCAACCATTCTTCATCCTTAGTTACACCCCCACTTCCCGTCGGCCCGTGCGGTGGCCGACATCCGCCGGGCCGTAAAGCTTCCGGATGTGGCGAGAAAAAGACTGCCGTGTCGGCGAATGGCTGCGATGATTTTGCATTGGAGCTGGCCTGATGCTGCCGCATTGCGGACAACACCATTAACTGCGATCCTCTGTTTGCGGCTTGAACAGAGGGAAAGAGTTAATGCCCCACGCCACGACCAGGGATGACGTCCGCATCTATTTCGAAGAGGCGGGTCAGGGAACGCCGATTATTTTTCTGCACGAATTCGCGGCCGACTACACCAATTGGGAGCCGCAGATGCGTTACTTCTCGCGCGGCCACCGCTGCATCACCTATTCCGCGCGCGGCTACACGCCATCCGACGTGCCCGATGGCGAGGTCTACACCTACACGCACTTCTACACCGACTCGCTCGCGGTGCTCGATCATCTCGGGATCGAGCGCGCGCATCTCGTCGGGCTCTCGATGGGCGCCTATTCGTCGCTCCAGATCGGATTGAACGCGCCGCATCGCGCGCTGTCGATGACGCTGGCCGGCGTCGGCTCCGGCTCGGAGCTCGAAAATCTCGATGCCTGGCGCAAGCAGTGCCGCGCCAATGCCGAACAGTTCGAGACGCTGGGCTCCGCGGAAGTCGCAAAGGTCACGCGCGAGGCACCGAGCCGTATACCCTTCCTGGTCAAGGACCCGCGCGGTCACGCCGATTTCTACGCCGCACTGGCGCGCCACGATGCCAAGGGTTCGGCGCGCACGATGCGCGGTTTCCAGGGCGGCCGTCCCTCGATCTACACGCTGACGGATGCGATCAGGGCCGTGACAACGCCCGCGCTGATCATCTGCGGCGATGAGGACGATCCGTGCGTCGGGGCGAGCCTGTTTCTGAAGAAGCATCTGCCGGCCGCGGGCCTCGCGATGTTTCCGAAATCCGGCCACGTGCTCAATCTCGAAGAGCCCGCGTTGTTCAACGAGAGCGTGGAGCGGTTCGTGACGCTGGTGGAAGCAGGGCGATGGCCAGTGCGCGATCCGAGGTCGCTGGCGGCGCATTAGACACTTGCTGTCATTCCGGGATGCGCCGGAGGCGCAGGCCCGGAATCCATCGCGCGACAGCCTATGCGGCCCAATGGATTCCGGGCTCGCGCTTCGCGCGCCCCGGGATGACGGAGAACCTACTTCCGCCCGCCGCGGCTCAGCAGAAACACGCCCTGCTCGCCGAACATGTTCCAAACCCACCACGGCAATCGCAACCGCAGAGGACGACCGTAGAGGTCAAGCGCCTCGGCGCGCTCCATCTTGACGCCGATCGCATCGCAGAGCTCGACGAAATCCTTGATGGTGCAGAAATGGATGTTGGCGGTGTCGTACCAGCTTGCCGGCAAATTCTCGGTGCGCGGCATGTGGCCGCCGATCAGGAGCTGGAGCCGCATCTTCCAGAAGCCGAAATTGGGGAACGACACGATGGCGCGACGGCCGATGCGCAGCAGGTTTTCGAGCACCACGCGCGGCTGCCGTGTCGCCTGCAGCGTCTGCGACAGGATCACGTAGTCGAAGGCATCGTCGGGATAGTTGACAAGGTCGGTGTCGGCATCGCCCTGCACCACCGCGAGGCCCTTGGCAACGCAGCGGTTGACGCCCTCGCGCGACAATTCGATGCCGCGGCCATCGACGCGGCGCATCTCCAGAAGCTGAAGCAGATCGCCGTCACCGCAGCCGACGTCGAGCACTTTCGAGCCGGGCTTGACCATCTCGGCGACCAGCAGATGGTCCGCACGGAAATGCGCGGATTGCTCCGCAGTGAACCCATTCAACGGCAGCACTTCCTGTACAGACATCGCTAGCTGTCCTTGCCGGTGAGCCCGCGGGCCTTGCCTGCCGATTGCAGGAAGGCGCGGGAGATGTCGAAGAATTCGGGCACGTCGAGCAGGAACGCGTCGTGGCCGCGATCGGTCTCGATCTCGGCGAACGACACCCGCGCGCTCGACGCATTCAGCGCATGCACCAGCGCGCGCGATTCCGAGGTCGGGAACAGCCAGTCGCTGGTGAACGACACCACGCAGAAGCGGGTCTGGATGCCCGCGAACGCCTTCGCCAGCACGCCGCCGTGATCGGCGGCGATGTCGAAATAGTCCATCGCGCGGGTGAGATAGAGATAGGAATTGGCGTCGAAGCGCTCGACGAACGAGGAGCCCTGGTAGCGCAGATAGGACTCGACCTGGAAGTCGGCGTCGAACGAGAAGGTCGGCAGCTCGCGATCCTGCATGCGGCGGCCGAATTTCCGGTGCAGCGCCGCATCTGACAGATAAGTGATGTGCGCAGCCATGCGCGCGACCGCGAGGCCGCGATGCGGATGAAGACCGCGATCGGCATAGCCGCCATTGTGCCAGTCGGGATCCGCCATCACGGCCTGGCGGCCAAGCTCGTGGAAGGCGATGTTCTGTGCCGAGTGCCGCGTCGAACAGGCGATCGCGAGCGCGGAGAACACGCGGGCCGGATAGGCCGCGGTCCATTGCAGCACCTGCATGCCGCCCATCGAGCCGCCGACCACAGCGAAGAGCGTGTCGATACCGAGCCGGTCGATCAGCATCGCCTGCGCGCGCACCATGTCCGGAATGGTGATGACCGGAAAATCGAGCCCCCACACCTTGCCGGTGGCGGGATTGATCGAGGCCGGCCCCGTGGAGCCCATGCAGCCGCCAATCACGTTGGAGCAGATGATGAAGTAACGGCTGGGATCGATGGGGCGGCCCGGGCCGACCAGTGTGTCCCACCAGCCGGGCTTGCCGGTGACGGGATGCAGATTGGCGACGTGCTGGTCGCCGGTCAGCGCATGGCAGATCAGAACGGCGTTGGAGCGATCGGCATTGAGCTCGCCATAGGTCTGGTAGGCGATCTGGAACGGCGCCAGATCGACGCCGCAATCGAGCCGCAGCGGCTGATCTGCGCCGAAACGCGCGACCTGCGAACTCGGGTGATCGACCTCGTGCGAGCGCTCATCGGCGCTGATCGCAGGACTCGGAATCGACTTGACGCTACCCATCTGACCATCGACCTCGTTTGCGATCGGACTTCAGACCGCTACTTGTATCAGGCCATGAAAAACCCGGCCTGAACGATAGGTTCGGCCGGGATCGGAAGCGTCCCCGGCCTGTTTAGCGAGTTTTTTAACGTGGCTGCAAGCCGGCCGGCTCAAATGACCACGGAACAGGCAAAATCTACTGTCTTGGGCGGTTTTCGTCAAGTCGCGGCCCGGATTAACCAAAATCGTCCTTGAACCGCCGGCCGAAAAGGTCGTCATTTCTCTTTGCTTTCGCCGCCCTGACTGCCTAATCAGGACATCGACCGCAGCGGAATCCGGCTCGCCCATTGGCCTGCCCGACCCGCATTGGAACGCCTCTCAACGGCACTTCGCAGAACAGCATCCGGCAGATATGTCCCAACGTCCGCCCGCGCCACCATCGCTCCAGGAATTGCGCAAGGAGATCGACGCGATCGACGCGGACATGCATCGCCTGCTGATGCAACGCGGCGACATCATCGACCGCCTGATCCAGGTGAAGCAGACCCAGGAGGTCGGCTCCGCGTTCCGGCCTGCGCGCGAAGCCGCGATGATGCGCGACCTCGTGCAGCGCCATCGCGGCATCCTGCCGCTCGACACGGTCGAGAGCATCTGGCGCGTGATCATCTCGACGTTCACCTACGTGCAGGCGCCGTTCTCGGTGCATGCCGACATCTCCGTAAGCGAGCCGGCGATGCGCGATTCCGCGCGATTCCATTTCGGCTTCACCGTGCCTTACGTCGCGCATTTCAGCGCACAGGCTGCGGTCGAGGCGGTGGCGAAATCCAAGGGCGACCTGGCACTGGTCTCGGCGACGTCGAGCCGCACGCCGTGGTGGCTGGAGCTGGAAGCGGAAGGCGCGCCGAAGATCATCGCGCGGCTGCCTTTCGTCGAGCGCGCCGATCATCCGGCGGCACTGCCGGTGTTCGCGGTCTCGCGCGTCGCCGACAGCGCGCTGGTGACGGAGGTCGAGACCTTCAGCGTGCGTGTCTCGGGGTGGAACGCCGAGGTCGCGCGGACCCTGTCGCCGCTCGCCGAGATCGTGGCGGTGCCCGATACCGCCTTTGACGGAGCCGCGCTGCTGGTGTCGGTCACGAGCGCAACCAGCATCGACAAGATCAAGGCTGCCCTGATCGAAGCAGGGGCCTCGGTGCGCTCCACGGCCCTCGTCGGCAGCCACGCAACGCGCTATACGGTGACCCCGACCGGGTCGAAATCGTAAGTCTCGCGCCCAGCCACTTTCGGAGTTGAAGATGTCCCGCCCCGTGCCGAATCCCGGCATTCTCGATATTGCGCCCTACACGCCCGGCAAGAGCCCGGTGCCGGAGCCGGGCCGCAAGGTGTTCAAGCTCTCGGCCAACGAGACGCCGTTCGGACCATCACCGAAGGCGATCGAGGCCTTCAAGCGCGTGGCGGATCATCTGGAGGATTATCCGGAAGGCACCTCGCGGGTGCTGCGCGAAGCGATCGGCCGCTCGTTCGGACTCGATCCGAACCGCATCATCTGCGGCGCCGGTTCGGACGAGATCCTCAACCTGCTTGCCCACACCTATCTCAGCCAGGGCGACGAGGCGATCTCGACCACCCACGGTTTCCTGGTCTACCCGATCGCGACCATGGCGGTCGGCGCCAAGAACGTCATCGCGCAGGAGACCAACCTCACCTGCAACGTCGATGCCATCCTCAAGGCGGTGACGCCGAAGACGAAGCTGGTCTGGCTCGCCAATCCCAACAATCCGACCGGCACCTATGTGCCGTTCGACGAGGTCAAGCGGCTGCGCGCCGGCCTGCCGTCGCACGTTCTGCTGGTGCTGGATGCCGCCTATTCCGACTACGTTTCGCGTAACGACTATGAAATGGGGATCGAGCTGGTCGCCACCACCGAGAACACGGTGGTGACGCACACCTTCTCCAAGATCCACGGCCTCGCCGCGCTGCGCATCGGCTGGATGTTCGGTCCCGAGCACATCATCGACGCCGTCAACCGCATCCGCGGTCCCTTCAACGTGTCGACGCCGGCGATGTACGCCGCGGTCGCCGCCATTGAAGACACCGCGCACCAGACGATGTCGAAACAGTTCACCGAGACCTGGCGCAACTGGCTGACCGAGGAGATCGGCAAGCTCGGACTGAAGGTGACGCCGAGCGTCGCCAATTTCGTGCTGATCCACTTCCCGACCGACGGCAAGACCGCGGACGCGGCCGACGCCTACCTCACCAAGCGCGGCCTCGTGCTGCGCGCGCTGAAGAATTACGGCCTGCCGCATTCGCTGCGCATGACCATCGGCACCGAGGAGGCCAACCGCCTCGTGGTCGACGGCTTGCGCGATTTCATGGCCGGCAAATGAGCGCGAACCCGCATTTCCAGCGCGTCGCGTTGATCGGCTTCGGTCTGATCGGCGGCTCGATCGCGCGCGCTGCGAAGCTCCAGGGCCTGGCGGGCGAGATCGTCACCACCGCGCGTTCGGAGAAGACGCGCGCGCGGGTGATGGAGCTCGGCATCGTCGACCACGTCGTGGCGACCAATGCGGAAGCGGTGAAGGACGCCGATCTCGTCATTCTCTGCATTCCCGTCGGCGCGTGCGGCGAGGTGGCAAAGGAGATCGCCGAGCATCTGAAGCCCGGCGCTGTTATCTCCGACGTCGGCTCGGTGAAGGGCGCGGTGGTCAGGGACATGGCGCCGCATCTGCCGAAGACCGTCCATTTCGTGCCGGCGCATCCGGTGGCGGGCACCGAGCATTCGGGGCCGGATTCCGGCTTCGCCGAGCTGTTCATCAACCGCTGGTGCATTTTGACGCCGCCTGATGGGGTCGATGCGGCGGCGACCGATCGGCTGCGCGCGTTCTGGGCGGCGATGGGCGCCAAGGTCGAGGTGATGACGCCGGACCATCATGATCTCGTGCTCGCCATCACCAGCCACCTGCCGCATCTGATCGCCTACACGATCGTCGGCACCGCCGACGAGCTGGCGCAGGTGACGGAGTCAGAGGTGATCAAGTTCTCGGCCGGCGGTTTCCGCGACTTCACCCGCATCGCGGCGTCCGATCCGACGATGTGGCGCGACGTGTTCCTCGCCAACAAGGAAGCCGTGCTGGAGATGCTCGGCACCTTCACCGAGGATCTCGCAAAGCTCACGCGTGCGATCCGCCGCGGCGACGGCGAAGCGCTGTTCGATCATTTCACCCGCACCCGCGCCATCCGCCGCGGCATCGTCGAGATCGGCCAGGATTCGGCGGCAGCCGACTTCGGCCGGCCGCATGCGGCGCTGAAGAAGCCGTAAGCTCCGTCTGTCATTCCGGGGCGCCCGAAGGGCGAGCCCGGAATCCATCGGCCCAAAACGCGTGCGGTGAAATGGATTCCGGGCTCGATGCTACGCATCGCCCCGGAATGACGACAAATCAATCAATACAGCGGCGGGATCTGGCCGACCTTGATCGGGCCGAGCAGCACGGCGCCGTCGACGAATTTCAACGGGAAGCTGCGCGCCTTCTTGCCTTCCAGCGTGCTCTCGGTGCCGATCGAATTGATGCCGGCGGCAACGCCCGCGTTGGCGTTCTGCTTGATCACCTTGCCGAGACCGGGCACGGCGCGGTCGAGCGCGCCAAAGAGGTTGTTGAGGTCCTGCGATTTCACGCCGGGCGCGACGCGGTCGAGGGTCGCCTGCGGCACGCCCTCCTCCAGCATCTTCTCGATGCCGAGCGCGGGGATGACGCGCTCGAGGCCCGTCATCGTCATCTGCAATTCGCCGTCGAGCCGGCCATTGGCGGAGAGGCCGAGCGTGCCGGCCGCGACCGCGATCATCTCGCCCTGCTGGATGCGCGACTGCACGATCTCGATGTGGCCGCCGGCGGCCTGGATCTCGCGAAAGCGCTGCGGCCAGGGCTTTGGCGTGAGGTCGGAAAGGCCGGTGATCTTCGCGCGCGTGTCGGCCTCGAACGGCTCGGCGAGCAAGGGGTGAACGCCCTGGATGCTGCCTTGCGCGACGTGGAGCACGGTCTCGATGACAGGGCGATCGGAGGTCGATCCGTCCGCCAGGCGCCCGTGCAGCTCGACCTGCTTGGCACGCGCGAGCGGCACCTGCACCGAATTGTCGAGCCGGTTGAGGCTGGGATCGTCGAACACGAGGGAGGCACGGTCGGGCACGGCGGGCAGGCCGACCACGCTGCTGCGGCCCTTGCTCCAGTTCACCACGAAGGTGTTTTGCGTGATGCCGTCGGTCAGCGTCGCCGGCGCGGAGAATTCGGCGATGACGTGCCTGGGATCGTAGACCTGGGCGATCACCAGGATGTTGTCGAGCCTTGCCGTGAACGGCGTCTTGCTGGCGTTCTGCGACACCAGGGCGACGCTGGCGCCGGAGCACTGCACCTCGAAGCGGAACGGGAAGCCGGCAATCGAGCGCTTGGCGCAATCATAGATGCGGCCGGCCTTGGCCTCCTGCGCGCGCCAGGCATCGGCGGCCACCTCGGCCTGCGAGGCCGCGAAGAACCAGAAGCCGCTCCACGCGAGGGCGAGGATCAGGAGGAGAACGGGTGCGATGAAAAGGCGCCAACGGGAGCGCCGGCCTGCGGCAACGGTCATATCGGACATGCGGCGACCCTTTGGCCCCAGATTTTGTCAAATGTAAGCGAGGTCCGGTCCCGCCGAAAGGCTGAGAATCCGCTTCGCTTGGGGGCCCGGTTCTGGTAGCCGTGCCCGAAATGTCGGAAATCACCCTCCCCTCCATCACCACAGCCAAAGGCGACCTCTGGGTGTTCGGCTATGGCTCGCTGATGTGGCGGCCGGGCTTCGAATTCGAGGAGCGCGTCCCTGCGCGGCTGGTCGGCGAGCACCGCGCGCTTTGCGTCTATTCCTTCGTGCATCGCGGCACGCCGGAGAAGCCGGGCCTGGTGCTCGGGCTCGACCGCGGCGGCGCCTGCCGCGGCATCGCCTTCCGCGTCGCCGAGACAAACCGCACCGACGTGGTCGCCTATTTGCGGGCGCGCGAGCAGGTCACCTCGGTCTATCGCGAGGTGATGCGCTCGGTGTGGCTGGAGAACGATGCGCGCCAGCGCGTCTCCGCGCTCGCCTATGTCGTCGACCGCGGCCATGTCCAATATGCCGGCCGGCTGTCGCTCGCCGAGCAGCATCGCCACGTGATCCAGGGCCACGGCCAGTCCGGCGCCAACCGCGACTACGTCACGGCGACGGTGAAGGCGATCGAGGCCGAGGGCTTTCGCGACACGCAATTGCATCAGCTCGCGACGATGCTGCATGGGGAAGCACATTCGCTGCACGCGCCCGACGAAGACAGCGAAAGCCGCTAGCTCGCAGACGGCGCATAGCTCGGCGCGGAGCCGATCAGCTGCTCCTGCTCTTTCCGCCCCGCCTCGACGAGGCGGCCGGTCGCGTCTTCGATCGCACTTTGCACGCGGGACAGAAACTCGTCCTTCGGCAGGCCCGGCGGCAGCGGATCGAGGAACTCAACCACCAGCGTGCCGGGATAGCGCATGAAGGTGCGGCGCGGCCAGAACAGGCCGGAATTGAGCGCGATCGGCAGGCACGGCACACCACAGGACGAATAGATCTGCGCAAAGCCGGTCTTGTAATCGGGCGGCGCGCCCGGCGCGCGGCGCGTGCCTTCCGGAAAGATCACGAGCTGCTTTCCGCTGCGCACCGCCTCGCGCGCGCGCCGCGTCATGTCCAGCAGCGCCTTCACACCGGCATTGCGGTCGATCGCGATCATGCCGGTCTTGACCAGGAACTGGCCGAACACCGGGATCTGCATCAGCTGGCGCTTGAGGATGAAGATCGGGCGGTGGAAGAAGCCCGGCAACACGAACGTCTCCCAGAACGACTGGTGTTTTGCCACGATCAGCAGCGGCCCGGCCGGGATCTTCTCCGTGCCCCGGAATTCCACCTTGATGTTGCAGACCACGCGCATCAGGACCAGCGTCGCCTTCGCCCACCATTCTGCGACCGTCAGCATGGCGCGCGGCGGCAATGCGAAGGTCGGCAGCGCCACGATCGCGAGACACACCAGCACGGTGTAGAACAGCACGTTGAACACGAGCGAGCGCAGGAAAATCAGGAACATCGAGGGTCCGATCAATTGGCCTGTGCGGTGGCGGGCCGCTTCGGTTGCTGGCCCTGAGGCTGCTCCGACATCTCGGGCGAAAGGTCAATCCCGAAATCCTCCAGGCGGATCCTGATCTCGGCCGCGATATACTTGACATATTCGGACAGGAGCAGCCGCAAGGTGGACGCCGAGGTCCACCACGGCTCCTCGCGCCATTTCTCGCCGACGACCGCGAACGGGATCAGCGTCGTCTCCGGCATCGCGTGCGAGAATTCCACCAGCGCGCGTGGCATGTGATAGTTCGAGGTGACCACGATCAGCGACTTGAAGCCGCGCCCCTCGGCCCAGCGCCGCGCCTCCGCCGCGTTGCCGCGGGTCGAGACCGCGGTGCGGTCGAGATCGACGCAGCAATGCATGAAGGACTGGTTCTCCGGCAGAGTCCGGGAGATGTCACTCGCGGTCGAGGTCGGATGCACGCCGGAGATCAGCAGCCGCTGGCCGTAGCCGGCAGCCAGCAGCTCCATCGCGTCCGACACCCGCGAGGAGCCGCCGGTCAGGACCACGATGCCGTCGGCCTTGCGGCTAGGGGCGATCTCGGCGCCCCGCAGTTGCGACAGGAACGCGACAAAGCCCGCCGCCGCGCCGACGAAGGCGAACGCGATCGTCGAGACCAATGCCGCGCGCAGCCAGCCGCGCGGCAGTTTCGGCGATCGATCGTCGGCCTTTGAGGTCATGTGATATCGGTGATCCCTTCCCGAGATGATTTTAAGACGTTTTGAGGCGAAGTGGAGTCTGGTTTCTTCATCCTCTCCCCCTTGCGGGAGAGGGAAGAAGAACGCACTCAATCAATGTCATTCAATGTCGCAAACAGGGTCTGGCGCGAGGCAACCGCCGTGATGGCGCCGATCAGCACCGCCTGCACCGCGAGCACCACATAGCCTGACGGCCGCAGCGAGAAGGTGCCGAGCAACGCCGCGAACTGATCGCCGACGGGCGTGCCGGAGAACCAGCCGGCGATCGACTCGGAGAAGCCGAACAGCAGCATGGCGACGCCGCCACCGATCACGCCGCCCTCCAGCCCCAGGCGGAGGAAATGGCGCAGGAAGTGGTTGGCGATGTAGCGGTCGCCGGCGCCGACGAAATGCAGGACCTCGACGATCGGACGGTTCGCCGCCATGGCGCCGCGGGTCGCGAACGACACCGAGATGATGGTCGCGACGATGACGAGCGCGAGGATGCCGATGCCGGCGAGCACGGTGGCATTGGTCATCGAGCGCATGCGCTCGATCCAGGCGCGGTGATCGTCGACGCTGGCGCTCGGTGCCACCTGCGTCACGCGCGCGCGCAAGGCAGCGAGATCAAGCTGCGTGCCCGGCTGCACCCGCGCGATGATCATGCGCGGCACAGGCAAATCGTCCATCGACAGGCCCGTGCCGAGCCAGGGCTCGAGCAGCTTGCCGCTCTCATCCTTGCTGAACGGCTTGACCTCGACGATGCCGGCCTGCGCGCGCATCGCCTCGGTCACGGCCACGGTGTCGCGATCAAGATCGCGCCCCACTTGGGGACGGACCTGGATGGTGATTTCGCTTGCGACATCGGACTGCCATTCCGCGGCGGAGGCGCTGACCAGCAGCACTGTGCCCGTCGTCATCGACGCCAGGAAGGTCATGATGGCGACGACGGCGACCAGCGCGCGGCCGTGGATCGAGGCGCGCGGCACGATCGGCGACATGTTGCGCGCCTTGGCAGGAAGCTGCGGACGCTCCTGTCCGAGGTCGACCAGCACGCCGCGCTCGTCGGTCCTACTCATAGACGTGCAACCGTCCCTGATGCAGCACCAGCCGCCGCGCCTCGTACTGGTCCATCAGGCCGATGTCGTGGGTGGCGATGATGACGGCGGTGCCTGACTTGTTGAGCTCGATGAACAGACGCAGCAGGCGGCGGCCGAGCGTCGGATCGACGCTACCGGTCGGCTCGTCCGCGAGCAGGAGCTGCGGCCGCGAGATCACGGCGCGCGCGATCGCCGCACGCTGCTTCTCGCCGCCGGAGAGAATGGGCGGCAGCGCGTCCATGCGGTCGCCGAGCCCGACCCAGCGCAAGAGGTCGATCACCTCCTTGCGGTAGCTCGACTCGCTGCGGCCCATGACGCGGAACGGCAGCGCGACGTTCTCATACGTCGTCATGTGGTCGAGCAGGCGGAAATCCTGAAGCACGATGCCGATGCGCTTGCGCAGATCTGCGATCTCGTCCTTGCCGAGCTGCGAGATGTCGTTGCCGAACAGATTGACGAGGCCCCGTGTCGGCCGGTGCGACAGGAACAACAGGCGCAGCAGCGACGTCTTGCCGGCGCCGGACGGGCCGGTGAGGAATTGGAAAGAATGCGCCGGAATCTGGAAGCTGAGGTCGCGCAGAATCTCCGGCCCCAGTCCGTAACGCAATCCGACATTTTCGAACCGAACCAAGTTCAGCTCCGTTCGAGAGGGGGCCGCGCCGCGGCACCCCGCCACACGCGATCAAGGGGTTGTGCGACCGTTATGGTTTCCGGTTCGTTAACGGTCGCCTTGTAGCATTTGGAGTGCCCGGCTCTCCGCGCCCGGGACATCGTCAAGACCAGTCCGTGCATCAAGGCCCGTGTCCATGCATATCGTCTGCCCTCATTGTACGACATCCTACGCCATCAAGCTCGCGAGCCTTGGGACGAACGGACGCACGGTCCGCTGCTCCCGCTGCAAAGAGACCTGGGTCGCCTATGCCGATGATGCCATCGAGGAGGCATCCGTTCCGGCCATGGCCGCGGCCAGCGAGTCCGAGGACCAGTCCGACCTCGCCGAGCAGTGGAACTCCTACGCCAAGGATGACGGTGCCGTCGATACGCCGGTCGTCGACAGCCCCTCCATCGCCAGCGACTGGCCGGCCGACGAGGCCAAGGACATGGAGGACGAGTGGTCGGCGGCCGCCCGCGCCGCCGAAGAGGACGCCCTCGGTGCGCAGCACCAGTCCTGGTTCCGCGGCCTGTTCAGCCGCCGCGGCGCGCGGGTGAGCCGCCCGGTCCCCGCCGCGACGTCGCGTAAATCGCATTTCGGCCTGCCCACCGCCTGCGCCGCCATGGGCGCGCTGGTGCTGGCCCTGATCATCTGGCGCGGCGACATGGTACGGCTACTGCCGCAGACCGCCGCGTTCTACAAGCTCGTCGGGTTCGACGTAAACCTGCGCGGGCTCGCCTTCAAGGACGTCAAGCTCTCCAGCGAGACCGTGGACGGTAAGCAGGTGCTGGTGATCGAGGGCGTGATCGTCGGCCAGGGCAAGAAGCCGCTCGATATCCCGCGGCTGCGCTTTGCCGTGCGCGACGCGCAAGGCGCAGAGATCTACGCGTGGAACACCGTGCTGGAACAGACAGTGCTGCAACCCGGCGAGCGCGCCTTCTTCCGCTCGCGCCTGGCCTCGCCGCCGCCGGAGGGCCGCAACATCGACGTCCGCTTCTTCAACCGGCGCGACATCGCCGGCGGCAGCGTATAATTGATCTCGCGTACGCTCCACGGGAGGTTGGTCCCAAGGTTGGTCTCATGCCGAAAATCCTGATCGCCGACGACGAGGATTCGATGCGCCAGCTGGTGGCGCGCGCCATCGCCATGGACGGCCACGAGATCGTCACCGCGCAGGACGGCGCCGAGGCATTGGAGATCCTGACCCGCGAGGACGGCGCGTTCGACCTGCTGCTCACCGACATTCAGATGCCGGTGATGGACGGCATCGCGCTGGCGCTCTCCGCCGCGCGCGATTTCCCTGGCCTCACCATCCTGCTGATGACCGGCTTTGCCGACCAGCGCGAGCGCGCCTCGAACCTCAATGCGCTGGTGCATGACGTCGTGACAAAGCCGTTCTCGGTGGCCGACATCCGCACCGCCGTGGCGGACGCGCTAGCGGCGAAGAAGGGGTAGCGGGCCACGCCAGCCCCACACACCGGCGTCATGCCCCGGCGTGACCGGGGCATCCAGTACGCTGCGGCAGGTGTGGCGAGAGCGAGCTCTTGAACGATGGCCTCTGGAATACTGGATCGCCCACCTGCGCGGGCGATGACACCGTCCCTCAAAAATCCTTCAGCAGCCGCTCGATATAGTCGAGCTCGATCTGCGGGCGCGAGGGATCGCCGAGGCGGCGGCGGAGCTCTTCGAGGATGCGGCGGACGCGCTGCGCATCGATCTCGCCGGGGATCTTGACCGTGTAGTCGTCGCTGAGATCGCGGCCATGGAGCGGACGGCCGAGCGGATCGGTCTGGTTGCTGCCGTTCTGCTGACGGCCGGCGCGGTTGCCGGGGCCGTCGCCCTGGCCCTCGCCGTCGCCCTGCTGCATCGCTTCGGCCATCTTCTGCGCGCCCTTGCGCAAGGCCTCGAGGGCCTTGCCCTGGGAGTCCACGGCGCCGTCGGCATTGCCCTCGCCGAGCTTCGAGCCGGCGTCGCCCATGGCGCCGTCGGCAGCGTCCAGACCGCCATCGTCATCACCGTCCTGATCACCATCCTGGCCGGGCTGCCCCTGGTCGCCCTGCTGACCCTGCTGGCCTTTCTGATTCTGACCCTTTTGCCCCTTCTGCATGAGGCCGCGCTTGGCGAGCTGGTCCTGAAGCTTCTTCAGGCGGTCGCGCAGCGCCTGCTGGTCCTGCTGCAGGTCGGACATCGACTGATCGCCCTGCTTGCCGCGCGAACGATCGCGCCGGGAGTCCTGACCCTGCTTGAAGGTCTTGTCGCGCAATTGCTGCTGCTTGCGGATCATGTCGCTGAGCTCGTTCAGCGCTTGCTCCATCTCGCTGTCGCCGGATTGCCCGGGCTGCGCCATCTGGAGGTTTTCCATGATCTGCGCCAGCTGCTCGAGCAGACGCTGGGCGGCTTCTTTATTGCCTTCGCGCGCGGCTTTCTCGATCTGCTTCAGGAGATCGTCGAGATCGCGCTGCGTTATGACGGAGCGATCGCGATTGGAGGACTGGCTGCGTTCGGTCGCGCGCTTGTATTCCTCGAGCCGCTGGATCGCATCGGACTGGTTGTTCAGGCTCTTGCCGGATTCCTTCTGCCGCAGGCTGTCGCCGGAATCCTGCATCGCCTTTTCCGCGCTGTCGAGCAGCGCGTCAGGATCCTGATCCAGCTGGGCAGCGGCAGGCACGACGCTTCCCAACAGGAAGGCGAAGCAGGCGATCGAGATCGCCTTCAAGACTGGCACGCGCGCTAGCTTCCGCATTTCCGGTCCCGCGTAAACTGGTTGGCCCCGTCCTCGCCCTTGTTGGCCCGGCTGTTCGCCGACTTCCGATAGGCCTGAAGCTGCTGACGCAAGGCGTCCTGCTGCTGCGCCAGCTCTTCGAGCTGCTCGGGCGTGGCTTGCTGGGTCTTCTGTCGCAGCTCGATCGCCTTGTCGAGGATGAGCTGAACCTCCGCAGGGAACGGCTGCCGGGCTCCGAGCGGATTCTGCTCGGCGCGCCGGGCGAGATCGCGCACCTTGCCGGCCATGGCCTCGCGCAGCTTCTGCGTCAGCACCCGGATCTCGTCCTCGCTGGCGCCGCGTTCCAGCGCGTGCTTGAGCGCGTCCTGCGCCGCGCGCAGCGCGGCGTTGACGCTGCCGGCGACGCCGTCGTCCTCGATGGTGGTCGCGAACGCCCACATGCTCGACACCACCTCGCGCAGCGCGTCATCGGTGCGGGCCGCCTCGAGCTGCGACGCCAGGCTGCGCAGGCCGAGATAGCAGCCGGCATCCGGCGTGAACAATTCGGGCGCGATCATCAGCGCGTCCAGCGCCGCGTAGACCTCGGAATTCTTGTTGGCGTCGAGCGCGAGGATGCGGCGCTGCTCGATCAGCGCGCGCGCGAGCGAGTTGGTGAACAGACGCTCGGGCAGGCGCATGTTGAAGGGGTCGCTCTTCGCCTCGTTGCCGGCCTCATCCTTCGCGGTCAGTGTCAGCGTCACGTCGGCGCCGGCATAGGGATCCTCGCTGAGGTCCTTCACCGTCTGGCCGACGCCGTTGCGGGTGCGCGCATTCGGCAGCACCAGCGGGAATTTCGGCGGCTGGAACAGCGGCCGCGCGGCCGCGCCATTCTTGCCGCCGTCCTTGGCATCGGCGGGACGCAGGCCGATTTGCGCTTCGGCGCCGGTGACGCCGTAATCATCCTCGATCTTGTAGGAGAGCTGGAGCCCGCCGCGGGCCTGACGCTCCGGATCCTTGGCGAGCGCGATGGTCGGCGGATGGTCCGGCGTCGCCGTGAAGGCCCATTGCGGTTGCCCCGAGGGCGCGCGAACATGCGCGTTGCCGTCGCCGGTGATGGCGAAATGCTTTTCGTTGGTGCCCTTGGGCGTGGCCTCGGTGGGAGCGACCTCCTTCAGGCCACCGGAGACGGTGACATCGAGGCTGCCGCCCGAGGAGCGCACGATCAGGGTCGAGCCGGCGGGAACGGCGAGCGGGCCCGAGGCCGGCAGCGCCGCAGCCTCCTTGTTGGCGGCCGACAGAATCACCGGCGGCTTGCCGGTGTAGAGCGGCGGGGTGACCCAGGCATCGACGCGGACATTCGTCGGCGCCAGCACACCGTTCCAGTCGAAGGCGGCACCAAGCCGCATCGCACGTTCGTCGCCGGCGGCGAAGAAGGTCGCAACCAGCAACACCATCACCAGCGCGCGCAGCGCCCAGGGATCGTGGATGGCGAGGCGCGGATGCGGCAGACCGGCGCGGATGCGCTTGAGCGAGGCCAGCGTGCGCTCGCGCTGCGCCTGCCACAACGCTTGCGCAACAGGATCCTGCGAGCTCAGCGTATCCGTCAGCGTGGTCGCCGGGCGGTGACGAATGCCGGAGCCGCGGTCGAGCCGGGCGAGCGCCTCCTCGCGGCTCGGCCAGCGGAAACGAACCAGCGGCAACAGCGCGGCAATCGCGATGCCGGCGAAAATGACGAGCCCGATGGCACGCGCGACGAACGGCAACGTCAGCCAGAGCCCGGCCCAGGACAGGGCCAGGAACAGGCCGACGACGGTCAGAAGCCGCGCCAGATTTGGCCAGGCACGCTCCCACGCGATGGCATAAAGGGCCCGATCAAGGGCCTGCGCCAGCTTCAACCGCGACAGAGCGTCACTGTTGCGGATCGGGTCTGACGGGTCGGGGGTGACGCCGTTCAATCAACTCTCCAGGTTGCCCGGTAGAGAAGCCTACCACAACGGCAGCACTGAGGCATCCGTTCCTGTACGGGAGACACCCCTTTTCCCGCATAACACGAGGACGTGACTGGCTTGATGCAACCCCGTAATTTCCGCGCCATCCCCGAGGGAGAGATGAGGAAACGACATGGACAAGAAGATGCACGACAAGGGCCTGGAAGTCCGCAAAGCGGTGCTGGGCGAGGCCTATGTCAACAATGCCCTGAAGAACGTCGATGATTTCAACCGCCCGTTCCAGGAGATGCTCAACGAATATTGCTGGGGCACGGTGTGGGGCCGCGAGGAGCTGCCGCGCAAGACCCGCAGCATGCTCAACATCGCGATGATCGCGATCCTCAACCGCCAGCACGAGTTTCGCGCGCATCTGAAGGGCGCGCTGACCAACGGCGTCACGCGCGACGAGATCCGCGAGATCCTGATGCAGGTCGCGATCTATGGCGGCATGCCCGCCGCCGTCGACAGTTTTCGCATCGCGCGCGAGGTGTTCGCGGAGATCGACGGGAAGGCGTGAAGGGCGAGCGAGGTCAGGGACGCAACGCCCTCACCTCCGTCGTCCCGGACAAGCGAAGCGCAGATCCGGGACCCATAGCCACAGGAAGATGTGGTTGCGGGGACTCGGAGTGAACGCTTCGGCACGACGACTCCTCCCTGTGGTTATCGGTCCCGGATCGGCGCGCGCCTAAGGCGCGCTTGTCCGGGACGACAGCGAGGATGGAACGAGAATCTTTCACAGCAACCAAGAAGAAACAAGGAAACACCATGGACATCGGATTCATCGGCCTCGGAAACATGGGTTTCCCGATGGCGCGGCGGTTGATCGAGGCCGGCCACAAGCTCGTCGTGTTCGACACGCGCAAGGAGGTCACGGACAGACTGGTGGCGCGCGGCGCAACGGCTGCGGCATCGCCGAAGGACGTCGCCGACCAGGTCGAGACCGTGATGGCGAGCCTGCCCTCGCTGCAGGCATCGCTCGAGGTCGCGACGGGCGCCAGTGGCGTGATCGAGGGCAAGCGTGCAAAGCGCTTCATCGATCTCTCCACCGTCGGCTCGGCGATGGCAGTGAAAATTCACGGCTTGCTCGCCAAGCGGAACATCGTGCAGATCGACTGCCCGGTGTCCGGTGGCGTCGGCGGCGCCGAGAAGGGCACGCTGGCGGTGATGGTGTCGGGGCCGAAGGCCGAGTTCGAGCTGCTCAAGCCGGCGCTCGACGTGATCGGAAAAGTGTTCTTCATCGGCGAGAAGCCCGGCGCGGCGCAGACCATGAAGCTCGCCAACAATTTCCTGTCGGCCACAGCGATGGTGGCGACGTCGGAAGCGGTGGTGATGGGCGTCAAAGCCGGGCTCGATCCCGCCGTGATGATCGACGTCATCAATGCCGGCTCGGGCATGAACACCGCGAGCCGCGACAAGTTTCCGCGCTCGGTGCTGCCGCGAACGTTCGACTTCGGCTTCGCCACGGGATTGATGGTGAAGGACGTGCGGCTCGCGCTGGAGGAGATGAAGCACCTTGGCCTGTCGATGGAGGTTGCGGACGCGGTCGGACGTTTGTGGGAGACCGTGATAGCTGCGGAAGGCGCCGAGTCCGATTTCACCGCGGCGATCAAGCCGATCGAGAAGAAGGCGGGCGTCGTGGTCGGCGGGAAGACCGGCGGATTGGCCGGAAAGTAGTGTTGCGTTCTCCGCCGTCGTCCCGGGGCGCGCAAAGCGCGAACCCGGGACCCATAACCACAGGCGGGAGTTTGGCGAAGACTCGGAGTTCTCAGCGTCGCGCCAAACTCCTCCCTGTGGCTATGGGTCCCTGCGTTCGCAGGGACGACCAACTTTGTTGAGCCGGCGTCGCGCTCACCGTCGCCCCGCACAGCCCGCACAACCAAAACGCGAGCTTGCTGTTATTTGCTCTACGTCTCCATTCACCCTTGAGTTGTAATCTTTGTAAGTTATCCTGTCCTCTCTAGCCTGCAAAAAAATCAGGGAGGACGGAATGAAGCGTCATCGACACTTACTTGTCGGTGCGACCATGGCCCTGTTTGCCTGTGTCGCAATCGGTACTTCGCCCGCAATGGCGACGGCGTGCACTAATCTTCGATCCTTGCAACTCCAGCACACGGTGATCAATTCGGCGGACGACAACACGACCGGCACCTTCGTGCCGCCTGGCGCGAGCCCGATCACCGGCCTTCCCGCGTTCTGCCGCGTCACCGCGACCCTGGTCCCGAGTTCTGATTCCAGCATCAAGATCGAAGTCTGGTTGCCCGAAACCAACTGGAACGGCAGGTTCCTCGGCACCGGCGGCGGCGGCTTCCAAGGCGTGATCACCTATAGCGAGCTCGCCAGCGGGTCTTCGGGATGCAACCCGCTGTTCTGCGGCTCGGCCGGCAACATGGGCAATCCGCTCGCCATTCAATTCGGCGATCCGGCGGCGCCATCGACCGGCCTGTTCGGGCATCCCGAGCGGATCAAGGATTTCGGCTATCGCGCGATCCATCTGATGACCGTGCGCGGCAAGGAAATCGCCAACGCGTTCTACGGGCAGCGGCCGCAAAGGGCCTATTTCGCCGGCTGCTCGACCGGCGGCCAGAACGCCCTGATGGAGGCGCAGCGCTTCCCCAACGATTACGACGGCATCCTGGCGGGCGCAGCCGCGTTCAACCGCACCGACCTGCACATGGCCGGGCTCTACAGCTGGCAGAACGCGCATGCGACCCCGGGCCGGTTCATCCAGACCGGCCAGATGACGCTGATCAACCAGGCCGTGCTCAAGCAATGCGTCGGCCAGGACGGCGGCGCCAAGACCGATCAGTTCCTGACCGATCCTCGCGATTGCCGTTTCGATCCGAAGGTCCTGCTCTGCAAAGGTGGCAACGCGCCGCCTGCGTGCCTAACCTCCGAGCAGGTCACGACCATGCAGCGCTATTACGCCGGCACGACCGACCCGGTGAACGGGCAGATCATCAATCCGGGCTCCCAGCGCGGCAACGAGACCGATGACATCCGCGCGCTTGGCCTCGCGTTCCAGGAGCGCCTCCCCGAGCCGGCCTTCGACGGCCTGTTCTACTGGGTGTTCGGCCCGAGCTTCGGCTATCCTTCAAGCCCAACCAATTTTGCCAATTTCGACTTCCACCACGACATCGCAAAAGTCGACGACCAGCTTGCGGCGGTGCTGAACGCAACCAGCACCGACCTCAGCGAGTTCCGCGAGCACGGCGGCAAGCTCTTGATGTACCACGGCTGGGCTGACCCGCTGATTCCGTCGCAGAGCAGCATCAACTATTTCCTCGCACTGGTGGGGAATGAAGGTCAGGGCTTCCAGCCGGTCGGGTTCTTCGATCATGACAACGGACATGGCAATGGACCTGGCAATCCGGCGCTGCGACGGACCCAGAGCTATGCGCGGCTGTTCATGGTGCCCGGGATGTATCACTGCTCGGGCGGCACCGGCCCCAACACGTTCGATGCGCTCACGCCGCTGGTCAAATGGGTCGAGGCCGGGGTCGCCCCGGACACGATCCTCGCCACCAAGTTCGTCGATGACACACCGCCGGCGGTGCAGATGACCCGGCCGCTGTGCGTCTTCCCCAAGGTCGCGAAATACAACGGCAGCGGCAGCACCAGCATTGCCGCGAACTTCACCTGCATCACCGACGAGAACGACTTCAATCAGAAGCCGGCTCCGAAATACGGGCCGTGACATACAGGCAGGACCGGTAAGCACATGCTCGCCGGCCCTGCTATCCCTCAGATGCGGATTTTCGCGCGACGATGGCGTGGCTCACAGCCACGGCGCGGGCGTGTCCATCGCGATCAATTGCTCGACCTCCACGCGCGGGCGGACGACGGCGTACTGGTCGTCCTTCACCAGCACCTCGGGCACCAGCGGCCGCGTGTTGTAGGTGCCGGCCTGCACCGCACCGTAGGCACCCGCGGTCATGATGGCGAGGAGATCGCCCGCCTTCGGCGTCGGCAGCGTACGGTCGAGCGCGAGATAGTCGCCGGTCTCGCAGACCGGGCCGACGACGTCGGCCATGATGGTGGCGGCGCCCTTGGCGGGCTGCATCACCGGCAGGATGTCGTGATGGGCCTCATACAGCGTCGGGCGGATCAGATCGTTCATCGCGGCATCGATGATCACGAAGTTCTTGCCGTCGCCGTGCTTCACATAGATGACCTTGGCGACGAGGATGCCGGCATTGCCGACGATCATGCGGCCCGGCTCGAACATCAGCGTGCAGCCGAGATTGTGGCTGACGCGCTTGACCATGGCGGCATAGGCATCGGGCGCCGGCGGCGCTTCGCGGTCCATGTAATAGGGAATGCCGAGCCCGCCGCCGAAATCGACGTGGGAGATGTTGTGGCCGTCGCTGCGCAGCGTCTGCACGAATTCGGAGAGGATGCGGAACGCGGTCTCCATCTTGGACAGATCGGTGATCTGGCTGCCGATATGGACGTCGGTGCCGGTCACCTCGATGCCCGGCAGCTTGGCGGCGCGGGCATAGACCTCGCGGGCATAGGCGATCGGGATGCCGAACTTGTTCTCGGACTTGCCGGTCGAGATCTTTGCGTGCGTGCCGGCATCGACGTCGGGATTGACGCGCACGGAGATGCGCGCGGTCTTGCCCATCTCGGTCGCAAGGCGCGAGAGCAGCTCGAGCTCCGGCTCGGATTCGATGTTGAGGCAGAGGATGTCGGCGGCGAGCGCCGCGCGCAGCTCCGCTTCCGTCTTGCCGACGCCGGAGAACACGATCTTGCCGCCGGGAATGCCCGCGGCCAGCGCGCGCTTCAGCTCACCGCCGGAGACGACGTCGGCGCCGGCCCCGAGCTTGGCCAGCGTGCGCAGCACGGACTGGTTGGAGTTCGCCTTCATGGCGTAGCAGACCAGCACCTTCTCGCCGGCGAAGGCGTCGGTGAAGACGCGGTAGTGCCGCTCCAGCGTCGCGGTCGAATAGCAGTAGAACGGCGTGCCGATGGTTGCGGCCAGCTCGGACAGGTTCACCGCCTCGGCGTGCAGCACGCCGTTGCGGTAGTCGAAATGGTTCATGGCGTTGGCTCGGTTGCGCCAGCCTACCGGCTGGGTCTTTCGTCCAGGAGCGGGTCGAGGATAAACGATTTCTTGCTGCCCTTGGGCGCCGCCGGCGCAGCATCCGCACCATAGGTGGGGTTGAACACGCTCGGCGTCTTCTGGGCTTCGATCTCGGTGTCGGTCGGCGCTGCGATATTGGCCGTGGACGCGCTGGAGGCGGTCGGCGGCAGATCCAGCGGGCCCTTGCGGCCGCAGCCGGCCAGCGCGAGCGCCGTCAGGCTCAAGACAATGATGGCCCACCCCGAGCCGGCCGGGCGAAACTTTGACGTCACGACGAAATCCCCACTACGCGGCGCGCACCATACAGAGATTGGCGCGCTCTGGCGAGAGCCGGATGACCATGAAACATAAGCGAAATTTTGCCCTCAGCCCAATTTTCGCTCTTTTTCCAGCCGCTTCGCCCAGCTCTTTGCCTGCGACGCCACGTTCTTCGGCGCGGTGCCGCCGAAGCTGGTCCGGCTCTTCACCGACGATTCGACCGAGAGCACGGCGAGCACATCCTTGGTGATCTTGGGCTCGATCGCCTGCATCTCCTTGAGCGGCAGCTCGTGCAGCGCCACGCCGCCCTCGGCGGCCTTGGCGACGATGCGGCCGGTGACGTGGTGGGCGTCGCGGAACGGCATCTTCAGCGTCCGCACCAGCCAGTCGGCAAGGTCCGTCGCGGTGGCATAGCCCTCGCCCGCGGCAGCCTTCATCTTGGCCTCGTCGGGCACGAGGTCGCGGACCATGCCGGTCATGGCGCGGATCGCCAGCGACAGCGCGGCAAAGCCCTCCATGGCGCCCTGCTTGTCCTCCTGCATGTCCTTTTGGTAGGCGAGCGGCAGGCCCTTCATCACGATCAGGAGGCCGTTGAGCGCACCGATGACGCGACCGGTCTTGGCGCGCACGAGTTCGGCGGCATCCGGATTGCGCTTCTGCGGCATGATCGAGGAGCCCGTGGTGAACTTGTCGCTGAGGCGGATCAGCCCGACCAGCGGCGAGGTCCAGATCACGATCTCCTCGGCAAAACGCGACATGTGCACGGCGCAGATCGAGGCCGCCGACAAAGTCTCCAGCACGAAGTCGCGGTCGGAGACGGCATCGAGCGAGTTCGCCATCGGGCGATCGAAGAGAAGCGCCTTCGCGGTGGCATGGCGGTCGATCGGGAACGAGGTGCCGGCGAGCGCGGCGGCGCCGAGCGGGGATTCATTGAGCCGCTTGCGCGCATCCTGGAAGCGGCCGCGATCGCGCGCGGCCATCTCGACATAGGCGAGCAGATGATGGCCGAAGGTGACGGGTTGCGCGGTCTGCAGATGCGTGAAGCCGGGCATCACGGTGCCGGCATGCTCCAGCGCGCGCTCCACCAGCGCCTGCTGGAACTCCGCGAGCGCGGCGTCGGTCTCGTCGACGATGTCACGGACATAGAGACGGAAGTCGGTCGCGACCTGGTCGTTGCGCGAGCGCGCGGTGTGCAGCCGGCCCGCGGCCGGGCCGATCAGCTCGGACAGGCGGCTCTCGACGTTCATATGGATATCTTCGAGCGCGCGCTTGAACGTGAAGTCGCCCTTGCCGATCTCTGACAAGATCGTGTCTAGACCCTTGCCGATATTTTTCGCATCAGAAGCCGTGATGATGCCCTGGCTGGCCAACATCGCGGCGTGGGCCTTGGACGCGGCAATGTCCTGGGCGAAGAGGTGACGATCGACGTCGATGGAGACGTTGATCTCTTCCATGATCTCATCGGGACGTTCCGAGAACCGGCCGCCCCACATCTTGTTGCTCATGATCCCCTGCTCACGTCCTGCTTGCCGCATGTTTGCTGACAGCTGCCAGCCGTATTAAGAGGCCCCTGATAGCCATATCTGCGACCGGATGACAAACGATATGCTCGACAAGAAGCCCTCCGCCACGCGCCGGATCCCCATCGTCATCGCCACCGTGGTGGTCGGCGGCCTCGCCGGCTTCGCCGCGCTGTACGGGCTGGGCCTGAGCCGGGCGCCTTCAGGCGATCCGACCTGCAAGCCGGCGGTGGCCACGGCCCAGAAGATCGCCCCGCTCGCCCATGGCGAGCTGGCCGCCCTGACCATGGCCAGCGCGCCCCTGAAGCTGCCCGACCTCACCTTCGAGGATGCCGACGGCAAGCCGAAGAAGCTCTCGGATTTCCGCGGCAAGACGCTGCTGGTGAACCTCTGGGCCACCTGGTGCGTGCCGTGCCGGAAGGAGATGCCGGCGCTGGACGAGCTCCAGGGCAAGCTGTCGGGCCCGAATTTCGAGGTGGTGGCGATCAATATCGACACCCGCGACCCGGAGAAGCCGAAAACCTTCCTGAAAGAGGCCAATCTGACCCGGCTCGGCTACTTCAACGACCAGAAAGCCAAGGTTTTCCAGGATCTTAAGGCCATAGGCCGGGCGCTGGGCATGCCGACCTCGGTGCTGGTCGACCCGCAGGGCTGCGAAATCGCGACGATCGCCGGGCCGGCGGAATGGGCGAGCGAGGATGCGCTCAAGCTGCTCCGGGCCGCGACCGGCAAGGCCGCCGCGTCGCTTTAAGAAGCTCAGGCCGTAACGTTGAGATTGCCGCCGACGCCGGGGCCGACATTTGCGAGCGAGGGCTGACCGGCGCCGAGCAGCGTCAGGACCGTGGATTTCTCCATATCCATGTTCTACTTGGTCAGCGTCGCCGCGATATTCGATTGCAGCGCGCCTTGCTGTGCGGCCAGCATGGTGCTGACCATTGCCATCATGTCCATTACGCGAACCCTCGTACCGGGCGCAGCCTAGAGGCGAGCGGTTAACGGGACATGAATTGTCACAGGGCGAACGCACGTCCGCAGGGCGATAGTGCCGTAGGGTGGGCAAAGCGAAGCGTGCCCACCAATTCCATCGTGTGATCAAAAGGGGGACGGTAGGCACGGCGCTGCGCGCCTTTGCCCACCCTACAGCACTGGAGAATTGGCTCAGCGCGTCGGAACCGGCTTGGCGCCGCGATAGTCGTAGAAGCCGCGCTGCGTCTTGCGGCCGAGCCAGCCGGCCTCGACGTATTTCACCAGCAGCGGGCACGGGCGGTACTTGGAGTCGGCGAGGCCCTCGTGCAGCACCTGCATGATCGACAGGCAGGTATCGAGACCGATGAAATCGGCAAGCTCCAGCGGACCCATCGGATGATGGGCGCCGAGCTTCATCGCCGCGTCGATCGCCTCGACATTGCCGACGCCTTCATACAGCGTGTAGATCGCCTCGTTGATCATCGGCAGCAGGATGCGGTTGACGATGAAGGCCGGGAAGTCCTCGGAGACGGCGACCTGCTTGCCGAGCTTGGCGACGAATTCCTTGGACGCATCGAAGGTCGCATCGTCAGTGGCGATGCCGCGGATCAGCTCGACCAGCTCCATCAGCGGCACCGGATTCATGAAGTGAATGCCGATGAAGCGCTCGGGCCGGTCGGTTGCGGCGGCGAGCCGGGTGATCGAGATCGACGAGGTGTCGGAGGCGACGATCGCCTCCGGCTTCAAGATCGCGCAGAGCTCATGGAAGATCTTGCGCTTGACCTCTTCCTTCTCGACCGCGGTCTCGATCACGAGGTCGCAGTCGGCGAGGTCGTCCAGCTTCTCGGCGAGCTTGATGCGCGCGACCGCCTTGGCCTTGTCGTCCTCGGTCACGGCCTTCTTGGAGACCTGGCGTGCCAGATTGCCGTTGATGGTGGCCATGCCCGACTTGAGGCGGTCGGCCGAAACGTCGTTGAGCACCACGTCGAAGCCGGCCAGCGCCGCGACATGCGCGATGCCATTGCCCATCTGACCCGCGCCGATCACGCCGACCTTCTTGATCACTGCCGCCATAATGTCATCCACCGGAACGGCGCGCAGATCGCGCCCTGCCTATCCCCTGAGCCGGGAGGTCTGATTTGACCAGAAGCCGATTTAATCAGAACCCGGGCTCGAAACCTAGATTGGATCGCTTCGAAGGCGTGCCCCACGCCAAAGAAAACGCCTCGAAAAAGAAAAACCGGCCGGAGTTTATGCCTCCGGCCGGTGTTTTTAACGCGTTTTACTTGCCGAGCTTACCGAGTTCGGCCGTCAGCTCCGGAACCGCCTGGTAGAGGTCGGCGACCAGGCCGTAGTCGGCGACCTGGAAGATCGGCGCGTCCTCGTCCTTGTTGATCGCGACGATCACCTTGGAGTCCTTCATTCCGGCCAGATGCTGGATCGCGCCGGAAATGCCCACCGCGACATAGAGCTCGGGGGCCACCACCTTGCCGGTCTGGCCGACCTGCCAGTCGTTCGGGGCATAGCCGGCGTCCACCGCTGCGCGCGAGGCACCGACGCCGGCGCCGAGCTTGTCGGCCAGCGGCTCGATGTACTTGGCGAAGTTCTCGCGGCTCTGCATGGCACGGCCACCGGAGACGATGATCTTGGCCGAGGTCAGCTCCGGACGGTCGCTCTTGGCGACTTCCTCGCCGACGAAGGTCGACAGGCCCGGATCGGCCGCCGCAGCAACGCTCTCGACCGGCGCACTGCCGCCTTCACCGGCAGCGGCGAAGGTGGAGGTGCGGACCGTGATGACCTTCTTGGCGTCCTTCGACTTCACCGTCTGGATGGCGTTGCCGGCATAGATCGGACGCTCATAGGTATCGGGCGCGACCACCTTGATGATCTCCGAGACCTGCATGACGTCGAGCAGGGCTGCGACACGCGGCATCACGTTCTTGAAGCGCGAGGTCGCTGGCGCGACGATCGCATCATAGGACGGCGCCAGCGAGACGATCAGCGCGGCCAGCGGCTCGGCGAGATCGTGCGCATAGGTCTCGCCGTCGGCGAGCAGCACCTTCTTGACGCCGGCGAGCTTGGCAGCGGCGTCCGCCGCGGCCTTGGCGTTCTGGCCGGCCACCAGCACCTCGACGTCCGCGCCGAGCGCGGCAGCCGCGGTCAGGGCCTTGTTGGTCGCATCCTTCAACGACGCATTGTCGTGTTCGGCAATCAGAAGCGTCGTCATCAGAGCACCCCGGCTTCGTTCTTGAGTTTCGACACCAGCTCGGCGACGTCCTTCACCTTGACGCCCGCCTTGCGGCCTGCCGGTTCAGTCGTCTTGAGGACCTCGAGACGCGCGGTGACGTCGACGCCGTAATCGGCGACGGCCTTCTCCGCGATCGGCTTCTTCTTCGCCTTCATGATGTTGGGCAGCGAGGCATAGCGCGGCTCGTTGAGGCGAAGGTCTGTGGTGACGATCGCCGGTCCCTTCAGCTTCACGGTCTGCAGGCCGCCGTCGACTTCGCGCGTGACCTTGAAGTCCGAACCTTCGACCTCGAGCTTCGAAGCGAAGGTCGCTTGCGACCAGCCGAGCAGCGCGGCCAGCATCTGGCCGGTCTGGTTGCTGTCGTCGTCGATCGCCTGCTTGCCGAGGATGATCAGGCCCGGCTGCTCTTCTTCAGCAACCTTCTTCAGGATCTTGGCGACGGCGAGCGGCTCGACGTTGCCCTCAGCCTTCACCAGGATGCCGCGATCGGCGCCCATGGCAAGACCGGTACGGATCGTCTCCGACGCCTGCGCCGGTCCGATGGAGACCACCACGACCTCGGTCGCCTTGCCGCCTTCCTTCAGGCGCAGCGCTTCCTCGACCGCGATCTCGTCGAACGGGTTCATGGACATTTTGACGTTGGCGAGTTCAACGCCCGATCCATCGCCCTTGACGCGGACCTTGACGTTGTAATCGACCACCCGCTTTACCGGCACTAAGACCTTCATCGATCCTCTTTCACTCAATTTAGGAGGGGGGTTATTCAACTGGCGCGGAACCTAAAGGCCTGATCCAGCCCGGTCAACGCGCGACAGAGCCAAATTTTAGACCTTAGAAATGCTGATCTCAATGGGTCAGCGGTTCTGGCCAGGAACCCAGAGCACATCGCCGGAGCCGTTATGGTTAGCGGCGCGGCTGGCCACGAACAGGAAGTCCGACAGGCGGTTCATATACTGGATGCCAGCGCTACCAACGGGCTCGCCGGGCTGCGCCGCCAGTTCCACGATTACGCGTTCCGCCCTGCGGCATATCGTGCGGGCGACGTGGAGGTAGGCCGCGGCCGGCGTGCCGCCCGGCAGCACAAAGGACGTCAGCGGCGCGAGCTTGTCGTTGAGTGCGTCGATGTCGCGCTCGAGCCGCTCGACCTGGCTCGCGACAACCCGCAGCCGCTCCGCTTTGCCTTCCCGCTCGGGCACTGCGAGATCGGCGCCGAGATCGAACAGATCGTTCTGGATGCGGCCGAGCATCGCGTCGAACTCGGGCATGTCACGGGTGTGCAACCGCACCACGCCGATTGCGGCATTGGTCTCGTCGACCGTGCCATAGGCCGCGATACGCAGATCATATTTCGGACGGCGCTCGCCCGAGCCGAGCGCTGTCGTGCCGTCGTCACCGGTCTTCGTATAGATGCGGTTCAATACGACCATATGGACCTCTTGTTTTAGGGCATGATCTTGTCGAAAAACCGCTTCACACTTTGCGCTAACGCGGCCCTTCGGGTCCGGATCATGTCCTATCGCCCCATCGCCCAGACCGCGGCCATCGCGATGACGATCGCCACGAACTGAAGCAGCACGCGCCAGCGCATCAGCTTCTGCGAGGTGTTGGGCGAGCCGCCGCGCATCATGTTGACGAGGCCGAGCAGCAGTACCAGCGCCACGGCGCCGACCGCGATCGGCAGGATGAAAGTACTCAGGATAGATGCCATTAGGGGGTGATAACACCGTGTGCGGCGGTCCGCCATGGCGTTGGCGATCTGGCTTTCAGGCCGAGAATGTCAGAAGCTAACGGCATGATTTCCGATTTGCGTCCGTCGTCGGCCGTCTTCGCCTCCCCCCGAGAGCGGGACGAGGGAGCAGTACAGGGCACACAGTGAAGGCAATCCGTACCATCTACAACGTCGTGGAGGACGCCTTCTACACGTTCCTGGCCGACGATGGCTGGGCGATCGCGAGCCACATCGCGCTGTCGACGCTGATGGCGCTGTTCCCGTTCCTGATCGTGCTGACATCGCTCGCCGGGTTCTTCGGCTCCAAGGAACTTGCCGACCAGGCCGCCAGCCTGATGCTGCAGGTCTGGCCCAAGCAGGTCTCCGATTCGATCTCGGGCGAGGTGCACGACGTGCTGACCACGACCCGCTCCGGCGTGCTGACCATCGGCGCGGCGCTGTCGGTCTACTTCGCCTCCAATGGCGTCGAGGCGTTGCGGGTCGCGCTCAATCGCGCCTATGCCGTCGTGGAGATGCGGCGCTGGTACTGGCTGCGTCTGGAATCGATCGGCTACACGCTGGTTGCCGCCTTCACCGCGCTCGCCATGGCGTTCCTGATCGTGCTCGGCCCGCTGCTCATCGAGGCGGCGCGGCGCCACATTCCGCTGTTCGTCGAATCCAACGAAAGCATCCTCACCTGGCTGCGCTACGGCATCACCATCGCCGCGCTGGTGGTAGCACTGTTCATCCTGCACGCCTGGCTGCCGGCGGGACGGCGCAGCTTCTTCCAGATCCTGCCCGGCATCGTGTTCACGATGGTGGCGTCGCTGATCTCGGGCGTCGTGTTCGGCCAGTACCTGGCGCGCTTCGCCAACAACTACGTAACGATGTATGCGGGGCTCGCCTCGGTGATCATCGCCCTGGTGTTCTTGTATTTCATCGCCGCGATCTTCGTTTACGGAGGCGAGCTCAACGCCGCGATCATCAAGTCGCGGCTTCCTCACGGCGTCTCGCTTCAAGCAGCGCAGTCGCTAAAGCCCTAGGCGACACGGGCTTGACCAGGAAGGCGTCGGCGCCGGCCTCGCGCGAGGCCACCTCGTCCTCGCCGCGGCCGGACACGCCGATGATGGGGATCTGGGCCAGCGGCGCCGGCATGGTGCGGATCCGCCTGATGGCCTCGATGCCGTCAATGCCCGGCAGCACCATGTCCATCAGCACCGCATCAAACGCGCCCTGCGCCAGCCGGTCGACCGCGTCCTCGCCGCGCCCGACGAACTCGGCATGATGGCCGAGCTCGGTCAGGATGGTGTTGAGCACGACGCGGCCGAACGGATTGTCCTCGACGCTGAGCACGCGCAGCGCAGCCATTGCATCCGCTTCACTGCCGTTCTTCGATCTGCGGGACCTTGCCGGCCCCGCCGCCTCCAGCGACACGGTCAACGTGAAGGTGGCGCCGCCGCCGCGGCGCGGCGCGACGGTGATGTCGCCGCCCATCGCGCGCGCCAGTTGCTTCACCGAGGACAGGCCGAGCCCGGCGCCGCCGAAGCGCGAGGCGATGGTGACGTTCGCCTGGGTGAACGGGCGGAACAGCCGCTTGATCTCGGCCATGGTGAGGCCGATGCCGCTGTCGGAGACCGAGAAGGCGACCCCGACCCTCCCCTTCGCCTTGTCGCTCTTCCTGCCCTTGGCGGGGCGCCAGGGCGCCACCGCGAGCGCCACACCGCCATGCTCGGTGAATTTGACGGCATTGTCGATCAGGTTCTCCAGCGCGGCGCGCAGCCGGACCGAGTCGCCGACCACGAGGCCCGGCAGCTTTCCGGAGATCTCGACCTCAGCCTGGAGGCCCTTGGCCGCGGCACGGCCAGCCAGCGAATCGCCGGCGCTGCGGGCGAGCGTCCTGAGGTCGAACAGGTCCTGGCGCAGCGTGTTGCCGCCCGTCCCTGTTCTGGCAGCGTCCACGAACAGCGTGGCGAGGCTCGCCAGATGCTCGGCGCCGGCCTTGATGGTGTCGGCCCAGCGCCGCTCCCGCTCGCCGAGATCGGAGGTCGCGAGCAGGTCGCTGATCGCGAGAATGCCGGTCAGGGGGGTGCGGACCTCATGAGCAAAGGCAGCGAGCGCGGCCTGGACCACGTCCGGCGCGTCCGCCTTGGTGCTGCGCTGACGCAACCGGCCGGCCGTCCCGGACTGCTTCCGAGGCGGTCGCCTGGACGTCCGCGTGGTGCGCGCTGGGCGCGTTTTCGCCGCCATAACTCCCCTTCGAAGAACATCCTTCGAACCCCGGGCTCGCGGCAAGAATGGCACGGCGGAACACCTGGAGTCACGGCGGCGTTTGGCTAAACCCCAGAGAAACTTAACCTAATCCCACCAGCTGGCGGATACCGGCGGGTGTCATGCCGGCTGCGCGCAACTCGCGCAGGCCGGTCGAGCGGTCTGACTTCGACAGCTTCCGCCCCTCGCCATCGCGAATCAGGCCGTGGTGGCGATAGGCCGGTTGCGGCAGACCGAGCAGGGCCTGGAGCAGGCGGTGCACCGAGGTGGCATGAAACAGGTCCTGGCCACGCACCACCTCGCTGACGCCCTGGAGGGCGTCGTCGACGACCACGGACAGGTGGTAGCTGGTCGGGGTCTCCTTGCGGGCCAGGATGACGTCGCCCCAGGTCTCCGGCCGCGCCGGGACGGTGCCGCGCTCGCCGCCGGGTCCCTCGCCGAGCTCGTTCCAGCTCAGGCCGGCAACGCCGCAGGCGGCCGCCATGTCCAGCCGCAGCGCATAGGGCGCACCTGACGCAATCAGCCGCGCCCGCTCGTCGTCAGTCAGCGATTTGGCGTGACCGGGATAAAGCGGCGCACCATCGGGATCGCGCGGCCACGGCCCGTCGGCCTCGCGCGCGGTGACGAGCCTGGCGATCTCGGCGCGGCTTTCGAAGGCGGGATAGACCAGCCCGAGCGCGGAGAGCTTTTCCAGCGCGGTGCGATACTCCGCGAGATGCTCGGACTGCCGGCGGACCGGCGTCTCCCAGGCTATCCCGAGCCAGGCGATGTCCTCGTAGATCGCCGCCTCGAACTCCGGCCGGCAGCGCGTCGCATCGATGTCCTCGATCCGCAGCAGCAACCGCCCGCCGGCCTCGCGCGCGCGGTCAAAGTTCAGCAGCGCCGAATAGGCGTGGCCGAGATGCAGCAGGCCGTTGGGGCTGGGGGCAAATCGGAAAACGGGTGGCATGAGTTCTCAGCTATTCGTCATTGCCGGGCTTGACCTGGCAATCCATCCTCCATGACTCTGTTACGATAGGAGATGGATGGCCGGGTCAAGCCCGGCCATGACGCCGGAAAGAGCTTGCCGAACTGCGATGACCATCCACCTCGAAAGCCAGTCCGATCTCGAAGAGGCCGTCCACGCGCTGGTCAAGCGCGATTCGCGCCTCAAGCCCGTGTTCGAGATCGCGGGCATGCCGGCGCTACGGCGGCGCGAGCCGGGCTTTACGGGGCTGGCCCACATCGTCTGCGGGCAGCAGCTTTCGACCGCGAGCGCCGCGGCGATCTGGGGACGGCTGTCGGCCGCGTTCGATCCGTTCGACCATGACGCCGTGCGCCGCGCCCGCACCGACCGGCTCGGGCGGCTCGGCCTCTCCGCAGCCAAGATCAAGACGCTGAAGCACCTGGCGCGCGAGATCAATGCGCAGCGGCTGAACCTCGACGTGCTCGCGGAGGAAGACGCGGACGCCGCGCATCACACGCTGATCTCGCTGCCCGGCATCGGGCCGTGGACCGCCGACGTCTATCTCCTGTTTTGCCTCGGCCATGGCGATGCCTGGCCGGCCGGCGATCTCGCCGTGCAGGAAGGCATCAAGATTGGCCTCGGCCTGAAGGCGCGGCCAACCGAAAAGCAGATGGCGCCCCTCGCCGAACCCTGGCGTCCCCTACGCGGCGCGGCGGCGCATCTGTGGTGGAGCTATTACCGCGCGGTGAAGAAGCGCGAAGGTGTGCTGTCGGCATGAGCAGCCGAACAGCGTTTAAAACTATATTGCTGTTGCAAAGCTCGCGCGCGTGACCGATTGAGATGCCGGCACGGACAAGCCGGGATCGACATCATGACAGCCACCGACTTCATCGTCGCGCGTGACGATTTCGAAACCTGCAAGACGATCTCAACGACGCTTCCCGCAGCCGACGCGCTGCCGGAGGATGCGCTGCTGGTGAGGGTCGACCGCTTCGCCTTCACCGCCAACAACATCACCTATGCCGTGCTCGGCGACACCGTGAAATACTGGGAGCTGTTTCCCGCGCCAAAGGGTTTTGGCAATATTCCGGTGTGGGGCTTTGGCGATGTGATCGCCTCGAGGCATCCGAACGTGCCGGTCGGCGAGCGCCTGTTCGGCTATTTCCCGATGGCGACGCATCTCGTCATCGAAGCTGCCGACGTCAGCAAGCGGGGCCTGCGCGACGGTGCCGCGCACCGGCAGAACGTGGCGCCCGTCTACAACGCCTATGCGCGCGTCAGCGGCGATCCCGCCTATGCCGGACGGCAGGGCGACTACCAGGCGCTGCTGCGGCCGCTGTTCATGCTGTCGTTCCTGGTCGACGATTTTCTCGCCGAGAACGACGATTTCGGCGCGTGCACCGTGCTGCTTTCGAGCGCATCGAGCAAGACCGCGTTCGGGCTCGGCCATCTCCTGCATGCGCGAGGCCGCAAGGTGATCGGGCTGACCTCGTCAGGCAACACCGCTTTCGTCACCTCGCTCGGCTGCTACGACGAGGTCGTCACCTATGATCGCGTGACGTCGCTGCCATCGGACACGCCGGTCGCCTTCACCGACATGGCCGGCAACAGCGCGCTGCGCGCCGAACTGCACCGGCATTTTGGGGACCAGATGAAATGCTCGATGCGCGTCGGCTTGACGCATCGCGCCACCGATGCCGAGGAAGCCGCCCTGCCCGGCGCCAAGCCGCGCTGGTTCTCCGCGCCCGAGACGATCCGCAAACGCGCCAAGGACTGGGGCCCGGGCGGCATCGAGCAGCGTTTTGGCCGGGCCTGGTCGGGCTTCGCACCGACGCTCGACCAGCGCCTGACCGTGATCGAGAGCCGCGGCCCGGACGCCGTGCGGCAGGTCTATCTCAACACGCTGAAAGGGCGCATTCCGCCTGAGCAGGGCCACATGCTCTCGCTGCTCGGGTAAATCGCTTTTGGCATGGGCTGATCCAGTATAGCGTTCGATCTCCGAGGAAACGCCGCGAAGACGGCCATGAGGTCGCGCATGCTGGACAGGACGCAGGATATTTCCGTCGCCGCGCAGGCCTGGCTCGATGAATTCGAGCGTACGCTGGGAAAGCCTGACCGCGAAGCGCTCGACCGCCTGTTCGTTGCCGAGTGTTTCTGGCGCGACGTGTTGGCACTGAGCTGGAACCTGCAGACGATCGCCGGCCGCGATGCAGTTGCGCAATCTCTGACCGTGCTCGCGCCCAAGGCGGCCCCCACCAGCTTCAAAATCGCGATGAACCGCGCACCTCCGCGCTGGGTGATGCGCGCCGGCACCAACAACATCGAAGCCATCTTCAATTTCGAGACCACGCTCGGCCGCGGCAGCGGCATCGTGCGGCTCGTGCCTGATGCCAGCGACAGCGACCGGCTGAAGGCGTGGACGCTGCTCACCGCGCTCGACGAGCTCAGGGGATTTGAGGAGCAGCTCGGCACCTCGCGGCCACGGGGGCAGGCCTATTCGCGCGATTTTCGCGGACCGAACTGGCTCGACCAGCGCAACGCCTCGCGCGACTATGCCGATCGCGATCCGACCGTGCTGGTGGTCGGCGGCGGCCAGGCCGGGCTTGCGGCCGCGGCGCGGCTGAAGCAGCTCAACATCGACACGCTGATCGTCGATCGCGGGTCGCGGATCGGCGACAATTGGCGCAAGCGGTATCACGCGCTCACACTGCACAATCAGGTGCAGGTCAATCACCTCCCCTACATGCCGTTCCCGCCGAACTGGCCGGTCTATATCCCCAAGGACAAGCTCGCCAACTGGTTCGAAGCCTATGTCGATGCGATGGAGCTGAATTTCTGGACCGGCACCGAATTCGAGGGCGGTGACTACGACGAGGCGGAGGGACACTGGACGGTGACGCTGCGCCGCGCCGACGGCAGCCAGCACACCATGCATCCGCGCCATGTGATCATGGCGACCGGCGTCAGCGGCATCGCCAACATTCCTGACATTCCGACCCTCGATAATTTCAAGGGCGCGCTGCTGCATTCCAGCCGCTACGAGGATGGCGAGAACTGGACCGGCAAGCGCGCCATCGTCGTCGGCACCGGCAACAGCGGCCACGACATCGCGCAGGATCTTCATTCCAGCGGCGCCGAGGTGACGCTGGTGCAGCGCTCGCCCACACTCGTCACCAATATCGAGCCCTCGGCGCAGCTCGCCTACGCGACCTACAATGAAGGCACGCTCGAGGACAACGACCTCATTGCGGCCTCGATGCCGACGCCGCTCGCGAAGAAGACCCATGTGATGCTGACCGAGCAATCGAAGCAGCTCGACAAGGAGCTGCTCGACGGCCTTGCCCGCGTCGGCTTCAAGCTCGACTTCGGCGAGGCCGGCACCGGCTGGCAGTTCAAATACCTCACCCGCGGCGGCGGCTATTATTTCAACGTCGGCTGCTCCAACCTGATCGTCGAGGGCGCGATCAAGCTGAAGCAGTTCTCCGACATCGAAGGCTTTACGGCCACGGGTGCACAGATGAAGGACGGCACGACTGTTGCGGCCGATCTCATCGTGCTCTCGACCGGCTACAGGCCGCAGGAGTACCTCGTGCGGAAACTGTTCGGCGATGCCATCGCCGACCGCGTCGGCCCGGTCTGGGGCTTTGGCGACGGCTTCGAATTGCGCAACATGTATGCGCGCACCAAGCAGCCCGGCCTGTGGTTCATCGCCGGCAGCCTCGCGCAGTGCCGCATCAACTCGAAATATCTCGCGCTCCAGATCAAGGCGATCGAGGAAGGGATTTTGGGGCCGACGTAACCACACTCGTCATTCCCGGGCGCGTGCAGCGCGAGCCCGGCATCCATGGAAACTCCGGGACGCGCAGCCCGATGGATTCCGGGTTCACACTTCGCGTGCCCCGGAATGAAAAGAGGAGAGATCAATGCCAGCCATTCTCGGCACCGGCGAGCACCGCTACCGCGTCGTCGACAATTTCGCAAAGCTGCCGGACGGCTGGCAGCTCACCGACGTCGCTTCGGTCGCGGTCGACAGCAAGGACCGCGTCTACGTCTTCAACCGCGGCGTCCATCCGATGGTGGTGCTCGACCGCGAAGGCAATTTCCTCCGAAGTTTTGGCGAAGGCCTGTTCTCGCGCGCGCACGGCCTGCACATCGACGCCGACGACAATCTCTACTGCACCGACGATGGCGACCACACCGTGCGCAAATGCACCACCGAGGGCAAGGTGCTGCTGACGATCGGCATTCCCGCAAAGCCGGCGCCGTTCATGAGCGGCGAGCCGTTCCACCGCTGCACCCACACTGCGCTGTCACCGAAAGGCGAGATCTACGTCTCCGACGGCTATGGCAATGCGCGCGTGCACAAATTCACCCCTGACGGCAAGCTGATCAAGAGCTGGGGCGGGCCGGGCACCGATCCCGGCCAGTTCAACATCGTGCACAACATCGCGACCGATGCCGACGGCTGGGTCTATGTCGCCGACCGCGAGAACCACCGCGTGCAGGTGTTCAACGGCGAGGGCAAGTACGAGACGCAGTGGAACAATTTGCACCGGCCCTGCGCGCTGTGCTGCTGCGGCGGGGCCAAGAGCCCGACCTTCGTCATCGGCGAGCTCGGCCCCGGCCTCGACATCAACCGCAATGTGCCCAATCTCGGCCCGCGGCTGTCGATCGTCGACGCGCAGGGCAAGCGCATCGCGCGCCTCGGCGGCGAGCAAGGCCCGGGCGTTGCCAGCGGAAAATTCCTGGCCCCGCACGGCATCGCGCTGGATTCGAGGGGCGACATCTATGTCGGCGAAGTCGGCGTCACCAACTGGAAAACCAGCTTTCCCGACGAGGAGATGCCGGCCGCGGTGCGCGCCACGCGCTGCCTGCAGAAGCTGGAGCGGGTGCGGGAATGAGGCATCGGCGACCCGCAGCGGCGGTTCCGGGCCGCCCCGCATGATCGCTCCCCGAATCACGGCGTTTTTGAGCGCTTCGCCACCCCGCCGCCGCATTGCTTGCGCCTGAATAAGTCGCTCAACGGGCTTCACAATCCCGTCACGCTGCATGTAGTATGTCAGTACATGCTGCTTCGCAGCGTACATTGGAGGCCGGGAGCGTTACTTGAACGCACATGTCTCGCAAGGCAGTTGGCCGGTGCTGGTCCTGAACGCGGACTTCCGGCCGCTGAGTTACTACCCACTGTCTCTGTGGTCGTGGCAGGACGCGATCAAGGCGGTGTTCCTCGACCGCGTCAACATCGTCGCGCATTACGATCAGGCGGTTCGAAGTCCCACGCTGGAAATGCAGCTGCCCAGCGTCGTCTCGCTCAAGTCCTTCGTCAAGCCGACCACCCATCCCGCCTTCACCCGTTTCAACGTCTTCCTGCGCGATCGTTTCGCCTGCCAATATTGCGGTTCGCCCGAAGACCTCACTTTCGATCACATCATCCCGCGCAGCAAAGGCGGCCAGACCACCTGGGAGAACGTGGTCGCGGCGTGCTCGCCCTGTAACCTGCGCAAGGGCAATCTCACGCCGGCGCAGGCCAAGATGTTTCCGCGCCAAAGCGCGTTCGCGCCGACCGTGCACCAGCTCCACCGCAACGGCCGCCTGTTTCCGCCGAACTATCTGCACGACAGCTGGCTGGACTATCTCTACTGGGATACGGAGCTGGATCCGTAGGGCGGAGACACAGCTGTGATGATGCGCAGCCTGTTTGCGCCGGTCATGGTCGCAACCATCGCTGTCGCCGCATTGGCCAAAGCACAGCCTCGATCTGCCTTTCCTCCCGAGATCATCGCGGCGCCGATGGCCCCTGATTGCACCGGCGAATTCTCCGCGCTGAAAGAAGAAGTTGGGCAAAGGGCTCAGCTCCTCAAGGCCGCCGCCGTCCGGCACGCGCAGCCGAATGAGGCCTGCAAGTTGATCGGCGACTTCAGCCGGGCTGAAGTCAAACTGATCAAATATCTGGAGACACACGCAGCGGAATGCCGGGCTTTGGCGCGTTACACCGAACAATTGCTGAGCAACCATAGCAAGACCGCGGCCACCCAGATCAAGACCTGCACCCTGGCCCAACAGAAGCAGGCGCCGGCCGGCCCGACCGGCGATTTCTGGCCCTCGTCGGTGGCATTGCCTCCGCAAGGATTGAGCAAACCTGCGGATCCCAGGGATATCTGGATGACCCCGCAGTCCCCGTTCGTTCGGTGACGGCGTCGCGCTCGATACCAATCCCAGAGTGCAGCGCTCGTCGTCTCACACCCCGATCGCATTCCGCGCCACGACATCCCGATAGAACGCCGCGCTCAGCTTCGGCACCCTCGCCTGCGTCTCGAAGTCGACGCGATAGACGCCGAAGCGCTTGCCGTAGCCGAAGATCCACTCGAAATTGTCCATCAGGCTCCACAGGAAATAGCCGCGGATCGGCACGCCCTCGCTGATGGCGCGCTGCATCTGGGTCAGGTAGTTGCGCAGGAACATGATGCGGTCGAGGTCGTAGACCTGGCCGTCGGCGGCGATCTTGTCCTCCGACGAGGTGCCGTTCTCGCTGATGTAGATGTTCTCGATGTTCCAGACCTTTGCGGCGAGGCGCGGCGCCCAATAGATCACCTCGGGGCCGATGCGCAGCCATTCCGAGTTCATGTGCGGGAACGAGGTCGGGAACGGCAGCACGTGGAAGCCCGACGCGCGCTCGGACGCGGTGACGTAGAACTGCGGCGCGTAGATGTTGAGGCCGACGAAATCGTTCGGCGTGCCGATGATCTTCAATTCGTCAGGCGTGAACTTTGGCGCATCCGCGCCGGCATAGGCGAGAAAGCCGTCGGTGTACTTGCCCTCCAGCACCACGCCGAGGAAGCCGGCATTGAGCTCGCGCGTCGCGATCTCGGCGGCGCGGATGTTGTCCGGCGTCGCGATCGCCGGCACGCAGGCGGCGATGTTCTCGGCCGCGCCGACGCGGGTGCCGGCACACCCGGAAGCGCGGATCGCCTGCACCGCGAGCCCGTGCCCCAGCGCGACGTGATGGCGCGCCTGGTTGAGCTGCGCCGTCGGCAGCTTGAGGCCGGGCGCGTCGATGCCCCAGCCATAGCCGAAGTTCACGAAACGCCCGGCCTCGTTCACGGTGAAGACCGTTTTCACGCGATCGGTCAGGCGCGCCGCAACATAGGCGGCGTAGTCGGAAAACGCCTTCGAGGTGTCGCTCGACTGCCAGCCGCCGACGCGGTCCTGCAGCGCCTGCGGCAGGTCCCAGTGATAGAGCGTGGCATAGGGTGTGATGCCGTTCGCGAGCAGCTCGTCGACGAGACGGTTGTAGAAGTCGAGCCCCTTCGGATTGGGCTGCCCTGAGCCTTCGGGAAACACGCGCGGCCAGGCGATCGAGAAACGGTAGGCCTTGACGCCGAGCGCCTTGATCAGCGCGACGTCCTCCTTGTAGCGATGATAATGCTCGTTGGCGCGGTCGCCGGTCGAACCGTCCTCGATCTTGCCGGGCGTGTGGCTGAAGACGTCCCAGATCGACTTGCCGCGGCCGTCCTCGTTGACCGCGCCCTCGATCTGGTAGGACGAGGTCGCCGTGCCCCACAGAAACTCCTTCGGGAACGGTGCCGGCGCGTGACGGTCCAGCGCCGGCGCGTCGCTCTCCGCGCCGCTGGCCCCCGCCGCAGCGCCGAGCGCGGCGAGGCCGGCGAGCTTTGCAAAACCGCGCCGCGAGAATTTTGCGAGCATCCCTATCTCCGCGCCTGCGCCATGTCGATCTGATAGACCGAGATCCGGTCGATCTCGAAGGCCACGCTCGGGGGCGATTCCGCGTCGACGGGACCGACGCCGAGAAAGAATTTCGATCCGATCGCGAGATTGACGATCATGTACATGGGATCGTCGAAGCCGATCGGCACCTTGATGTCGGAGACCGGCCTCCGGTCGATGAAATAGATCAGCCGGTCCTCCTCCCACAGCACACCGTAATTATGAAACGCGCTGGAGGCATCGCCAACCGCGAAGTCGAAGCCGCAGGACTGGATCTTCTGGGTCGAGGGGATCCGCCAATGCGTGGTCATGACGAGATCGCCAGGGCGCTCGCCGCGGCCTTCCAGCACGTCGACCTCCGGCGGCCAGCCGCCGTCGTCCGCCAGCATCCAGAACGCCGGCCACACCGCATGGCCGACCGGCAGCTTGGCGCGGATCTCGAAATAGCCGTGCTTCTGCGCGAACTTGCCCTGCGTGGTGAGTATCCCCGAGATGTACTCGTTGTTGAACAGCACCGGCTTCAATTCCGGCGGCGTGCGGCTGGCGACGATCGACAGCACGCCGTCCTTGACCTTGAACGGGTCAAGCCCGAGCGGCGTTGCGGCGCGCCCCGCGTAGCGCGGATCGACATAGATCTGCTGCTCGCCATTGGCGCTGGTCTTGCGCTTGAAGTCGGAGCCGTCGCCGCCCCAATAGCGTGCCTCAGGCCATGCCGCGCCGCCGGCGTAATGCGGTACCCAGCGCCCGCTCGCGAGCGGATGCTGATCGAAATCGTCGTTGAAGGTGCGGCGCAGCGGCAGGAACGCGAGCGAGGCCGGATTGACCGCCTCCAGCCGGCGGCATTCGATCATGGAAGGATCGGTCGTCACTTGCAGCGACAGGCTGTCTGGCGCGACATCGAGATCGTCTTGCGCGATGCCTGGCGCAGGCATGGCACAGAGACCGATCGCAATCAGAGCGCCCCTCGTCCAACGGTCGATCATCACCGCACATCGAACATGCCAGGAAAGGCGCAGAAATTAACCCGCCCGCATTGAAACGGGCAAGCTGGCGATCCTGCACCGACGGGCGTTTTTGAAAGGAATGTCGAGGTCGCGGCCCGACTGCTGGCTTCGCGACGGTTTCGACCTACCGGCCGCGAATGACGCCGCTACGCGCGCTGCAACGCGAGCGTCACGCCGCCAAGCGTCAGCGCCATCGCCATCCATTCGCGCAGGCCCAGCGGCTCGCCAAGAATGATCGCCGCGGAGACCACCCCGATGACGGGAACAATCAGCATCCCGGTCGAGGCGGAGGTCGGCGGCAGGCGGCGCAGCGTCTCGAACCAGGTGACGTAGCAGACGCCCATCGGCACCAGCGTCATGTAGATGAAGCAGCCGAGGCCCCGCGGCGTGATCGCGGTGACGTTGGGATGCTCGAACAGGATGCCAAGGATCAGCATCGTGGCGCAGCCGAGCCCGACCTGCCAGGCGACGACGACCAGCGGCGGCATCGGCAACGGCTTGCGGTTGAGCACGTTGCCGAGCGCGAACAGGATGGCGCAGAGCAGCGCGAGCGCAATGCCGAGCAGCTTGTTGGCGCCGAACGCAAAGCCGTTGCCGCTCAAGAGCAACGCGACACCGGCGACACCGAGGACCAGCCCGAAAACGTCCCGCAGGGTCGGCCGGGTGTGCAGCACCGGCCAGGCGAACAGCATCGCCCAGATCGGCATGGTGTAGGCGAGCAGCGCACCCTCGCTCACGGTCACGTATTTCATCGCGACCGTGCCGAGCCCCATCCAGGCAAACACATTGGTGAGGGTCGCAAACAGCAGCCGCGGAATCGCCTCACGCGGCACCGCGAAGGATTCCTTCCGGCTCAGCACCAGGGTACCGAGAATGAGCGAGGCGCAGACACCGGCAAGCCCGCGCGCGAACAGCGGTGGCCATTGCTGGAGCAGCAGTTTCATCAGCGGCCAGTTCAGCGCCCAGCCGAACGCCGTCACGCAGAGGCAGAGAGAGCCGATTGTCCTGTCACGCCGCGTCGAATCCATGGACAGCGCTTAGCAGGCGATCGCCGGCACTCCAATGCCGCTGGCGCATGCGGGCCATCACGGAGCAAGGAACCGCAAGCGCCGGTGTCCGTTCAGGTAGAGGCCATACGCCTCGCGACAGCCCGACTGTCCGCGAGGACCGGCCCATCCGCCACACAAGGGGAGACCGCCATGCCCACAGCCGAGACGGATCACGTCTACAAGATCCTGGAACTGGTCGGATCGTCCGAGACCTCGATCGAGGATGCGATCAAGAACGCGGTGAGCCGCGCCGCCAAGACCGTTCGCGAGATGAAATGGTTCGAGGTGGTGCAGACGCGCGGCCACATCGAGAACGGCACCGTGCGTCATTATCAGGTGACGCTGCGCGTCGGCTTCACGCTGGAGGGATGAGGCAGCGGATAGGAGGCGGAGCCATTGCGCGGCGGCGGCTTGGTTAACATCCTTCGACCACAACTTGTCGCAATGTCGGAGATTGTCTCCGGTCGAATACGGCTCCGCACAATCATCATGGATGTTGCAACAGGCCGTTAAGGCCAAGGTGAGAGGTTTGCGCCGATTTGGAGCAAACCTGATGGTCACCAGCCGCGAACTCGGCAAGACGCGCCTTCCGCTCTGGGCGGCGGGCTTCGTCGTGCTGATCTGCGCGGCGATCCTCGGCTTGAGCGCCTGGCGCGAATGGGAGGCGCGCGATGCCGAGCTCAGGAACGCCGAGATCGATGTTGCCAATCTGGCGCACTCGCTGATCCAGCATGCCGACGATACCTTCGAGCTCGCCGATACGATCCTGGTCGGGCTGGTGCACCGGCTCGAGCTCGACGGGACCGGCCCGGACACGATCACCAAGCTCCAGACCTACCTGCCGACCCGCAAATCATCGGACCGCATTCGCGGCATCTTCGTCTATGACGAGACCGGCCGCTGGCTCGCCACGACCGAGCATGTCGATCTCTCCAGGTTCAACAACAGTGACCGCGACTACTTCCGGCAGCACCGCGACTCCCCGGCCAAGGGCACGCTGATCGGGCGGCCGATCAAGAGCCGCGCCGGCGGCCAGTGGATTATCACGGCCTCGCGGCGGATCGACCATCCCGACGGCAGCTTCGCCGGCGTCGCCCTGCTCACGATCGACGTCGCCTATTTCATGAAGTTCTACGAGCGGTTCGACTTCGGGCCGAACGGCTCGGCGTCGCTGCTGAACAATAGCGGCATCATGCTGGCGCGCAGCCGCGACGAGAGCGGCGCCTACGTCGGACGCGACCTGTCCAATGCTCTCTTGTTCAGGGATTGGGAAAACCGTCCCGCGGCGGCCGTCTACTATTTCAAGTCACCGCTCGATGGCGTGCAGCGGCTGAGCTACTACCAGCGCAGCAGCCGCTATCCCCTGATGGTGCTGGCGAGCAAGTCGCAGGACGACGTGCTGGCGCCCTGGTGGCGCGCGGCCGCCACGCGCATGACCTTCGTCCTCGGCCTCGTCCTGCTGATCGCGGTGATCGGCGTCTACCTGGTGCGTCAGCTCCTGCAGCGGCAGCGCATGGCCCAGGCCCTGATCGCCAAGGAGGCGAATTTCCGACTGTTGGCCGAGCAATCGAGCGACATGGTGACCCGGATCGGCCTGGACAACCGGCTGCTCTATGTCTCGCCGGCGTGCGTGCGCATCACCGGCTGGTCCGCCGAGGAGCTGCTGGACACCTCATCGCTCGCCGGCATTCACGCAGACGACATGGAACGGGTCGAGCAGGCCATCGCCGCACTGAAGAGCGGCGAGGCCGAGGAGGCCCGGTTCGTCTACCGCCAGCGTCATCGCGACAACGGCGAGATCTGGGCCGAGGCGGCGCTGCACGTCACCCTGGCGTCGGATAGCGGAGAGATCGACGGCGTCGTCGCGGTGGTGCGCGACATCACCGAGCAGAAGGATCTTCAGGACAAGCTCGCCTCGCTGGCAACAACCGACGGCCTCACCGGCCTCGCCAACCGGCGCGCGTTCGACGAACGCCTCGCCGAGGATTGGGCGCGCGCCCGGCGCGACGGCGCGCAGCTGTCGCTCCTGCTGATCGATGTCGACCATTTCAAGAAGTTCAACGACCATTACGGACATCTGGCGGGCGACGGATGCCTGCGGTCGCTGAGCCGGATTCTGTCGGCCTACGCGAGGCGCCCGGCCGACCTCGCGGCGCGCTACGGCGGCGAGGAATTCGCCCTGCTGTTGCCGAACACCGGCCCGGACGGCTGCGCCGAGGTCGGTGAGGGGATTCGCCAGGCGCTGCACGATCTCGCCATTCTGCATGCGCAGAATCCGCCGTCGCGGCTGGTGACCGCGAGCATCGGCGCCGCGACGAGCTTGCCCGCCCAGACCGCGATGGACTGTAGCGCGCTGGTCGCGGCCGCCGACCGCGCGCTCTACGCCGCCAAGGACAATGGCCGTGACCGGCTGGTGATGACGGGCAAGGTCGTGCCCTGGCCCGCGAAGAGCGCGTGACGGGATCGACCGCTCACCAGGCGTAGCGGACGCTGCCCTTGCCCGCATAGCTGCGCGTGACGTTCGAGAACTCGCCCTCGAAACTCGCCGCCGCCGACCAGCCGCTCAGCCAGTTCATCTCCATGGAAGCGGTGGTGAGCGCGGACTCTCGCGCTTGCGCCGCACCGTTGACGACGAAGCTTGCGCCCGGCAGCGCCTGGAACGTTGCGGCGACCGCGCGATCCGGATTGAAATCGTGTGCCCACGCAAGCCGGCCACGGAGGCTCAGCACGCCGCCCTGCACGGCGAGAGATTTGTCGGTACGGAAACCGAACTCACTGCGGGTGTCGGTGACGCTCTTCGCAGCGTAACCCAGTGCGAACGCCGACGAGCCGGAGACGACCTGCTCGGCATAGGCCGGCAGATCGAACGTCGTGAACTGCGCCGCACCATAGGGTGTGATACCGATGCCGCCAATCCACGGCGCGACGTAGCGATAGCCACCTTCGACACGGCCGGACCAGGCATTGGCATTGAACTCGGCGCGCAAACGATCGGCTCCGGAGATCGTCACCGTACGATCGGTGGTGATGTCCTGCCAGCCATAGGCCAGCGCGGCGGAGAGGTAGACCGGGCCGTTCGCATGGCGCAGATATGCGCCGGCCTGGAACAGGTCGGAGCGGCCGGAGCCGAGACCGTTCACGCCGAAGCTGGTGCCACCGCCGGCGAGCGCGAAGCCGAGCAGCGTGCTCGGCGAAAGCCGGTAGTCGGCACCGACCGCAGTTCCGGCGATACGGCTCGTCATATCGTTCGAGCCGGTCACGGCGTTGCCGTCGGTCGATTGCGAACCGCCGAAGCCCGCGGCCCACACGCTCCAGCGCGGCGCAAACGTCTGCGGATCCTTGGTGACCATCGCAAATGCATCGGTGCGCCTGCGTGCGGCGTAGGCGCTCACCTGATCCTCCTCGGCAAAGCCGGCCGCGCCATTCGCCGAACTCGGCTCGCCACCTCGCTGCGCGAGGGGATCGGTGAGCAGGCCCACGAACTGGCCCATGGCGCTGAACGTGGTCTGCTGCGAGGACGTTCCCGACTCGCCGGAAGCTAGCGTCAGGCCCGTCGCCGTCATACCGCCATAGACTAGCGGGATGCCGCCGTTGACGTTGAAGGAATTGACCAGCGCGTTCGCCACCGCCTGCTGGTTGCCGTTCAGGCCGGAGTTCGGCGGCGGGACGAAGGCAAGCGACAGATTGAGATAGACGTTGTTTGCGTCATAGCCGAGATCGGTCCTGAAGTTCGCCGGCAGATTGCCATTGGCAACCGTCGAAGCGAAGGTGCCGGAAATGCCGCCGCTCGCGCTGAGGATGGTGTACCTCTTCTCGATGTAGCTGCCGGCCGCGAACACCGCGTTCACGGTGGCACCGCCGAGCGTCGCGCTCCCCGTGACCGTCGCATAAGACGCCGTCGACGGATTGACATGGACCTGATAGAGCGCGCCCGATTGCAGGGCGAGGTTGCCGACAATGCCGGTGGAACTGCCCGGCGCGCCGTTGCCCGGCGCGAATGTGCCGCCGCCAGCAATCGTCACCGTCAGCGGATCAATGGTGCCAGCCCCCATCAGCACGCCGCCGGAATTCACCGTCACCGCCGAGGTGCCGGTGATCGTTCCCTCGACGTCGAGTACGCCGCCGTTCACGGTGGTCGCACCACTATAACCGTTGGTGCCGAGCAGCATGGTGAGGCCGGCCGTCGTCGTCAGGCTCGCAGTGCCGCCGACGCCGTTGAGGATGCCGCCGGTGGAGATGATGGGTGCGTTCAGGTTGCCGTTCCGGATCGTACCGCCATTGAGGCCGACCGCGCTCTGGGTTTGCGTCGTGCCGCCCAGGTCCAGCGTGGCGCCGCTGTTGACGGTCGTCGATCCGCCGACGTCGCCCAGCGTGCCGGCGCCGCTCAGGGCGAGCGTGCCGCCGTTGATGATGGTGCCGCCGGTATAGGTGTTGGCGCCCGTCAGCGTCAGCGTGCCCAGCCCGGTCTTTGTCAACGATCCCGTATTGATGATCTGGCCCGACAATGTCGCATTGAAGCCGTTGGTATCGATCGTGCCGCCGCCGGCCAGCAGGGAGATCGTCCGCGCGCTGTTGAAAGCACCAGTGAATTGCAGCGTACCGCCATTGAAATTGATGTATTGCCCGAAGCCCAGCGCCGAGAGCGCCGCATCGCTGGCCACCGAGAGTGCCCCACCCGCCGCGACGATGACGTTCGGGCCAAGAAAGGCGGTACCGACATTGCCGTTGTCCACAATGGGAATGGATGCCGAGGTGACAATCGTGTTGGTCGCGGTATCCAGCACATAGAACCCAAGCCCGGTCGTAATGTATGCGCGGCTGCCGTCGGGGGTTACGGTCACCCCGATACTTGGGCTTGACAAAGCCACAGTTGCGATCACGGAGTTCGTCGTCGCATTGATAACCACGAGCTGATTGGACTGGGTGGTCACATAGATCCTTGAACCATCGGGGCTTACCGCAACGCTCAACGGGAATCCGGTGACCGGAACGGTCGCGACGACCGATTGCGATCCCGTGTCGATCACCGAAACGGAACTGCCGGATTGATTGGCCACGTAAATCCTGCTGCCGTCGGGTGACGGGGTAATGCCGTACGGCGATAGTCCGACCGCGATTGTGCCTATCACAGCTTTCGACGCGGCATCGATGATCGAGACGCTGTTGGAGCCTGCATTGGCGACATAGATTCGAGTCCCGTCCGGCGAGACCGCAATCCCATGGGGATCCGTAACTACCGCAATGGGGGAGCCGACCACGTGATTGGTCGCGGTCGAGATGACGGAGACCGAACTGCCTGTGGTGAACGCCACGTAAAGGCTCGAGCCATCCGCGCTGAGGGCCAACGCAGTGGCGCCCCCACCGACGGGAATGGTCGCGACAACATTCCGGCTGACGACGTCGATGACAGCGACTTCGCTGCTTCCGTATGTGACAACATAAGCGAAACGGCCATCGGGCGAGAACACGGCGTTCTGGGGATATAAGCCGGTCGCAATGGCCGATCCGATCGGAGCGTTGGTCAGGGTGTCGAACTCAAGCACCTGCCCGGGCGCGCTGTTGATTGCGGTCCAGATCCCGTAATTGTCGATCTGCGCCCGGCTCGCCGAGGTCGCGCCGAGATACGGCAGGACCACGACTGCGAGCATCCGCCAGGCGCGCGCTTGCCCGGTGCGCCTTCGTCTGCGCCGGCGCGCTTGCGAACAACCGACGCTCTTCATTCCCACTTCCAACCGCACGCGGCACCCCATTCCGGACGGCGCAGCCCCCGCGTGGCGGCGCCGGCATTCAATCGGCGAACGGACCTCCTAGCAGGCCTGCCCGAGGCGTGATGTGCCCTACGTCTCAGGGCGATAAAATCGGTGCGGATTCCGCACGACCTATGCCAAATCCGTCGCGCGGCCTTGCCAACGTCGCTTGCGCACCGATTTCCGAATGGCTACATCCCGGGCGATGTTGGTGTGCCGCCGGTCTTCGAATATCGAATTTATGCGGTCCTGCCTCGTCGTGAGATGATGCAGGCGGTACGGACGTGAACGAGAGTATGCTGGCGGACATCCCCGGGCGCGGGGCGAGCGCGCTGAAGCAGTTGCGTGCGATGACGGCCGACATCTGCGACGTCATTCCGCTCACCGCGGAAGACGATTTCCATGTCACCACCGCGACGATGATGACCCGCAACGCGTTGCTGATCGATACGCGTGCGAGCGACCAGGAATACGACCGGACGCCCGCGCACGTCGCCCGCGGCGCGATGGATCACTTTCAGATGACCCTGTGCGTTGAAGGCGAGATGCAGTTCAGCTCCGGCCGGCGCGAAGTGACGCTGCGGCCTGGCGACATCGTTCTGATCGACATGGCGCAACCCAACCGAACGGTGCTTCGCGGCGGCGGCAGCCGCACCCGCATGATGACGATCATCCTGCAACGCGCGATGCTGGCGCCGCGGCTCGCACATCCGGATTCGGCCACGGCAACCTTGTTGCCGTCAAACCATCCTCATGCACGCCTGCTCGCCAGCCATTACGCGGCGCTTGCACTCCCGCCCGATCCCGAGGCCGGCAGCGCCGAGGCCACGATCGAGGCGATCGCCGACATCGTTGCCGCGGCCGCCGGCGGTGCGGCCGACATCGCGGCAGGCGTCGAACGGGCCGAACGGCATCTTTATCTTTCGGTGATCAAGCGCCGCATCGCGGACAATCTCGAGACCGACGTGCTGACCGCGGGCGAGCTTTGCCGCCACTTCCAGATCTCACGCGCGACCCTCTACCGGCTGTTCGAGGCCGATGGCGGGCTTGCGCATTACGTGAGGGAGCAGCGGCTCAATCTCGCTTTCCGCCAGCTGATATCGCCGTCCGCGGAGGACACCCGGCTGATCGACCTAGCCGTCGGCATGCGCTTCAGCAGCGACTCCACCTTCATCCGCGCATTCCGCCGCAAATTCGGCCTGACGCCGGGTGAGCTGAGGGAGCAGGCCGATACATGGCTGCGCGAGACCGGAGCGATCCCGGCCATCGACACGGTGCTGCACCAACTGGCCCGGCGCAGCAGCTCGGAGCCGTAGAGACGGCGCGGATTTGTCCCCTGTGCGTAGTCGGGATATGACCGCGATCACGGCCGGATGCTCGGCCAACCCGAGAGTGTTGCCGTGGCTGACGTTATCAAGCTTGTCCTCTTCGACATGGACAATGTCCTCTGCGACTACGACAGGACAAAGCGCGTCGCATGTCTTGCGGCGCTTGCGGGGACCAGCAGCGAATCGGTTCACGAGGCGATCTGGGACAGCGGCTTCGAGGCGCTCGGCGACTCCGGCGCGCTCGATGCGACGGATTATCTGCGAGGCTTCGGCGAACGCATGGGCTATCCGCTGTCGCTCGAGGAGTGGGTGGAGGCGCGGCGCCGTTCGATGCAGGCCGACCACGCGATGCTGGAGATTGTCCGCCGTCTGCGCGACACCGTCGACATTGCCGTCCTGACCAACAACACCACGCTGGTCGCCGACCATATCGACACGCTGCTGCCGGAATTGCGCCCGCTGTTCGGCTCCCGGATCTACACCTCGGCCCAATTCGGCGCAGCGAAGCCGGACCCGCGCTGCTATCGCCTCTGCCTGTCGGAGCTCAAACTAGAGCCGGAGGCAGTCTTGTTCGTCGACGATCTCCCGGCCAATGTCGCCGGCGCGCGCGAGGCAGGCCTGTTCGCGCATCATCACACGTCGGTGGAGGCGTTCAGGCAGCTCCTTTCGGAATATGGCCTGCTTCATGGATGAATATGCGTAGGGTGAGCAAAGGCGCGTACGCGTTGGCGCCACCGTACGGGTTCATCGCATTACGCCAGATGACACGCCACGAAATGCCCGCCCGCTCCTTCCTTCAGCTCGGGCGCGCTTTCGGCGCAGCGCGGCTGGGCGATCGGGCAGCGGGTGTGGAAGTGACAGCCTGACGGCGGCTTCATCGGGCTCGGCACGTCGCCCTTGAGGCGGATGCGCTCGCGCTTGAGCTTTGGATCGGGCACCGGCACCGCCGACAACAGCGCCCTGGTGTAGGGATGCTGCGGATGGCGGTAGAGGTCGCTGGCTTTCGCCAGCTCGACGATGCGGCCGAGATACATCACCGCGACCCGGTCGGAGATGTGCTCGACCACTGACAAGTCGTGCGCGACGAAGAGATAGGTCAGGTTCAGCTCGGCCTGGAGGTCCTCCAAGAGGTTGATGACCTGGGCCTGGATCGAGACGTCGAGCGCGGAGACCGGCTCGTCGCAGACGATCAGCTTCGGCTCGACCGCGAGCGCGCGCGCAATCACGATGCGCTGGCGCTGGCCGCCGGAGAATTCGTGCGGATAGCGGCGCATGTGCTCGGCCTTGAGGCCGACCTTCACGAGCAGGGCCGCGACGCGCTCCTCGCGCTCCTTGGCGGAGGATGCGAGATTGTGGATGGTGAAGGCCTCGCCGAGGATGGCGCCGACCGTCATGCGCGGATTGAGCGAGGCGAACGGGTCCTGGAACACCAGCTGCATGTTCCGCCGCATCGCGCGCAGATCGCTGCCGCCGAGCTGGCGCACGTCCTGGCCGTCGAAAGTGACCTCGCCGTCGGTCGGCTCGATCAGGCGCAGCACGCAGCGTCCCGTCGTCGACTTGCCGCAGCCGGATTCGCCGACGAGCCCCAGCGTCTCGCCGCGATTGACCGAGAACGACACGCCGTCGACCGCGTAGACGGTGCCGACCTGGCGCGACAGCAGGCCGCCGAGCACGGGGAAGTGTTTCTTCAGGCCGCTGACGCGCAGCAAGGGCTCGCTCATGCCGCGCCTCCCAACTGTGTATCCCCAAGATGACAGGCCATGCGGTGGCCGGGCGCGACCTCGCGGAGCAGCGGCTCTCTCTCGATGCAGACGTTCATGGCAAACTTGCAGCGCGGCGCAAAGCGGCAGCCGACCGGCGGATTGATCAGGATCGGCACCGAGCCGCCGATCGCCTCGAGCCGCGTCTTGTGCTCGCTGTCGAGATCGATGCGCGGGATCGAGCGGATCAGGCCTTGCGTATAGGGATGGCGGGGATCGGCGAAGAGATCATCGACGGGAGCCTCCTCCACCACCTTGCCGGCATACATCACGACAACGCGCTGCGCGGTCTCGGCGACGACGCCCATGGCGTGGGTGATCAGCATCACCGCCATGCCGAAACGCTCCTTCATGTCCTGAAGCAGATCGAGGATCTGCGCCTGGATGGTGACGTCGAGTGCGGTGGTGGGCTCGTCGGCGATGATCAGCTTCGGCTTGCAGGCGAGCGCCATCGCGATCATCACGCGCTGACGCATGCCGCCGGAGAACTGGTGCGGATAGTTGTGCACGCGGCCTTCGGCGTTCGGGATCTGCACCAGCTTCAGCATCTCGATGGTGCGCTCGAGCGCCTGCTTCTTGGTCACCGCCTCATGGCGGCGCAGGCTCTCGGCGATCTGCTCGCCGATGGTGAGCACCGGGTTGAGCGAGGTCATCGGCTCCTGGAAGATGAAGCCGATCTCCTTGGCGCGGATCTCGTCGAGCTGGCTGCTCGTCAGCGGCACCAGGTCGCGGCCCTCGAAGATGATCTGGCCCGCCGCGATACGGCCCGGCGGCATCGCGATCAGCTTCAGGATCGACATCGCGGTCACGGTCTTGCCGCAGCCGGACTCGCCGACGACGCAGAGGGTCTCGCCGCGGTTGATCGAGATGTCGACGCCGTCGACGGCCTGGAGGATGCCGTCGTCGGTGGAGAAATGAGTTTTGAGCCCTTTGATTTCGAGCAGCGGCGCCATCAGATCACCCGTCGCGCATCGAGCGCGTCACGCAGACCGTCGCCGATGAAGTTGATGGCGACCACGGCGATGAAGATCGCGCCGCCCGGAAACAGCGCCCAGTGCGGGCCGATGTCGAGAAAATCCTTGGCGTCGAACAATAGCCGGCCCCAGGTCGGGGTGTCCGGCGGGAAGCCGAGGCCAAGGAAGGACAGCGTCGATTCGGCGATGATGGCGGCCGCAACGTCGATCGTGCCGGCGATGATCACGGGCCCGACCGCATTGGGCAGGATGTGTCGCACCACCTGCCGCACCGGGCTCGCGCCGAGCGCGCGCGCCGCCTCCACGAACTCCTTCTCGCGGATCGACAGGAACTGCGCGCGCACGAGGCGGGCGACCGGCATCCAGCGCAGGCCGCCGATGACGAGCACGATCAGGATGAAGATACCGCCCTCGGGACCGAACATCGACTTCAGCCCGTCGCGGAAGAGATAGATGAGCAGCAGCAGCAACGGCAGCTGCGGCAGCGACAGGAACAGGTCGGTGAGCCACATCAACCCGTGCCCGAGCGCACCGCGGGACATGCCGGCGAGCGCGCCGATCAGCGTGCCGATGACCACCGAGACCAGCATCGCGGCGAGCCCGACCGCGAGCGAGATCCGCCCGCCATAGATCATGCGGGCGAGGATGTCCTGGCCGAGATCGTCTGTGCCGAAGGGATGCGCGAGCGAGGGCCCCTGCAAACCCGCCACGATGTCGATCTCGTTGATCTTGATACGCCAGATGAAGGGGCCGACGACGACAGCCAGGATCAGGATGAGGAGCAGGAAGGCGCTGACCACGGCGAGCTTGTGGCGGCTGTAGCGCCGCCACGTCTCGCGCCAGGGCGAGTAGACGCCCCGCTCAGCGGAGGGAGATGCGAGGGTCAAGCCAGCCATACAGGACGTCCGCGATGAGGTTGAACAGCACCACGAGGCACGCGAAGACGAAGGTGACGGCCATCACCACCGGCGTGTCGTTGGAAAGGATGGAGGAGATCAGCAGCGAGCCAATGCCGGGAATCCGGAAGATCTGCTCGGTGACGATGGCGCCGCCGAACACCGCCGGCATCTGCAACGCGATCAGCGTCACGACCGGGATCATGGCGTTGCGCATCACGTGCTTGACGATGACCTTGGTCTGGCCGAGGCCCTTGGCGCGCGCCGTGGTGACGTAGTCGAGGCGGATGACGTCGAGCATCGCCGAGCGCACGAAGCGCGTCATCGATGCCGCCTGGAACAGGCCGAGCACCGCCACCGGCATGATCGCCTGGCGGATCATCTCCAGCACCCAGCGGATGCCGGTCGCCTTGATGTCGGTGGTGTAGACGAAAGGCAGCCAGTCCAGCGTGACCGAGAAGATCAGGATGAACAGGATGCCGGTGAAGAAGGTCGGCAGCGAGAAGCCGACGAAGGCGAGCGTGTTGGCGATCTGGTCGAACAGCGAATAGGGCTTGGTCGCGGCGTAGACGCCGACGGGGATCGCGATCAGCAGCGCCAAGATCTGCGCCGAGCCGATCACGTAGAGCGTCGCCGGCAGGCGCTGGAGGATGAGCTGATCGACGTTCATCCGGCTGACGAAGGAGAAACCCCAGTCGCCATGCAGCATGGCGGAGAGCCAGCTCAGGTAACGAAGGTAGATCGGATCGTCGAGGCCGAACTTGGCCCGAAGCGCGGCCTGCACTTCGGGCGGCACGTTCGGGTTCGTCGCCAGCTCCGAGAAGGGATCTCCCGGCGCCAGCGCCAGCACCACGAACAGGACGACCGAGATTCCGAGCAGGCTCGGAATCGCGATCAGGAGGCGACGCAGGACATACTGACTCATGAAAGAAGGACCCCGCCTAGCTGCGCGTGATCATTCCTCGCGGTACCAGTCGTGCAGATTGTCGGTTTCGTTGGCCCATCCGCTGATGATCGGACGCAGATTGTTCGCCGCCGCCTCCACCTTCAGCCGATGCTGCACCGGGATGAACACGGTGTCCTGGTACATGAGATCGTTGGCCTTGATGTAGAGCGCCGCGCGCTTGACCGGATCCATCTCGCTTTCGGCGGCATCGATGGTCGCGTCGTAGTCCTTGTTGACCCACCGCGGGAAGTTCGTGCCCTGCCACTTGTTTTCCTTGGTAGCGACGAGAGTCGACAGATAGCGGCGCATGTGCTGCGCCGGATCGGGCTGGCTCAGCGGGATCTGGAACATCTCGAGGTCGGCGTAGAAATGCGCATAGGTATCGGGATTGGCGACGTCGGAGGAGAAGAACACGGACGCGACAACCGATTTCAGCTCGACGTCGATGCCGGCCTTCTGGCAGGCCTGCTTGACGATCGCCTGGGTCTTCTGGCGCGGGCCGTTGATCGAGGTCTGGTACAAAAGCTTCAGCTTCTTGCCGTCCTTCTCGCGGATGCCATCCGCGCCGGGCTTCCAGCCGGCATCGTCGAGCAGCTTCGAGGCCTTCTCGATGCTGAACTCCCAGGTGGTGTTCTTGGAAACGAACTTCTCGGGACCGTTGAGGAAGTTGGCGGTGGTGCGGCCGGCGCGGCCGTAGATCGCCTTTTTGACGGACTCGCGATCGACCAGCAGCGACAGCGCCTTGCGCACCGCAGGGTCGGACAGCAGCGGATGCTTGGTCTTCATCGACGAGCGCTCGCCGTCGACCTCGGTGTTCGGATCGGTGAAGTTGAGCGCGATGAACTCGGTATCGCCGCCCACGGCGTAGATGGTCTTGCCCTTGCCGCCCTTCTCCAACCGCAGCAGCACGTCGTCCTCGACCTGGATGTTCCATCCGAAGTCATATTCGCCGGTCTGGATCACCGCGCGCGCCGCCGAGACGGCGTCGCCGCCGCCCTTCATCTCGACCGTGTCGAAATAAGGCCGGGTCGGCATGTGGTAATCGGGATTGAGCTGGCCGCGGACGAGATCGCCCGGCTTGAACTCGACGAACTTGTAGGGGCCGGTGCCGACCGGCGAGAGGTTGGTCGGCGCCTCGCGCGACTTGGCTCCCTTGTAGTCGGCGAAAAGATGCTTCGGGATGATGGTGTTGGGAGCACCGACGAAGGCGTCGGCCCAGAACGGCGTCGGCTTGTTGAAGAGGATCCGGACCGTGAGATCGTCCACCTTCTCGACGGTGATGTCGCGATAGGTTCCGATCGTCAGCGCGGAGGTCGCCGGGTCCTTGGCATATTCCCAGTTGAACACGACGTCGTCGGCGGTGAACGGCTTGCCGTCGTGCCACTTGACGCCGGGCTTGAGCTTCCAGGTTACCGATTTGCCGTCAGCGGCCAGCCCGCCGTTCTGGATCGACGGGATCTCGGCTGCGAGAACCAGCTTCATGTTGCCGTCCGGATCCCAGCAGGCGAGCGGCTCATAGAACAGGCGCGAGCCATCCTGGTCCTTGGTGCCGGTGGCAAAATGCGGATTGAGCAAGGTCGGGCCCTGCCACCACAGCAGCTTCAGCGCTCCGCCGCCGCCGCGCTTGGTCGGCTTGTAGACCTGCGGGCCTTCCGCCATGGCGACACCGCCGAGCGCGAGGATCTGGTTGGCGAGGGGCGCGGTGAGGCCGACCGCAGCCATGCGCTTGATGAAGGCGCGGCGATCCATCCGCCCGTCCTTCACATCGCCGATCATCGAACGCAGTTCTTTATCCAGCATGGTTGTCCCCCGTCTGGTTCCCGGTATGGATGCAGGCGACCGCGAGCGGCCGCCGGGTTTGGCTGGCGGTAGATGGCACACCGAATAGGCTGCGCGTCAACTCCGACTGTGTGTATGCGAACGGTGTTCTGGCTGTCTGTTGGGCAAAACTGCGTTCCACAGCCCAGGCGTTCGGCAAACCGGCGTCAAAATACGCCGGATTCCACGTTGCACTGCGAAAAATTTGTTCGCCGGATCAGACGAAGTATCGAGACGAAATTTTCTACACCACGGACATATCGAGCGGCGGCGCGACGTGGTCCGGCAGCGGGCAGACATAGGGCGTCTTGGTGGTCCGCTTGGTGAGGTCCGCTTTCGCGGCCTTGATCAGCTCCGGCTCCGTCAACGCCTTGATGCCGAGGCCCGCCATCGCCTTGGCCGCCTGCACCATGGCCTTGTGCGCGTGCGGGCTCTTGCCCTGCGCCACGACTTGCCAGGTGTGGAACGGGGTGCCGATTGCAACCGTCGGTGCGTGAACCTGCACGGTCGGCACCACCCAGCTCACATCGCCGACGTCAGTCGAGCCGACAAGCGGGTTGCGCTTGGCATCGAGCGGCACCAGGAAATCGGCCAGCGGCCGATCTGTCGGGTCCATGCCGATCGCGTAATAGACCGAAGCGATGTCCTTGTCGCTCAGCGTCGCGCGGATCTGGCTGGCAAAGCCCTTGTCCGTATCGTCGAAATGCGGAGGCCCGAGCTCCTCCATCACCCGATGCAGCGCCTGCTCCAGCGGTGCGTTCGGCAGGATGTTGGAGACCGCCGAGATGATCTTCATCTCGACCTTGGTCTCGGTCATCAGCGCTGCGCCCTGGGCAATCTTGTTCACGCGCCCGACCAGCTCGTTCATGCCGGGCAGATCGCGGGCGCGAATCGAATAGCGCACGCGTGCGTGGGCCTGCACCACGTTGGGCGCGATGCCGCCGGTGTCGAGCAGCGCGTAATGCACGCGCGCATCGCTCGGCATGTGTTCGCGCATGTAGTTCACACCGACATTCATCAATTCCACCGCATCGAGCGCGGAGCGGCCGAGATGGGGCGAAGCCGCAGCATGCGAGGTGCGGCCGGTGAAGATGAAGTCGGCGCGGGTGTTTGCGAGCGACGGCGTCACCGCGACTTCCCAGAAGCTGTGCGGATGCCAGGTGATGGCGATGTCGGCATCCTCGAACGCGCCGGAGCGCACCATGAAGGCCTTGGCCGCGCCGCCCTCTTCCGCCGGGCAGCCGTAATAGCGCACGCGGCCCGGCACCTTGTTCTCGGCGAGCCAGTCCTTGACCGCGGTCGCGGCGAGCAGCGCGGCGGAGCCGAGCAGATTATGTCCGCAACCGTGACCATGGCCGCCGGTTTCGATCGGACGGTGTTCCGCAACGCCCGCCTCCTGGCTGAGGCCGGGCAGCGCGTCATATTCGCCCATGAAGGCGATGACGGGACCGCCCTCGCCCCATTCGCCCATCAGCGCGGTCGGAATGCCCGCAACGTTCTCGGTGATGCGGAAACCCTGGTGACGCAGCTCGGCGAGATGCTCGGCGGCGGACCGCGCCTCGGTGTAGCAGACTTCGGGCATGCCCCAGACCTTGTCGCTGAGGTCGATGAAACGCCCCTTGATCGTGTCGATGCCACGCCAGATGTCGCTGCGGTTGTCCATTGCTTCGGTCCGTGATCCCTTGGTCAAACGAAGCGGCAATGGTTATCAGCTTCATTGCAGGCCGCCTAGCACCTCGTCGGACAGCAGCCATGCGGCCGGTGCCGGAGCGCACCACCGGTCGCGTGCAAGCCGTGTTTCCGTGCCTTTCGAAGAATTCACGCCGCGTTTTCCGGAATAGTTGAGGTCAAGTCTTTTAAGATGACCATCGTCGGCCTAGATTACCGGTACTTCGCGCGCCCTCGCTTGGCGGCGACGGGACCGCGCTCGCAGATCAGGAGACCTCCATGGCCGTTCTAACCGAATGGAGAGTGCCGCCGGCCAACCAGCCGCGTGCGAGCGATTACGGTTTCGATCTCGACCGCACGCTCGGCTCCGTCGTCGGCCTGCACGCCATCATCCCGCCGGACGCTTTCAGCGCCGAAACATTGGGCACCGAACGCGCCGGCAACGGCGTCGTGATCGACGACGGGTTGGTGCTGACCATCGGCTATCTCATCACCGAGGCGGAATCGGTGTGGCTGCATCTTGCCGACGGGCGCGTCGTCGAAGGGCATGTACTCGGCTTCGATACCGTCACCGGCTTCGGCCTCGTGCAGGCGCTCGGCAAGCTCGATATCGAGCCCCTGCCGCTCGGCAGCTCGGCCGACACCCGCATCGGCGACCGCGTCGTGGTCGGCGGCGCCGGCGGGCGCACGCGCTCGGTCGCCAGTCAGATCGTCGCCAAGCAGGAATTCGCCGGCTATTGGGAATATCTGCTGGACGAGGCCGTCTTCACCTATCCCGCGCACCCGAACTGGGGCGGCACGGCGCTGCTCAACGAGCGCGGCGAATTGATCGGCATCGGCTCGCTCCAGCTCGAACGCGAGCGCGAGGGCAAGGCCGAGCACGTCAATATGATCGTTCCGATCGATCTCTTGAAACCGATCCTCGAGGACTTACGCAAGTTCGGCCGTGTCAACAAACCGGCACGGCCGTGGCTCGGGCTCTACTCGACCGAGATCGACAACCGCGTGGTGGTGATCGGGATCTCCGCCAACGGCCCGGCCGCGCGCGCCGAGCTCAAGACCGGTGACGTCATCCTCGCCGTCGACGGCGAGAAGGTCAGGAGCCAGACCGGCTTCTACAAGAAGATGTGGGCGCTCGGCGCCGCCGGCGTCGATGTACCGCTCACCGTGCATCATGAAGGCGTCACCTTCGACGTCACCGTGACCTCGACCGACCGCTTCAAGCTCCTGAAGGCGCCGAAGCTGCATTGATCCCACGCTTGAGGGCGCTTTGATGAGCGAGGCCGTGATCGACGACATCGTGGCCGCGCTGCCGCCGCTGCTCAATGCGCTTGAAGCACTCGGCTTCTTCCAGCGGCATTTGCATCCGCCGGCCTTCGCGTCGGTGATGAATGCGATCGGCACGCCGGACGAGGCGCTGCAAACGGCACACGGTGCGATCGGAGAATGGCCCGAGCAGTTCGCCGGGCTGCGCGAGCGGCTCGATCGCGCCTGCAACGAGACGCTCGCCGCCTTTGCCGGAATCCGCGATGTCGAGCGTGGCAATGGCGATCTCGTCGCGGTCTTCCGCGCGCTGCGCCACGTCCCGCGCGCGCTGGAGGCGCTGTATCCGCTGGCGGCGCAGTTTCCGCCGGTGAGCAGCTTCTTCCTCAACACCGCCAATCGCGAGAATGACGATCTGCTGTCGCGGCTCGAAGGCGGCGCGGGCGACGACATCGGCATCTTCCACGATCATAACGAGCCCGGCAGCCGCGGCGGCTTCTCGGTCTATGTGCCCGAATACTACACGCCTGATCGGGCCATACCGCTGGTGATGGCGCTGCATGGCGGCAGCGGCAACGGCCGCGGTTTTCTCTGGAGCTGGCTGCGCGACGCGCGCAGCCTCGGTGCGATCCTGGTGGCACCGACCGCGACCGGCCCGACCTGGGCGCTGATGGGCGACGATTCCGACACGCCGAACCTGATGCGCATCCTCGAGACGGTACGCAGCCGCTGGAGCATCGATGCCTCGCGCCTGCTGCTGACCGGCATGAGCGACGGCGGCACCTTCTGCTACGTCACCGGCCTCGATGGCGCTTCGCCCTTCACGCATCTCGCGCCGGTGTCAGCGACGTTCCATCCGCTGATGGCGGAGATGGCGGATGCCGCGCGCCTGCAAGGCCTGCCCATCTTCATCACCCACGGCAAGCTCGACTGGATGTTTCCGGTGCAGACCGCCCGCCAGACGCAAGCTGCGCTATCGGCGGCGGGCGCCCATGTCAGCTATCGCGAGATCGATGATCTCAGCCACACCTATCCGCGCGAGATCAATGCGGAGCTGGTGGAGTGGCTGAATGGAGGATGAACGATCTCTCCTTACATGCGCCGCATCGCCGCGGAACCATCACTCCGGGCCGACGTTATCGCCCGTCACCGGAGGTTCGCAAAATGCAGACTTTTTTTGGAATGATCCTGGGCGCGCTGCTGCTCGCGTGCGGCGTCTATGCCTATGACTCCATGCAGACGTCCTCGGTCGCCAACGGCGAGGTCGCGGCCACCAACCGCACCATCGTGAACTGGGACGTCGCGAAGGCCGATTGGGACGCGCTGCGTGATCGCGCGCACAAGGACTGGGTCCGAATCTCGTCGAAGTAATTTCGGCGAAGTCATCTCGACCTGCCAAATATGAACAAGGCGCCGTCGCGGGTCCGCGGCGGCGCCTTTGCGTTGGCTGCGATCGATACGCCGGCTCAGTTCATCTTGGCCTTGCGGGCGTCGGCAATGACCTGCTCGAACTCGTTCATGCTGAGCACGCCCGGCACGCGGTACTTGCCGACGATAAACGACGGCGTGCCGCGGAAACCGAAAGCTTCCGCCTGCTCGTTGTTGCGCTTGAGGATGGCGTCGATGTCCTTGGCATGGTCGGTGAGATCGCGCTTGAGGCGGTCCATGTCGACGCCGGCGGCGGCCAGCAGCTCGTTGATGCGCGGCTCGGTCAGGCGGGAGCTGACGCCCATCATGGCGTCATGCGCCTGGTGATACTTGTCCTGGAATTTCGTCGCGAGCGCGATACGCGCCGCGGTGACCGAGACCGGCCCGAGGATCGGCCAGTCCTTCATCACCAGCCGCACCTTGCCGTCGTCCTGGACCACCTGGCGCAGCTCGGGCTCGAGCTTGCGGCAATAGGGACAATTGTAGTCGGACCACTCGACGATGGTGATGTTGCCGTCGGGATTGCCGGCGACCGGCGTGTCGGGATCGCGCAGCACCTTGGTTTCGGTCAGGACCTCGTCATCGTCGGCAGCCGCCAGCGCCGAGGTGATCCCGCCCGCTGCAAGGGCACCCGCCCCGATCAGCGTCAACGCGGTGCGCCGCGTCGCCACGAGGCCCTTCTTGCCAAATCCAGTCATATCTCGTCCCGTTTCGGTCCGATCCCGCAACAATACGCCCCGGGGCCGGGAATTGTTACGGGTCATATAGAACGCCGCGGGCGCGATGTCATCGCCGCGCCATGCGCAAATCACGTCCGGCACTAGAGCATGATCCGGAAAAGTGCGCAGCGGTTTTACGTAAAGATCATGCTCAAACAATTACCTAAAGCGCGATGACGATTCATCCTGATCTCATCGCGCTTTAGGCCGCCACGCGCGGCAGCATCGCCATCAAGGTCCCGGTCATGGTGGCGATCAGCGTGGTCTTGCCCTCGTGCTCGGCAAAGGCTTTAGCCTCGCAGAAGGTCAGCGTGCGGCCGGGCTTGACCACCTCGGCCTTGAAGACGAAGCGCGTACCGCGGGCGGGCGCGAGCAGCGTGGTCTTGAACTCGACGGTCAGGATATCCGCCTCGGACGGCATCAGGGTGAAGGCGGCAACGCCGCAGGCATTGTCGAGGCCCGCGGTGATGATGCCGGCATGGATAAAGCCGTTCTGCTGCGTCAAAGCCGGCGCGTGCAGCATTGCCAGCTCGACCTCGCCCGGCGCGAGACGTACGATCGCGATGCCGAGCGTGTGCATCGCCGGCTGGCCCTCGAACATGGCAATGGTCGCTGCGCGATAGCCCGGATTTCTCGGCTCGAATGCGGTCATGGCTCAGGCCTCAACCGGTTCGGCGAGATGCCGCAAAGCGACCCCGCGGATCGCATCCTCGAACGGCGCCGATTTGCGCTGGCGGCGATCCATGTGCACACCCGTGATCTCGCAAGTTGCGGCGATCTCGCCGGTCTCGGCATTCGTCATGTCATGCCGGAAGCGGATCGACTTGTCGCGGACCTCGAGCAAGTGGCTGCGGATCTCGACGATGTCGCCGGCGAGCAGCTCGCGCTTGTAGGTGATGTTCTGCTGCACGGCGGCCATGCCGCGGCCGGAGGAGCGCAGGTAGCTCGGCGTCAGCCCGAGGCGGGCGAACAGATTCCAGTTAGCCTCGTCGAACTTGCCGACATACCACATGATGTTCATGTGGCCGACGTGGTCGCATTGCCACGGATACACCGTGCCGCGATAGGTCGCCTCCTGCTCCATCGCAATGTCTCCCTGCCCGTTTTCTTTCCGCCTTATTGGCTGATTGATACGGTAGCGTATCAGGGCGCCGTCGCGTTAGCAATACGGCACCGTATCAAGAACCGGTGAGGCTGATTTCATGAGCGATGGCAAGGGCGACGTCTGGGTCGAGGCAGGGTTTGCCGAGCTCGCCCGCTCGGGGGTCGAGGGTGTCAGGGTCGAGGTGCTCGCCAAGAATCTCGGCGTCACCAAGGGCGGCTTCTACCGCCGCTTCGCCGATCGCGCCGCGCTGCTCGATCTCATGCTGGAACGCTGGCGCGAGGGACGCGCAGCCTCGATCGCGCAGCAGACCAGCCTGGACGGCGAGGCGCCGCGCGAGCGGCTGAAGGCGGTGATCCAGCTCTATTCGGAGCGTCTCAATCCGGAGGGCATCGCGATCGAGCTCGCGATCCGGCAATGGGCCCGCTCGGACGAGAATGCGGCGGCGGCGGTGGCGAGCGTGGATGCGGTGCGGCTGAAGCACGTGGCCGAGCTCTATCGCGCGACCGGCCTTGCGACGGAGGAGGCCGAGGCGCAGGCCTTCCTGTTCTACTGCTTCATCTTCGGCCAGAGCCTCTTGTTCGTCGAGCGCGGCCCGCGCAAGCGGTCGCAGCTGGTGGCGAAATCGGCGGAGAAGCTGCTGGATTAGGCGCGAGAGGCCCAAGCAGAATGGCCGGAGCGTTGCTCCGGCCATGGCATCAATTCGAAGCTCAGGCAGCGCCCTTCAGCTTCTTGTTGCATTCGCTGTAATAGCCGCCGCCCTTCTCGATCCACTTCATGCCGCCATTGCCGTTGGTGGCCTTGTTGGCGTTGTACTGGTCGACGCAGGTGTGCAGCCGCGCCTTGCCGGCGGTCTCCTTGGAGTATTTCGGATCGACCGCATTCGGATAGATCGCAGGTCCCGCCGGCAGGGTCGGCGCGGCGGGAGCGGCTTCCTTCTTCGCCTGCTTCGGCTCGGCGGGGGCGGCGGGCGCAGCCGGAGCGGCCGCGGTCGGCGCCGCAGCGGGGGTCGCGTCCGCGCCGCACTGGGCCTTGCGGAAGTCATTCCACTTCATGGTGCCGAGCGAGCCGTCCTTCTTGGCGGCCTGATATTTCGCGCTGCACTCCTGCGAGGTCAGCGCCTGCGCCGGCGCGCCCGCCGCCAGAACGGCAAAGCCCGACACCGCAATCGCACACAGCAATTTCGATTGATTGGTCATCCCTGGATCTCCTCCTTGGTCTTCCCTTGGTCGTTCCCTGGGGAAGCGAAACGAACATTGCTATCCTAGCGTGCCGCCCGCTTGCGACAAGGAAGCGATGGCGCCGGCCGCCAAAATATAGTGATGACGCCGTTCAAATTATTCATGTCGCGTTCAGCAACACGAGCCGACGTTCGCAGCCCTTCGCCATTCTCGCAAGAAGAGTGCAACACCATGACCTTCACGACCCGCCTCGCCGTCGTCGCTCTCGCCTCCCTGCTCGCTTCCGGCACCGCGTTCGCACAGACCGCCGCGCCGGCCGCCAAAACCGAAGCCACCACCACCGACAAGAAGGCGCCGAAGGAGCACTCGGCCGAGTCGCTGGAATGCTCCAAGCAGGCCGACGCCAAGGGCCTGCACGGCAAGGAGCGCAAGAAATTCCGCTCCGAATGCATCAAGACCGCGAAGGCCGGCACCGCCGCCCCCGCCGCCGACAAGAAGTAAATCCGTCACAATACGGCTCGCGAACACCGGTGGGAGACGCGCGCATTGCGGCATGACGAGCCTGCAATTGTGCGCCTCCCGCTGATTTGCGATAAGGTGGCGTGAAGCAAATCACCACCTCCCTGCCGTTCGAATGGCCGAGCCGTGCCAAGCTCTTGAGCACGGTGGAGACGCTCGTCATCGGCACCGCCGGCGGCCTCATGTTTCTGCTCGCCGGCCTTCCCGGCGGGCTGATCTCGGGCTCGATGATCGCGGTCGGCATCGCGGCGATCGCCGGCCGCCAGCTGTCCCTGCCGCCGATCCTGACCCAAACGGTCCTCGTGCTGCTCGGCATCTCGCTCGGCTCCGTGGTCTCGCGCCATCTGATCCAGCAGGTCAGTGCCTATCCCTTCACCATCGGTCTGCTCGCGCTCGCCACCTTCTGCTCGACCTTCGGCTCGAGTTATTACCTCCAGCGCATCCATGGCTGGGACCGCACCTCGGCCTTCCTCGCCGGCAGCCCCGGCGCGCTGTCGCAAATCACGATTTTGGCGGTCGAGCGCGGCGCCGACCTGCCGGGCATCGCCGTGGTGCAGACCATGCGCGTCATCATCCTCACCGCGGCACTGCCGATGGTGCTGGCGATCGCGGGCGTCGCGCCCTCCGCCGCACCGACGCTGACGACGACGATCGCCTCGCCGCTCGACCTCGTTGAGCTGGTCGCAGCCTCGCTGGCCGCCGCGCTTTTGTTGCGGCTGGTCAAGTTTCCGGCGAGCTGGATGTTCGGCGCGATGATCGCCTCCAGCGTGCTGCATGGCGCGGGCTGGGTCGAGGGCGGCCTGCCGAACTGGGTGCGCGGGGTGGCGCTGATCGGCATCGGCGCGCTGATCGGCAGCCGCTTCGCGCGGATGCGGATCAAGACGCTGGCCGGCCACATCAACGCGGCGCTCGGCTCGTTTGCCGTCGCGATCGCCGTCTCCGCGATCTTCGTCGGCATCGTCGCGCTCACCACGCAGGTGAAGTTCTCCGACGTCGTCGTCGCCTTCGCGCCGGGCGCGATGGACGCGATGCTGGCGCTGGCGCTCACCCTGCACATCGACCCGATCTTCGTCGGCGCCCATCACCTCTCGCGCTTCGTGTTCGTCACGATCGCAACGCCCGGCATCGTGCACCTGTTCGGCCGCACGCAGGACGATGTGGATGATTGACGGGGCACAGCTCACGTAGCGGAGCACAGCTCTCGTAGGGTGGGCAAAGGCGCACCAGCGCCGTGCCCACCATTTTACTCCGTATCGCTGGGAGATCGTGGGCACGCTTCGCTTTGCCCACCCTACGGCAGCTATGACTACGGCGGCTACGCGCGCTTCGCCGTCCGCACAAATCCCCATGCGGCGATCGCAGCCATCAAGAGCGAGATCAGCACGTTGTAGCCGGCGAGCGAAAGGCCGAGGAAACGCCACTGCACCTCGTCGCAGCGCACCACCTTCACGGTGTCGAGCTTCGACAGCAGATCGGCGGCGCTGCCGAGATTGACCACCGGACCGGAGCAGTCGGTCGGTCCCTGCCAAAAGCCCCATTCGACGCCGGAGTGGTAGGTGCCGAGCCCGGCATTGGCGAGCGTCGCCAGAGCGAGAATGGCGAGCCCCGCGAGCAACAGCGGCCGCGGCGCACCGCACCGCGCCGCAAGCGCCGTCAGCGCGCCGAGCGGGATCGCGAGGTAGTAGGCGTAGCGCTGCTCCAGGCACAGCGGACAGGGCAGGATCTCCAGCACGAGCTGGAAGAACCAGGCGCCTGCGATGGTCGCCGTCGCGATCAAGGTGACCAGCACCGAGGCGGTCAGCGCGGGACCGGCGCTGTTCTGCCTGAACGCAGCTATTGCGGCACTCTGGGTCGTCACGGCAGCCTCTTCTCGACGGGTCGCGTTTGAAGGCTGTAACCCCGGCCCATGCGGCTGTCGAGAACGGCCGGGATCACTTTGGCGCGGGTTGACCTCGCTTTGTCCATGGCTATAGTCCGCCGGCTTCGCGACGCCCTCCCTGGAGGGGCCGACCGAGGGCCCCTGTGGCGGAACTGGTAGACGCGCTCGACTCAAAATCGAGTTCCGCAAGGAGTGCTGGTTCGATTCCGGCCAGGGGCACCAACTAGGCTGTTCAAGCCCGTTCTAAAACGTCCGCAACCGTTCGCGCAGTGTCCGGAAACCCTTGAAAAATAGGCCTTTCCACGTACATTCCGGTTCGTCACCGTTTGTTCTCCTCCGATCCCAGCCGCCCGATTTGCTGGTATTTTTGCTGGTATCGGGAGAACAAACGTTCACGGCGACTTTCGCTTTTCCGAATGAAGGAATTGAGCAGATGGCCGGCAAGAACGACGGCGCATGCGCCAATCCCAAGCAGATCAGGACAGACGTCGACTGCCGCGCCGCCCGACCGAAATTCGACAATGGCGCGTGGAGTCCCGCCAAGATTTCCGACGTGACCGGCGGCTGGCTCTATCTCTTCGTCACGCCGGACGTGAGCAGGCCCGGCAACGCTGCCTCCAAGCTCTGGCGGATGGACTACCGCTTCCACGGCCGTCAGAAAACCTACTCGATCGGTCCTTACGGCAACGGCAAGGATGGCACGTTCTCGCTCGCCGACGCGCGGCGCGAGCGCGACAAGGCCAAAGACCTGCTCAGGGACGGCAAAGACCCGAGCACCGAGAGGCAGCTCGACAAGCACAGGCAGGCCGCCGCCCGGTCTTTCGCGCAGTGGGCCGATGAATGGCTCGCCAAGAAGAAGGTGGAAAAGGTCAAGCGCGGCAGGATCGTCGCAGTGCGCGACCCCAAGACCGTCGAGGTGCTTGAGCTGCGCGTCGGCTACGTCAAGGCTCGCTTCGGCAAGCTCAGCAGGCTGGACATCAAGCGTCCGGACGTGCTCGCTTTCCTGCGTTCATACGAAGCCGAGGGAAAACTGGAAACCCGGGACCGCGTGCGCAGCATCTGTGAGCAAATCTGCGACTATGCCGATGTTGAAGGCGACGGCTACAATCCATTCCGAAACCTGAATGGGCAGATGATTGCCAACATTTCGACGCCGCGTCCGGGTGTCACCGAACCACGCGACGTGACCCGCGTTTTCAAGCTCATCAGTGCACCGTGGGCGAGAGCGAGGTTTAATGACGTTGTTGGCTTCGCCTTACGCTTCGATGCGCTGACCATTCCTCGACCCGGCATGGTCAATGAAATGGAGTGGAGCGAGGTTGATTGGGACTCCGAACGCTGGACTATTCCAGCCACCAAGATGAAGACCGGTTGGGACCATGTCGTGCCTTTGTCACGGCAAGCACTCGCAATCCTCCGCAGCGTTCAGAAACTGACCGGCCATCGCCGGTACACGTTTTCCTGCTCGAAGGATGCCCCGCTATCGAACAACACTCTCAATAAGCGCTTGCGGTTGCTTGGCATAGACACCAAGACTGATCATTGTGCCCACGGATTCCGGACCACCTTCTCAACCCTGTCTCACCACGAAGAGATCAAGGATGCCAAGGCATGGGATGGCGATGTCGTCGAGCTGCAGCTCGCGCATCTCGATAACTCTACTGTGGAAGGTCTCTACAAGAAACACGGACCGCTCGCCCTGATCGGCTCGCGCACGAAGCTGATGCAGCATTGGGCTGATCGGATCGACTACTGGCTCGATCCCAAGAAGGTAATGCCAATCAAGGCAGGCGAGCAGAGTTGAGGCAACGTTCATTGTTGCTCAATTCAATCCGTGGCAAGCTGATATTGGCAAGAAATGGTCTGTGTGGGTTCGCGATCTGACCGAGCCCCCGCCTCTCGAACGCGGTGGCCATCCTCTAAGCTATTGATTTCACTGGTAGCAATAGGCCTTTCCGTCACGCTTTGTTCACGGTCGTTTCACCAATTCGTTGCGACGTTCTTGAGACCGCGACCCGTTGGGGCGGGATGGCACCTGCAACCGGGCATTCCTATGGAGCACGAGATAAAACTGTCAACCTCGACAGGGAAAAAGAAACATATCTCTTAAAAATGGCGACCCAACGCATCAAAACGTCTAATGGTCGCGTGATCATCACGTAAGAACTTCCACCCAACCGCCATGTGAAAGGCGGAGTTGCCTCGCGTGGGCGCGGACGTCTCAAGTGCCTACGAGCGATGCGCCGCTGGCAGGAACCGGTCAGGCGGCTCGCATTTTGGTCAGAAATTGGTCTACCGCCGTACGCAGCATATCCGACTGATTCTCCAACCCGCGCGCGTTAGTGAGAACGTCGCCGGCTGCTGTACCGGTGGCGGCCGCTGCGGTGCTGACGCTGCCTATATGGCCTCTGATTTCGCTGGAACCCGCGGCAACGGACTGGATGTTGCGCGCAATTTCGCTTGTCGCAGCACTCTGCTCCTCGACCGCGGAGGAAATGCTCAGCGTGATGTCACTCATCCTGGCGATCGTTTGCGTAATTCCGTTAATGGCGAGAACTGCGTCGTTTGTGGTTGCCTGCATGGTCTCGATCTGCGCGGAGATCTCCTCCGTTGCCTTTGCCGTCTGATTGGCAAGCGCTTTAACCTCGGCTGCCACGACAGCAAATCCGCGTCCGGCGTCGCCGGCACGCGCCGCTTCGATCGTCGCGTTGAGGGCCAGGAGATTGGTCTGCGTGGCGATACTATGGATGAGCTGGACGACTTCGCCGATCTTTTCGGCTCCGCTTGCCAAGACCTGCACCGTAGCGTTTGTGCGCTCAGCGTCACCAACAGCTTGGCGCGCGACCTCGGTCGACTGCAACACCTGTTGCGATATCTCCCTTACCGACGCAGATAATTCTTCGGCGGCGGCGGCTACCATTTCGACGTTCCCGGACGCTTTTTCTGACGCAGCGTCGACGGTGGACGCGCGCAGACTAGCATCGCTGGCGGTCGTCGTCATAATATCCGCTGTGCCCTGCATATCGGCGGCTGAAGCGGCGACCGCACGAACGATGCCATCGACGCTTTGCTCAAAATCATTCGCAATGCTCTCCAAGGTGGCACGGCGCTCGGCAGCCGTGCGTCGTTGAGCTTCGGCCGCGATCTGCTCCAGCCCCCGAATGCGAATCGCGCTTTCCTTGAACACTTGGACGGTCGCGGCCATTGCGCCGATCTCATCTTTCCGACCTACACCTGGAATGTCCTGTTCGAGTTCGCCGTCAGCGAGCCGCCTCATGCACGTGCCAAGTACTGCCAACGGTTTAGTGATGCTGCGGCCGAGGAACCAGGCGATGACACCCGAGACCAGTCCGATCACGATGATGGCACCCCCGAGCGACCACATGATCGGTTGCAGCTTGGCATCAAGATCATCCAGATACGCGCCGGAACCGACGAACATGTCCCATCCGGGAATGCCTACCGCGTAGGACAGCTTCCTGATCGGCTCCTTTTCGCCGGGCCTCATAAACTCGTAACGCAGCACGACATCGCCGTTCGCCGCCACGCCGTCCCGCAGTTCGCGGATCAGCGCACGTCCGTTGGTCTTGCCGTCAAGACGATTGACCCCAATTGTCTTTGGATCCTGAGAGGCGACCGCGACACCTTCCATCGTATTTGCGAAAATATAGCCCGCGCCCTTGTCATACGTCATCGTCTGAGCACGGCGGGAGAATTCAGCAATTGCAGCCTCTTTGGTGAGTTGGCCTGCCTCGACTTGCTTCTGCAAGCCTAATGCAAAGTTCTTGGCGATCTCGACGATGGCGCGGGTCTGTTCGACACGCGAATTGATCATTTCCTTCTGCATCAAATAGCCCGCAAGCAATCCAGCTGAGAAGAGGCCCAGCATCGAGATCGCAACTAGAATGCTGATCTTGGGAGTGATCGGCAGGTTATTGAGTGGTTTCAAGGAACGTCTCCAAGGCAACTGCCCGGCGGGCTCAGGCGCATAGATTATTGCTTGTATACAAGTGATCTGTTTAGGTTTCGTTACAGCCGCTACAAGTCGGCCAACACTTGCGCCATGTTGACCAGGATCGGATGACGGAGTGCCAGCTCCTTTCCAGTGCGCATGCATCGACGAGATGAGCAGGTCGACAACCCTCATCTCGCCGGTCAAGCCCTTCCACCAGCGTCAAACGCTCGACACCGACGCAGCCTTCATCGTGGCCTCCGTTTCCGTGTCGACCTTGAAGCCCTTCGCGGACAAATCCCGGCCGAGGGTCTCGGGCAGCAAAAGAGAGGCGAGAATGAAGACGGCCGCAGCGGGAAGGGCCACCGCAACCATGCCGTTGAGAAGGCTTCCGCCGAAATGGGCGGCCGCAAGTGGCACGATCACAGGGGCTATGCTGCCGAGCCCGCGACCTCCCATATAGAATGTAGACACCGCTGTCGCACGCAGGTTGACCGGATAGAGTTCCGAGATCCAGACGCCCGTCACACCCAGCGCGACGTTGCCAATGCCGAAGCCGATGTAGAGCCAGAACATCGGCCACTCAGTCTTCGATCCTACGTAGAGCTGGCTCCCCCACACAGCCATACCGACCAAAGACCCGACCCAGAACAGCGCGGGCACGAGGGCTCCGAAGCGGCGGCCAGCCCTGTCGTTGAAAAAGCCGTTCGCGAGGTAGCAAATGCCGCTTACCACCGAGAGCAGAACGGCTGTCGTGCGAACGACATCACCTGGCGTATGCATATCGCGCAGCAGCAGTGTCGGAATAAAGGAGACTACGCTGTAGTAGCAGAGCATGTAGCTCATCAGCCATACGAAGGCGATGACGGTCTGCCGTGCCAGCCCATTGCGGAAGAGATCCGCAAGGGGAAGTGTGCGGGCTTCTGCGGTGACCTGACCGGCCTTGCGTTGCGCCTCATACTCCAGCCAGATCTTGGATTCAGGCATAAAGAAACGAATGAAGATGATCAGCAGGATGGGCACACCGCCACTCAGTAGGCCGATGCGCCAGCTCCACTCGTCGCTGAACGTCGCAATCAGCCAGATGCCAACGATTGAAGCCGTGGATGACGCGATCACGGCACAGCCTTGGAGCGCGGCCGCGCCCAAACCTCGGCTGCTCTTTTTCCAGGCCTCGTTGAAGAGCACCATGCCTACGCCATACTCGCCGCCAAGACCGATGCCCGTGATCAACCGCAGCACGGCAAGCGACCAGTAATTCCATGCGAAGGCCGAAATGATCGCGGCAACCGAGAACAGCGCGATTGTGAGTTGAAGCGATGTCTTTCGGCCAAGTCGATCACCAACGATCCCAAACAGCGCGCCGCCAATGGCCGACCCGAACAATGTCAGAGCCTGCAGTGAACCGACCTCGGCCAACGATAGCGACATCGACCGTTGGATCGCGGGCAAGAGAAACGGAAAGATCAGAACGTCGTAGAAGTCGAGAATGTAGCCCAGCATCGCCGAGATCATAATCGAATACCGTTGCCTCGCCGTGTAATCTTCCGAAGTTCCGATCGCCGTAGACATGTGGTGCGCTTCCCGTTGAGAGAACTGGACAATTGATGGTCGTTATCGAAACGCTTTCTGCGTCGTTGGGAGTCGCAAATGCGGCTCCGGGCACCGATTTTGATGCGCGGGGGCCTAGCGGCCCGGCGCTCTCAATTCCGGATAAGCAAAGTCGCCCTTGTCGAGGATGTGGATATCGTCGAGCCACAGGCTGCAGCCGCGAAGCGGGATATCCAAATGACACGGCGTGTCATTCGTACCGCCGAGCTCCGTGTTCGGCCCCGTCGAGAACAGGACGTTCCCGTAGAAGGAAAGCGCATTCATGATGTGCTCCGACGCGAGCTCCTGGGAGGCGGCGATGTGGTGCCAGGTGGCACGCTCGTTCGATCCCCAGCCGATATGCGAGATCGCCCAGCCGCGCGGATCGCCGAAACTGTCGATATAGTTTTTGATGAGGAGCGCGTCGGTGCCCTCGCCCTTGAGGTCGACGATATAACCGTCCTTCACGGTCAGCGTGACCGGCGACTGGATGTAACGCTTGAACGCGCAGAGGATGTCACCGGGCATCAGCACGACCGTGCCGTTGACCTCGCCATCAGTCGCCTGAGTGAAGGCAAAGCCTGACGGGAAATGATCCCAGCGCCCGGGCTCATCCGTGTATCCGTATTCGGAAATGACCGGGTATTGCTTCAGGCCATAAGTTACGTCCGTTCCGCCGGGCGACGTGATCCGCATTTTGCTGGCCGACTGGAGGAGGGTTCGAGAAAGCTCCGTTCGCCGGCGCAGATCTTCGGTCGGGAACATCTTCTTGAGGATGTGGAACGGCTCCATCACGCGCAAGATGCGCGTGCCCGCTTCCTGAATTTCGGCTTGCTCGCGAGAGAACAGCAACCCCAGGAGATCGATCACCATGTCCACGCGCTTGAGCGTATCAATCGCCGGCTGGTTGCCCGTGAGCGCATGCCGGCCCTGCAGGCCCGAGACCTTGCCCTGGCCGTATTTGGGCACGTTGAGATGAAATGTCGTTGCGCCGAGGCTCTGCGCGGCCAGCATGAAGGCCTGGGCGTATTCCTGCTGATCCTCGCCGCCGCTCAGGACCGCAACGACTTCGCCCTTCGTCACCTTGCAGAGTGTCAGCTCGGCCTTGAAGAGCTCGAGCATTTCAACATCAACGATTTGTCGGGGCATCTTCACTGATCTCCTGTTTGCCGCACTTAGACACGCGGCCTTCGAACCGATCGCGTGGTCGCGCTAGAAGCTCTTCGACGATCGAAAGGAAGCCCTCGGTATCGTCGATCTGCATTTGGTGACCCGCGCTTTCCAGCGTCCTGATCGCGATCGACGGCAGCAATCCGCGAATTTCCGCTTCATCTTCGGGTCGAATGACCCCTCCCCGCCCGGCGACGATCAATGCGGTGGGAACGCCGAGATGGGCGAGGTCGCGATGAATGTCGTCGTGATGAAAGCCCTTGTGGCTCTCGACGAGCGCACGCTCGTCGCAGGTATGCATCCACTCGGCCCGGGTGCGAATGTGCTGCTCGGGCCAGCGCGGAGCAGAGGGGCTTCGCAGCGCCGCGTCGGCTTCTCCGCGCTTCGCGCTTTGAAGCAATTTAAGAAGCGGTTCGACCGGAATCGGATAGGCGCGGCGTCCGGGACCGGAGACCGGCGGATCGACCAGTATCAGTTGCTCCATGGACGATGGCCGCCAACGCGCGGCGCGGATTCCGATGCGGCCGCCCATCGAGTGGCCCAGCAGCGTATAAGGGCCCATTCCAAGCGCTTCAGCGAACCCGATGAGGTCGGATGCGTATGCGTCGAGCGAATAATTGAGATGCGGGCCGCTTTCGGAAAGGCCGCGACCGCGGACATCGAGCACGAAAACGTCGTGTCCGGAGCACAGGCGTTCTGCGATGAAGGCCCATTGCGCCGCAGTCGTCGAGATGCCAGGGACAATGATGATCGCCGGCCCGGCCCCGCCGAACCGCAAATAATGCTGCCGAATGCCGTTGGCGTGCACATTGGCGCCGTAAAGCAATCCGGATGCCGCGGCGCCGCTCACGTCTGCTGATCCTTTGTGTGGTCATCCGACAGCGCGCGAAGCCGCTCGATGGCGACCTGCGTCGGCATGACATCGGCGTATTTGCTGGCGATATCGAACAGGTTGACGGCGTGGGACGTGGGCGAGCGGTCGTAGACCGCATCGCTCGGCACAATTGATTTGAAGTTCAGCGCGCACGCATCCACGACCGAGGCCCGCACGCAGCCGCTGGTCGTGCAGCCGGTCACCACCAGCGAGTCGACGCCGGCACCGATCAGATAGGTCGCAAGCGGAGTGCCGAAGAACGCGCTTGCCTGAGTTTTCGGCAGCAGCAACTCGCCGGGCTGCGGAGCCACCTCTCGGACGAAGTCGTAGCCCTCGGACGGGATCCGCATGATACCCGGGATCTTCGCGGAGAACGCGCCCTGGTCCTGGCCTACCTTCCGCGCGACATGCGGGAAGATCACCGGCCGTTCTTTCTCGCGAAACAACCGCACCAATTCGGCGATGTGTGCGATCGCATGCCAACCGGCCTCGCCGCAACTGGTGGGGTATTGCTTGATCGCGTCGCGGATCGGCATCGGCCGGTCGCCGACCGAACGATACTGCACGTCGATGACCAGCAATGCCGGTCGTCTGCCGAATCCCGCCGCACCACCCAGCCCTGCGAGGGCATAGGTTTCGCGCTCGTCCAGCGGTATCACGTCGTCCCAGGGTTGCCTGGTGTCAGTCACTGTTGCGCTCCAGAGGTCACAATCGTGAGCATGTCAGTGAAGCGGCGCGGTGGCCGCGTCGTACTGGTAGATCCAATCGTATCGCGCAGCCGTCGCGTCCGGTGCCCACTGGGTCTTGATGTAGTCACCCGCCGTTTCCGGCTTGCACAGCGCCTGGTTATGAAAGATCGGCAGCATGCCGGCCGCCGACTTTGCGACCTTGGTGGTGCGATCGAGCCGCAGGCCCTGATACGTCTTGAATACCGCCGCGAGGTCATCGGGATTCTCCTCGAAGCAACGGGCGAGGACGGATGCATCCTCCAGGGCCATGTTCACGCCCTGCCCGAGGTACGGCAGCATCGAATGGCAGGCGTCGCCGAGCAGGGTGACGCATCCCTTCGACCACGTACCCAGCGACGGCCGCACGAACAGTCCCCACTTGTTCAGGGTATCCACATTCTTGACCAGTTCGATGATGTCCGGATGCCAGCCCTCGAAGTCCTTCAGGCATTCCTCGACAGAACCCTTCTCCGACCAGGATTCGAGGAGCCAGTCGTCATGGTCGACCTGGCCCGAAAAGGTCATCATGACGGTGTTCTGCCAACGGACCGGATAGGCAGTGACATGAGCGGTGGGTCCGATCCAGGTTGCCACCTCGGGTTCGCGCTGATGCGGCGCAAGGCGGTCGACGGGCACGAGACCACGCCAGGCGATGGCCTTCGTGTACTCGCTCTCGATGTTGCCGATGAGGCCAAGACGGACCTTCGAATGCGCACCGTCAGCGCCGATCAGCGCGCGCCCTTCGACTTCGGAGCCGTCAGCAAGCTTGGCCCGAACCCCTTCGTCGTCTTGACTGAACCCGACAACGTGGGCGCTCAGATGAATGGCGCCCGGCTTCAACTCGCGCACGCCGTCGACGAGAATCTTCAGCAGGTGAGCACGGAGCAGCAGATAGGGCTGATTGCGCGCCGCGTCGGAGCTGCGGTTGTAGAGGGGCCACCTATCACCGGTGTTCCAGAGCCGGATCGAGCGTCGCTCGGCCGCGATGCAGTTCTGCTCGACCTGTTCGGTGAGGCCGAGATCCCGAAGAACGCGCACGCCGTTCATGGAGATCCAAAGGCCGGCTCCGACCTCGCGCAACTCGGACGCTTGCTCAAATACGTCACAATCGATGCCGCGACGAAGCAGCGAAAGCGCCATCGCCAAGCCGCCGATGCCGGCGCCGGCAATGAGGACACTCGATTTACTGACCTGTTCAAGAGTCATGATATCTCCAAACGACATTGCGCTATCTTGCGACGGGCTAGGCGGCGTCTTCGGAGACTTGCTCGGCGGCAAGGCTCCTTACGGCCTCGAAAATTTTGGTGTATCCGGTGCAGCGGCAGAGGTTGCCGTACAGGTAGTGACGGATTTCTTCGTCAGTCGGGTGCGGCGTCGCCTTCAGCAACGCTGTGACAGCCATAATGAAGCCCGGCGTGCAGAAGCCGCACTGAAGGCCGCCGTGAAGCACGAACGCCTTCTGAATCCGCGATAGGCCCTCGGGCGGCGTTACGCCCTCGATCGTCGTGACCTCCCGCTGATCGACATCGACGGCGAGCGTGGTGCAACTTGATATCGGCTCACCGTCGAGCAGAACGGTGCAGGCGCCGCACACCTCCATGTCACAGGAGCGCTTTGTCCCCTTCAGGCCAAGGCGATCCCGGATCAGGTCGATCAATAGCGTATGGGCAGGAACGTCGATCGCGATCGCTTGGCCGTTCAGCGAGAACGAAATGGGCAGCACATGTGTCATTTCACGCGCTCCCGCCTGCGGCGATGGCCTCTTCGGCGTTTCGCAGAAGCAAGACACCTGCAAGGTGGCGCTTATAGTCGGCGCCGCCATGCCGATCCTCGTTGACTTCAAGCTCATCCAGCGCCGTGGGGAGCACCGCCTCGATAGCCGGGCGGACTTCGGCGACCGATATGCCCTGGAGGGCGTCTTCGACGGCCTTCAAAGGCTGAGGTCGCGAACCGAGCGCTCCGACCCGCACGCGGGCGCTGTTGATTGTCCTCTCGCCGGCGCCTAGCGACCAGGCCATCGCGACATTCACCGAGGGCCTCTCACCATGCTTGAACCGCCGATAGGTCACCGGTCCGGTCGGGCGCGAAAACGCAATGACTGCCAGAAGCTCATCCGGCTCCCGCACCGTTTCCAGCTCACTCCGGATGAAATCGTCAGCGTGAACGATACGCGTACCGCTGGGGCCATTGAGCACCAGCCGTGCGTCCAAGGCCGCGAGCATCGTCGGCGGATCGGCGTGCGGCTCTCCGAAGCACAGATTGCCTCCGATCGTTCCGACGCTACGGACCCTGACGTTCGCGACGTTGGCACAGAGCGAGGACAGCGCCGGCACGTGCTCGCGAATAACAGGATCGCTGGCGATCTTCCTGTGCGTACAGCGCGCACCGATTTCGATGTCATTCGCATCGTTCAGAGCAATGCGATCAAGTCCGGGGATTCCCTTGATGTCGATAAGCCGACCCGTATGGATGACGCGCATCTTCATCGCCAGCAGCAGTTCGGTTCCGCCGGAGTAGAACATGCCGTCGTCGGACTCCCCGACCGCATTTACGGCGTCGGCGATCGTCGAAGGCCTCTCGAATTCGAAGGGTGACGGCAGCATGATCAGGCGGCGCCCAGCATTTCTTTGAGCCGCTTCTCGAACTCCTCGAAGTTCTGATCGACGCGGCGCTTGATGACGCCGAACCCCATAGTCGCGAGGCGGCCTTGCACGTCCACCTTCGCGTCCACGGCGAATGTGGACCCTGCCCCTTCCGGCGTCACGGTCACGTCGAGAACAACCGCCAGCCTCGTCCCCGTGATCTTGTCGCGACCCGTGGCGCGCGTGCGGACGTGAGACGGCTCCGTTATCGATTCAACGATGATGTCGGCCGGGACCTCGACCTTGAAAGGGCCGATCTTCTGTTTGACGGTCGCTTTGTAAGTCGCAAGCCGCTCGATTTCCTCGACGTTTTCGCAGCCGGGGATGCAACCCGATATGCGAGGGACGTCGAGCAGCGTGCTCCAAAGCTCCGCCGGCGTCGCTGGCACCACCATCGACATATTGAATTCCATGACTTCAGCTCCTCTTCTGCAGGGCGCGCCATACCTTTTCGGGCGTCATTGGTAGGTCGGGGATCCGAATGCCGTAGGTGGAGAACAGCGCGTTGGCGATCGCCGGCGCGACCGGGAGGATTGCTCCCTCGCCCATTCCCTTGGCGCCGCCTGGACCAGGTCCGTCGCCGTTTTCGACAAGGATGGTGTCAAACACGGGCGGAACGTCGGAGATGCGCGGGATCGAATAATCGATCGGCGTTGCATTGATGGGCTGGCCATCCTCGAACTCGAGCACTTCATAAAGCGCGTGTCCGAGGCCCATGATGGCAGCCCCCTCGTCCTGCCCTTCCGCGGCGACGCGATTGATCACGCGACCGACGTCAGCGGCGCTGGCATATCGAGGGACATGGATCTCGCCGGTGTCTTCATCGACAACGATTTCAACAAGGCCCGCGGAAGTCTCCCAGAACAGAGGGGACTCGACCAGGGCGCCCTTCTTCGAGCGCGGCGTAATCGCGCCGCGGCCGACGACCTCTCCCGAGTCGACACCCAGCGTGCGGTGAAAAATCTGATGAAAAGTGAGAACCTCTGATCCGGTCGAGACACCACCCTCAACGAGCGACAGGCTCTCCCGGGGAAGCTCCCAGACGTCAGCGACCATTTCGAGGATCTGATCAGCCGCGTCGAGTGCTGCATTTTCGACCGAAAGGCCGACGACCACGGTCGATCGGCTTGCGCCTGTGCCCCAATCGTAAGGAGCGACGGCCGTATCGGTGCGCAAGACGGTTACCGCGGAGGCCGGCTGCTTCAAGGTCTGCGCCGCGATCCGCCCCATGGTCGCGTGCGCTCCCTGGCCGACTTCGATGCTGGAGACCGAAACGAGGATCGACCCGTCGATCTTGAGACGTACGATCGCGTTGCTGATCGGCGTATTGGCCGGATCGGTTGCGGCGACTGCCAGTCCACGCGCCTGCCGGTTGGACGCCTTCACCTCCGATGCGAACGACTGGGTTACCCGGCCCATCAGCTCGCTCATATCCATATCGAGCGCCCGCAAATCGGGTCGGATGCGTTCACCGCGGGACGCCAGGTTCAGCAACCGAAACTCAGCCGGATCCATGCCGATTGCCGCGGCGACATTATCCATGTGCGATTCTTTGGCCCAAACAGCTTGCGGCCCCCCGATCGAGCGGAATGCTGCACCTGGAACGGTGTTCGTGTAGACCGCGCATGCCTCGAGGCGCAGATTGGGCACCACGTAAGGGCCCATGATGCGATTTGCCGATTTCGTGGCGACGGCTGAGCCTGTGTCGGAATATGCCCCTCCATCGAGCAGCAGTTTGGCGCTCTTGGCGAGGATCCGTCCCTTGGCATCCACAGCCGTTCGAATCGTGATGTCGGCGCCCAGCCTTCGGCAGGTGAGCATTGATTCAGTCATGGACTGCGCAACGCGAACCGGGCGCTGCACCTTCCACGATGCAGCGGCAACCAAAGGCTCGATCTTCACCGAGGCCTTGCCGCCAAATCCTCCGCCGACAAACGGAACGATCACGCGGACCTTGGCCAACTGCAGTCCGTAGAGCCGCGACAGCACCTTCTGAACAGCGGTCGGCGTTTGTGCACCTGCCCAGACCGTCAGGGAGTCCACCTGGAAATCCGCAATGACCGTATGCGGCTCCATTGCGAAGTGAGAAATCGCCGGGAAGGTGAAACGGTCTTCGTGGATGTAGGCCGCGGCCGCCTCCGCAGCGTCAACGTCTCCGACGTTGTTCCGGTAGGTGTGGAATATATTGCTGTTCTGGGTCGGCCGGGCCCCGCCTTTGAAATAGAAGTCTTCGAGGTTTTCGTGGCGCTCATGGATGAGCGGAGCATCTTCCGCCAGGGCTTCCCGGATGGTCGTTGCGCGCGGAAGCTCGTCGTATTCCACATCGACCAGTTCTGCGGCGTTTTCTGCGATCTCGATTGTCTCCGCGATCACCACGGCGACGGGTTCGCCCACATATCTCACGCGGTCGGTCGCAATGATCGGCCGGTCTTTAAGCACAACGCCCCAGTTACCGAACGAGGCGACGTCTTCGCCGATTAGCACGTCCACAACGCCGTCCATGGCCCGCGCAACGCGCGAATCGATCGAAGCGATGCGGGCATGAATGGCTGGCGAGCGAACCACAAACCCATGCAGCATCCCCGGAACCGTCAGGTCGGTAACGTACTCGGCGCGTCCCGTAACCTTTTCGATCAGGTCGGGCCGAACGGAACTCATGTTGTCAATCGCCGACATACGCATTCCGATGGTACTTTGGTGCGCCGGTCCGTAAGGCGTGAAGCCAAGGCCCGGGGAACAATCTCAGGACACTACAACGATTATCACTCGTATGCAAGCGCTGCACTCGCTTGCAAGTTATGAGATGTCCTCTTCCCGTGATCGGAGGCAAGCCAGGAGCGAATCGGTCTAGCCCAGCGCGTGCGAGAATGGGTTTGCCTCTTAGGCGGAGCGGATTTCGATATGCGAACGACGGACGCATCGAAGCGAGCCACTGCCGGGGCTCTCAACGAAGCAAATCGCATTAAACAGAATGAAGTCGAACAAAGATGGATTTCCTAGGTCGGGAAATGTAGACAATCGGCCGGCACTGAAGACCTTCGGAGCTAGAAGCCTGTATTTCTTGAACTGAGGCAACCTACGGCAAGGAAGCAAAAAGTGGTGCAACCCAAGACAAAGCCGCGCGCGGCCGGGAAAGTGAAAGAAGCTATAGATTCGTACCGGCTGGATGACGCACCGGGCTTTTTGTTGCGAGTCGCGCTCCGTACTCACACGTCCATCTTTGCCGCTAAGATGATTGAAGAATTAACGGGGCCCCAATTCTCGACGCTAGCGAAATTGAAGGAGGTAGGTCCTTGCTCGCAAAACCACTTAGGACGGCTAATTCATTATGATTCGGCGACCATCACCGGCGTTATCAATCGCCTGAAATCTCGCGGCCTCATCAAGAGTTCCAAAGACCCTCTGGATCCGCGCCGACGCGAGATAGATTTGACCGAGAAGGGAAGACGGATAGCGGACGCAGCGATTGAAACTATTGGCGAGATTTCCGGCGAGACATTCGCTCCGCTGACCCAAGATGAATTTCGAGCGCTCACCGAAATCTTGAAGAAGATCATACGACGCTGATCAACCGGCTTCGAGCGGCACTAGATATCGTCAGCAGCCGAGAAAAAGGGCCCGGCGATCGCGCCGGGCCGAGTAGAGGGAGGAAAACGAAAGATCGCAAATCTTTCGCAGAAGCCGAATGCGGAATTCGATCGCAGAAACCCAACGAACGACCTCCAGCAGCAATACTATCGTACATGTCAGACCGCATTTTGTGCTGAAGTCGGCACCTCTCCGCACCGTTTCCGGCATTTGACGGGTCGTACGATTTCGACAGCACGACAAAGAGCGCGCGCGAGACTTGGAAGGTCCCGATCACCAGGCTCCGCGCGTCCGGTAGTTCATTTCATCGCCCGGCTCCGATCTCGCAATGCCCGCACCGCCGTACCCGCCTTTGCAATTCAGAGATCCGAATCTCCTGCCAAGGGATGACTGCCGGTCCTCGTTGCGTCGATGAGTATCTATTCCTCTAATCTGCGCGTTGAATGAATCGTGCTAGTAACCCGAGGGGCTGTCCTCAATCGTCCCTACCTAGCGCGCGGAGTATCTTCCTTCTATAGCTCGCCAGGTCGAACAGGAGTCTTGGCACTCTTTTGAGCGCAATCGCCTTGCCCTCGATTGCGAGATGTAGAACTCGTACCAATCTGGCAAGACCAAGTTCTACGAACGCGAGCCGAACATGCGGATCGTTCACAATCCTGAGCTGGTTGTGTACAATGACGATGGATGCCGCGAGATCAGGTTTCCTCTCCAGAACGAAGTCTCGACATGCCGCGGCAAATTCCTCCTCTTGAACGCTCAAAGGTACCTTTACTTCCCTGCGAGAACTTCCCGCCATATTCGGGTCCCCTATGAACAATCGGCAGCGAGGCACCTGAGCCGGCTCAGGTTTTTGGATTTCTAGTGGCTCGCCCGCTTGGTCGATCTCTTCGGACCCGGCAACACATCCGTGCAAACACCTTCATACACTTCGCCAGCCAGGCCTATTGTCTCTCCGAACGTCGGATGCGGATGGATGGTCTTGCTGAGATCAATTGCATCGGCGCCCATCTCGATCGCCGGGCAGATTTCTCCAATCATGTCGCCAGCGTGCGGGCCAACGATCACACCGCCGATGATGCGGTGCGTCTCTTGGTCGATGATCAGCTTGGTCATGCCATAAGACGCGCCCGAGGCGATCGCTCTGCCCGAGGCAGCCCACGGAAACTTCGCGGATCTAACGTGCCTGCCTGAGGAGGCCGCTTCATGTTCCATGATGCCAACCCAGGCCACCTCAGGATCAGTGTAGGCGACGTTCGGGACGATCTTCGCGTCAAATAAGCTCTTGAGCCCGGCAGCCGCTTCTGCCGCGACATGCCCCTCGTGAACCGCCTTATGGGCGAGCATCGGGTTACCCGCGATATCGCCGATCGCGAAAATATGAGGCAAATTCGTCCGCATTTGCCTATTGACTGCAACGAAAGCTTTGCGTCGCATCTTACACCAATCTTCTCCAAGCCCAGATATGCGCTGTTCGGCACTCTGCCTGCGGACTGCAGGATCAATTCGTAAGTTCGAAGCCCCGGCTTTGAGCTTTCAATCTGGACCGATACGCCGTTACTACCTGCCCCGGCGCTTACTATTTGCCGCCTCACTGTGCCCGAGCCGAGCATTGAGCTTCTGGATCAGCTGATCCGCGGCATCGGCGATCACCGTCCCGGGCGGGAAGATCGCCTCGGCACCGGCCGCGTAGAGCGCATCGTAATCCTGCGGCGGCACCACGCCACCGACAATGATCATGATGTCGTCGCGGCCCTGCTTCTTCAGCGCGGCTTTCAGCTCCGGCACGGCGGTCAGATGCGCGGCGGCGAGCGAGGAGACGCCGAGAATGTGCACGTCGTTCTCGACGGCCTGCCGCGCCGCTTCGTCGGCGGTGGCGAACAGCGGTCCGATGTCGACGTCGAAGCCGATGTCGGCGAAGGCGGACGCGATCACCTTCTGGCCGCGGTCGTGGCCGTCCTGGCCGATCTTGGCGACCAGGATGCGCGGACGGCGCCCTTCCGCTTCCTCGAAGGCATCGATCATCGCCTGAACCTTCTCGACCCGGTTGCCCATGCTGGAGGCCTCACGCTTGTAGACGCCGGTGATGGACTTGATCTCGGCGCGGTGCCGGCCGAACACCTTCTCCATCGCGTCCGAGATTTCGCCGACGGTCGCCTTCGCCCGTGCGGCGTCGATCGCGAGCGCGAGCAGATTGCCATTGCCTTCACCGGCAGAGCGCGTGATCGCGGCCAGCGCGGCATCGACGTCCTTCTGGTTCCGCTCGGATTTCAGCCGCTTCAGCTTGTCGGTCTGAAGCCGCCGGACATTGGTATTGTCGACCTTGAGGATGTCGATGGGGGTCTCATCCGTCGGCATGTACTTGTTGACGCCGATCACCGCCTGCTTGCCGGCATCGATGCGGGCTTGGGTCTTGGCAGAGGCTTCCTCGATGCGCAGCTTGGGCACGCCGGCCTCGATCGCCTTGGCCATCCCGCCGAGTTCCTCGATCTCCTGGATGTGGCTCCACGCCTTGGCCGCGAGGTCGCGGGTGAGGCGCTCGACGTAATAAGAGCCGCCCCAGGGATCGATGATGCGGGTGGTGCCGCTCTCCTGCTGGAGGAACAGCTGGGTGTTGCGTGCGATGCGCGCCGAGAAGTCGGTCGGCAGCGCCAGGGCCTCGTCGAGCGCGTTGGTGTGCAGCGACTGGGTATGGCCTTGCGTCGCCGCCATCGCCTCGATCGTCGTGCGCATCACGTTGTTGAAGACGTCCTGCGCGGTCAGCGACCAGCCGGAGGTCTGGGAATGCGTGCGCAGCGACAGCGAGCGCGGGTCCTTCGGATTGAACGGCTTCAAGAGCTTGGCCCAGAGCAGGCGCGCGGCGCGCAGCTTGGCGACCTCCATGAAGAAGTTCATGCCGATCGCCCAGAAGAACGACAGCCGCGGCGCGAAGCGGTCGACGTCGAGACCTGCGGCGATGCCGGCCCTTAAGTATTCGACACCGTCGGCGAGCGTATAGGCGAGCTCGAGGTCCTGCGTCGCGCCGGCTTCCTGCATGTGATAGCCGGAGATGGAGATCGAGTTGTACTTCGGCATCTTCTGCGAGGTGTAGGCGAAGATGTCGGAGATGATCCGCATCGAGGGCGCAGGCGGATAGATGTAGGTATTGCGCACCATGAACTCTTTCAGAATGTCGTTCTGAATCGTCCCTGAAAGCTTCTCCGGCGGCACGCCCTGTTCCTCGGCGGCGGCGACGTAGAGCGCGAGGATCGGCAGCACAGCGCCGTTCATAGTCATGGATACGCTCATCTGGTCGAGCGGGATCCCCGCGAACAGCGTGCGCATGTCGTAGATGGAATCGATCGCAACGCCGGCCATGCCGACATCGCCGCCGACCCGCGGATGATCTGAGTCATAGCCGCGATGGGTGGCGAGGTCGAAGGCGACCGAGAGACCCTTCTGCCCGGCGGCGAGGTTGCGGCGGTAGAACGCGTTGGAATCCTCCGCCGTGGAGAACCCGGCATATTGCCTGACCGTCCAGGGCTGGTTGACATACATGGTCGGGTAGGGACCGCGCAGGAACGGCGCGATGCCTGGCCAGGTCTCAAGGAAATCGAGCCCGGCGATATCTGCTTCTCCGTATGCTGACTTGACCGGAATGCCCTCCGGAGTCACCCACGGATCAACGGAAACAGAAGAAGCGGCGACCGAGCACCTTTCGAAAGCAATACTTGCAAAATTCGGGATAACGCTGATGGATGACATCTGAGTGTTCGCGTTCGATTGTCGATTATCCGGAAACCTTCGGGTTTTGGATCCGGTTGTAAGCGGCATTTAGCGTTGCCAAGGCGTCGCAACTGACGTGAATAAAGCTGCAGATGCCAGCCCGCCGAAACGCGGCCTCGGATTGAGAGGGAAGTCCCGCCAAATAGATGTGCCTAGCTCCGACTTGCTGAAGCGCGTGGGCGGAGATTTCGGCGCGCTCCGCATAGATCTTATCGCTGGAGCAAAGGCAGGCAAGTTCGGCACCAGATCCCGTGAATGCGAGGGCAAGCTCGGCTGGGTCGGCGAAGCCGGCGCCGTCGATAGCCTCAATTCCTCCCGCTTCGAAGAAGCTCTTGGCGAATGTCGCGCGGGCCGTAAAGTCGGTCGGTGTGCCGAGATTAGCAAGAAACACTCGCGGCCGCGCGCCGAGTAGCTTCAATATCGCATCGGACTTATCGCGGAGCAATTCGAAGGGTTCCGCAAGCCGGATCGGCGGCAGTGCATCGAATACGAATTTCTGATCAAAGCTAGGCGGAAGAGCCATCGGTCTTACGCTTAGTACCGCCGCTGCGCCTTCGCCAAGGTTTGCGAACTCGCTCACTCCGGTCAGCGGGTCGCTGCGTTTCGCGAGATTTGCACGGCGCGCTGTGCGTGTAGCTGTGATCTTCGCCTGAAGCGTTCCTTGCTGTAGAGCGGCAAAAATGCCGCCCGCATTTTCAGTCTCTTGAAAACTCCTCCAGGCCGCGTCGCAAAGCTCCGTTGTTAGCGCCTCAATGCCGCCAGCACCTGCGGCAGGATCGCTAACCTTGGCAAGATTGCTTTCCTCCAGCAGCAGAAGCTGCGTGTTGCGGGCCACGCGCCGGGCAAACGAGTCTGGAAGGCCGAGCGCCAACGTGTGCGGCAGAACTGTGATCGCATTGGCACCGGCGATTCCCGCAGAGAATGTTGCCAAGGTAGCGCGCAACATGTTTACGTAGGGATCGCGCCGGGTCAACATGCGCCAGGACGTGTCAGCCGCAATGAACAGCGGCCTCGGCGCCACACCGCACGCCGATTCGATGCGCGCCCAGAGGAGCCGCAACGCGCGGAATTTAGCCATAGTCAAAAACTGGTCGGCGTCAGCAGTGAGTCGCGCATAGATCATACTTCGCGCTTGATCCAGCGGAATGCGCGCCGCCTCCATAGCGTGCAGATATGCCACGCCGCAGGCGAGCACAAAGGCAAGCTCCTGCACTTCTGAGCCGCCGGCGTCATGAACGATACGCCCGTCGCTCGCGGCAAACGGCCCCTCGAACCCCAGCGTTACAAGCCCTTTGATCGTGCTGGCAACGTTCCGTGCGATTTCTTCCCAAGTGTATGGACTGCGTCCGCTTAGGGCGCACGCGCCCAGGGGATCGAGCCCAAATCGAATGTCGCAGACGGCAGGATCGAGACCGACCGACTTCACATATTCCGCAACATGGATCGCGGTCTTACGCCCGTCTGTACCAATTTGGAGTTCAATCCCGATGCCGGCATCAAGGTGGACGTCCTTTAAAGCTTTGGCGACGGCACCTGCCGTTTGATCGAGACCGAACCCGCGGCTGCAGTTGGCGCCGGCAAAGACGAGCGCCAGGCCCGTCGCCCCATTCTCCAGATCGTGAAGGGCCTGCCTATTGGCCGTCACCGCGTCTGGATGATCGATGCGCTGCATGATCTGCCAAGGCGCCGCGGGTGCCCGCCCGTCGACTAGTGCAATGTCTTTCGCTCGGAGATAAATCGGCTCGATTCTCAAGTCGTCGTACGTCCTACCAATCAGCTTTTCGAACGGCGCTCCCTTTAGCACGCCATCAACGAGCTTGTGCCAGTCCTGGCGTGAAGCAGGCGCAAAGCCCAATGCCAATGCCAACCGTTCGGTTTTCATCAAGTCCACCTAATCCCAAGTGACGCCGAGCTGCCCAACATGACTTCTGCCTAGAAGTAACCGGAATTCCTGCAGACAGGCTGCCCATCTCAGGTCGCCTCTTGCGGTGTTCAGGAAAACTCCAAAATCAGCGCGTCCACCGCGAGCGTCGCACCGGCACTCGCGTGGATCTTCTTCACGGCGCCGTCGCGCTCGGCGCGCAGCACGTTCTGCATCTTCATGGCTTCGACCACCGCCAGCGTCTCGCCGGCCTTGACCTCCTGCCCTTCGGTCACCGCGATGGAGACCACGAGGCCGGGCATCGGACAGAGCAGCTTCTTGCCGGTGTCGGAGGCGGTCGTCACCGGCATCAAGCGGGCCGAGGCGGCTTCGGCTTCAGTCCAGACATAGACCGGCACCTCGACGCCCTGATGGGCGAGACGGACGCCGTTGGCGACGGCGCGCGTCTGCACCGCGACGAACTGGCCGTCGATGGTGCCCTGCCAGACCGGATCGCCCGGCTTCCATGCCGACTTCAACAGATGCGCATTGCCGACCTTGCCGTCGGCATCGACGAAGCGGATCGCGATCGCATCGCTCTCACGCGCGACCTCGAGCGAGATCTCCTGGCGATCGAGCCAGACCGCGCGGCGGCGCTCGCGCTGCACGACGCGGCCGCCCATCTGGCCGGAGATCTGGCGTTTGCGCTCGCCGAGCACGTGATCGATGGCGGCGCCGACCGCGGCGATCCGACGCGCGACCTCGCCTTCGGGCACGCGCACCGCAAAGCCCTTGGGGAATTCCTCGGCGATGAAGCCGGTCGAGAGCCGGCCCTCGCGCCAGCGCGGATGATGCATCAGCGCCGACAGGAACGGGATGTTGTGCCTGATGCCGTCGACGTAGAACGAATCCAGCGCGGTCGCCTGCGCCTCGATTGCCGCGGCGCGCGACGGCGCATGCGTGACGAGCTTTGCAATCATCGGATCGTAGTGGATCGAGATCTCGCCACCCTCCTGCACGCCGGTGTCGTTGCGCACGGTGATGCCGTCCTGGCTGGCTTCCGCCGGCGGACGGTATTTCACGAGGCGCCCGATCGAGGGCAGGAAGTTGCGGAACGGGTCCTCCGCATAGAGGCGCGATTCCACCGCCCAGCCGGTCAGCGTGACGTCCTTCTGCGTGATCGCGAGCTTCTCGCCGGCGGCGACGCGCAGCATCTGCTCGACGAGGTCGACGCCGGTGACGAGCTCGGTGACGGGATGCTCGACCTGGAGGCGCGTGTTCATCTCCAGGAAGTAGAAGCTCTTGTCCTGGCCGGCGACGAACTCGACGGTGCCGGCGGAATCGTAGTTCACGGCCTTGGCCAGCGCGACCGCCTGCTCGCCCATCTTGCGGCGGGTGGCCTCATCGAGCAACGGCGACGGCGCTTCCTCGATGACCTTCTGGTTGCGGCGCTGGATCGAGCATTCGCGTTCGCCGAGATAGATCACGTTGCCGTGCTTGTCGCCGAGCACCTGGATCTCGATGTGGCGGGGATCGACGATGAACTTTTCGACGAAGACGCGGTCATCGCCGAACGAGGCCTTGGCCTCGGCCTTGGCGAGGTTGAAGCCCTCGGCGACCTCGGCCTTGGAGTGCGCGATGCGCATGCCCTTGCCGCCGCCGCCGGCGGAAGCCTTGATCATGACAGGATAGCCGATCTCGTCGGCGATCTTCACCGCGTGCTTGTCGTCCTCGATGACGCCGAGATAGCCCGGCACGGTCGAGACCTTGGCTTTCGCAGCCGCCTTCTTGGATTCGATCTTGTCGCCCATCGCGGCGATCGCGCCGGGGTTCGGACCGATGAAGACGATGCCGGCGGCTTCCAGCGCGCGCGGGAATGCCTCGCGCTCGGACAGGAAGCCGTAGCCGGGATGCACAGCCTCGGCGCCCGTCTTGCGGCAGGCGTCGACGATCTTCTCGATCACCAGATAGCTCTCGGCCGCGGCAGGCGGGCCGATCAGCACGGCCTCGTCGGCCATCTCGACATGGAGGGCATCGCGGTCGGCCTCGGAATAGACCGCAACCGTCTGAATTCCCATCCGGCGGGCAGTCTTGATCACCCGGCAGGCGATTTCGCCGCGATTGGCGATCAGAATCTTCTTGAACACAGCTCTTCCTACAACGGAATGTTGTCGTGCTTCTTGGCCGGAATTTCCATCTTCTTGTCACCCAGCATGGCCAGCGCCCGTGCGATGCGGCGCCTCGTTGCATGCGGCATGATGACGTCGTCGATATAGCCGCGCTCGGCGGCGATGAAGGGCGACAGGAAGCGGTCTTCGTATTCCTTGGTGCGGGCCGCGATCTTGTCGGGGTCGCCGATGTCGCTGCGGAAGATGATCTCGACCGCCCCCTTGGCGCCCATGACCGCGATCTGCGCGGTCGGCCACGCATAGTTCATGTCGGCGCCGATCTCCTTGGACGCCATGACGTCGAAGGCGCCGCCATAGGCTTTTCGGGTGATGATGGTCACCAGCGGCACGGTGCACTGCGAGTACGCGAACAGGAGCTTCGCGCCGTGCTTGATCAGGCCGCCATATTCCTGCGCGGTGCCGGGCAGGAAGCCGGGAACGTCCACAAAGGTGACGATCGGGATGTTGAAGGCGTCGCAGAAGCGGACGAAGCGCGCGGCCTTGCGCGAGGCGTCGCTGTCGAGCACACCCGCCAGCACCATCGGCTGGTTGGCGACGAAACCGACAGTACGGCCCGCGATACGGCCGAAGCCGGTGACGATGTTCTTGGCAAAACCCTCGGCGATCTCGAAGAAGTCGCCCTCGTCCACGACTTTCAGGATCAGTTCCTTCATGTCGTAGGGCTTGTTCGGATTGTCGGGGATCAGCGTATCCAGCGACATGTCGACCCGCTCGATGGAATCGAAGCTCGGCCATTCCGGCACGCCGTCGGTGTTGTTCGCCGGCAGGAAGTCGATGAGACGGCGCATCTGCAAAATCGTCTCGACATCGTTCTCGAAGGCGCCGTCCGCAATCGAGGAGCGCGTGGCGTGCACCGAGGCGCCGCCGAGCTCTTCGGCGGTGACGACCTCGTTGGTGACCGTCTTCACGACGTCGGGGCCGGTGACGAACATGTAGCTGGTGTTCTTCACCATGAAGATGAAGTCGGTCATGGCCGGCGAGTAGACGTCGCCACCGGCGCAGGGACCCATGATGACCGAGATCTGCGGGATCACGCCCGAGGCGAGCACGTTGCGGCGGAACACGTAGGAATAGCCGGCGAGCGCGGCGACGCCCTCCTGGATGCGCGCGCCGCCCGCGTCATAGAGGCCGATGATGGGCGCCCGCGCCTTCATCGCCATGTCCTGCAACTTGGTGATCTTCAGCGCGTGGGTCTCGGACAGCGAGCCGCCGAACACCGTAAAATCCTTGGCGAAGACAAACGTTTTGCGGCCGTTGACGGTACCCCAGCCGGTGACCACGCCGTCTCCCGGAATCTTGGTCTTCTCCATCCCGAATTCGGTCGAGCGGTGCTGGACGAACATGTCCATCTCCTCGAAAGAATTCTTGTCGAGCAGCAGGTCGATCCGCTCCCGCGCGGTGAGGCGGCCGCGCGCATGCTGCGCGTCGATGCGCTTCTCGCCGCCGCCGAGTTTGGCACCGGCGCGACGTTGTTCAAGGGCTTCGATAACGAACATCGATTGGGCCAACTGATCTACCGCTTTCTGGCGATTGGAGGCAGGTCGGTGCAAATGCCCTCATGGACTTCGGCAGCCATGCCGATCGTCTCGCCGAGGGTCGGATGCGGGTGAATGGTCTTTCCGATATCGATCGCGTCAGCCCCCATTTCGATAGCGAGACAGATTTCCCCGATCATATCGCCGGCATGCGGTCCGACGATCACGCCCCCGACGATGCGACCGGTCTCGGCGTCGAACAGCAGCTTCGTCATGCCATAGGATGCGCCCGACGCGATGGCCCGGCCGGACGCGGCCCATGGGAATTTTGTCGAACGGATCTTCCGTCCGGATTCGGCGACATCACGCTCGGACTTGCCAACCCAGGCGATCTCAGGATCGGTGTAGGCGACATTGGGGACGATCTTCGCGGTAAAGGCCGCCGGCTTCCCGGCAGCTACTTCCGCGGCGACGTGCCCCTCGTGAACGGCCTTGTGCGCCAGCATCGAACCGCCGACGACGTCGCCGATGGCGAAGACGTTGCGCGCTGTCGTTCTCATCTGCTCGTCGACCTGAATGAAGCCGTTCGAATCGATGGCAACGTCGATCCGTTCGAGGCCGAGCTCGCTACTGTTGGGAACACGGCCGGCCGATTGTAACACCAGATCGTACGATCGTGTTCGTACCGATGCGCCTGTGGTACCGACCCTCACGCCGTCCGGCGTGATTTCGGCGGTTGATACGCTGCTTGCGACGTCGATATGCTCGAAGCGATGCGCGTTGCGCGAACGCCAGATCTTCACCGCGTCGGCATCCACGCCCGCCAGGATATCGGGAAGCCTTTCGACAAGATCGATCTTGGTGCCGAGCGAGTTGTAGACGGTCGCCATCTCCAGCCCGATGATCCCCGCTCCGATCACGAGCATGCGGCCCGGAATGCTTCGCAGCGCGAGCGCGCCGGTCGAGGTCACGACCCGCTCGTCCTTGGGAAGCACCGCCAGCTGCACCGCGCGCGAGCCCGTGGCGATGATGCATTGACCAAATTCAATTTGCTGCGAGCCTGCCCCCTCACCGACAATCTCGAGCCGCGTGGCGGAGGCGAATTTCGCGATGCCGCGGATCACCGTGACGCGGCGCGCTGCCGCCATCTGGCTCAGCCCATCCGTCAGCTTCTTGACAGTGCCGTGCTTGAAGGCGCGCAGCTCCTGCAGATCGATCTGCGGCGCGGCGAAGCGAATGCCCTTGTCCGCGATCCGTTCGGCTTCCTCCTTGACGGCCGCAACATGAAGCAGCGCCTTCGACGGGATACATCCAACGTTCAGACAAACTCCGCCCAAGGTGCCGTAGCGTTCGACGATCGCGGTGTTCAGTCCAAGGTCTGCGGCCCGAAACGCTGCTGAATAGCCGCCCGGCCCGCCTCCGATCACGACAAGATCGTAGCGCGTATAATCTGCTGCGCGCTGGCCAACATCCTGATCCGCTGAGATCGTCTCGCCTTGCGCGCCCGCTTCGTCCGACGCCGACGCCGTGCCAATCATGGAGCCTTGAGACACCTTCCCTCCAACACGCAGCGACATGCTCGTGATCACCCCTGCGATCGGCGACGGACTCTCCAGCGTGGCCTTGTCGGATTCCACTGTGATCAACGCCTGCTCTCGCACGACGACGTCGCCCGCCCTGACGTGGACCTCGACGACTTCGACGTCTCGGAAATCCCCGATGTCGGGAACCCGGATTTCCTCTGTCCGCATCTGCGTCCTCACAATGCGAAGCGCCGCAGATCGGAGAGCACTGACGCGACGAAGCCCAGGAACCGGGCCCCAGCCACGCCGTCGACGACCCGGTGATCCCACGACAGAATCATCGGAAGGATGAGGCGCGGTTCAAACTCGCGGCCGTTCCAGACCGCCTCGGTGGCGGCCCGCCCGGCGCCGAGGATCGCCACCTCGGGCGCGTTGATGATGGGCGTAAATCCCTGACCGCCGATGCCTCCGAGAGACGACACCGAGAAACAGCCGCCCTGCATGTCGCCCGACGCGAGCTGCCCCGCGCGCGCCTTGTCGGCGAGCGAGCGCATCTCCGCGGCAATCTGCCGAAGGCCCTTCTTATCGCAGTCCCGGATCACTGGCACGACCAGACCTCTCGGCGTGTCGACAGCGACGCCGATGTGGACGTAGTGCTTGAGGATCAACTCATCGCCATCGAGCGACGAATTGAAGCGCGGGTATTTCTGCAGCGCCAAGGCCGCGGCCTTGATCAGCAGCGACACCATGGTGAGCTTCGCCGTGTCCTTCGCGGCCTCGGCATTGGCGAGCTGACGAAAGGCTTCGGCGTCGGTCACATCCGCTCTGTCGAAATTCGTTACATGGGGAATGACGCTCCAGTTGCGCGAGAGGTTCGTACCGGTCAGCTTCTGGATCCGTGTCAGCGGCAGGCGCTCGACCGCGCCGTACCTCTCGAAATCCACCTTGGGCCAATCGACCGGGGCGCCGGGCTCAGGCGCCGTCGCCGGTCTCGATCGCACCAGTCCGTTGACGAAGGCCGCCACATCCTCGCGCAAAATCCGGCCCTTGGGGCCTGTGGGCACGACAGAGTCCAGCGTCACGCCGAGCTCACGCGCCAAAGCGCGGACCGACGGCGATGCATGCGCCGCCCCGCTAAGCTGCGGCTGCTGTGCACGTGCTCGCGAGTCATCGACTGGAGCCACGGGCGCCAGCCGTGACAGCGCCTCCTGCTGCGAGATCCGTTGCTCCACCTGCGGTGCCGACGCAGTCGCCGGCGGAGGCGCGGTGGATTCGCCGCGCCCTTCGAGGACCATCAGAACCGAACCTTGAGAAACCCGCACCCCGACGTCGATCATCAGTTTGGCCACCGTGCCTGCGGCCGGGGATGGCACCTCCATCGTCGCCTTGTCGGACTCGATCGACAGCAACGGCATGTCGATCGTGACCTCGTCGCCGACCGACACATTGATTTCGACTACCGGAACATCCTTGTAGTCCCCAATATCTGGCAGAACGACTTCAATTGAACGAGACATGCGCGCTCCGCCCTCTCTCAACGCGACCAAGGCGATGCAACGCCGGTCGGCAATTCGTAGCTGGCGATGGCTTCGGCGACCTGCTCACGCGCCACTTGACCCAATTTTGCCAGCGCCGACAGCGCCGCAACGACGATCTGCTTGCGATCGACCTCGAAGAACGATCTCAGCGCGACGCGTGTATCGCTGCGCCCGAAGCCGTCGGTGCCCAGCACCGTATAGGGCGCCTCGATGTAAGAACCGATCAGTTGCGGATACGCCCGGACATAATCCGATGCCGCGACGATCGGCACCTTGCCGCCGAGGCATTGTACGACGTGGCTCTCGACCGGGGTCGACAGTGGCGAGAGCCGATTAGTTCGCTCCACATCGCGCGCCTCCCGCGCCAGCTCGGAAAAGCTCGTTGCCGACCAGACTTCACAGGCCACTTTCCATTCGCTTTGCAGCATCGCTGCGGCGGCGAGCGCCTCCGGGAGAATGGCGCCCGAGCCGACCAGCCTGATCTTCGCCGGCCCGTCAGCGCTCGGCAGAACCCGATAGAGACCCTTGATGATGCCGTCGCGTGCATCGTCGGGCATCGAGGGCTGCGCATAGTTCTCGTTCATCGCCGTGAGGTAATAGAACTCGTCGTTGCCCTGCTCGAGCATCGACCGCATGCCGTGATCGACGATGACGGCCACCTCGTAGGAGAATGCCGGATCGTAGGCCCGGCAGTTCGGAACGGTCGCCGCCATCAGATGGCTGGACCCGTCCTGATGCTGCAAGCCTTCGCCGCCGAGCGTCGTCCGGCCGGCCGTCGCCCCGATCAAAAAGCCACGCGCGCGCTGGTCCGCCGCCGCCCAGATCAGATCGCCGACCCGCTGAAAGCCGAACATCGAATAGTAGATATAGAATGGCAGCAACGGGAAGTTATGGATGCTATAGGAGGTAGCCGCCGCGGTCCATGACGAAATCGCCCCCGCCTCGGTGATCCCCTCCTCCAGCAATTGACCGTCGATCGCTTCCTTGTAGTACAACATCGAACCGGCATCTTCCGGCTCGTAGAGCTGTCCCGCCGGCGAGTAGATGCCGACCTGTCTGAACAGGTTCGCCATTCCGAAGGTGCGGGCTTCGTCGGCGACGATCGGAACGATGCGCGGGCCGAGCGTTTTGTCCTTGAGCAAATTGGTGAACAGCCGCACGATCGCCATCGTGGTCGACGTCTCCTTGCCGTCGCCGCGCAGCGCGAACTCCGCGTAGGATTGCAGCGGCGGCACCGGCAGCGCCGCCGAAGCGCGTCGCCGCGCCGGCATGTAGCCACCGAGTGTCGCGCGACGGGCGCGCAGGTACTGAATTTCCGCGCTGTCTTCCGCAGGCCTGAAGAATTCCAGATCCTCAACTTGCTCGTTGCTGAGCGGCAGGGCGAACCGGTCGCGGAACGCATACAGCGCGTCGACGTCGAGCTTCTTGGCCTGGTGCGACGTCATGCGCGACTCGCCGGCGCCGCCCATGCCGTAGCCCTTCTTGGTCTTCGCCAGAATGACGGTCGGCCGACCCTTAATGTCCTTCGCGGCGGCAAAGGCCGCGAACAGCTTCTTGAAGTCGTGGCCACCGCGCTTCAGGCCGTCGATATCCGCGTCCGACATGTGCGCAACTAGCGCCCGGACCTCGGGATCCTCGCTGAAGAAGTGGGCGAGGTTGTAGGCCCCATCCTTGGCGCCGAGCGTCTGATATTTGCCATCGACGGTGTCGGCGAATTTGTGCAGCAGCGCATGCTTGCTATCGCGCGCGAAGATATCGTCCCAGTCCGATCCCCACAGCACCTTGATGACGTTCCAGCCGGCGCCCTGGAAAAGTGATTCGAGCTCCTGAATCACCTGCCCGTTGCCGCGGACCGGCCCATCCAGGCGCTGCAGGTTGCAATTGACGACGAAGGTGAGGTTGTCGAGATTTTCCCGCGCCGCCAGGGCGAGCCCGGCAATCGATTCCGGCTCGTCCATCTCGCCGTCGCCGAACACACCCCAGACGTGGCGACCAGCAGTCTGCACCAGGCCGCGATGCTGCAGATACTTCATGAACCGCGCCTGGTAGATCGCGCTGATCGGCCCAAGGCCCATCGACGCCGACGGCACCTGCCAGAACTCCGGCATCAGCCAGGGATGCGGATAGGACGACAGACCGGGGCCGCTCAGTTCCTGGCGATACAGCTTCAGATTTTCGTCCGACAGTCGGCCTTCGAGATACGCTCGTGCATAGACTCCGGGGGACGAATGCGGCTGGAAGTACACCAAGTCGCCCTCCGACTCGGAGCTTGACGCGCGAAAGAAATGATTGAAACCGACTTCGAAAATCTCCGCGGCCGAGGCGTAGCTGGCGACGTGCCCGCCGAGCTCCCCATAGGCCCTGTTGGCACGGACCACCATCGCGAGCGCGTTCCAGCGAATGATCGCCGTCAGGCGGGTCTCGATCGCGATGTCGCCGGGGTATGGCTTCTGCTGCTCGAGCGGAATAGAATTGCGATAGGGCGAAAACGGCGGAGAGTCCGGCAGAACGCCGAGCTCCTTCGCACGCCGATCGAGCGCAGCCAGGATGTATCGCACGCGCTCGGCACCGGCGCTGCGGTGGAGCGATCCAAGCGATGCGAGCCAATCGGCGGTTTCGACCGTGTCCTGATCGGCGTTGACCGCCTTGCGTGGCGGATCGATGTGTGCAGTCATGCGTCGGGCTCCAGAAAGCTCGCACTTGGTAGCATCGGGTGCTATGGCACGTGCTGCTGAATACGGCCGCGTTCCGACGGATTGCCCGACTCCGGAGGGACGCCGGGGCTCGCGTCGCAGCATTCTCTGCTGTTGGTTTAATCAGCAAGTGATGGAACCGTGGGCCGCCTGACAGGTGCTTCCGCTTGGTCACGGCGCAACATGACGCATCACTAAGCGCTCACGCCGCAGGAGCGGGCATCTTGTCGCAGATCAGCGAACTCGACGACTCGCCGCGACTAGTGACCTGACCTTTCAAAACAGCTAACCTCGGTTAACGGCAGGATCTGCATCAAAGCTTGACTGACTTGACGAATTGGCAGGATTGAAATGCCGCCCGAGACCGAGTTCGATCCGGATTTTGCGCGAATGGATTTGCCCGATCTTCGGATCAACTATGATCCGGTCGATCCGGATCAGTTCGATCGTCCCGTTACTTCATTCTGTCTCGAAACCAGCAAAGACAACGACGACCTGCCGCTGCACTCACACCGCAAAGGCCAATTGGTTGTCGCGTCTCATGGCTCGGTGATGTGCCGGGCGCCTGGCGGCTTGTGGATCGTGCCTCCGCAAGGCGCGGTATGGATCCCGGCCGGCGTGCAGCACAGCAATTGCGTGGCCGATTTCGGCAAACTCTATACTGTGTTCATCGATCCACAGGTCAGCATGCTGCCGCGGACCTGCTGCACGCTGATGATCACGTCGCTGGTGCGCGAATTGATCCACCGCCTCTCGGTGTTCCCACCGCTCTATCCGCTTGAAGGACCGACCAGCCGTCTCGGCCGGGTCTTGCTCGACGAACTCGTGCAGATGCCGACGACGGATGAAATGTATCTTCCGATCTCCAACGACGCCCGTCTTCAACAACTCGCGACCTCCTTATTGAATAATCCGGGCGACCGCAGCACGATGGACGAAGTCGCCTCGCGCTACGCAATGAGCGAGAGCACGTTCGCACGCTTCATCGCCAAGGAAACAGGGATGACTTTCGGGCGCTGGCGCCAGCGTCTCCACATTCTGATCGCCATGCAACGCCTCACGGCGGGCAGCTCGGTCCAGGCCGTGTCGCTGGAACTGGGCTACGAATCGCCCAGCGCGTTCATCACGATGTTCAAGAAGACGATGGGACAGAGCCCGCGCCGCTTCCTTGCCGAGCGGTCGCGCCTGATCAATTCGGACAGTTTGCCCTAGCTCGCACGTCCTTGCCTCGGCATTTGACGACCGCGGCCCCGCGACGCTTTCGCGGGGCCGCACGGAACGACGTCAGCGTTTGCTGTAAGGCGCAAGCGGATACTCGAGCGACGCTTCCGCGATGGCCTTTGGAGCCACCACTCGCGGCCTGCCTTTCAGACCCTGCAGCATCACCATCGAACAGTGGATATTCTGGCCGGTCTCGTCGAACTTGGTGTTGTCGCCGTACATCAGGATCGGCTTCATGTCGGTCTTCTTGAGCGCGCCGTGAATCGCCGCCGACTCCGGCGAAGCCGCCCGCGTCACGGCGTCTGCGACGATCTGCACCGCCTCGAACGCGCAGCCCGCATTGGCATCGAACCAGTCGTTCGGGTAGTCGGCCGCGAACATCTTCATGATCTTGTCGGTCTCGGCGCCCTTGGGATTGAGCCACAACGCCGACAGAACCGGACCGTCACCATACTTTCCGAGCGCGTCGTGATACGCCTTGTCGGACACGCCGTTGGAGTTGGGCGAAAACACCATCTTCGGGTCCCAGCCCTGCTTGATGCATTCGCGCGCGATCATGATCGCGTCGTTGACGCGCGTGACCGAGATCAAAGCATCGGCACCCGACGCTTTCGCCTTGGCAACTTCCACCGACAGATCCTTGGCCTTCTCGTCATAGGCAACGTACTGCGCGATCTTGAGCGGAACATCCACTTCCTTCCACGCCTGATCAATGCTGGCCGCCGTCGACTGCCCCATCGTGTTGTTGAGATGGAGAACGACGGCGCTGCTCGGCGGATCCTTCAGCGTGCCGAGCACGGACTTCAACTCGGTCAACGATTGCCGCACGATGGTCAGCGACGTGGGGTAATAGCGGAACACTTGGGTGAAGCCCTGTGAAGTTACCTGGGTGGCGCTCGCGATGTGGACCACCATCGGCACCTTGGCGGCCTCGCAGGCCTGCAGCGCCGAAATGGTGGCACCGGAATCCCACGCGCCGATCAGCACGGTGCAGCCCTGCCGGATCAGGCTCTCGGCGGCAATCCGGCCGTTCTCCGGACGGCTTTGCGTATCGGCGTGAACGATCTCGATGTCGAGGCCGAACTTCTCACGCGCGAATTTGGCGCCGAGATAGATGCCGCGCACGCAGGCCTGACCGGGAAACGCCAGCACGCCGCTGCTGGGCATGATCGCTCCGACTTTCACTTTCGTGTTCGCCGCAAACGATGGCGTTGATACCAGGCCTGCCGCAATTCCCAATCCGCTTCCGACAATCGTCCGCCGCGTGATTCCGCTTCGCTTGGTCATCTCGATGTCCTGTTGCTGAAGGAGTGAAATCTTATCTCGACTGGTAGCTTCGTACGTTTTGGGACCGACCGCCGACCTCAAAGGCCCATCTCGGCCTTGATCAATTCTTCCTCGGTTTCGTCGTAGAGCGACGCGATCAGCGACTGATAGCGCTCGTTGATCTGCTTGCGACGCTTCTTCCGCGTCGGCGTCATCACGCCGTTCTCGAGCGACAGCTCCTCCGGCAGAATGCGGAACGCCTTGATCTGCTCGGCTCGCGCCAGCCTTCCGTTGGCCTTGCCGATCTCCGCCTCGATCAGCCGGTTGACGATCTCGGAGCCTGCCAGGTCCGCGTAACTCGCGATCTTGTCGTCGCGCGACTTCGCCCAGTCCATTGTGGCGGTGGCATCCACTTCGATCAGGGCGGTGAGATATTTTCGCCCCTCGCCGATCACAGCCGCCTCGGAGATGAACGGGCTGTGCCTCAGCTCGTTTTCGATCTGAGTCGGGCTGATCGATTTGCCGTTCGACGTGTTGATGATCTCCTTCTTCCGGTCGACAAGCTTGAAGGTTCCTTCCGGCGACACTTCGACGATGTCGCCGGTGTAGAGCCAGCCGTCGCGAAGCGCCGCTTTCGTCTCGTCCGGCTTGTTCCAATAGCCCGCGAACAATCCCGGTCCGCGGACGATCATCTCGCCGTCCTGGAGCACGGCGGTTTCCCAGGCCGGATCCGGCAGCGGGACCCCGACGTTGCCGGCCTTCGGCCACTCCGCCATCTGCACCAGATTGGCACCGACCAGTTCGGTCTGGCCGTAGCACTCCCTGAGCTGCAAGCCCCACAACTGCCACAGCGACATCAGCTCGGACGGCATCGCCGCCGACGAGGTGAACGCGACCTTCAGCTCGTCGAAACCGACCTCCGCGAGCAGCGGCAGGAACACTTGCTCGCGGCAGGCCGCGAACAGTTTCGAGACGAAGGCATCCTCGTGGCCGCGCTGACGGTCTTCGAGCGCCCTGCGCGCGATCGTCATGGCGAGCGTGTAGTTCTGATCTCCCCCTTCCCCGGCGGGATGCACCTTGCTGAGGATCTGTGTCGCAAAGCGCTGGTAGAACCGCGGCGGCGCCATATAGTAGGTCGGCTTCACCTCTTTGATCGTCTGGGCGAAGTCCGCGGTCGTCTCGCCGAAATATGGAACTGCGTCGGCAATCAGCGGCAACGTGGTCGCCTGCCCGCGCGCCACGGTGTGCGACATCGGCAAATGCACGACCACCCGGTGTTCCTCTTCGCGCATGCTGGGGCCGAACAGGGTGATGCAATGAACGCCGGCGAGAATGGAAAGGTGCGTCAGCATGGCGCCTTTGGGGTTTCCGGTCGTCCCGGACGTATAGCCGATGCTGACGACATCTGACGCCTTTGCTGTCGCGCTCTCCTTCTGCAGATAGTCATGCGCATCGACATCGTGTGCTCCAACAAAGCCGGCCAGCGACTTGATCGACGCCGAGGCCTCGCCGGTCCAATCCGGGTCGAGTACGATGATGCCGCGGAGCTGCTCGGCCCGACCGGAGGCGAGCACGATGAGAAGCTGCGGCTCCCCGCCGACGAACGCGAACTTCGCGCCTGAATCCGTGAAGCAGTAAGCCACTTCTTCGGGTGACGAGGTGAAGTAAACGCCCACCATGACGCCGCCGGCGCACATCGTGGCCATGTCGGCGATCAGCCATTCCTCGGACGAATCGCCCATGATCGCGACCCGATCGCCGCGCTCGAGACCAGCACGCCGCAGCGCGCTGGCCAGGTTCACGACACGCTGCGCATAGGCGCTCCACGTCATGGCGGTCCAGGCGCCGTGACGCTTTTGTTGCAAGGCGATCTTCTCGGGCCGCTCCGCGAGTCGCGCGGCCAAAAGCTGCACGACGGTCGTATCCGCCAACTGGGCGCCGGATGTCATCTCAGCGACGTTCATTTCAGCGCTCCGCGAAACGCTTGCGCTTGGCCGCGAATGCGGCAACCGCCTCGGCCCGCTCGGGCGACTTGAACGTCAACATCTCCAGCGCCGCAGAGGTGTCGAGCAGCAGGTGGGCGTACTGCTTGATGATCTTGTTGACGCTGTACTTGGTCCACACGATCGATTCCTTCGGCCCGCTTGCCAGCAGTTCGGCGTATTCGATCGCGGCATCGAGAACGTTGCCGTCTGCGACCACCTCGTTGATCATGCCGATAGCAGCCGCTTTCTCGGCGGAGATGAATTCGCCGGTCATCAGATAGTGCTTCGCGCGTACCGGCCCCATCAGCAGCGGCCAGATCACCGCGCCGCCATCGCCCGCGACGACGCCGGCATTTACGTGCGTGTCGGCGAAACGGGCTGTCGAGCTCGCATAGATCACGTCGCAGAACAGTGCGAGCGTGGCACCCAGGCCGACCGCGACACCGTTGACGGCCGCGACGATCGGCACTTCGACTTCCAGCATGTTGCGGATGAGGTGGCGACCGCTGCGCGTCGGGGACGGCAGCGTTCCCTTATCCAGCGACTTCTGATCGCCACCAGAGCAAAATCCCCGGCCCGCACCGGTGAGAACGATCGCGTTGACAGAACTGTCGTGATCCAGCTTGACGAAGACGTCTTCGAGCTCCTCGTGCATCTCCCAGTTGATCGCGTTGAGGATCTCCGGGCGGTTCATCGTGACGATCGCGACGCCAGTGGCGCGCTGCTCGACGATCAGGTACTTGTAGCCGTATTCCGACATTGATTTCACCGTTCGATTACTGCTTCTGGGTCCGCATCAGCCGGATCTGCCCGAGGATCTCCTCGGTCGGCCGCACGACGTTGTTTCCGTCGTTGAAATGCGGGATGACGTAGCGACCGACCATCTCGATCGCCTCCATGATCTTTTCGTGCGGGACGGAGTCCATGTGCAGCAGCACCTCGTCGATACCCATGGCCTCAAACTTCTCGATCTGACGAATGACCGTATCGGGGCTGCCGCACACCGTCGTGGCCGACTCGTTGACCAGATAGTCCCAGTCGTTGGCGGCGCGCTCCATCGACGGCACGCTCTCCCCCATGTATTTGTAGTCGTCGGCAATCGCCGCGAGACGCGGATAGGCATCGGTCGAGATCTTGGCATAGTGCATTAGCGGGCCGGCATAATCCGCCTTGGCCTGCTCGTCCGTTTTCCCGATGCCGATGAACAGCGGAATGCCTATACGCGGACGCGGCAGCGGTCCCTCCGCGTCGCACTTCCAGTTTTTTTGATAGGCGTCGATCAGCTTCTGCTGAGCTTCCCAGCCCTGATAGATGTTGCTGCTCATCACGGCGAAGCCCTGCGAGGCCGCCCAGAGATGACTGCGCTCGCTGGTCGCCGCGATCCCGATCACCGGATGCGGCTTCTGCAGCGGCTTCGGAACCAGCTGGCGCGGAGGGATCTGGTAGTACTTGCCGTCAAACGTGAAAATGTCCTGGCGCATCGCCGTTTTCAGCAGCGCCAGCCCTTCTTCCATCTGCGCCAGCGTTTCGTTCGGATCGACGTTGAACGCCCGCATCGCGATGGTGGTGTTGGCGCGGCCGCCGTAGAATTCCATGCGGCCGTTGGACAGGATGTCGGTCACGGCAAGCCGCTCGGCCGAACGCAAGGCGTGGTTGATGCGCTGCGGCATCAGCGTCACCGCCGCGCGCAGCTTGACGCGCGACGTCACCGCAGCCAGATAGCCGAACACCACTTCGGGCGCCGAGCTCGAGATCCCGCCCAGTGCCACGTGCTGCTCGGAGAGCGCGACGCAGTCGAAGCCGACCTTCTCGGCCAGACGGACTTCGTCGACCAGTTCGTGAAGCCTGCGCGAGTAACTGTGGCCGACCTGGGTTTCCTGTTCAGACCAGAACCCAAACGTAAGTGCCATGTCTCAATCCTTTTAGCTTGCGAGATGGCACAGGGTTTCATAGGCGTGGCGATATTTTCGCCCGAAAGCCGCGTTGCGTAGTAACGCTTTCCGAATTTTATGCTGTCAGCATTCGCAACATGGCAGACGCCCCGGGAAGCTTCGCCACGCAGCGGACGGGCTGACCGTCAACGGCGGGCGATGGCGGCTCCGGCCTCGCTATCGAAGGTCTTGATCAGCAACTCGGCGACCGCCGCGAGGCACGCTTCGCCGATGGCGTAGCTCGAGCCGATCGGACTTCCGATCACGCCGTTCTGCGAAACCGATCGGATGCCGTTCTTCCACATCAGTTCGAGATCAGCCTCCGACAAGCCGCCAAGATGGCCCACCTCGAAGCGGTCCGGTCTGACGCTGTCGGGCCTAATGACCATCATCAGCGACGTCTCGGCGATGTCGGCGTGGCCGCCGACGGCCAACACGTCTCCTCCGGCTTCGCGCACCGCATCGCGCCACGTGTCGATCCATTTCGTCGAGTCGAAGAACGCCAGGATCTCGACATCCGAGGGGACGGCCTCGCGCAAGCGACCGAGCATGTCCTTCAGGACCGGAAAATTGCCGATGTGACCCGAGTGAATCAGGATACGCTTGAAGCCGTGCCGCGCCAGGCTTGTGCAATAATCGACACAAATCGCTTCCAGCGTCTCCGGCCGCAGCGAGATCGTACCCGCGAATGGCAGATGGTGAGACGAGCAGCCGACCGTGATGGTCGGCGCCACCAGCGTGTTGCCGCGGCTGCGCGCGATCCGCTCGGCCAGAGCATCGGCATGATCCGCATCCATGCCCAAAGACAAATGCGGCCCATGCTGCTCGACGGCCCCCAGCGGGATCACTACCGTCGTGCACCCATCGGCCAGCGCCGCGGCGACTTCCTCGTGGCTCATCTGCTCCAGATAGATCTGATCGGGATATCCGCGCGTCATCGGCTCAGCCCTTACTGTTCTTTGACAAAAATCTCGCACGCGCGTTGGTTGAGCTCTCGGCTGTGACATAGGCGTCGAGGTCGGCCACGGTCATTTTCTCGAGCGCCTGATCGCTCATTTGCGCGGTGAGGTTGAGCGATCGCTTGATGGCATGGAACAGCTTGCGGTCTTTCTGCCGCAACACGCCGCACACGTCTCGCGCACGGGACGCGACCTCCTCGGTCGGGACGATCTCGTTCACGGCGCCGATCGCCACGGCGCGCTCCGCGCCGACGAGCTCGCCCCAGTACAGCAGCTCTTGCGCCGCCCGCACGCCGAGCTTCTCGACGGCCCGGCGCATGCCTTTGGTCACCGGCAGCAGGCCATGGTTGATTTCCGGAAATCCAATCTTGCACGCCGCATCGGCCACAACATAGTCCGCATGCAGCAGAAACTCCAGGGCGCCTCCGACCGCATAGCCGCGGACGGCGCAGACGATCGGGCCCGGATAGTTCTCCATCGCCACGAGGAGTTCGTGGAAGAACCGAATGCGCGGCCTCGCGACGTCGATCCCGACGACTTCCTTGATGTCGCCGCCTGCGCTGAAGAAGCGGTCGCCGCTTCCGGTGAGCACGATGCCGGGCGGATTCTCGTCGTCGGCAAGGCGCCGGATCGCCTCCAGCAACTCGACGATGAGTTGCGCATTCAGCGCATTAGCCGGCGGCCGGTTCATCGTGATCGTGACCAGGTCTTGATCACGCTCGATCAGGAGAGAAGTGGCAGTGTTCATCAATGAGACCCAAGCGAGAGGCGGCTGCAACAGCCGGGGAGCGGTGGACCGAACGGCGGCGCGACGAGAGCCGCAACGCCCGACGCCTCGCCGAGACGGCGCGCCTCACAATCCCAGATAGGCGCGCTGGACATCGGGGTTCTCGAGCAGATCGCGGCTAGATCCATGCAACACCACGGAGCCGTTCTCGAGCACATAGCCGCGGCTGCTCAGCGCGAGCGACTTGGCGACATTCTGCTCGACGAGAAGGACCGTGATTCCCTGCTCGTTGAGGGATTTGACGACGCCGAACATCACATCGGTCAGCGCCGGCGACAGTCCGATCGACGGCTCGTCGAACATCACGATTTCTGGCTTCGACATGATCGCCCGACCGATCGCCAGCATCTGTTGCTCGCCGCCGGACAGCGTGCCGGCGAGTTGGTCGCGGCGCTCGCGAAGTCGCCCGAACAGCTGATAGACGGAATCAAGCGTATTTGCCCGGTCGTGCCTGGCCCGCTTCAGCGAGCCGCCGATCAGCAGATTGTCCTCGACGGAGAGCGCACTGAAGATCTGGCGGCCCTCGGCGACCTGAGCGATGCCCATTTCGCATATGTCCCACGGCGGTCGCCGCGAGATTTCGACTCCGTTGATCCTGACGGAACCGCGCGACGACGGCACGATCCCCGCGATTGATCGGATCAGAGAGGTCTTGCCGGCGCCGTTGGCGCCGACCACGCAGATCAGTTCACCCTTGCCGATGCGGAGCGACACGCCGTTCAGCGCATTCGAGCCGTCATAGGCCACGCACAGGTCGTCAATTTCGAGAAGCGCGTCGTCAGGCATGGAAACCGGCTCCCAGATAACTTTCCAGCACCGCAGGATCCGCTACCACCTCTGACGGCTTGCCCTCGGCGATCTTGGCGCCGTGGTGAAGCACCACCACGGTCGACGCCACTTCCATCACGATCCGCATCACGTGCTCGACCAGTAGGATCGTCAGTCCACCCTCGGCGAGCCGGTGCAGCACGCCGACGACGCCGGCCGCTTCGGTCGGACGCAGCCCCGCCATCACTTCGTCGAGCAGCAGCAACTTGGGGCGAGTCGAGAGCGCCTTCGCCATCTCGAGCATCTTGCGATCGGGCAACGTCAACTGATCCGTCCGGGCATTCGCCTTGCCGGCGAGCCCGACATTTTCGAGCGACTCATACGCCTTGTCCCGCGCCTCCTTGACGTTCGTCGTCCAGCTGAAGGCGCCCACCATGGCATTCTCGAGCACCGACATATCTTTCATCGGTCGGACGATCTGGAAGGTGCGCGCAATGCCCATGCGGCACACCGCTTCGGGCGGCTCGCGCTCGAGCGAACGCCTCTCGAACAGCACCCGCCCGGCGGTCGGTCTCAGCGCCCCGGCAACGAGATTGAAGCAGGTGGTCTTGCCGGCGCCGTTCGGCCCGATCAGGGCGGTGATGCGGCCTGCCTGCAGTGAGAAGCTGACGTCATTGACCGCGACCAATCCAACGAACGCTTTGGTCAGGTTCTTCACTTCGAGCAGCGCGGTCATTCCTCGACCTTCCGCAATTGTGAGATCCGGCCGCGCGCCGGCAGCTGGATCGCCTCGTAGAGCCGGACGATCGCCGGCCAGATGCCATCGGGCAGAAACCACACGACCAGGATCAGCACCGCCCCGTAGGCGACGCTGTTCAGTCCGGGGAGCCCCAGGCTGTCGCCGAGTGCCCCCATGGCGTGATGCAGCGGGATCGCGGCCATCGAGCCGACCAGCGGGCCGAACGCAGTGCCCAATCCGCCGACCACAGGGCCGATCAGTACGTCGACCGAGATCGCCATGCCCATGATCGAATCCGGAAAGATCGCACCCTGCACCAAGCCCAGCACGCCGCCGCCGACCGCGGCCGTCGCGGCCGATATCGAGACCACCAGCACCTTGTGGCGAAACGTCCGCACCCCCAGTGCGCGGGCGGCCTCGTCGTCGTCCCGCATCGCCCGCCAGACATAGCCCCAATAGGACCGCGAGATCAGCTCCGTTCCCGCGACGCCGATGGCCGCAAGCGCGAGCGCGACGAAGTAGTAGAACCGCGCGTCACCGCGCAGCATCCCGAGGTCCATCGTGCCGCTCGGCGCCTGATAGAACAGGCCCTGCATGCCGCCGACATAGTCCCACCCGCCGAACATGATCCGGGCGAATTCGGCGGCTGCGATCGTGAGCAGCGCGAAATAGATGCCACGGACCTCGAAGCGGAAGCTCAGCCACGCCAGCACCGCGCCGACGAAGCCCGCAATCACCGCGCCCAGCAGCAGACCGATCCACGGGGTGACGCCGTATTTGATGTTCAGGATCGCCTCCGCATACGCACCGATTCCAACGAACAGCGCGTGACCGATGGATAGCTGCCCGCCGATCCCGAGCATCAGGTTCCACGATTGTCCCATGAAGGTAAACAACAGGACGATCGTCAGAAGCGAGATGACGTAGGCGTTGGACATGCCACCCACTACGGCCAGGGCGGCGAAGACCAGAGCGCCGGCACCCCAACGCTTGTTGTCGCTGGCTTGATCAGATGTCCTTTGCACCGAAAAACCCCCTCGGACGGAAAATCAGGATGATGATCAGGAGCGCGTAAGGGAGTGCTGTTTTCATCGACGGCGTGAACATCAAGGCCGCGATCGCTTCGGCGACCCCGATCGTCAGGCCGCCCAGAAGAGCGCCGCCGAAGCTGCCGAGACCGCCGACGATCACCGTCACGAAGGCCAGCAGCGTGAAGTCGACGGCGAGATAGGGCTGCGCATCGAACAGCGGCGAGATCAATGCGCCGGCGACGCCAGCGCAGGCGGCTCCGATGCCGAAGGTCACCGCATAGACCCGAGGGATATTCAGCCCGACCACCAGTCCGCCCAGTCGATTATTGGCGGCGCCCCGCAGCGATCGGCCGAATGCGGAGTACTTCAGATAGGCTCCCAGTGCGGCGATCAGCAGTCCGGCCGTAGCGGCCGCCTGGATGCGGGCCCAATCCAAGGTGAGCGGTCCCACGCTCACGGTCTGGAAGGACAACTGAGACGCCGTCGGCCGCGGATCCGGGCCGAACGACATCAGCAATACGCCGCTGAAAAGCAGTGAGAGGCCGATGAAGACGATGAACTGATAATGATGCGGCCGATTGACGAACCGCTTCACGACGAGCGTCTCTAGCAGATAGCCGAACACGAACATGACGACCGCGGCGATCGCGGCGGCTAAAACGATCGGGATGTCCCAGATTCGAACGGTCCAGTATCCGATGTAGATCCCGAACACGACCATCTCGCCATGAGCGAAATTGACCACGCGCATGACGCCGAAGATGATCGTGAGACCGAGCGCGACGAGCCCGTAAACCAGCCCGATGAGCACCCCGCCGGCGATGACATTGAGCCAGAGCGACAGCATCAGCGACCGACCGCCGATGGATGCGCGATAGAAAGTCTTCGTCTTCCTTGCATGCTGATCGGTTCCATCTTGGCTGTAGCGGAAACGTAGCGGCGCCTGACGTCGTCCTGTGTTTCAGACCGCCTTTGGCGCGGCGAAACATCCGTCGATGTAGACGAGCGACTCACATCCGGCCCTCGTGGTCTGAGCCACCACCTCTCCGGTGAAAATGGTGTGACTACTGTCGCTGTAAGCATTCACCACGCGGCAATCGAAGCTGCAGACCGCGCCGACCAGACTTGGTGCTCCGGTTTTGAGATCGCACCACACACCGTCACCGAAGCGGATATCGCCCTTGCTGCCGTCCTGCCCGGAAAACTTGAGCGCCAGATCGCGATGCTCGACCCCTAGAATATTCCAGCAGAACGACCCACTGCTGAGAATGGTGTCGTGCGCACCGGCAGATCGATTGACGCAAACCAGCACGCTGGGCGGAGCCGCCGACAGCGAGCAGCCCGCCGTCAGTGTCAGACCATGGCGGTTCGGCGCCCGGCCTGTCGTGACGATCGACACGGTGCCCGGCACGCTGCGCATCGCAGCACGGAATGCTGCGGCATCGAGTGGGCTCGTTTCGGACAGCGGCGGTGTTGCGGACGGCATGGCTACGACCCTTGGATTCATGGGATGGATGCGCCCTCTTTGTCTGGTTGTGAGTCCGGGCATGCAGCGCTGCCCCGGTGAACGTCTGAGCTATCCGGCTGCTTGATAGAACTGGATGACGTTGCCGCCCGGATCCCGCACCTTCACCGCACGGCCGTGACTTTCCATGTCCCGGACCGCGCCGACTTGCGCCCCCATGGCTGTGGCACGCTCCATGGCGGCATCGAGGTCATCGACATCGAAGACAAGAACAGCATCTTGCAGCTGGTCCGAGACCGACTCCGTCGGTCCGGCGACGCAGAACGCAGCCGCATCGCTCACGAACTGGATCCACTTGCCGGGATCAGCGAAGCGCACCTTCAGACCCAGGCCTTCGTAGAACTCGGCCAGGCGTCCAGGATCGTTCGCTGTCAAATAGACTTGCTTCAGTTTCACGCTCGACATCCAAACCGTCGCTACCCAAGTGCGATCGTGGGTGGATAGTCGCCCGAGCCTCTCAGCATTACTGCTTGAACAACGCCTGTCACAGAAGCTTCATCGGCATTTTATGCTGTAACGACTTGTCGAGTCGCTAGATCCAACTCTGCATCCGGCCGATCTTTGCCATTTTCTGGTTGACGAGGGTGGGCGTTGTTGCTGCCGAACCTTTTGTCTCGCGCAACGCCCGCGGCGTGGTCAGCGACGTGGGACCGAGGCCACACGCGACGACAGGCGGTTGTACGAAACAGGGCAGCTCTCGACATCGAGCTCTGCTGCACGTCCCGTCAAGTGACATGGGGAGCCAATCGATGGAGCGGCGGGCATTACATCTTGACCGAATCCGTGGATCAACGTCGGCCTGCATATCGCATAGGCAAAAAATGTATCGGAAGTAGGCAACTAACCTCCTGATCGCAATGCACAATGCGAAGGTTGACGGCTTTTCGATACAAATCGACGATTTGTCGAAATCCCACAAGCGCAATTGCGGTTAGCTTTTACCACGCGATTGTCATCACCCCGCAAACGACGGTGATACGCGCCGCAGAAGACTGCCATACTTGGGAGATACGCGATGTCGACAACCTCTCTCGACAGAATAGATATCAAGATCCTCAACGAGCTCCAGCAGAATGCGAGCTTGACCAATGTCGAGCTCGCATCACGCGTCAATCTCTCGCCGTCGCCGTGTCTGGCACGCGTCAGAACACTCGAAAAACTCGGCGTGATCGATCGACGGATCGCCCTTCTCGATCCCGCCGTGCTCGGCATTGGTGTAACGGCTTTCATCCAGATCAAGCTGGAAAAGCAGGTCCAGACGTCCCTTGAGAATTTCACCCGATCCATCGACCGGCTGGCCCAGGTAATGGAATGTTATCTCATGACCGGTGAGAGCGACTACATGCTCCGCGTCATGGCGGCCGACATCGAAGATCTCGAAGACCTGATTGTCAACAAACTATCCCGCATTCCCGGCGTCAGCAGCATTCGATCAAATCTGGCCCTCAAGCGCATTTCGCACAAGACCGTGCTGCCGATCGACGCCAATCGGCCGGTCACCGTCAAGGCTTGCGCCACCCCCTCGCGCCCTCTGGAGCGATCACCAAGACCCCGATACGACCCAACCGGTCCTTTGCTGTCCGATGCGCCGATCGGGCTCGACACCAATCGTCCCAGCTACAGCGTGGAAAGGCTATGAGGCGCCCCGCCATGGGCTCCGGCCAGTTGGCAATAATGGTGAAGTTAAGATCGGCAGAGTGCTCGAGCGGCGCTGCGAGCCTGACAATCTGCACACGACCCAACGCGAGCACCCGTCGGTTCCAGCGAGCAGAGCGACCGAGATGACGGGATCGATCGAAGCGGCCCTGCAGGCGCTCGCCGACGGCGAAATCGTCGTGGTCACCGACGACGACGATCGCGAGGGCGAAGGGGACCTCGTCGTTGCCGCCTCGCGGTGTGCGGCTGAGAAGATGGCCTTCATCATTCGCCATACATCGGGAATCGTCTGCGCTCCGATTACCCTCGAAGACGCGAGACGCCTGCGGCTTGACCCGATGGTTGTCAACAACGACTCGGCTCACACCACGGCGTTCACCGTGTCAGTGGACTACCGGCCGGATAACGGTACGGGCATCTCGGCCGAAGAGCGGGCCTCGTGCTGCCGTGCACTCGCCAACCCCAACGTCGGCGCCGGCGATTTTTGCCGGCCGGGACACGTTTTCCCGCTGATCGCAAAAGAAGGGGGCGTACTCATGCGCTCGGGTCACACCGAGGCCGCCGTCGACCTGTGCAGACTGGCAGGTCTCGAGCCGGTCGGTGTCATCAGCGAACTGATGAACGACGATGGCTCGGTGATGAAGGGTCCGCAAGTCGCGGCGTTCGCCGACAAGCACAAGCTGAAACAGGTCACCATCGCAGACCTCATCAGCTTCCGGCAGGCCCGCGAGACGCTGATCGAGCGCGTCTCGAGCGTCACGGCGGAGAGCTCGATCGGCCCGCTCCAGGGCTATTCGTATCGCTCGCCGTTCGACCCCATTCATCACGTCGCCTATATCTACGGAGAACTGGGCGACGGCACCAACGTCCTCACGCGCTTCTACAAACCCAACATCCTGCGCGATTTGTTCTCGGGTCAGGAACAGGCCAAGATGAACGTCATTCTGCAACGCTTCAAGGATAATGGCAGCGGCGTGCTCGTCTATCTGCGCGACGGCGCGGCGGGCGTTCCGCCTGCGCCGCTAGGCCCGATCAGTTCGCGCGAAGACGACCGTAATCGGCAATGGCGCGAGATCGGCGTCGGCGCCCAGATCCTGCGGGATCTCAAGATCAGCTCCATCCGTCACCTCACGTCGTCGACGCATCACTTCAAGGGACTGTCAGGCTTCGGCATCGAGATCGTCCGAAACGAAGCGCTCTAACTCCAGCCATCCGCGTTTCGAAAGTCCATTGAGCGCGTCCCGCACCTCAGGCGTCCGGCGAAGCTTGCAGTCGTCTCGCGGCAGGTCTCCCCCGGGCCAGTCTGGCCGGCCTCGCGCTCGGAGAAGTAGCGCGCCGGCGATTTGCCAAGCGCCTTCTTGAACATGGTGATGAACGCGCTCACCGACTCGTAGCCGAGCGCCTCGGACACGGACTGAACCGTGTTGCCAGCAGACAATTTCTGGATGGCGACGATGATCTGAAGCTGCTGACGCCAGCGACTGAAGGTCATGCCGGTCTCGGCGAGCACAATGCGCATCAGCGTCCGCTCGCCGAGCGCGACGGCTTGCGCCCACTCCGCCACGGTCCTACGGTCGGCCGGATTGTCCATCAAGGCATCGGCGATCATACGCAGTTTCGAACTCCGCGTGATCGGAAGATGCAGCCGTTCGGTCGGCATGGCGATCAACTCGTTGAGGAGCACCGCGGCGATCTGCGCAGGCGGGCCGTCGGGATCGTAGAGCGGGGGCAGCGTCGCCATCCGATGGATCAGCTCGTGCAACAGCGGTGAGATCGACAGCGTGCAGCATTCCTGCGGCACGCTCGCCGCATCCATGTCCACATAGAGAAACAGCAGGCTGGCGTTGCCGCTGACGCGATTGCTGTGGGGCATACCGCCGGGAATCCAGACGCCGCAGCGCGGCGGGACCATCCACAGGCCGCTCGGCACTTCGCACGTCACACCGCCGCGCTGGGCGAGGACGAGCTGTCCCTTGCGATGGATGTGAACCGGCAGTTCGTCCTCCTGCTCCCGGGTATCCACCATGCCGGCCACGATCGGACGGTCCAAAATGTCAGGATCGAACCGCCGATAGTGCTGATAGAGCGTGCCGCGCATTGTCATCCTTTAGCAATTAATTGGCAGAATAACGAAATTCTCTCGACGCAGCAACGCCTATGGTCTCCGTGCCTCACGGACGATCACATCATGCCTTCACCATTTCTGTCTCGGCTTCTCGCAACAGCAGCGCCCGGCCGGCTCGATCCCAAATGGGCGCTGTTCTCGGCGAACTCCTTCATCGCGGCAATGCTCGCGATCTATTTTGCCTTCCGGCTCGGATTGGAGCGGCCGTATTGGGCGATGCTCACGGTCTATCTGACCGCACAGCCGCTCGCCGGCGCGGTTCGGTCACGCGCCGTCTACCGCTTTGTCGGGACATTGCTGGGCGCCTGCATGGCGCTGGCGCTGGTCCCGATCCTGGTCGATCAACCCGCGTTATTGTCGGTTGCCGTTACCGCATGGGCCGGACTCTGCCTCTATATCTCCTTGCAGGACCGCACGCCGCGCAGCTATGCTTTCCTGCTGGCAGGCTACACCGCGACGACAATCGCGTTCTCGAGCGTCAACGTTCCGGCGATGGTATTTGTGACCGCGCTGTCGCGTGTCGAGGAGATCCTGCTCGGCATCGGCTGTGCGACCCTGGTGCACACCCTGCTGTTCCCGAGCGACGTCACTACTCCTGTGCTGAAATCCCTCTGCGCCGCATTGTCGGACGCCTTCGCCCGGACCACCGATGTGCTCTGCGCGCGCGTCGACAAGGCACCGAATACGGGACGCTGGAAGCTCGCTGCGGACATCACGCAAATCGAGATCCTGTCGACGCACCTGCGCTACGACACCGCCGCAAGCAAGCCGGACCTGCGCGCCATCGGGTCCGTGCAGGACCAGCTCGCATTGGTCTTGCCGATGCTGCTGTCGGTGGAGGACGGACTCGCCGCCTTGGGAGAGCGGCGCTCGGCCGAGTTGAACCACCTGCTGTCTGAACTCGCCGACTGGACACGTGCGCCGGAGCGATCACCGGCCACTTCCGACGAACTGATCAGAAAGTGCACATCGTTCGAAGCGACCTGTTGCGACGATCGCAGCGAATGGGATCGGCTGATCGAGGCCGGAACCGCGGCCAGATTGGCCACGCTGATCGAAGCGCTGGCTGCCGCGCGAAACCTGTCGCGCGCATTGCACAGCGGTGCTCACCCTGCCACTTGGAGCCAAGCTGGCCTGCGGGATCGACACGTGAGGCGACGCCTGCACAGCGATCCCGGCCTTGCCGTTCTGTCGGTCGTGGCTCTTGGCGTCGCCGTGCTCGGCTGCTGCACGGTCTGGATCACGACGGCCTGGCCGGAAGGCGGCGTCGCCACGCAAATCGCCGCCATCGCCGCGGCGCTCTACAGCAGCCTCGACGATCCCGCGCCAACGCTGATTTCCTACGCGCTCTGGACGCTGGCCTGCCTACCGATCGCCGCGATCTACCTGTTCGTGATCTTCCCGGCCATCACCGGCTTTCCGATGCTGGTGTTCTCGCTGGCGCCGACCTTTCTGGTGATCGGCTATCTGCAGGCCAATCCCCGGCATTTCATCAAGGCGCTGGCGCTCGGTCTCGGACTGATCAGCGCGCTCGACCTCCAGAACAAATTCAGCGCCGACTTCGCTCTGTTCATCAATAGCAATGCGGCTGCGATGATCGGACTTCTCACAGCGTTCATCGCAATTCGATTGCTGCGTTCACTGTCGGCATCGGGAGCGGCGCAGCGTCTGCTGCGCCACGGCTGGTCCGATCTGGCGAGGCTGGCTGCTGCACGGCGGCCGATGAGCCGCGCCAGATGGACCAGCATCATGCTTGATCGATTCGGCCTGGTGATCCCTCGGCTGGCTGGCGCGACGACGGACATCGCGGTGGAAGCCCGTCCTTTGGCCGCGCTGCAAATCGGCCTCGATCTGCTCGCGCTCAGGCAAGCCGCAGTGCACGAGGACGCGCGCACCGACCCTGGCCTCCAGCAGCTTCTGCCGATGCTGTCGCAGGCATTCCGCTGGCTGGCCCGCGGCAACGCGAAACTGAAGCCTGACGATGCGCGCGCCCTTCTGGCCGCGATCGACAACGCGCTGTGCGACACGCGCAAAGACACGACCGCCTGCCAGCAGCGAACGCTCGCGCTGATCGGCCTGCGTCGGACGATGTTTCCCGATGCTCATGCTTGGTCCAGCAAGGCCATGCCATGAACGAGGAAATCGCCATTGCCGGCGTCTACGTTCCGACGTTAGCGCTGGCCTGTGCTGGTGCGCTCGCGGCCTGCTTTATCGCCTCCGCGGCCAACCGCAAATTCATCGGCGTCCATATTCGAAGGTATGCGTGGCACCCCGCGCTGTTCGACTTCGCCGTCTTCGTCATTCTGACCAAGATCTTCTACGCTGTTCTGGGAAAGCTGCCGCTATGACAACGATGGGTTCGATGTTTTCCCGCATGATGCTCACTGTCCTGATGGTGAGCGTCGCGGCACCGGTCGGCATCGGCATGTGGGAGCATTATGAGGCGGCGCCATGGACACGGGACGGCCGCGTCCGCGCCGACATCATCGCCGTTGCCGCCGATGTCTCCGGGCTGGTCGACGAGGTGCTGGTCCGGGACAATCAGGTCGTCCGCAAGGGTGATATCTTGCTGCGGCTGAATCCCGACCGTTTCCGCCTCGCCGTCCAACAAGCAGAGGCGTCTCTGGCCAACCGCGAAGCCGCCGCGGAGAAGGCAGCGAGCGACCGCGCACGATACGAGAAGCTGAGCGAAGGTGTCGTGTCGCAGCAACAGCGCGAGACGATCCGCGCTACGGATTTGCAAGCCAAGGCGCTTTATGGTCAGGCCGTGGCCGACCTTCAGATCGCGCGGCTCGATCTCGATCGATCCGAAATCCGGGCACCCGCGAACGGCCGCGTGACCAATTTCGATTTACGGCCCGGCACCTATCTCGCCGCGGGGCGCGGCATCATGGCGCTGATCGACATCGACACCGTGCGTGTCGAAGGCTATTTCGAGGAGACCAAGATCCCGCGGATCCACCTCGGTGACGCCGTTGACGTGAAGCTGATGAGCGGAGCGACGCTGAGCGGTCGGGTCGAGAGTATCGCTGGCGGAATCGAGGACCGCGATCGAAGTTTGGGGTCCAGCCTGCTCGCCAGCGTCAATCCATCGTTCTCCTGGGTCAGGCTCGCCCAGCGCATTCCGGTTCGGGTCCGCATCCCGCGCAAAGATGTCGATCGCCTGATCGTCGGAACGACTGCGACGGTGCAAGTCAATGTTGGAAACCGCAACGAACCGCCAAACACCATGGGCGTTTTACGGTAACGCTCGGTAACCCGCTCAGTCGGCGCCGAGAAAATCTAATGAAAACAAAGCCGAATGGCGCGCCCGGAACGATTCGAACATCCGACCCTCAGATCCGTAGTCTAGTCCGGAGCATTGAAACAACTAGCGTTTGTTACCGTAAGCGCAAGCAAGAATCGCGAAATAACGCCGTTTCGCCGCGGCACCAGATGCAGCCAGACCTTGAGAAAGGGCCCGCCGATCGCGCCGGGCCAAGTAGAGGGAGGAAACGAAAGATCGGATATCTTCGCAAACGCCGAATGCGGAATTCGATCGCGGAAATCTAACGAACGACATCCAGCAGCAATACTGTCGTGCACATCAGATCGCATTTTGTGCTGAAGTCCGCAGCTCTCAGTGCCATTTTCGGCATTTGACGCGAGGTACGGTTTCGACTGCACCAAAAAAGCGCGCGCGAAACTTGAAGGGTCCCGATCCCCAGGCTCGGCACGTCCAGAACAGCTCATTTCATCGCCCGGCTCAGATCTCGCAATGCCCGCGCCGCCATACCTGCTTTTGCAATTCAGAGCTCCCGATCGCCGAGGGTTCTGCCGAGGATGACTGCCTGGGTTAGCGTTGCGATGATGAGTGTCCATTCCTTTAAATCGCGCGCTGACGAAATCGCGCCTATTTTCCGAGGCGCTGTCCTCGATCGTCTCTACCTAGCGCGCGGAGCGTCTTTCTTCTGAAGCTCGACAGGTCGAACAGGAGCCTAGGCACTTTTTCCAGCGCCATCGCCTTGCCTTCGATTGCGAGATGTAGAACTCGCACCAATCTGGCAAGACCGAGTTCTACAAATGCGACCGAACATGCGGATCATTCCCAATTTTGAGCTGGCTGTCTACAATGACGATGGATGCTGCTAGATCAGGTCTTCTCTCCAGAACGACGTATCGTATCGACACGCCGCGGCAAATTCCTCCTCCTGAACGCTCAAAGGTACCTTGACCTCCCTCCGAGAAGTTCCCGCCATATTCGGGTCCCATATGAACGATCGGCAGCGAGACACCTGATGCAGGCTCATGTTTTGAATTACTAGTGGCTCGCGCGCTTGGTCGACCTCTTCGCACCCGGCAACACATCCGTGCAAACACCTTCGTACTTCGGCAGCCTGGCCTATTGTTTCTCCGAACGTCGGATGCGGATGAATGGTTTTGCTGATATCAATTGCATCGGCGCCCATCTCGATCGCCGGACAGGTTCTCCGATCATGTCGCCAGCCTGCGGGCCAACGATCACACCGCCGATGATCCGGTGAGTCTCTTGGTCGATGATCAGCTTGGTCGGCAAACTGGCCTTTCTGGCCGGTCAACGCAGTGTCCCGGCACATGCAGGCTCCTGGCCAGTTGCATAGCCGCATCACATTCCGCGCTTTGGGGGTGACGGCTGCGATTTCGGCACAAAATGCCGGGGGCGATATGAGAATAGGCAAAGACAAACTGTACGAGGCACGACGTTGTGGTGTTTGGTACAAGAGGGTTTTGCCTTGACTTCACCGGCCGCGAAGCGCGGCTCTTTGGTCACTTGTTGTGGGCACAATCAACGAAGTGGGCGAGATCTCTGCTCTCGCACCATGCACGGCTTGCTTGGCAGCGATGCACCGCATCTTTCAAAATTTCATTGATCTCCTAGCGACCGCAGAAGATCTCCAAGACTTCTCCAAAGCCATGGCGGATACAGCGACCGCTTTGGACCTATCGTGTTTTGCCTATCTAGCCCTCCAGCACTCAAGCAAAGGCAAACCGCGCCTAATCTCTACGTATCCATCGCGGTGGGTGGCACACTATCTACGAAATAATTATCAAGTGCTTGATCCCGTCATCGGAGAAGCTCTTCGAAACCCCGAGCCCTTTCGGTGGGGGACTAATTTCAACTCGAAGTTCACATCGAAAGCACAGCATCGGCTTTTCGAAGAGGCCGCGGAATTCGGAATTCGGTTTGGCTTTACGGTGCCCATTCACGATGGCCACGGTCCCATCGCTGCATTGACCTTTGCCGTTGACCAGAGTCGCCCACAATTCGAACGGTTCATTGAATCGCATGAACGCGTTCTTCAGCTTATGGCGATGTATTTCCATGCTCATACCCGCCGAAAGCTAGCGAACGTACACGATATAGAGGGGACATACCTATCTCCGCGTGAGTTCGAATGCTTGGAGTGGGCAGCTCGGGGCAAGAGCGCTTGGGAGATTGGATGCATTCTCGGCATCTCGCGCAACACGGTTGCCTTCTACCTAGAAGGCGCGAAGAGAAAACTTGGTGTTCGGACGATTGTGCAAGCGGTAGCCCGCTTAGCCGCTGTGAAAAGAAAACAGCAAAATTAGGGGCGCAGCCCCCTACAACTAAAGGTAATGACTTGAGATCCATGATCCGCTCCAAAGGTGGCGATGTACACCCCTGGAGGGACTATGATTCAGCTAATCACACCGCCCTTGTATGGCCAGTTCGCCGAAACTCTCGTCGAAATGCATCGGTTACGTTATCGCGTTTTCAAGCTTCGCATGGCATGGGACGTTCAAACCAGCGGCGACATGGAGATCGACGATTTCGATGCACTGCATCCCGCTTACCTAGTCCAGCTATGTGACAACGGGCAGGTGCAAGGTTCCGTACGCCTGCTCCCCACACTTGGCCCGACCATGCTTTGCGACACCTTCCCTACGCTTCTTGAAGGCCAACCCCCGCCGTCAACTCCTCTCGTTTGGGAAAGTAGTAGATTCGCGATCGATGTTGCTGCCGATGCCCCGAAGGGGGATCACGGTCTTACTCGTGCTGTTTACGAGCTATTTGCGGGAATGGTAGAGTTCGGGCTCTCAAGACAACTCACTGACATCGTTACCGTCACAGACGTCCGTATGGAGCGAATCCTTAGACGAGCGGGTTGGCCCCTGCGGCGCATTGGCAATCCTTCCGCAATTGGCAACACCTTAGCCGTGGCGGGTTACCTCGAGATCTCGCGCGATACCCTGGTCACCCTTCGTAGAGCCGGCGGGCTTTCGGCACCGGCCCTTTGGACGCCAGTAATCTTCGCGGCCGCGTAGAACAATGCAGGCCAGTACGATATGCCCGTTCCCGCCTAGAGCGGGGACGCCGCGTCTTGCGGTTCGCTTCCGAGCTATAAACATGACGGAAATTGAAACTAGGAACGGTCAGCGGAACGCGGCGAGAGCTGTTGACCTGCAACAGCTTCGACTTGCGGTTGCCGCTTGTGACCACGGAAGTTTTCGACGAGCCGCAGAAGCGCTTTCGATGAAGCACACCGCCTTTAGCCGTTCTATTGGCCAGCTTGAGTACCTGGTGGGAACTTCACTGTTTGAGCGCTCAAGTGGGGGAATAAAGCCTACAATGGCCGGCCGAGAGGTTCTGCGAATCGCGCGGTTGATTCTGGAACAAGTCGACATGCTCCTTGACACAGGAAGGTCCGGTGGTCGCGGCGACACTGGCCATCTTGTTATCGGCTTCTTCACATCTATGTCCACCGGCAATTTGCGAGCGACGATAGGTGAGCTCAAGAAGCTACTACCAAGCCTCGAAATGGCAACGATGGAGCGCTCACGCTTCCGTCTGGTGACCGCTCTCCGTAACGGAACCGTCGACGTTGTCGTTAGCCCTGGACGTCTGCCTTCAAAAGACACCAGATCACTACTGCTGTGGAGCGAGCGCATCCTGATCTCGCTGCCCCAAGATCACTGGCTGGCCGCACGCGAGATCATCTATTGGACCGATTTGCGTACCGAGAAGATCCTTCTAAGCAAGTATGATCCTGGGCGAGAGCTCGAGGATCTTCTGATTTCGAAGCTAGTGCTACCCGACGATCGCCCCAAGATAGAACGACATGACGTGAGCCGTGGCATTATCAAGAGTTTAACGAGTATGGGCATGGGGCTAAGTCTGGCGATGGAATCGGATATTGGTGCAAGTTTCGCCGGCCTTGTGTATCGAGAGTTGCAGGACGGAGCGGGACCAAGCCGGGTGGACTTCTATGCGCATTGGCGCGACGACAATGAGAATCCGGCTCTGAAGCGTTTCCTCAATCTGTTGGCAGACCGCTATCCCTCACCCTCGCCGACCCTTGGGGACTGACCAGTTCGTCTCGCCTTTGCAAATCCGCGATCCGTGGCCATAAAGCGCGCCAGCATGGGCGCGATCAGCTTCACCGGATCGATGCGCTGCCCACTTTCGTGTGCCAAGGCCTCTGCATAGGCTACGAGATCCCGATGCACTGATGCCGGTAGTTCAGTGGCGACCTTGACCGGCTTGTCATCGGGCAGTGCTGCTATTTTAAGCTTGGGCATGCCGTTAACCTCCGTATGGACCAAGTATGAGATCACGATTGACGAGAACTCGAACTGGAAAGCCAGGTCGTACGGTCAAAGTAGGCTGGACGTTGAGACTGCGCCGAACCACCTGCTGTCCGGTTTGGTTTAGTGAGTCGGAGGCGCCGTGTCGTAATGCCTGGATGATGGCACTGTCGTTGCTATTGGTGTCAGAGCCTGCGCCTAGTTCCGTCCCGACGGCCAAGAACGTCGATAACGCGGCGGCCTTGAACAGCTCACCCCAGTGGTTTTCGACCTGGTCTTCCAGGCCCGCATACCCGGCGGTATCAGTGCCAGGCTGCCGCTCGAGAACGATAGAACGTCCATTTGGCATGATCAGGCGGGTCCAGACGAGTGACACGTGACTGGCCGAAGGTGACCTGACTATCGTAGATCCCGATCAGACGCGCTCCCTGAGGCACAAGCAGGAAGCGGCCAGTCGGCGTGTCATAGACATTCTCGGTCACCTGCGCGGTAATTTGGCCTGGCAGGTCCGATCGGATTCCGGTGATCAGGGCTCCTGGAATAACCGTCCCAGCCTGCACGATATATGGTGAAACAGGCCTGGTGAGGCGATCAGGGCTGACCGTACGACGGTCCGCAGTGGCGTTCACGAAGGCAAGCTTGCGGTCCTGGCCGTTCTGCGCAGATCCGTCATCACCGGTGCTCGTTGCGCTCGCCGGCACCACGCGGTCGCTTCCAACCGCCGCAGCGGGCGGACGCACTTCTCGTCCATTGGTGGAAGCGAACAAATGACTGATGCGGGCTGCCTCGGTCTCTTGATCGCGGCGTTGCTGGTCCGGATCAGCGCCGCTCGTCGGCAACTGGCCTTGAGCGGCAAGGATCGGTCGACCGAGATCCCCGGGGAGCGGCGGACCAAGCTGCGGGACGGGTTGGCGCGGAACGCCAGCGTAGTCCTTCGGCAGCGTCGTAATGCCGTCCGCAACATTGTGGTGGTCGGTACTGTAAAGCTCATCGGCCGCCTGATTACGGAAGCGATTGTTCTGCAGCGACCACAGCACTGCTCCGCCGATGACAAGCAGGGCAGCCGCGCTCCCGCCGGCCAGGACCTTCCGCGACAACCGTGTCACGCGCGGATGCTCCGCTCTCAAGCGGAAGCTTTCGGACTGCTCCCCTTGTGTCTTCGGCGGAACTCCTTGCTCGTGATCGTTTTCATTCCGAGTGTTCATGACGACGGCCTCCCGTCGGTCCTGACAATCCTGACCTTCTGCTGGTGCTCACCGCCGAGCCGGAGTTCGGCGGCTGCAAACAGCCGATCGACGATCAAAACGTTGCCGTAGGCGCGATAGTTGACGAGTTCGGTTTTACCGTCCGGGCCAATGACGAAGAGCGGCGGCATCTCACCTTGCACGATGCCTTGCGGGAACTCGACATAGACCTTGCGGCCATCGTCATACACGGCGAGCGGCCGCCAGGGTGGACTGTCCCCTTCGATGGCGTAGCGGGAGACACGCTGCGCGGGATCTGGAAGAATTGGCTTTAGAGCGACTGAGCGCGACCGTTCACGCACTGTTTCCGGATAGTACCAGGCAACGGACGGCATGTATGGCCGCTCGCGGGAGCGGAGTTCGATCAGGTAAGTGCGCCGGTCGGTATTGACGACGAGGTTGGTCTCGATCGATGCGCGGGTCGGCTTGACAAGGATGTGGACGCGTCGCGTGTCGCCACTTCCGCTCTCGGTATCACCCACGACCCAGCGTACAGTATCTCCGGCCGCAATAGGCCCTGATCCAGTCAACTGCTCTCCTTCCTCGAGTGCGATATCCGTGATCTGTCCCGGTGCGGCGTAAATCTGATAGAGGGCTCCAGGACTGTAGGCATAGATTTGCGCTGCGTTGAAATACCCGCGTCTGCGCGGTTCAACACGGGCTGCGCTGTTTGCCGTCTCAACCCGGCTCACCGGTTCAGCATCTTCCTTGCCTCCCGACTTGCCGCCAAGAGCCGGCTTCCAGAGGGGTGGAATGTGAAGCGGTCGCGATTTGTCGTCGAGGGTCACCGGAGCCGCCGGCAGCGGCGGGACTTCCGCGTCATAGCTGATCTCCGGCGGAATGTAGGTCGCGCACCCACCGAGTGCCGACGAGCAGAGCAGGAGTGAGGACAGGATTGCCCGCTTCAAAGTCACAAGCTCGGGGCAAGGCGAATTGGGCCTGCTGTGCAGGATAGAGCGTTTCGAATGAACGTCAGACGGCGTCTTGCTCACTGACTCAACTCCTTTGACCAGTTGATGGCGCGGACGTAGACGCCAAGGGGATTCTTGCGCAGACGTTCGGCATCGCGCGGTGTCTCGATCACGATGGTGAGAATGGCAGTCCAGCGCTCGGTCGAACTCAGCGAACCGTTGTCGTAACTGCGTTGACTCCACGCGACCCGAAAGCTTTCCGAAGACGCACGAATGACGCTCGATACATCGACGGAGATTTGGAGCTTGCCCAACTTGGCGAAAGGGTCGTTGTTGCGTGCATAGTCGTTGAGCGCGGCCGCGCCGCGATCGGTCGTAAAATCATAGGCGCGCAGCCAATTCTGGCGCAGAACAATGCCGTCGGCCGGCAAGCCTCGGACATCCTCAATAAAGCGCGCCAGATGGTAGGCGATCTGAGCGTCAGTAGGTTGATAGTCGACGTTGGCCGGCGCAACCCGTTGGGCCTGTCCAAGATGATCGACCTCAACCACCCACGGCGTGATCGAGCCTTGATTTGATTGCCAGACGAGCCCACCCGCGAGACCGACTGAAAGCATCAAGCAACCGAATGCCATCAGGCGCCAGTTCTTCGCTTGCACTCGCGCCGATCCGATGCGTTCGTCCCAAACCTGAGCTGCCTTTTGATAAGGCGTAGTCGGCTCGGGCATTCGCCCGTAGTGTACTGATGATCGTTTGAACATCGATGGTTGCCCCTGGTATCGAGTGATCGGTTTCAAGTCGTGCGGTGGCTCGGATTTTGAGGCGCTGCCTGGTGAGGTGTCAGCGCTCTCCTTCAGACAAATCGACGGATGAGCCGCTGCCACTATGATCGCCTGAGCGAACCGCTTGGCCGGCTGCTGATGCACCGTGCCGAATAGCCTCGGCACGCTTCATGCGTCGCGCCCAATCGGGTTGCCCTTCGGCCGAAGTGCTCGCGGCCGACGCACCGGTTTCTCCACCTCCGCCGAGTGCGGCGGCTGCACGACGCAACGGGCTCATGGCAGCCAAGGCGCCAGCTTCGGCAACGCCAGCGCTGCCTTCGCTTCGATAGGTGGCGGACGCTCCACTCAAGACGGCGCCCCCGCCGCGCGCGGCCCCAGCAATCGCGCCTCCAGCGAGACCAACACCGCCGGCGGCAAGACCCGCGCCAGCCGCAACAATGCCGCCAGCAGCAAGGCCTGTTCCAATCGCGGCGCCGGCGCCGAGTTGAGGTCCGCCCGACACCAGGCCGTTTGCGATACCCGGACCGAAGATGCCGAGGCCGAGCAAGGAAAGCGCCGCGAGCACCAGCGTCATCGCGTCTTCGATGGTCGGCTGTGCACCGCCGAAACCTGCGGTGAACTGCGAGAACAGGGTGGAGCCGATGCCGACGATGACGGCCAGGGCCAGGATCTTGATGCCGGAAGATATGACGTTGCCCAGAACGCGCTCCGCCGCGAAGGCGGTCTTGCCAAACAGCCCGAAGGGAATGAGCACGAAGCCGGCCAGTGTCGTGAGCTTGAATTCGATCAGGGTGACAAAGAGCTGGATCGCCAGAATAAAGAAGGCGAGCAGCACCACGACCCACGCGAACAGGAGAACGACGATCTGGACGAAATTCTCGAAGAAACTGATATAGCCCATCAGGTTGGAGATCGAATCAAGCAATGGTCGGCCGGCATCAAGGCCGACTTGAGCGATCTTTCCGGGCCGCAGGAAATCCGATGCGGAGAGGCTTGCGCCTGATGCTTTCAGGCCAAGACCGGCAAAGCTCTCGAAGACGATGCGCGCCAGACTGTTCCAGTTACCGATGAGGTAGGCGAAGACCCCTACGAACAGCGTCTTCTTGACGAGACGCGCGATGATGTCCTCATCAGTTCCCCAACTCCAGAACAACGCTGCGAGCGTAATGTCGATCGCAGCGAGGGTCGTTGCGAGATATCCGACATCGCTCCCCAGCAGCCCGAAGCCGTTGTCGATGTAACGCGTGAACGTTTCCAGGAACTGGTCGATGATCCCCGTACCGGTCATGGTTTGCTCACCTCAGGCGCCACCAGTTTTAGATATCCCAGCGGGATCCGGCTTTGGTCCTTTGGAAATAGCGCCACGCCGGGGGCGGAAGCGTCGTGAACAGGAGTTGCGGCACGGTCGTTCTTGCCAAAGAAGCGACGGCGGTTTTCGGCCCAAACTTGCTTGCAACGCTCAAAACCCTCTGCTTGCTCCGCAGCGACGCTGCGGCAGCGCGCGAGGTCTGAGCTGGTTGCGTCTGTCATCTGCTCCGCTTTCGGCGGCGCGAGCGACTCGACACCACCGCGAAGCTGAATTGTGCAGGCAGTGACGACCAACACACCGACTGTCGTAAGCAGCGACAACGCCCTGAAAGCCCTGATGTCGGTCATTAGTGGAACATCTGCACGTTGAATGATTGATAGCCCTGCCCCGGTGTCAGGAAGCGCCGGAGCTGTTCGCGGCCCTGGTCCTGGGCCGCCGCGCGTTGCGCGGCTTCAAGGCTTTGCGCCCTGCCCTGCGCCGTCACGACAGCCGTGAGGTCGGCGAGCTGCTGCGCGTTCAATGCCAGAATCTGATTGCCGGCCTGTGTTGCCTGCAAGGCACCGCTAGCGCCTTGGCTTGAGCTAACGAGCGCGGAGGTCTGGACGCGGTTGGTGTCGAGGTTGCTAACGATGCCGGCCTGGACACGAAGCGCGTCTTGCGTTGCGGCATAGGAATTCTGCCATCGCGATTGAGCGTTGGAGATCAGCAACTGGTTCGACTGGCTGCTAGTCGCTGGCGCGTAGCTTGTCGAGAAGGCATGATCGATCTGCTGCACGTCGTAAGCAATGCGCTGTGCCTGTGCCAGTAATTGCTGGGTCCGCTGGATCGATGATTGTAACTGCTGCAACGATGAATACGGCAGGTTTGCCAGATTCCTTGCCTGATTGATCAGCATCTGCGCCTCGTTCTGCAACGAGGTGATCTGATTATTGATCTGCTGGAGTTCCCGCGCGGCCGTCAGGACATTCTGGACGTAGTTGGTGGGATCGAAGACGATCAGCGCCCGTGCGGGCACCGTGACGCCAAGCAACAGCGCGAAGGCGACCGTGCTCGCTAATAGGCCAAGAGGTCTCATAGCGATTTCTCCAGATTGACGAGATTGGGGATCAGATCTGTCGCCCAGGCGACGCCACGATGCTTGAGCCAGGCAGGCACGAAGCCGTCGGGTCCATGTTCGGCGATGAGTTGCGTGATGGCGGCCTGGTCTGTCTTGGAAGAGGCCGCGGTAAACGCGAGCGCAACCTCACCAAGGCCAAGTTCGAACATCCGATTGCCCCGACGCGACTGGCAATAGTAGTCGCGCTTTGGCGTTGCCCGGCTCAGAAGTTCGATTTGGCGGTCATTGAGGCCGAAGCGGCGGTAGATGGCAGTGATCTGCGGTTCGATCGCCCGTTCGTTCGGCAGCAACAAGCGCGTTGGGCAGCTTTCGATGATTGCCGACGCAATCGCTGAGCCATCAATGTCCGAAAGCGACTGTGTGGCGAAGATGACGGACGCGTTCTTCTTCCGAAGCGTCTTCAGCCATTCCCGGAGCTGCCCCGCAAAATCCTCGTCATCGAGGGCAAGCCAACCCTCATCGACAATCAGGAGTGTCGGCCGGCCATCGAGACGATCACCAACCCGATGGAAGAGGTACGCCAGCACGGCCGGCGCCGCACTCGTTCCGATCAAGCCTTCGGTCTCAAACGCCTGGACCGACGCCTCGCCGAGACGTTCGAATTCGGCATCAAGCAAGCGCCCGGACGGACCGCCGAGGCAGTATGGTTGCAAGGCGCGTTTCAAAGAGTTCGATTGGAGCAGGACTGACAGGCCCGTGAGGGTGCGCTCCTCCCTCGGCGCCGAAGCGAGAGATGTCAGCGCCGACCACAGATGATCCTTGACCTCCGGGGTGATCTCGACCTTTTCCCGTGTCAGGATCGCGCCGATCCATTCCGTCGCCCATCCGCGCTCTGAAGGATCGTCGATCCAAGCCAGCGGCTGCAGGGCAACGGGGTTTTCGTCCCCGTCTGACAAGGCACCACCCAAATCGTGCCAGTCGCCACCCATGGCGAGCGCGGCCGCCCGGATCGAACCGCCGAAATCGAACGCAAAGATCTGAGAGTTCGGGTAACGGCGGAACTGCAGCGCCATCAGCGCGAGCAGCACCGACTTGCCAGCGCCTGTCGGCCCCACCACAAGGGTATGACCGACGTCGCCGACGTGGAGTGAAAACCGGAACGGCGTCGATCCCTCGGTCTTGCCGAACAAAAGCGGCGGCCCCTTGAAGTGAAGGTCCCGCGCCTCACCCGCCCATACGGCCGACATCGGAATCATATGAGCGAGGTTGAGGGTCGATACCGGTGGCTGCCGCACGTTCGCATAGACATGCCCCGGCAGGCTGCCAAGCCAGGCTTCGACGGCGTTCACCGTCTCGATCATGCAGGTGAAATCGCGGCCCTGAATGACCTTCTCGACCAACCTCAGCTTTTCGTCGGCTGCACCGGGATCGCCGTCCCACACGGTGATGGTCGCCGTGACAAAGGCCTGTCCGATCTGATCCGACCCCAGTTCCTGCAAAGCCGCGTCGGCATCTATCGCCTTGTTGTGAGCGTCGGTATCGAGCAACGTCGATGCCTCGTTGGTCACGACTTCCTTGAGGATGGCGCCGATGGACTTTCTCTTGGCGAACCACTGGCGGCGGATTTTGGTCAGCAGCTTGGTGGCGTCGGCCTTGTCGAGCATGATCGCGCGGGTCGACCAGCGATACGAAAACGCCAGGCGATTCAGGTCGTCCAGAATTCCCGGGGTCGTCGCGCCCGGAAAGCCGATGATCGTCAGAACCCGCACGTTCGCTGAACCCAACATCGGCTCGAGCCCTCCGGTCAACGGCTGGTCGGCCAAGAGTGCGTCGATGTACATGGGAACTTCGGGCACCCGAACGTGATGACGCTTGGTCGAGATCGTCGAGTGCAGATAAGTCAGCGTGTCCTGATCATCGAGCCAGGTGCATTCCGGCATGAACCCTTCGACGAGTTGAAGCACACGGTTTGTTTGGTCGATAAACCCGCGAAGCACCTCGCGCGCGTCGGCTCCGACGGTACGGTCGCGACCTTCGTAAAGTAGTTGCTCTGCCCTGGCGGCCCCCTCCTCTGGAGGCAGATAGAGTAAGGTCAGGAAGTAGCTGGACTCATAATGGGCACCCGCCTCCTCGAACTGCGCCCTGCGTTCCGCGTCAACCAGCGCAGACGCGACATCCGGAAAGGAGTTAGGCGGGTAGGTCCCAGCAAAATGACGCTGCGCCTCGACGAATACGGCCCATCCTGATCCCAGGCGACGCAAGGCGTTATTCAAGCGACCCGCGACGGCAACGAGTTCAGCCGGCACTGCGCTGTCGAGGTCGGGTCCTCGGAACTTTGCTGTCCGCTGGAACGAGCCGTCCTTGTTCAGGACGATTCCTTCGTCGACAAGGGCTGCCCAGGGCAGGAAGTCGGCGAGACGCGCGTTGGAATGACGATATTCTGCAAGGTTCATCATGACCGAGTACTCAGAGATTGAGATGACCGGGAATGCGCAGATGTCGGCGCACCACGTCGACAAAGGCGGAATCGCGTTTGGCGGCCCAGACGGCGGCCATGTGGCCGATGAACCAGAGGACAAGACCGGCGATCCAGAGCCGAAGTCCGAGACCCAGGGCTGCTGCAAGCGTGCCGTTGACGATCGCAACCGACCGCGGCGCGCCGCCCATCAGGATTGGCTCGGTGAGTGCGCGATGAACGGGCACGAAAAGGCCTGTGACCGGGTCATCCATCAGATCACCACGCCGCCGCCGAAGGAGAAGAACGACAGGAAGAAGCTCGAGGCTGCGAACGCGATCGACAGACCGAACACGATCTGGATCAGCCTGCGGAAACCACCTGACGAGTCCCCGAACGCGAGCGTGAGCCCGGTCACCACGATGATGATGACGGCGATGATCTTGGCGACCGGACCTTCAACCGACTGCAAGATCTGATTGAGTGGCTGTTCCCACGGCATGTTCGAGCCGGCCGCCCATGCCGGTGCCGACGCCAAAAGAACCATCCCGGATACGGCTAGTGATGCGGCATCTCGACGAAAACAAAATTGCTGACGCATGTCAGTCTCCTGCTGATGAAAGGCTGTAGTCGCCGGCGGCCCCAAGCCCCGTGACGAGGGCGAGCTCAACGAGGCGACGGTCAACGCCGCGCCCCGCAAGCACAGCAACGAGGTTGATGGTCTCGGCGATGAGGGCACGCGGAACCGTGATGACGGCTTCCTGAATGAGCTGCTCGAGCCGCCTCAGCGCACCGAGCGCGGTGCCTGCATGAATGGTCCCGATGCCACCGGGATGGCCGGTACCCCAAGCCTTGAGTAAATCAAGCGCTTCGGCGCCGCGGACTTCGCCAACCGGGATGCGGTCAGGACGCAGGCGCAGCGAGGAGCGAACGAGGTCCGACAGCGTGGCCACGCCATCTTTGGTCCGCAAAGCTACAAGATTGGGCGCTTTGCACTGAAGCTCGCGGGTATCTTCGATCAGCACGACTCGATCAGCAGTCTTTGCAACCTCGGCCAGGAGCGCGTTCGTCAAGGTTGTCTTGCCGGTCGATGTCCCACCGGCGACGAGGATGTTTTTCCGTGCTGCGACCGCGTCCTTCAGGGTCCTGGCCTGCTCCGAGGTCAGGATCCCCCTGGCGACGTAGTCGTCGAGCGTAAACACGGCGACGGCCGGTTTGCGGATAGCAAAGGCCGGTGCCGCAACGACCGGAGGCAAAAGGCCTTCGAATCGCTCACCAGTTCCAGGCAGTTCTGCCGAAACCCGTGGCGCGCCGGCATGCACCTCGGCGCCTACGTGATGCGCGACCAGGCGAACAATGCGCTCGCCATCCTCTGCGGACAGAGTTTCGCCTGTGTCGATCAGACCATTCGACAATCGGTCGATCCACAATCGCCCATCCGGGTTGAGCATCACCTCGATGACCGCCTCGTCATCAAGGTAGCCGGCAATCGCAGAGCCAAGCGCGCTGCGCAGCATTCGCGCACCGCGCGAACTCGCTTCCGATTGAATGGAATGGATTGCCACTGTTCGCCCCCACCGAATGAAGACGTCCAACGGGCGTCCTCACATGGGGATGATTAGAAAAAGCACCGGCAGACTTAGCGCAACAAGCTCTTTCGGCAATCGTAGGCAAGCGTAGAAAAAGAAAGATTGAGAACTGGAATTTGACAGCCGCTTAGTCGCCGATCATCATCCCCAGGCAAGACGGAGTGACGGATTGGTAGCGGAACGGACTGATTGCAATCTATACCTCAAAGCCCCTAGACTTTCCGTTCACGGTTGGCGATCGTCTGCAGTAGTGCCAGATTTTTATCCTCGAGCCGGTCGGGGCTAATGGTCTTGGACACCAGCGCTCTCGAAATCCACATTACGTAGCGCCGATTTTCCCGCGTAACAGCAGAATTGATGACTGAGACTGCAATTGAATCATCCTGGTCCGTCACTTGCTGCTGCCAAAAGCGCCACGACTACATCGCTAACAGGAGTGGCGATGCCGTGAGCTTTGCCTCGACGGAGTATAACGCCGTTTCGAGTTTGCCACTCAAGTGGGCGGTTGGCGTTGCGATCGGCGAGAATGGATGTTCCCATGTCAGGTGGATTGGCTTGGAAACTGTCAACGATTTCGTCGGGCACCTCATCGCCCAAGATCGCGCCCTCCGCTCTCGCCACTTCGAGGCATTCTCGGAGATATTGCGTAGCCAGGTGAGCGATGTCGGCGCGCCGGAACATGCCCGAGCGACGGCCGCTAAGCACCATCAATCCTGCTGCCGCGTTCTGTAGAAGTTTGCGCCAGGCAAGAGACACAAAATTTGGATCTAGCTCTACGGAGCAAAAAGAGCCGCGGAGCGCCTCAAGCACAATGCGGGATCCGGAGTCCTCCGGCAATGTTAGGCGAGCTCCACCACGCAACCAAATGGAACCGTCTGGTTGGGCTTGCGCCGGAAACCAAACGATCGAAGGAACGACGGAGCGACAAGGCGCTAAAGGCGAGATTGCCGATACTTGCTCGACGCCATTCTGCAACACGCAGACGACCGTATCCTGATGGCATAGCGCCGCCAACCACGGCGCGGCAGCTCCGATTTGTGTTGCCTTCACCGCGAAGAAGACAAGATCGGCCGGGCTCTTGATCTGGCTCGGATCAATCTGCACTGGACCGGGTATTTGCACCAAACCGTTCGTGTCTTGTAACTCTAAGCGCTCGCGAGCCGAGCGACCGCATAGCATGGGCGCTTGACCAACCTGCTGTAGCGCAGCGGCGATGGTGGTGCCGATCGCTCCCGGGCCGACAATGGCGATCCTTTTATTCATGCCTGATGTCGCTCTTCCTGTGGATTGGTTTTCATTTCGTGAATGCTCCTGCATCGGAGGGAGTGGGACTGAGAGCTGATTTATTCTCAGGCATAGGTGGAGCGGGAGTTGTCAGATACGGCCTCAAAGCCAACACGAGCGGCACGATCAGCGCCGCCGTTGCCGCCGCGGCAAGCACGCCAATTGTCTGGGTGCTGTGATCGGCGATCACGCCATAGAGGATCGGCGCGACACCCCCAGAGCCAATGACGCTTGTGTAGAAGATGGCAAAGGATCGCCCGGTGTCGCCCTTGGAAAGTTCAGGCACCGTGCCATAGAGCACCGACGACGTCCCATTGAGGACAACGCCAAGCAAAGGCAGCAGAACAAGCGTAAGTGTCAGCGACGTGCCCAGCGTCACCCCGATGAGCAAAGCTGTAGCAACTTCCGTGGTCACAACGCTGCCGACCACTCCTACTCGTTCGGCGAGCCATCCACACGTTGCCTTTCCGAGGGCGCCACCTGTGAAAAGCAGGGCAAGCGCAAGACCGACTTCTGATGACCCGCCGTGCTGTCCGTGGATGAGAAATGGCAGGAATAGGAGGTAACCCATGCGGACCGCTGTATCGAGCGCGCCAATCGTTGTCAGAATGCTGAAGCCGCCGCGTCGACCACCGGTCGCTGTCCTTTTTGCCGCACGATCTGATTGAACGACTGCGGGTATCAGCGCTAACAAGACGATCGACAAACAGAAGCCAAGTACGGCCATCAAGCCTAGGACTGAACGCCAGGCGATGATGGGTAAGAGTAGTGCGACAAGAGCGGGCAGCACCGCTTTTCCGAGATCACCTGAGAAATTATAGATACTCAGGGCGCGTCGAGGATCCTCTCCAGAACTGGTTGTAACCAGCGCTGAGCCGCGAGGATGCTGAATGCTCGATCCAATGCCAGCCACGACCAAGCCGATGCAAAGCCCCGAAAAACCGAACGGGAGCGTTGCGACGATCAGTCCGATCGAAGCGAAAAGGGTCGACAGGATCAATGACGTGCGCGGGGATAAGCGCCGAAGCGCTCGGTCGACCGGAATTTGAGCGACGCCCATTGTCCCGAAATAGACGGCGCGCACGACGGCAAGTGTCGCATAGGAGAGGCCGAACTGAGCCTGCCAGACCGGGAGGAAGGCATATAACCCGTCTGTATAACCGTCATGCAGTGCGTGGGTGAGACAGGCGGCCAATAAGCCACGCCGCCTGCTTGGCGCCAATGAACTTGAGCCTGCCGATTTCTTCCAGGCGATGAACGATTTCGTCATTCGGGAGAGTTTGGCTCTTGCGTACCGCCCGAGCAAACCAGTAATTCTGGCAAATGACTTTAGCTGAGCTATCTTGATGCCGCGTTTGCTTCCTCCCATGAATGCCATCCGTGCTTTCGAAGCCGCTGGGCGCCTCGGCAGCTTCAAATCGGCGGCTGGAGAACTCGGGGTAACACAAGGAGCAATCAGCCAGCAGATCCGCCTCCTGGAGAACTGGTTGCGTGCGCCGCTCTTTGAGCGGCAAAATCGTCGTGTTGTGCTCACACCGGCCGGCCATGCCTATCTTCACGAAGTTGGAGAAGCATTGGCTCGTATAGCGTCGGCGACCGTGAAATACGGCGAAATCGACGCGACGATATTGCGCGTTAACGCACCAGCTACTTTTTCCTTACGCTGGCTCGTGCCTAAGATTGCGGACTTCCAAACTCAGCACCCGCAGATAAGGGTTCGAATCGAAACCTCGAACATCCCGATCGATGCTTTAGCGGAACGCGCCGATGTCGTCATCCGGGGAGGCCCGGATGCATTTCATGATTATTGGGTTCGTCCATTCCTCTCGGAAACGAGATTACCTGTTTGCAGTCCAGAACTGCTAAACAGGTTGCCTCTAGGCCACACCGTCGACTTAAGGCGACACACGCTGCTCCACACGCTCAGTTTGCCGAGACTATGGCACGACTGGCTATCCGAAGCGGGCACGCCTGATCTGGAAGCCACAGCAGATCTTGTTCTCGACCACTTTTATCTCACACTCCAAGCTGCGCTGGATGGGGTTGGGGTCGCGATGGGACCAACGGCCTTAGTGGCGGAGGACCTGGCGGCGGGGCGACTCGTGACGCCATTTTCTGGTCCAGCGCTACGTGCGCGTGAATATTGCACGTACGTGCCGAAGACGCTTCAAACAGACACTCGAACGCTCGCCTTCTGCTCTTGGCTTGAACAACGAGGGAACATGAAAGGATCTATTTGAGCCTCCCGGAAGGCGGACCTTATAACGACAGGCTCAGAGAAGCTCTGTTAGGCTTCTTCCGCGGTTTCCGGACGGAGGAAGTCATTTGGAATCTCGCGCAGAAAGCTTTGCCCCTTTTGCAGACGACGCCCGAGCGCCTCGACAAATCCTTCAAACCGCTCCCGACCCTTTGCCTGCGCGGCCCCCTGCGCGTCGTTGGGTAGCGGCGGCGTGATCGTTAGCCAGAAACGAATGAAGAGCGCCAAGCTTTCGGCCGTCAAACCCACGTCGCGCTCCAGCCTCTGCATCTGACGCGACAGCCGGTCGAGGCGCCGGGCGAACGCTGCCTCCCGCCTGTCCGCTCCGTCCGGCGACAGAAACGAAGCAACCGCCGCTTCCACGATCGCGGACCGAGAAAGCTTCTTGCGATCGGCGAGCTCCGTGATCTGTTTCAGAAGCTCAGGCGGGAAATAGACGTTCATCCGGTCGCGCATATTGCCTCAAAACTCCATACCGTCATTCGGGTCCATGGCGACTTGACGGGCGACACCGCGCATCTGTTGGCGTATGAGCCGGGACTGACGGACCGCATCCTCCTCGTCGTCGAGAACGACTGCAAATTCCTCTGCCGGCGTCGGTTCGGCCGTCTCCTTGGCGATCGCGACGTGATCGGGCAGTTCGGGCTCACGACGGAGTCCGCTGTTCGCCGTGTCTCCCTCGGCCTCAGGAGCTTTGTCAGTTGGACCTGCCGTCGGCTTCAGAGGTCCGAGCGCTGACCATCCGTCTGTTCGCGATGATCGGCCGGCGCTCGCCGGATCGGGCGGCGGCAGAACCCGCTCGTTGAACCGCCGATCCTCGTAGTAGCGGACCTTCTTCGCCCGGATCGGCGCCGTCCCCGCCACCATGACGATCTCGTCCATCGGCGGAAGCTGCATGACCTCACCCGGGGTCAGCAGCGGCCTTGCCGTCTCCTGGCGCGAGACCATCAGGTGCCCCAGCCAGGGGTTCAACCTATGACCAGCGTAGTTCTTCATCGCCCTCATCTCGGTTGCCGTACCGAGCGCGTCGGATACCCGCTTGGCGGTCCGCTCGTCGTTGGTCGCGAAGCTTACCCGGACATGGCAGTTGTCGAGGATCGCGTTGTTTGGCCCGTAGGCCTTCTCGATCTGATTGAGCGATTGCGCGATCAAGAAGCTCTTAATGCCGTACCCCGCCATGAAGGCGAGCGCAGACTCGAAGAAATCTAGCCGCCCGAGTGCCGGGAACTCGTCGAGCATCATCAGGACTCGATGCCGGCGGTCACTGGCATGCAAATCCTCGGTCAGGCGCCGGCCAATCTGGTTCAGCACCAGGCGGATCAAAGGCTTGGTCCGCGAGATATCGGAGGGCGGCACGACGAGATAGAGTGTCGTCGGGCGGCTGTCTGCGATCAGATCGGCAATCCTCCAGTCACAGCGGCAGGTCACCTGGGCTACGACGGGATCGCGGTACAACCCGAGGAACGACATCGCGGTGGACAGGACGCCGGAACGTTCATTCTCGGATTTGTTGAGGAGTTCGCGCCCGGTCGAGGCGACCACAGGATGGGCGCCCTGCTCACCAAGATGCGCGGTAGTCATCATCGCCTTCAGCGTCGCCTCGATGGGTCGCTTCGGGTCGGACAGAAAGCCCGCCACGCCGGCCAGGGTCTTGTCCGCCTCGGCATAGAGGACATGGAGGATAGCGCCGACCAGGAGCGAATGACTGGTCTTCTCCCAATGGTTCCGCTTGTCGAGGGAGCCTTCGGGGTCGACCAGGACATCGGCGACGTTCTGGACGTCGCGAACCTCCCATTCCCCGCGCCGGACTTCGAGGAGCGGATTGTAGGCTGAGGACTTTGGGTTGGTGGGGTCGAACAACAGGACGCGGCCATGCCGCGAGCGGAAGCCCGCGGTCAGTTGCCAGTTCTCGCCCTTGATGTCGTGAACGATGGCCGAGCCAGGCCAGGCCAGCAACGAAGGAACAACGAGGCCGACACCCTTGCCGGACCGGGTGGGCGCAAAACACAATACGTGCTCTGGTCCGTCATGTCGGAGGTAGTCTCGGTCGAGCTTACCTAGCACCACACCGTCAGGACCGAGAAGTCCAGCCGCCCGCACCTCCTCCAGCCCAGCCCAGCGCGCCGAACCATAGGTCTCGACATTCTTGGCTTCACGCGCCCGCCACACCGACATGCCGATCGCCGCCGCGATCGAAACGAAGGTCCCCGACGCCGCGATGAAGGCGCCCTCGACAAAAACCTGTGGCGCATAGGCATCGTAGACGAACCACCACCAGAAGAAGACGGGCGGGTAATAGATCTTGAAGCCCAGCAGTTCGAACCACGGTCGCCCAAGCTCCGGTTGCCAGGCGAGCCGCCAAGCCGTCCACTGGGTGGCTCCCCAGATGGCCAGTAAAACGATCAGGCCGACGACGATCACCTGTCCCCAGAGGATTTTAGTTCCAGACATCGCGAATGCCCTTCCGCAACTGAATTGGCGAGATTGCTAGAGGCCGAGGTCGCGCTTGCGACCAAAGCCCCATTCGATGCCACCGCCGTCCTTCACGACTCCGGTGACGTGTTGACCGAGCCTCTTCTCGAGTTCGCGCGACCAGGGCACGAGCTGGAAGCCGAGCCCATTGTCGATCATGGCAAAGCGTCCCGAAGCGAGCGTCAGACGCTGGCGATATGTGCCCCCCACGTGCTCACCCGAGTCAGACTTCATGTAAGGGAGGCGCGTGTCGGCCGAGACCTTTGCGGCTACTTCGTCCAGTTCGCGTCTGCGCAACGTGTCCAGGAGATCGCGCTGCAGGATGATGCGTTGGCCCTGCCGCCGCGCCAGGCCCTCCTGGATCAGATGCTCGGTACGGGCTTCCATGGCGTCGCGGGTCTCGCGGCCGAATCCGCCCATGGCGAGCGGCATAGGGGCGCGTTCGACAAGCCTATGGTCGAGCCAGGTCACGCCTTTCGCGGCAACCTGCTCGGCAAGATCGAGATCGGAGCGGAGTGCCAGGACCATGGTCGGCCGCGGATCGCCGGTTTGACCCACGCGTCGTACCTCGACGATTCCGCCGATCGGCGGTCCGTGGTCGAAAGCCTCAAGGCCTCGAAAGCGCACATGGTGCGCCCGTCCGTCAGTCCCGTCGATCAGGGCATAGGCCTCGCCGGTGAGTTCGTCATGCAGTCCACGGGCGACCAGTCGTCCGATGATCTGGGACGTCGGCTGCCCTCCTTCAATGACGTAATCGGCGATGCCGCGGGCTTCCCCGCGGTCGGTAAAGGCGCGGTGCATGGTCTTGATGATGTCGCCGCGCATGCCGAGGTCGCGCAAGCTTCGCTCGGCCTCAAGCCCGACCATCCATTCCCCTGACGCGGCGGGTGCGGCAAGGCCCATCTTCTCCAAGTGTTGAAGGCGGCCGATCATCAGGCGCCTGATCTCGGGATCGGACTTGCCAGGATTCTCCGGGCGAAAGTCAATGTAGCCGGCCTCGTCAGCCGCCAGTCGGATTTCTCGGTCGAGCCGGGTCCATCGTTCCGCCGTGACCTCCATCTCCAGCGAGTTGCGGATTTCGTGCTCCGGCTTTGGCCCCAGTTCGATGGCGACCAGTTCCTCGGCACGTGAGCGCAGACCCTGGCTGATATAGTCGCGGGAGATCACGAGGTCCGCTCCCTCCTCATCTACTCCCCGAACGAGAAGATGGACGTGGGGGTTGTCGGTATTCCAATGGTCGACAGCCACCCAATCGAGCCGTGTGCCAAGATCGGTCTCCATCTGCCGGGCGAGATCGCGGGTGAAGGCCTTCAGGTCGGTCATGTCGCCGGCGTCCTCGGGCGAGACGATGAACCGGAAATGATGCCGGTCGTCCTTGCACCGTTCCGCGAAAGCCGCGCTATCGGCACGATCACTGCCGGCATCAAACATCTCGGCCCGTTCACCGCTCCGGGTCACGCCGTCGCGCTTCAGATACGAGAGGTGGGCGGTCAGCGGTGCCGAACGAAAGGCTCGGTCCTTATGACGAACCACGCGCGCCTTCACCACAACGCGCCGCGTCGGGCTGAACAACCTTGCGCGGCTAAACGCGAGGCGCCCGCGGCCGAACGTCGAGCGCCCATAGGCCGCAGCACGCCGGCCCGCAGCGGCCTGTCCCGAGGTGTGTCCTGCCTTCTTCGCTGCCCGCAGCACTTGGTTGATGAAGCTCTTGGACTTCGGCGCGCGGGTACTGCGGATGCGCCCAGGCCGAACACGCAGATCGCTGTCGCCCGCGCTCACGGCAGGGCCAAACGATCAAAAGCACGCACGGTGCCGAAAACGCCTTTGATTGCATTCGTCAAAATGCAAGGCGCGGCACGCGCCCCGACCGACCGGCACGTCAGAACCCAAGCCATGCCAATGGCTTGCGGTTCGACAGGCGAGCCCCTTTTATCTCGCCTTCCTAATCGGGCGGGCAAAGTCAACTCATTCCTAGGTTTTTCCTCGAGTCCTCGCAAAATAAGCATCGCTGCTTCCCTCCATCTACGACGCACAAACGTCACCACACCGCGTTGCAGTGGCCTTCACCAGGCGGGGTCCATGCGTTCCTTCGCGTTCAGCACTTCGGCCGTCGCATGCTCTTCATCAGGTTCGTGAACAGGGCTGTCCAAGCAGTCCGGCGCTCTCGTCCCCGAAGGGCGGCAGCAGGCAAGAGATAGCGGACATTCCCCGTTTCGCGGCCCCGCCAGGGGACGCTCACCGCGCGCGCGGATCTCTAATTTCGTTCCCTCCTCAACATGCTGGGAGTAGTCCCAGCGCCTTCCTATGCTCGTCTATGTAGCTGCTACTGCGCCGGCTTTAGGCGCAGCCGTTGCGTGATCTTGGCACCGAATCCGACGTGGAAATCGGTCTCGCTGACCCACATCCGGTGGAGAATACCCGCGAGCTTTCGCGCGACCGCGGCTATCGCACACAGCATGCTCGACCGCTTGGCAATTCGCAGGCCCCACGCCCGCAATGCCGACCATTTTCTGACCCGTAGCAGCAGACTTGCGGCAGCTTCACACAGCGCCTCCCTCACGGAGATATCGCCTTGTTTGCTGATGCGCCCCTCAAAATCGATCGACGTCCCGGACTGGTGGCGCTTCGGCGTCAGGCCAAAATGGGCGCCCACCGTGCGGGATCGGGCAAAGCGATGAGGGTCATCAACGCCGACTTTGAATGACAAGGCAACGACCGGACCGACGCCTGGAACCGTCATCAGACGCCGGCAAACAGGATCATGCTGGACCACCTGCAGGAGCACACGATGCAGCCGATCGTAACCTTCGAGGAGGGCGCGACGCACGTCCAGCATGACCTGGATCGACATCACAAAAATCGGGTCGCTGTGCTCGATCAGCTCGCGGATGCGGGCCTCAAAGGCACCTCTCGCGACCGCTCCGACGAGCAATCCATAGGCCCGCAGTGCGCCCCGAACATGGTTCTCGAGGTCGATCAATTTGCGCTTGAGCAGCTTCCGGTTCGTCAGCAGCGTGCGCATTTTTTGCATGTCGATATTCTTGACATGCACGGCGCGGTACCAGCCCAACCGCATCATTTGCGCGATGCCGCGCGCATCGTTTCGGTCGGTTTTGTTGCGCATTGTCGATAGCGAAACGCGCATGTGGCGCGCCTCCACGACAATGATTGGAAGCCCGGCTGACTGCAGTTCGCGATACAGCCAGATACCCAGCGATGACGCCTCGACCCCGACCCTATCGAGGCGATCCGCGTAACCCTCCACAGCGGAGCGGATCGCCTCTGGCTCCGTGCTGACCTTAACTTCGCGGATCGTAAGACCCTCGCTATCGACGATGCAAACGCTGGTTTCTTCAAGGCCGACGTCCAATCCAACGTACAGTTTCATCGGAGCTCTCCTGTGTGGCAACGACCTTCCAAGTCGTTGCACCAGGCTCCGGATTCGGCCACGGCCGTCTTATTCCCGTGCACCGATCTCTCGAAGCCCGATTTGAAGAGCCGTCCTGCCGTCGTGGTGTAAGCGTCCGAATCCTGCACGACTTTCCGAGAGTGCGTCGTCGTTCCATATCGGGTTCCTTGCTGCATTGGAGGATCTCCGGTGGGTACGGAATATTTCAAGAACGAAGCGCGTCGTTCTTTTTGGTCGGTACACGTTGAAGCGTGGCGGCGAAGCGGTCTCAGCAAGCGCAAATACTGTCGTCAGCACCGTCTCAGTGGCGGCACATTCGATCGCTGGCTGCAGCATCTGGTTGACGCCGAGACGTTGAAAATGCGCGCCGAATTGCGTCGCGAGGAACGTCGGGAGCGGCTCCGCAAGAAGCGGGCTCCAGTGTCGAAGGACCTCCGCTGCAGAGCCGTGCAAGCGTTCTGGGCGATGCACGTTGAAGCGATGAGGTGGTGCGGACTGAGCATGCAAGCGTATGCCCGGGCACATGGCATATCGCAGCACAGCCTGCGGCGGTGGCGCGATCTGATCGACGCCAATGAGGTTGAAATCGACTGGCGGACGCACCTTCATCCGAGTGCCCGCCCACTAATAAGCACTAGTGTTAGCAGCGCTGCTAAGGGGTCTCGCATCAGAAGTCGCTTGACGGATGCACCAACCGTCGATCCGCCGAGCGACGGACGCGCCAACCGGCGTCGCTTCAGTGACGAGGAAAAGCTCGCGATAGTGACCGAGTCCGAGCTCCCCGACGCCACCGCCGCCGAGGTTTGCCGGCGCCACGGCATCGTCACCAGCATGTTGTTCCGGTGGCGGGTCCAGTTCGGGTTCAGCAAGCGGGTGCGGGCTAAGTTGGCGGCTGTGAAGGTCGCCGGAGCGCAATCCGCAACGCTCGTCCTGAACGATCTGTTACAGCCGCCCGACGGCATGACGGCTATCGAATTGGACGATGGGCGTCGCGTCTTCGCACCGGTCGGCAGCGATCCGGATGCAGTCCGTCGCCACGTCATTGAGCAGGAGACCGCTCGATGATGATCGTGCCGGCCGGCGTAAAAGTGCATTTGGCTTTGGGGTATACCGACATGCGCAAGGGCCTGGATGGCCTCGCCGCGCTCGTTCAGGAACAACTCAAGAAGGATCCATTCTCCGGCCACCTGTTTGCCTTCCGAGGCAAGAAGGCAAGCACGCTGAAGATCCTGTTCTGGGACGGCAGCGGGCTTTGCCTGTTCAGTAAGAGGCTCGACCAGGGCGGCTTCATCTGGCCGAGAATGAGCGATCCCGGCGGCACCGTGACGCTGTCCCCGGCACAGCTTGCCATGCTGATCGAAGGCATCGATTGGCGCACACCCGAGCGTCGATGGCGACCGGCCATCGCGGGTTGAATCGCAAAAACCCGCATAGAATATAGCGAAGTTGCTTCGTCGAATCAGCGTGTCCGAGTAGAATCGGTCATGCAGCTCGACCTCGACAATCTGCCGTCGGATACTGCGCTTCTGCATCGCCTGGTGCGCGACATTGCCTCGGTCATCGCGCATCGGAACAGCGAGATCCAGCGTCTCCAGGCAATCATCAAACAGCTTCGGCGTGCACAATTTGGGCGTCGTTCCGAGCGTCTCGACGCTGATCAACTCGCCCTTGGACTGGAAGACCTGGACATCGATCTGTCGGCTGTCGAGGCAGATCAAGCCTCGGTTGAGACGTCTGCGCCGACGCAGAAACTGCAGCCGAAGCGCAAGCCGCTGCCGGATCATCTGCCCCGCGAAGAGGTTGTGCTCAACGTCGATAGTGAGGGATGTGCGTGCTGCGGCGGCGCGCTGCATGCGGTCGGTGAGAGCGTCAGTGAGATGCTGGACTGGGTGCCAGCGCAGTTGCGCGTGGTGCGCATCTGCCGCCCGAAATATGCCTGCCGCAGCTGCGGAACGATCACCCAGGCTCCCGCGCCCGAACGACCGATCGCCGGCGGTTTGGCCACGCCAGCCATGCTCGCGCAGGTGCTGGTCAGCAAATATTGCGACCACACGCCGCTCTACCGGCAGGCGCAGATTTTTGCCCGTCATGGCGTCGAACTGGAGCGCTCGACATTGGCCGGATGGGTCGGCGGCGCGTGCTGGTGGTTTGCGGCCCTGCACGATCGGCTGTGCGAACACATGTTCGCGTCGGATCACCTGTTTGCCGACGACACTCCAATCCCTGTGCTCGATCCCGGCCGAGGGCGCACCAAGACCGGACGGCTGTGGGTGTATGCCCGCGATCAACGGAACTGGGGTGGACCCGAGCCGCCGGCTGCGGTTTATGTGTTCGCGCCCGACCGGAAAGCGGAGCGCCCGGTGGCGCATCTGGCGCACTTCAAGGGCGTTCTGCACGTCGACGGCTACGCGGGATTCGAGCGGCTGACCGATGCCGGAAATATCACTCTCGCCGCATGTTGGGCGCACACCAGGCGCAAGTTCTACGAGATTGCGCAAGCCGAGGACACGCCCAACGCGCACGAGGCCTTGCGTCGTATCGCCAGCCTCTATGCCGTCGAAGCGCAGGTGCGTGGTCAATCGCCGGCGCATCGGTTGGCTACGCGGCGCGCCCTCGCCAAGCCGATCGTTGACAGCCTTCGCCTTTGGCTCGAGGTGCAGCTCCCTCAACTGCCCGGCCGCGGCAATCTCGCCGAAGCGATCCGATATGCGCTGTCGCGCTGGGATGGATTGACCCGATTCCTCCATGACGGCCGCATCGAACTCGACACAAACTCCGTCGAGCGGGCGATCCGACCTGTGGCGCTCGGCCGCAAGAACCATCTCTTTGCCGGTAGCGACGGCGGCGGCGAACGATGGGCAATCCTCTGTTCGCTGATCGAGACGTGCAAGCTCAATGAAGTCGAGCCTTACGCATATCTGCGTGACGTGCTGCAGCGAATGGTCGATGGACACCCGATCAGCCGTCTCGACGAACTGCTGCCGTGGGCCTGGAACGCTCAGCATCCTGTCAAGACCTGAGCTCATGTGCAGGCACCGGACGCATACGTCGTGGTCTCCCAGTCGCTGGTTCCCGAAAGAGCCGCCGCGACTGGGCAGCCAACTCGCGAAGCCCCCACTGCTTCCGAGCGCTTGCGATAGCGATCGTTACCCGAAGGGCCGAGACACCCGAAGGGTGGCTCGGTGAGGAGCGAAGCGACGAGTAGAGCGCGGGCCGAAGGCATCGCCCGTACGCCATCAGCACGTGCCGCTAGCTTTGTGAAGCACGCCAAGGCTTGCGAACTCGCACAGTTGGTCATTGCGACAATCCCGCATCCGATCGAGGGACGAACACGCCAACAGGCCGCGGGACCATTGGCGAAACATCGGGCGCCGAAATTGCGGTCGTGACACCGCCGGACGGCATGAGCGCCGGCAACCGATCGCGCGTTTTCATCAGATCGGAACGCGTGACGAACAGCGTCGCAGTTGCTGATGACTGGCCGCTGGACGTCCAACTCGGCGGCAGTTCGATGGCAAGCAAATTTGCAAGCTTTGCGACGTATGCTCGCGTCTCGTCTGGCAGAGAACCGCCTGCGAGATGCTCTTCATAGCGAGATGGTCCCGCGTTGTACGCGGCAAACACGCCAGGCGAGCCATACCGATCGAGCAGTTCGCGCAAGTACGCCGTACCGGCCAGAATGTTGTCGTGCGGGTCGTAGGGGTCATTCCCGAGATTGTAGCGCTCGCGAAGTTCCGCCCAAGTCGCCGGCATGATTTGCATCAGACCCATTGCGCCTTTTGGCGATCTGGCGTGCACGTCACCAGCACTCTCGATGCCTTGGACTGATCGGATCCAGTTCGGCGCAATCGCAAAGCGTTGTGAGGCTTCATTGACGAAGCCGGCGAATGAGTGTGCAGTCTGACTGATCGCCGGCTGGGCGGCTGATCCGCTCTGCGCCAAGGCAGCACTGTCGAACGCCGTCAGAAGAAGCATCATGGGCACGACAGAACAAACGCGCGTGCCTGACCGACCCAAGCACGCGGTCGGGCTCGCGCCAGCCCTGCCGATATCGATTGAGACAGAGGAATTGAACCGCAATCGATCGAACAGGGGAATGGCGAGGAATACACATCGAATACGCACGATCACTCCTCCCACGTCCACACCGGCATCGCACGGCCGATCACGCTAGATGCCGGAAGAAATCCAAAATACCGGCCATCAAGAGAGTCGTCCGACTGCCAGTTCATCAGAAACAACTCGCCGTCGCCGACGACGCGGCAGCCATGCCATTTCGGCAGCGGTCTGCCTCGTCTGTCGTGATCCTTCGCCTCGCTATCTGGAGGTGAAGTGCCTCGGCTGCGACACCCACCAGACCGTCGCGCTAGACATCGTCAGGCGCTCGAAGACCATTCCCGTCCACGAGCTGGAACGGTACACGCGCTGCCGGCACTGCTCCGAGCGTCAAGACACGCTCAAGGCTAGCGGCCCGGAATTCGACGCGGGCATCAAGTACGCCATCGAGCAGGGTTGGCTCGAACCCCACGAGAGCGGCACCTATATTCGCTTGCTGACGCAAGCCAAAGACCTGCTGACGAGCTAGCTTGCTAACTTTTTATCGACGGCGACATCGAAGGTCAGTGGACAAGGTACCGCCTATGGCACGCGGCATATGGGCTTGGCAGAACCGGAACAGCAAAAACTTACGGTCGATTTGGCCAAAGACTTAGCTGGGTGCCTCTAAGCCAAATTCTGGCGTGGAGGTGCTTGTATGAATTTCGATCCTATGGCCGCTGCCGTCGATTGGCTTGATGCCTACCGTGCGGGCGATATCGAAGCAATAATGGAAATGTATGCCGAAGATGCTGTGGTGTTCTGCGATTGTGAAGGCGTGGTTATCACTGGCCGAGAAGGCTTGCGAGCCTACTGGGCTGCCCGTCTGCAGGAATACCGCGCTGCCGACCTGGACGATCTTCAGCCCTCGCCCGGTGGGGCAATGGTCACCTACATCACCGAGAAAAACATAGTGAAGGCCGCCTTGGCATTTAATGATGTCGGGAAAATAAAGACCCCGAATTGCGGCCCGCTACAGCAGGCTGCTCCAGCTCCGCCAAAATCGAGGCTAAGACACCGCCAAAGGTAGTAGGAACGACGCAAGGCGTCGAAAATTTCCCTGCACGTTAGCCCTTCACGCGGGCTGGCATGAAGGGTTGGCAGGACGGCTCCGGGTCCCCCCCGGGTCAACCGGAGCCGTCTTTCATCTATAAGCCGACCGCGCCTCGAATTTAATCTGCAATCCGGCTCATTTCGTACAGACGAATTGAAATCTCGGGCCGAGGTTACTGCCAGCGCATGCGTTGGGTTAGCGTGCGCGGGCGGCCCCGGCTCGTCCCTCACCAGCCCCAGAGACGGGCTTGGGGCCGTTCCGACCCGGATCGTTCAAGTCGAACGCCTTTCAGCTTCTCCCGAAGTACCGGAGAGAGTGCGGTGCACTATTTCCGCTTGCTCCCTTGTTAAATTGGCTGCCCACTCGGTGCCGATCAGTGCTGGACCTCTGCGCTCTCGATCGTAAACCATCCAGCCGGCTCCGCCCATTCGAACAAGAAATCTGCCTGCCCTCGGCCCTTCACTCACCATTGCGTCCTGCCTCCTGATAGGATGCAAACCAGGTTGTGCTCATTCCAAGATTGCATACTTGCAACGGCCTGGCCAAACACGCAAGTCCTGGGCCGAAAGCGGTCCGGTTTGGTAAATCGTGGACGCAGATTGCTGAACTGGGACAGTTGATCGGAAGTCCGGCGGAGACGGTGCGTCTGTTCGTAGCACGCCTCCTCCTGATCGGCTCGCCCGCGACGAAGAATCGCGAACAACATCGGAACGGCTCGAGCTCGATCATCGCCTTCGCCTTCTTCGCTCTAATGGAGCTCAGCGGAACGGCTCAATCGTCCTGCCCTGCTTCTCCAAGAGACTTCCCAAGTCATTCACATACTGTAAGACAGGCGAAGGTAGGCGTCGTGCTATATGGCGTCGACTGAGATGCGGGCCAAGGCCGACGATTGCGCCAGTCTGGCACAACCCGCCGCCATTCCAACGACTGGCGTTTCATGGTTCTGGCCGCCAGCATGGCTTCAGCTCGAGGCATTGCGAGCTGACTTTCATCGCATCGGCTCTCGGTCTTGGCGTCTAATGAAAGCGCCGCTTTTGCCGAGGATGGTGCGATGACGAAAGACCCCACACCGGAACATAAAGACCAGGACAAGCGCCGCTCCGACGAAGTGCGGTCGAGGAGTATGCAGACGAGCAGCGCCAGCTGCAGGATCAATTTCGGCGTAAGCTGAATTAAATGCCGGCTCGACCGCCAATTTTAACAATTGTTAGCGACCTGCCCCCTGCCGCGTTGCTAGGCAACATCATCACCGCACGGTCCGTGGCATCTATCGGTGATGAGCTATCGCGCTCTCGCTCAAACGCGGCGAGTGCCATGTGCCACAAGTGCGATCAGATCGATATCCGAGTTCGGCAATTCCGCCTGCTGATCTCCCCGGGTCTGGAATCGTTCAGCCGCGCGATGATCGAGGCCGCCATCGAGTCCCTGGAAGCGGAGAAGCTGGAGCTGAAGTGTGAGCGCATGTCACCGCGCTCGCAGAGCTGATTACTCAAACTACTCATCATGAGTGTCAAGCGCCCGGCCATCGCCCTGGACTCTGTTTTGAAAGTGGAATGTACTTACCTCATCACCGAACGGATCGAGGTTGCCATCGGTGACTGTGAGACCGGTTGTGCTCCCGCCCAACCAGAGGGGAGCACCATGCCAATCAGTCGCCTGCTTTTGGAGGCCAATCTGTCTGCGGAGCAACGTCACTTCTATGAGCTGGCGTTCAATACCGCCCTGTGCAAACTCAATCTGGTCGATCGCGGCGATCCGGTGTGCGAGCTTGTGGCGCGGAAGATTATTGAAGTGGGGTCGTCAGGCGTCAGTAATGCCGTTGCCCTTTCGGAAATCGCCGTCAGAGAGCTTCTTGCGAAGTAGGTTGTCGCACGATGTCGCCGTTTGCAAGTGAGCCGTTAACAAAAGTGGTCGCATGCACAATTCATAGGCGTCCGTTGTGCATCGCGGGAGAGCGCAGAGAAACTACTGCTGCAATATCTTGAGAGAGCGTTTCAGCTCGAGAAGTTAGCTGCAACCGAAGCCGATGAAAACTTCAAAGCGCAACTTCGGACGCAGTCGCAAGCGTATCGGAAGATGGCCGCGAAAAGAGCCAGAGACTACGGACTTCCGGCGCCGAGTGCGGTCGACCTCTCCTAAGCTAGCTTGCGCCTATGACCCGTTCTCTGTCGTCAAATTCGATCCAAGATCTCGCGTACCTTCAACGCCAGCCTCGCCTGAGTAATGGGTTTTTCCAGAAGATCGACGCCCTCATCGAGCCGCCCTTGGTGGACCACTGCGTTGCGCGAATAACCCGTCATGTAAAGTATTCTCAGATGAGGCCTAATCTGCTGCGCGCGCCTTCCGAGCTCGCGACCATTGATTCCGGGCATGACTACATCGGTTAAAAGGAGATTGACCTGCTGATCTTCCTGCAACAGAATTGTTAAAGCGGCCTGCGCGCTGCCAGCAGACAAAACCCGGTAGTTGAGATCTCGCAGCACTTCCGAAACGTAGGCCTTTAGATCGGGGTCGTCTTCAACGACGAGAATGGTCTCTACAGAGGCGCCTTCCGAGATCAGCTCGTCCGCATCATCCGAGGCGGGCTGCGTAGTGCCCGCGTAGCGGGGGAAATACATCTTGATGCTCGTACCTTCTCCCACTTCGCTGTAGATCTTCACATGTCCGCCGGACTGTTTGACGAAGCCATAGACTTGGCTCAATCCGAGGCCGGTTCCATGCCCAGGCTCTTTGGTCGTGAAGAAGGGCTCAAAGGCACGATTTAAGACCTCTTCCGTCATGCCCGAGCCCGTATCACTCACGCAGATGGCGACATATTGGCCGGCCGCGAGCTCCGGATTGGCACGCGAATAGTCTTCGTCAGCGGAGACATTGGCCGCCTCGATAGTGAGCTTTCCACCATTCGGCATTGCGTCACGGGCATTAATCGCCAAATTGACAACCGTCGATTCCAAATGGTTCACGTCTGCTTCGATCAGCCAAAGGCCGGCGCCGCCCACCGTCTGTACTTCGATGCGTTCGCCCAATGTGCGCTGGAGAAACTCCTGGAGGCCATTCAAGAAGCTGTTGAGGTTGATTGGCTTGGGATCGAGCGCTTGGCGGCGTGAGAAGGCAAGTAAGCGACTTGTCAGTGCCGCTGCCCGCTGCGCGCCGCGCTTCGCATTCGCCAGTGCGCGATGGAGGCTCGGCCCACCGATATTGCGACTATTGCGCTCTGCAGTTTCCAGATTGCCGAGGACGATCATGAGCAGATTGTTGAAGTCGTGCGCGATGCCACCGCTGAGCTGTCCGACCGCTTCGAGCTTCTGCGACGCAACGAGCTGATCCTGAACGCGTTGAAGCTCGTCTTGCGCCTGCTTGCGTTCGGTAAGATCACGCGTGACCTTCGCAAAGCCGATGATCGCGCCGCTCTCGTCGGTGATTCGGTCGATCACGACCGAGGCCCAGAATCGCGAGCCGTCCTTGCGCATGCGCCAGCCCTCGGCTTCAAACCGTCCTTTCTCAGCGGCCTCAGCCAGCGCCACCTTCGGCACCCCTTTTTCAAGATCTTCAGGCGTGTAGAACGTGCTGAAATGTCGACCGATGATCTCTTCCGGCTGATAACCCTTGATGCGCTCGGCCCCGGGATTCCAGGTCGCGATGTTGCCGGAGGGATCGAGCTGGAAAATGGCATAGTCGACGACGGCTTCAACGAGCCGGCGATAGCGTCTTTCGCTTTCCAGCAGGTCGTTATGGGCCTGTTGCCGCTCGGTGATGTCTCGCGTGACCTTCGCAAAACCGATGAGCCGGCCATTTTCGTCGCGAATTGCGTCGAGCACAACGAGTGCCCAGAAACGACTGCCATCCTTTCTGACACGCCAGCCCTCGGACGCGAAGCGCCCGGTCTCCGCGGCTGTAGTCAGCGCTCTATTCGGTAGACCTTTCTCTCGATCGTCGGGCGTGTAAAAGATTGAAAAAGGCTTTCCTATAATCTCATCAGAAGCATAGCCCTTGAGGCGTTCAGCGCCCTTGTTCCAGGTCCTGACCGCACCCTCGGTATCGAGCATGAAGATGGCGTAATCGACGATCGCGTTGATGAGTAGTTCGAGGTTATGCGCGTCCCCGAAGGTCGTTTTTTTCATTCTTGGAGCTCGAAGGGCGGAGTGGAGCTAACTCAAAAGTTTGGGGCAGGTTCCGACTAAGCTCCTGACTTTCATCTTGGCCCCCTGAACGTCGACCTTCCGTTCGCAAGCGGGCTATGGCCTAGCCGTCTCGGTAGGTCTGCAAAGGACCTACAGCGGACTACTTGACATGGTTATTGTCGGATGAAAGCTCTGGCATGCGGAGTGCGCGGAGCAACGTAAAAGCGCGCGTGACAGTCGAGGCATGTCGGGTGCTCCGCGATGTCAATTCGCAATCCAGGAGACATCCATCCTGAGCGCAATCCGGGCATTTCCTCTTGTTTAGCGAAGTAAGAGAGCCCGCCTCGTTCATTTCGAGCGCCTGAACGCGTTCTGGGTCACACACTGAACGATTGCCTGTTTTGTCTCGCCAGCACGAAGGCAGCTTCGGTACTGCGGCCACCTGACCAGTATCGATCACAAAGCGCCAGAAACAGCAGCGCTACAGTGCAATAAGAACGCCCTTCAACATAGCAGACTGTCCGAAGAAGAGACTGCCAACCGAGCAGCTATGAGCTGAGTGCACGCGTATCTTTTGGAGTCGCGGCTGCGACATCTGCAATGGTCCAAGGCTGGCAAGAAGGCGTAACTTTTCAGTTACGCAAGCCGCTCCCTTCCTCATGACCCGCAAAAATGGGAGGTGTGCGTCAATCATTTCCTGCCGTAAATCTCGACGCTGCGCCACCAGGCGCTTTGGTTTTGGCGGCTCCGCAATCTCGACCTCTGACGCGATCCGAAGTTCGAGGACAAGACGAAGTCTTTGCTCCGAGATTTGCGTGTCGCGCGTCATATGCTAAACGGCGACCTCAACGTTGAAGGAGCGCGTCTTGGCTAAGAACACTAAGGAAACCGTCCGCCGCGAATGGACGAAGGAAGACATCAAAGAATTGAAGGTGCACTCGAAGGCTCGGACCCCGGTCATCAAGCTCGCTAAGATGACTAAGCGAACCGAAGGCGCGTTACGTCAGAAAGCACAGACCCTGGGCATTGGCCTCGGGCATCAACGGTGATCACGCCAGTTCGCCAGATTTCGATATCGGTTCGACACGAATCTGACGCGATCACATGCAGGCATGTGTGTTGCGAGGGCGGCAGCTCGCGCGTGGAGGTTGAGGGCTAGCTATAGCCAGCCCCGGCGGGCTCTCCCTCTCCTCCATCCCGTCAGTAGGACTGACGTAGATGCAACATTTTCCAGAGTGTGACATCGACGACTTTGCGCCTCGGCATCGTCGGGATAGGCTACTTCCGCCGGGGCTGGATCCCATATTTCACCCACACATTTTAACCCGGCAGGCCGCAGTGGTTCGCCGCTGCGGCCATTGTTGTTGATGCAGCGCTCTCCCCGATCCAAAGACTTGGACGCAACTGAACTCGTTGGCTTCGCCCCGATGATCGAACTGTGGCCGACTGGCTTGGAAGGACGACTCGATAGGGATTTCAGGCGAGCTCGGTGGTGCGAAAGGCGATGAATATCTGAAGTCGCATCCGCGCCCATCGCGGACTGTCTCCGCTGAGCATCGGCAAAAGCCCTTCAGTTATCGAGCCGCCGAGCTGCGCGCAAAAGAGCTTCAGACGGTGGCTTTCTTCCTGATCGTCGCCTACTTCGCAATTCTTGCTCATGCTGTGTTTAGTTGAGGCAAGGCACCGGCCCCTCCCCCGTCCTTTGTTTGAGCTTTGCGAAAAACGTGGCTTTCGGCGGACATCGGCACGCTTGCAGGGCCGGACTGTCTACATGGTCGGATCGGCAATCAAGCGGCAACCGCCGAAAAGGCCCTCGCCACGGCAGCAGCGAGGGCAGGATTTTTCAGAGGGAGGAGCCAAGCTAAACCGCTTCTCTCTCGGGCGTTCCTAGTGATCCTGACGAAGTTGCCGCTCAATGTCGATGCTTGATCAGCATTACGTGCTCGCTTGAGCAAGGCGTTACGTTCGTCTCCCGGCGGCTCTCCATCCGCTCGCTCACGCATATCCTGTGCAAATTGCTCAAGCCGCGCTCCAAGAGAATCCGTCTGTTTAAATCGCCTGCGCTTCAATCCCATCGCATGTTCCTTCTGATGACGGTTACCGATGATACGTCAGCGTGCAGATGGCCGCAGAAACATACGTTTATTTCCGGCTTAGACCTTTGAATGAGCTGGCGCGCAGGAGTCCTTCTGACGTTATGTCGCGATACTCAATTTCAGCAACGAACTTCGGCTCAACCCAAGTACCTTGGGCTTTTTGAGTTGCTTACTCAATCTACTCTTTGGGCTGACTACAGTGTCGAGTGCATCCCTGATCTTGCGCGAGGTGGTTCGGCTCCAACCCGTGCCGACCTTGCCCATATAGATCAGCTGCTTCCCCTCCTGTTTGCCGAGATAGAGAGCGGCAACACCGGTTGGATCTCTTATGAAGCCGACGACGGGGAATCTGCCCTTCTGAACGGCTTTGATTTTCTGCCAGGCTTCAGCCCGCTCTGATCGGTACGGAGCATCGATACGCTTGGAGATGATGATGCCCTCGTACCTCAGCCTGCTGGCTGCCTCAAACAGCGCCTGCCCGTCGCCTTCGTGATGCTCGCTATAGAGGATCGGCTCCTTGATTTGATTGCTCTCGATCAACTCCTTCAGCAGCTCCTTCCTGGCAAGCTGGGACTTGGCCATCAAGCCAAAGGAGATCGAAGACGAAGTAGACGAGCCGATCTTGGTCGCCTCGAGCGAGATCGGCCTGCAGTTCTGAGAAGTTCGTGCGGCCCTCATGAATGACGACGACCTCGCCGTCAACGATCGTCTGAACTTCGATGTCGAAGGCGCCGGCGATGACGGAGAATTTGTGAACCCAGTTGTGCCCGTTCCTGGTGAATGCTTTCCGGTCATCTCCGTTGATGTGGAGCTGGATGCGGTAGCCGTCGTATTTGATTTCATGAATCCACTGTGCCCCGGAAGAAGTTGGTCAGATAAGCCAGTACTACGGACGCCGACAAGGCGGATTCTGGGTCGCAGTCTTCGGCAAAAAAGTCGTTGGCATGTTTGGACTTGAACCTTCTTCATCTGCGGGGATGGAGTTGCGCCGCATGTACGTCCATCCCGACGTTCGCCGCCGGGGTATCGCCCGGCAAATGTTGAGGTTCGCTGAGGACGAATGTCGCAAGCTCAATTGACCTCGGATGGTTTTGAGCACCTCTGAGCTACAGCGCGAAGCAGTTTCGCTTTACAGAGCCGCTGAATATCAATTGGTTCGCGAGGAGGTCGCGGTTGCACCCAGCAACAAGACCTCCGGTGGGGGCATTCGGCGCTATCATTTCACCAAGGAGCTATGATGTCCAAGTCGCCGTCCGGCCTGAGCGGTCATCCTAGATATCGCCTTCTGGAGCCTGAAACCTTACATCCCCGTCTCACAGCGGACGTAGATCCTTTCAAAGCCATCGGCTGCTGCGCGCCGTACATGAGCGTTCGCCACAACCATTCGACCGGGCCATATCGAAAATGTCTTAGCCACCAAGCGCTGAAGAATACCTGGCCGACGTACACGGCAATCCCGATGGCCAGCGCCTCGGCCGCGCCGAGGCGCCCGAATTGGCCCAGGCCATATCCGTAGAAAATCCAACCGAAGATCGCGGACTGAGCGAGGTAGTTAGTGAATGCCATCCGGCCCAACGGCACAGCCCAACCCAGCAGCGTTTTTCCGCTCGTTAGTTCGGCTATGGCGACGATTGTTGCACCATAGCCGAGAGCGAGCAGGATCGTGCCGGCGGGTGTGGCCACCGGGTCCAGACTGCGGCTCGCTAAAACGCCGTTGACTTTCAGAAAGATCAAAGCTGCGCCCAGACCAACGCATGCGACCGCTGTTGAGAATAAGAATGCCCGGTCTGGCTTTCGTACAACGTCACTCCGCCAGATCAACGCACCAAGGAAGAACAGCCCTATGGTGCGTGGGAAGACGTAAATGTGCAGAGGAACGATCAGAGGGATTTCGCGAAGCCGGAATGTCATCACCTCCCAGAAGTTGCCGGAGGCATAGACGAGATTGGCTTCCTGCACATCGCGTTGGATTGCAGCAAAACTCGGAAATAATCCAGGCGGTGACCACACCTGTAGCGCCAGATACAGTCCCAGGAACGTCGCCGCGCCGCTGGCCAAGAGCCAGCGGGGACCAAACAGGAATGGCAGAAAGATGAGCCCCGCGATTGCATATTCAGTGAGAATGTCACCGTTCCAAATGAGGCATAGGTGAATGAATCCGAGCGCCAACAACACGATCAGACGACGAAACAAGAGAAGTGCGCGATGCGGATTCGTCGAAAGATGCTCGAACTGAATTGCAAGGCCTAATCCGAATAGCAACGAGAAGAGCGCAAAAGCCTTCATGTCGACCGCCAGCATCAAGACGGTCTCGACAGCCCGGTCCAGCGGAGCTGCGGGCCGTGCAGCGGGCAGGAACTGCTCGAAAATGGAAACACGAAATTCGGTGACAAGATTGATAGCCAGGACGCCGAGCAACGCCACGCCACGAAGCGCATCGATGCTTCCGATTCTTTCGGATGGATTGACGGGACTGGAACGGCTCTCATCGATTGCAGCTGTCATGCACCACGACTATAGATCGTGGAAGACCTTCAGTCACTTCAATTCCGCAAGTGCGTGGCTGACTTCCCCTCTCCTCGCACGATCCGCTTTCGAGCGCTGAGCGGAAAGCCATCATGGAGACGCCGAGGGCAGCCATTTGACCCTGAGTCGCCATTCACAGGCAGCACGCCACTGCTTAAAACCTACGCGGTTCAGGTCTCCGCAACGTTTGATCAGCCATCCGTCGATGCCTCCGGCAGCTTGAAGTCCGTGATGATAATGTCGGCGATAAAACGGCCTTTGGAGACTCAACGCGCGGAGGGCTGATTGTTCTTAAAGTGACGCAGTTGAGCACAGATCTGGAAGATCGCTAGCTAGACGTTTGTTGGTTGGAGATGCTACCTAAAATCATCTCGACATCGCAGAACGCGCGGTGATCTCGGTTTATGCGGAGCTCCAACAATCCACGGGTTTGGAACGCCTCATCACAATGCCTGTTGACCTTCAGAGATGAAGTCGCCCCCCATTTCTTGGAGCGTCAGATGAGCAAACGCAAACCGGCACCAGCGTCAAAGCGCGCCCGCAATCCGAAAATGGCCGCGCAGGCCCAACGGAACAAGCAGGCCGTTGTTCGAAGCCAGAAAGAGGATTTACTTCGCTCTGTTGCGGCAGTTCCGATTGAGTCGCCTCTTGGGCTTCATGATGATCCTAAAGAGCCTCGGGTGGATGCCTTACCCGATGACCTCAGTCAGAGAATGACGGGTAGCGATCCAATGAAAGCCTTTGCTTTAGCGACAGCAAACATGCAGGCGTATCAAGCGAAGCTTCTTGAGATTGCCGGGGCCAACGCGCAATTTGCTTTTGAATTCGGCCTCAGACTTGCGTCGATCAGGTCACCAACTGAATTTTTCGGCATCATTACGGAGTTTACAAACAGGCGGTTCGATATGTTCGGGCAGCATTCGAAAGAACTGGCGGCATATCCGTTCTGGCGCATCAATCCGCCCCGAGAGCTCACGGCTCTGCCGGGATGATAACTGGCGGCAAAGGATGGACGCAAACTCGGATCACGCACGCGCCGATCACGGTTGGTTGCTGTCGGCTGGGGAGCGCGGCTCACAACGAGGGAGTGGAATCAGTGCCTGCCATCGGCGAATAGGTTGACAGCATGTCCACAACTGAAACCGGGCTGCTGATCGTTTTGGCCGGACTTGTCGTTCTGATCCTCGCCAACATCGCGTTTCAGGTGGCGCGGAGCGAAACAATCCCCCGATCGGCGTCTTTACCGATTGCGACGGCGTCCGCCTTCACCATATCGAACGAGGCGATGCCGCCGCGCCTTGCGTGGTCCTGTTTCATGGGAATGGCACCATGGTTCAGGATCTCGTCCTAAGCGGTTTGGTCGACCGCCTGGCCCAGAACTATCGCGTCGTTTGCTTCGACCGTCCAGGGTTTGGCTACAGCCACCGTCCGCGCACACGCATCTGGACGGCCACAAGGCAAGCTGCCTTGTTCGCGAAGGCTCTTGATCAGCTTGGGGTGCGCAACCCCGTGGTGCTTGGCCACGCTGGTGGCGATCGCGCTGGCGCTACGAAGCGGCTATGCCGTGAGTGGGCTGGTGCTTGTGTCCGGCTACTATTTTCCAACCGCTCGGACGGACTTTTGGCTCACGTCAGCTCCGGCAATGCCGCTGCTCGGCGATCTGATGCGCTACACTAGCCCGCCGATCATATCGTGGGCCATTATGCCGAAGCTGATGCGCACCTTGTTCGCGCCGCGCGCCATCCCGCCGGAATTCAAGAACGAATTTCCGATCTCGTTGGCTCTCCGACCCAAGCAGTTGAGGGCGGCCGCCGAGGAGAGTGCGTTCCTTATTCCAGCTGCTGCACAGCTGCGGCTTCAATATCGGGTATCCGGTGTCCAGTTAGGATCGTGCATGGAAAGGCTGACCGGCTCATCGAGGCCGACCAGTCGCCGCCTCCACGCGGTGTTGCCCAGCTCCCTGCTTCATCTGGTCGAGGATGCCGGTCACATGGTTACCTATGCAGATGCGGCGGGAATAGCGGATGCCGTGGCGGCGCTGGCGCCCTCCGCACCGGTGAGGACCGCATAGGCTTTCTTGTTGCATTGCGGGCGTCCGGAAGTGATGCTGTGGACGGCTCCTCCACGGGCACGAGAGTGCCAAGGAGTGGGCGCCGTTTAAAGCTCCCACGATTCGGAGGAGCAGCCTATGCAGTCAATTTCGACGATCGGTCTGGACATCGCGAAGTCGGTCTTCCAAGTGCACGGCGTTGATACAGCCGGCCAGGTGGTGATACGCCGCCAGTTGAGGCGCCGGCACGTCCTGGCTTTTTTCCAGAAGCTGCCGCCATGCCTGGTGGGGATCGAGGCGTGCGCATCATCGCACCATTGGTCCCGCGAGCTGCAGGCGTTAGGGCATACGGTGCGATTGATGCCTCCGGCCTATGTGAAGCCCTACGTCAAGCGGCAGAAGAACGACAGCACCGACGCGGAGGCGATTTGCGAGGCAGTCACGAGACCCAACATGCGGTTCGTGCCGACCAAGACGGTCGAGCAACAGAGCTGTTTGATGCTTCACCGGGCGCGCCATCTCTTCATCCGCCAGCAGACTGCCGTGATCAATTCAATCCGCGCCTATCTTGCCGAGTTCGGGATCATCGCCCCTGTCGGACGCAGGGGTGTCGAGCAATTGCTGGAAGTCGTCGCCGATCCAGCCGACCACCGGCTCCCCGAGGTGGCCCGTGCGTGTCTTGCTGCTCTCGGCAGTCAGTTGCGGGCACTGAAGGCTCAAATCCTGGAGTTCGACCGACGCATCATCGCCTGGCATCGATCAAGCGCGACGAGCAAACGGCTGGACGCGATCCCCGGCGTCGGGCCGGCGTTGGCAACAGCCTTGGTCGCCAGCATTGCGGATCCCAAGGCTTTCCGATCGGGACGGGACTTCTCGGCCTGGGTGGGGCTCGTGCCGAAGCAGAACTCGAGCGGGGGCAAGGACAAGCTTGGCAGTATCAGCAAGCAAGGCGATCGCTATTTGCGCAGCCTGTTCACGGCTGGCGCGCTCGCCGTGATCCGCTATGCCAAGATCCATGGCACCGATCATCGGCCCTGGCTCACTCGATTGTTGGCCCGGCGCCCCACCAAGGTTGCCGCTATCGCACTGGCCAACAAACTCGCCCGGATGGCTTGGGCGATGATGGCCAGGAACGAACGTTACAAGGAACCCGCCGCTCTCGCGGCGTGAATGAGATCACACGGGAAAACCCGGCGTGACGTAACGGTTGGGAAGGCGAACAGCACGTAATGAAGTGCCGGTCGATCCGGCGATCAGGACAACCCACATGGGCCACAGCATCATCGAATGCGAGGTATTGACCGGGACCTGATCCGCGGAGGGCATTATGGCCAGCGGTCATGAGTACCGCACAAACAGGCCGAACACATGGCTGCTCCGACCACGCTGCAAAGTGAAGATTCTTCTTGCCAACCCGGAGCCGTCCACACATGGCCCACCGGCGAAGTGCGCCGCGCCTGACAGAGGTCCGCTCATGGCGGCAGAGCGGACCAGATTTACTAAACCTGAGTTCTTCGCAAGCTTACCCGGGCGGAAAATTCGTTCCGAGTAGGGAACCGAAACGCGCCCGACTGCATATTAGGATCGGAACTGCTGAATCCTACGGATTACGACCCGTAAGTACGAGGTTGTGTCATGCAGCGTCGCCATTTCAAACAGATACAATCCCTTGAAGAACGACTTTCCGAACAAGCAAAACGCCTAAGAACCGAAGCCAAATTGCTTCCACCAGGCGCAGCGCGGGACCAAATGATCCGCAAAGCCCGGCAGGCCGAAACCGCCTCTCATATGAACGAGTGGCTTACATCCCCGGGACTTCTACCATCAGAATGAAATCGCCATGAAAGGGTATGCAGGCGCATTCCAGGAAAATGCTATGCCTTACTACGGCACTGTGACCCGGGAAGAGATCGAGGCTGCGAAGCAGGCCTATGAACGAGCGCAGCAAGCGCTAGTGCACACCAGTGAAGTTCTTCAACGTTCCCGAGAGGTATTGGCGCAGTCGTTCAAGATTCTTGGCATCAATCCAGACCAAGAAAGCACGCAAGAGTAGGGCCGCCTCAGTTGGCGGCCTCTTTCATATGTCGCCTCGTGGCCCTTAGCCGACTCGAGCTGAGGCATTTACCATGTCGGCTATTTGGACGCAGACCGCCGCTTGTGCCCCCGAGCGGCCATAGAGCGCAGCGAAGCGGATGTGACCTTGCACGACAACAACGCTTAAACCAGGCCGCCCGTTACGGCGCTGAAATTTTTCGTCACCCTCTTGAAACTTCTTTGCTCGTGGCAGAGTTTTTGATCGCCGCAGACATGGCGGCCGGGGCGCCTTCGGGCCCCGCAATCAAGGCGGGCGCCGGAAGGTGTCCGGGGCCAGCTCGTACCCAACTTGCTCTTTGGAGGATTTGGCTATGAGGTATGATTGGACTCCCCTGTGGAGGTCGACCATTGGGTTCGACCACCTGTTTGACGTTCTCGACGAGGTCCAGCGGACCGCCGAAGAGACCTATCCCCCCTATAACATCGAGCGGCTCGACGAGAACCGCTTCCAAATCTCGGTGGCGCTCGCCGGATTCTCACCGGACGAGGTGGGCCTTACGGTGGAGCAGAATGTCCTGACGTTGGAAGGCCAAAAGGCCGAGAAGGACGACAAGACCTTTCTGCATCGCGGAATGTCGACACGGTCGTTCAAGCGCCAGTTCACCTTGGCTGACCACGTCGAGGTCAAGGGCGCGCACTTCGAGAATGGTCTGTTGGTCATCGAGCTTCAACGCGAGATTCCCGAGGCCATGAAGCCGCGGCGCATCGCCATCGCGGGCGCAAGCGCCGGGCAGGTCAAGCAGATCGAGGGCAGGGCCGCCTGACCAACCCACGGCTTGGTTCCGATCGCAGCCGCGCGGGTGCTCCCGCGCGGCCGCCTTAATGCGACATATGATGGGAGGTTTAGCCATGCGGACGACGCCCGCACACGATAACGTCTTCGATTTAAATGCTCTTCTTCACCCCGGCACGGTGTTCTCGCATCCGCGCGAGGTCGTCGCTGACCCGAATTTGAGTCTGGCCGAGAAGCGGGCCATCCTCGCGTCATGGGCTTCTGACGCCTCGGCGATCGCGTCCTGTCCAGCGTTACGCTCACCGGACGGACTAAAGGCGGCGGTTCATATCGACGAAAGGGAAGCGCTACGCGCGCTAGATGGGAACGGTCCACGCGCAACCCGCCGGGCGGCAAGCGCATGCGGCTGCGCTCGGCCGAGCGCTGGGCGGCGGCGTGAGCGCGAGGCCGCAATTGATTCCATGACTGACGTCACACAGTTGATTCCAGGTCGCTTCTATTGGGTCCTTGTGCGCTCAAGCACGAAACATCCCGAGTGGCAGCCGGCACGTTTCACCGGCACTACTTGCCAAGACGACGGCGCGAAGTGGGACTTCATCGGCTTCAACAGCGACGTCGGTCATCATTTCGTCGAGGTCGTCGACATCGGCCCAGAACTACTGCCTAAACGCTCGTGTTAAGATGCCTAGGAAGCCTAGCGACAGCCCAGCTGTCGATCCACTGCGCGGATTCCCCGTTTCTGTACAACCGCTGCGGCCCTGTCCTTTCTGCGGAGGTTCGGAGGCTTGGATCAACAGCGACATCGATCCAAAATTCGTAGTATGTAAGGAATGTTCAGCTCCGTTAGGCAGGCGGCCGAGCATTGGAACAAACGAACCACCTCCTAAGGCGCACGCGATAAATGCCTGCTCCGCGCCGCTCAATCGCGCATATGGGATTTTTTGCCGCAGCGATGTCCGCTCGTGGCCCCGAGCCGAAGTTTCCGCTGACTGCCGCCACGTCGGCTGTTGAGGCTAAACCGGGCGACGGGGCGCACCGTGCTCAACCGCCGCTTTTGACCCAGAACAAACATACGAGCGCGTGCAGAAACTCCGCCTTTGCTCGCATCGGTGAAGGCCTACTCTGTCGATCTGCCCAAAGTTGCCCGAAGGAAGTCAACCACGGCCGCATTGAACAGCTTATGGAAGGCAGGGCGATCGAATCCAGTCGCGTCCAAGCAAATCTCGGGAACTCGAGCGCTCATTTCCGCAGGACAGGGTGTCAAGAAGGCGAAGTGACCGGCGTTCGCGACGATCCGGTAGTCCTGCTGCGTCCGCAACGCCTCGTGTATCGTCGCGACATGGCGAAGAGCAACACCGTCCCCACCATATTCTGAGGCCCAAAGCTGCACAGGCACATTGATTGAAGCCAAACTCTTAGCAGAAAACAATTGCGCGGGCGGATCGGCCAGCACGGCAGCCTTGATGCGCGGATCGTGTACAAGTGGCGTGGCCGAAAAGTCTCTCCTGAGAACCTGCGGGCAGACTTTCCATGTACTCTGCTGGCAGTACGTGGTGGTGGCCGCCCAATCGGCGTCAGCTCCGATCAACGCGAGCCCCGTATATGCACCGCGCGAGAAGCCGAAGAAGCCAATGCGAGCCTGAGCGATATCGGCTGAAAATTCAGACGCGCCGGTCAGAAAATCAATCAGCCGTTTCACGTCGTTCGGGCGCTCGATCCACACGGAAAGATCATCGGTACGGCTAACGTCGCGCGCGTTGTCGCCGGGATGGTTGAGCGCAGCGACAATGAACCCATTATCGGCGAGTGTCTCGGCCGTATCATGATGCCCCAGAAACGAGCCGGTCCTGCCATGCGAGATGATGATGAGCGGCAGCTTGTCTTCGCTGAAGGGACACTTTGGCACGGCGGACAATGAAAATGGTCCGAGGACGACTTGCTCCGGCGCAGCTGCGCAGGGATACCAGACCAGCGCTTGAATGGTGGTCCCCTCTGCACTGGCGGGAACGTCAATGCGGCGAAGTCCGGCACCAAGCGCCGAATTCGCAGCGAGGGCAAGGATGGCAGCGAGCAAAAGTTTATCGACGGCATCAACTTCTCCGGGACGACGATAATGAACTCTACTTTGGCGTTCGGTTATGGGCAAGTCCGCTGTTGGCCCAGCTGCGAAGTTGCGCCCGGTCGGACGGAGGTCCGTTCGTTGAGCCAGAGCGGACTAGATTTGCTCAAACCGAGTTCTTCGCATTTTGACCCAATGTATGGTCCGGCCGTGGGGTGCAAGAAGATTTCGACGATCCGGTAGATGCGGTCTTGCATCAATGTATCCGGCCTCTGTTTGGAGCGCAGTGCTCCGGGCCATCATGGATATCAGCGCGCATGTGATCTGGTTAGCGGACAGGCCTCGACCGGGCCATTTGGGTCACCAGGGTTCACATGTGCCGGGAAGACCGATTCTCCATCGTCGTCTCATCCTCTCGCAGACCTCGGCGGGTAAGGGTTGTTACGTCATCGATAGCTCCTCACTTCGCGCTGTTCCTTCGTTCGTGCCTGGCGGCCGTTCCTTCGTCCCGGCCTGCGCGCGCAGACGCGCCGCGCGCAAGGGGCCGTCAAAGCCGGCCGTCGTGCTGTCCTGACGTCTTGCTCTCCTGCTGCCAGGCTGCGCCTTGACGGCCCCGCGCACGGCGCGAGGATCAAGCAGGTCGGGACACCGTCTCCTCCATCTTGACGCACGCGAAGGCGCGTCCCTTGTTGAGGACCGCCCAGGCGATCCGGGCGAGCTTGTTGGCGAGCGCAATCGCCAGCACGTTGTGGTGCAATCGCTTCTTGGCGGCTTCGATCCAAGAGTTGAGGCCATAGCGCTCCCAGCACTTGACCTTTACCAGAACAACCCACGCGGCTTGCACGAACAGCGCGCGCAGGTAGCGATTACCGCGCCTTGATATACTGCCGAGGATCGTGCGGTCGCCGGTCGATATCTGCTTCGGAACAAGTCCAAGCCAGGCGCCGAAGTCGCGGCCTTTCGAGAACACGTCTCCGGTGCCGATCGCAGCCACCATTGCGCTCGAGATGATTGGGCCAATGCCAGGCACCGTCATCAGTCGCTGGCAGGCCCTATCTTGACGGGCTAGTGTTTCGATCTCGCCAGATAGACCCTCGATACGCTCATCCAGCCGGCGCCAGTCTTCCGCCAGACCCTCGATGATGGGCAACATGCGAGGCGAGAGCACATCAGTGCGTGTTGCCAAGATACCTGGCAACTCGAACCGCAGGGAATGCGGGCCTTGCCGCACGGCGATGCCCCGTTCCAGCAGGAACGCACGGATCTGATTGATCGCGCCGGTACGCTGACCGACCAATCGATCGCGGACGCGGTGCAGTGCCTGAAGGTCGAGCTGATCGGCGGTCTTGGTCGCGACGAACTTCATGGTCGGGCGTTGGACAGCCTCGGCGATGGCTTCCGCATCTCGGAAGTCATTCTTCTGTCCCTTCGAATACGGGCGCACGTATTTCGCTGGCATCAGGCGGGCGTCGTGGCCAAGTACTTGGAGTTTGCGGCTGAGATGATGGGCGCCTACGCAGGCCTCCATACCGATCAAGCACGGCGGCAGGTTGGCGAGCCGCGTTTCCACCTGGCCGCGCGACCACTTCTGCCGCAGCACGATGGCACCGCGGTGATCCTGACCCACGATGTGGAACGAGTTTTTGCCGATGTCGATGCCGATCACGGCGATCGCCGCGTTGAGTTTCTGAGACATGGCGTGCTCCTTGTCTTGAGCGCCCCTTGCCAGCTTCTCGTGCTGGCAGGGCCGGAGCACGGCCGGACCATCCCATTAGGAGACGTCATTGCTCCGGTGGGCAATTGCGTTGTTTCAAAGGCACGGCGGACGCGGTGGCCGCCGCCGACACCCAATTGGTCTGCTTGGCTCACCATTGATCTGCATCAACCTCCTCAGTCTCCTCCGAGCGAAATGATTTCGACTGCAGCATGCAAGTAATCGGACGGCTCCGGCGCAATCCCGCCGAAACTTTCCCGCGAGGGAGGAGGCCTCCATGGCTGACCATTCCACCATTTCAACTGAATCCCGCCTGGCCTCGCCGGGCTCGTCGACCGCGATCACTCGCCGCTCGCTGCTTGGCGGGACCGGCATTGCGGTTGGTGCCGCCGTGCTTGCGTCTCCGCCGAGCATGCCCGGGTTCGCCCCGGCGCTGGCGCAGCCTGCGAGCGCAAACGCCCGACCGCTCGACGAGGCATTCAAACACCGGGCCTTTGAAGTCCGCGGGGTCTGTGCGAGCAACAACGAGAAAATTCCCATCGCGCCCCACCCCGCGAATGGCGACGAGGCGCGCTACAGTAACAAGATCGGCTCCGATTCACGTGGCCTGCCGCACGACAAACGCGGCGAAGTGACACAGGAGGCTTGGCAGGCTCTCTATGCCGCCTGCCAGTCGGGCGATCCCGCCGATTTCGAAAAGATCCCGCTTGGCGGCACTCGCAAGCTGGTCAATCCCTTGGGCACGCTGGCAGTCAGTCTCAGCGGCATAAACGCAACTCAGATTGGAATACCCCCGGCACCGGCTCTTGCAAGTGCGGAGCGCGGCGGCGAGGCGGTCGAGGTATATTGGCAATCCCTGCTTCGTGATGTTCCGCTTACCGAGTTGCGCGACGACACCTCCAATCGGGACGTGCTTGTAGCAACCGAGGAGATCAACAAGCTTGCCGATTTCCGAGGGCCGAAGTCTGGTGGGCGGGTCACGCCCGGCACACTGTTCCGCGCCAATGCGCTTTATTTCGACGCAGGCGACCCGAAGGGCCGCTCCGTCACGCCTCCAGGCGTTTTGGACGGTCCGCTGATCTCGCAGTTCCTGCTCAGGGACGCGCCCTATGCCTCACAGTGGATCAGTGCTCAAATTCGTACCGCGTTGCCCGCCAGCGAATTCCTGACTGACTACGAGGAGTGGCTGGCGATCCAGAATGGCGCCGCACCGAAGCGCCAGTTGCAGTTCGACGCGACACCGCGATACATCACGACAGGAAGAGATCTCGCAGAGTATATCCACACTGGTCCGGCACTCGGGTGGGCGGCAGCGCTGCTCCTCGCAACCCCAGGAGGCGGGGCAGACAAGCGCTACTCCGGGATCTATCCACCGGCAGAGCCCGTGTCCTACCCCTCGAACCCGTATCGGAAATCGAAAACCCAAGCCCCGGCGGGCGCCACCTTCGGGTTGCAATATGTGCAGGCACTGCTCGCCACGGGGATCAGTAACTCCGTCCGCGCCGCCTACTGGCAGAAGTATTTCGTGCACAGGGCTGTGAGACCGGAAGCCTACGGTGCTCTGGCGCACCATCGCCTCGCCAATGGCGTGAGCGACTACCCGCTGCATGATGATTTCCTGAAATCGGAAGCCCTCGCTCGCAGCAAGGCCAAATACAGCACCCATCTGTTGTCGCAAACCTATCCGGAAGGCGCGCCCTTGCACTCCACGTATCCCGGCGGGGCCACGAGCGTTGGTGCCGTTACAGCGACCATATTGAAGGCGTTCTTCGACGAGAGCCGCGTCATCGCCAACCCGGTGCAGCCTGATCCGGCTGACCCGACAAGGCTCGTGCCCTATAACGGCTCACCGCTCACGGTCGGCGGAGAGTTGAACAAGCTCGCCGTGAATTTTGGTTTCGGACGGAACTGGGCGGGCATCCACTGGCGTTCCGACGCCTCAGCCTCGATGGCAATCGGTGAGGAAGTGGCAATCTGCATGTTGCGGGACGAGCGTGCCACCCTTCGCGAGCCGTTCGACGGCTTCTCCTTCACGCGTTTCGACGGCAGCCGCGTGACGATTTGACAGCAGACAGGCGGCGTCCATGCCCTGAGGGCCGGTGCACATAAGCGGAAGCGTTTATGCTCGATGGCCTGTCGGTGAAGGCCCAGCGCCTCGCCTGCTAAACTGACGTGTCCCGATGGCGGCCTCGTTCTGACATCTTGCGAAGCAATTCACCCAACAGATTCTTTGTCCCGCTGGGAGCCCAGTCGCATCCGTGAAGATCGCCAAACTGGTAAGCGATCACGAAGGCGGCTTATTTAGCGATCAAGAGCTGGTCGATGCCGTCACGCGCGTTCGGCCGCTATGATTGGATGTAGGTTATGTTGGACAGAGCTGCCGATCTTCTTATCGTTGAGGGTACCGAGGGTGGCCCATACGCGAGTTTGATCGCCGCAGACGAATCCAAAATTATTGCTGTCGTGATCAAGGGACGACCTCGAGCTGGCCGGGCCTCGATCGTCGATCCCAATTCGCAGGGAGTAGAGCTCATCCGAATTGCCCAGCAGAATCTCGTGCTCGACATCATCGAATCGGCAGATCATCCGCTCGGCGGCACATCGCTTAGTAGCGCGATCGCAACTCTAACCTACGCTGCGAACTTACCTGAGGTGGCGAGAGAAGCTCATGCCCTTGCGCCCGCGTTGTCCGGCGCCCACGACCATTGGCGTGCAGTCCCGGATTACGATGACCGGCCCGTTGGGCCAATGTTCGCGGCCCCCACGCTGCCGGGCCCTGCGGACGTAGACCCTCTCACCATCGAACCGATGACTGCCGTCGACGATCCCGGACTTGCCGGCCGCATCAAGGCGAATGTGAATGTCCCACAATGGCTGAAAGACCTGCTTTAGCGCGGCAGTGATCTCCGTAGGGACGGGATAGAGCGTGAAGCGGAGGCGACCGGCGGCAAGGCCTGCCGAGCTCGAGAAAATCTTCATCGGCAAAGGCCTCCTGGTCGTTGGCGCAGCGCTCATCGGACGGCTCATTTCGTTGCGGTAGATGGCCGATCACAATTACTGATTGCACGTTGTCGCGCTAGCGAGGTGGCCACGCATGCCTAAGGTTGAAATCACCATCGTGTGCTCGACGGAGAGGCCGTCAAAGCACGAGCAGCTACGTCTAATGAGTGCCGCTAAGACCGCTAAAGGTCAGGATAAGTCGCTTCTGAGTTTTGCCGTCGAAGGCCTCGACTGCCTTCCGGTCTGTCCGAATTGTACGCTACAACGCGCTGGACTTTGCCGCGGCAGCAGAGATCTTTTTGCTTGGCGCCAAGTAGTGTATAGTTCGAGCGTTGGCTAGACCCAATATCGAAACAAGCAGCAGGAAGTTTGTCAGCTTTCCCAAGAGTAGCGCCATCCTGCTATGCGCGTCGACACCAAGGTCGCGCTACGGAGACGGCCATCCGCTAACGGGCTCGATCCATCGTGGTGGAAATCACCGAATTATATTCAGGAACCATGATTGACAATGATGACAAGAAGCGGCGCCGACTCGTCGAATTCAAGAATGGTTGCCGCTATGGCAGGTTCGGGAAAACGAAGGCTTATGAACTAATCGCCCACGAGAGAATTAGGGCGTACAAGATGGGCGGCAAGACCCTCATCGACCTGGACAGTGTGGATGAATATCACGCTTCGTTGCCCAGGCTTGAAGCGAGGGCGAGTCCCGGCACCGAATCTCCTTAGCGAGATAGCAGACGCACTGTCGCCTAAGCTGTCGAGCCGATCCACCATGCTATAGATCCAGTATGGGATACTGCACTCGGCTCAATATATCTCATCGCACCATCCTGCGAAGACCGATAGAAGCGCGTAATGGAAAATCAAAGTTTTGATGCGGCCGGTTTACAGCAACTCCGTGACGCTATGGCGGATTTAGTCACCACGATGGACCGACCGGGCATCGTCACTCTTGTCGCTCGTGGACGCGAAGTCCCTGTCGACGCCGTTGGTACACATGAGTTCGGTGGTGGCAGCCCTACTGCAGCGAGACCATCTTCCGGATCGCCTCCGCTACAAAGCCGATGGTCGCAGCGACCACGCTTGCCCTTGTCGAGGAAGGAAAGCTTCGACTGGACGAACCGGTGGACCGCCGGCTTCCCGAACTGGCAAGTCGTCGCGTGGTGAAAACCTTGAGTGGTCAGGTCAACGAGACGGTCTCAGCACGGCGTCCGGTTCTCGTCAGCGATCTGCTGACCATGCGGATGGGGCGGGGTGGATCATGGTGGCTGGCGATTACCCGATCCAGACGGCCTTTATGGAGGCCGATCTGCTCGTTCCTACCGAATGCCCGTGCTGTCACTCGACGAGTGGTTGGCGCGTTTGTCGCGCCTGCCTCTCATGGATCATCCCGGCGACGTCTGGCGATATGATCTCTCCATGACGGTGCTCGGCGCGCTGATCATGCGAGTGACAGACCAGCCGTTGGGGGACGTGATGGCCACGCGAATTTTCGATCCGCTCGGGATGAAGGATAGGGGATTTACCGTTCCTGCTGACAAGTTGGACCGGTTTCCGCCATGTTATCGTCCGAACCGCGAGGCCGGGACCGCCGATATCTGGGACCCTGCTGGGCCCAGCAGCTTCTGGGCCAGTGAACCAGAGTTTCCCGGTGGTCACGGAGGACTCGTTTCTACCGCTGACGACTATCTCAGCTTCGCGCGAATGATGATGAACTCGGGCAAAGGGCCGAGTGGCAGGCAGGTCCTGTCCGAGGCGTCCGTCCACGCCATGATGAGCGACAAGGTGCCGGTAGAGGTGAAGGCACGGTCACCGTTCAGCCCTGGTTTTTGGGACAATCGTGGTTGGGGCTAGGTCGACAGTGCAAAAGCCCGTACGAGGGCAGCAGCGCCGCGGCTTCGGTTGGGAAGGCGGCTACGGGGTTTGCGCCTATTGGGACGCCGAGACGGAGTTCTTCGCATCGTTCTATCGCAATGTCTCATCGACTCGCCGGAGTACCCTGCGCTCTATCGCAGATTTTGGGATGGGGTCAATTGGCTATAGAGGTCGGGCACCGTGGTCCAGACGATGGTGACCACGGACGACTTGCGCTATAAGAGTTCGAAAAGACGAAGGCTTATGAACTGACCGTCCGCGAGAGGATCAACGCATTCAAAACATGGCCGTGGATCCACTATCGCATCAGCTCAATCGTTCGCTCCCTTCAATTGAGACCTGGCGTCAACCGGCTGCGGCGTCGAAGCCGCGGCGTACAATTATTTCGGCCGGATGCAAATAGAGATGCCCCCGCGCGGGATCGGAGCCCCATAGGTTTTCGCCCTCGATGAGCGGCGGCCGCGGCAAGGGCTGTCCGGAAAAATTGGCCACGATCTGCAACAAATCGTTGTTAGCGCTTCGCCAAACCACGTTGAGGCCGCCAAGATTGCGCTTTGCGCCCAGCAGTTCGGCGCGTGCCGCCTTGAAGCCGGCCTTGAGGAGCGGCACAACCTTTTCGCGCCGGATGGCGAGCAGTTCCTTCGTCAAGGCACGAAACTCGGCGCTGATTGGCGCGTGCATGATGCTGTTCCAGTCGAGCCGCGAGGCTTCAAAGGTCTTGACCTGGCAAGGATCTGGAATTCGGTCCCGCATCTCAGGAGTGGAGAAGGCTTGAAAGTGCGCAAACTCCTTGCGGCGTCCTTCCCGTGTCAGACTGGCGGCCTCGCCTGTCCAGTCCGCAAAGAACAGGAAAGGCGTGGCGGCGGCAGCCTCCTCGCCCATGAACAGCAGAGGAATGTGCGGATTGAGCGTCAGAAGCACCATGGCCTGGCGGAGTTTTCCCTTGCCGACAAGTTGCGTGAACCGTTCACCCAAAGCACGGTTCCCGATTTGATCATGGTTCTGCGCGAAGAAGATGGTGGCGTCCGGCTGTAAATGAGCACTGGGTTCGCCGCGCGGTTCGTCATGCAGTGGAAAGATTTCGCCTTGATAAGCGAAGCCCTCGGTGAGCGCACGCGCAAGGTGCTGCAGAGGCTTGTCGGCAAATGCCTTGTAGTAGCCTTCATCTTCGCCGGTCAGCAGCACATGGAGCGCATTGTGAAAATCATCGCCCCATTGCGCGTTATACAGCCTTGTGCGTCCCCGTGGCCTCTCAAGAAGGTGTGCCTGGTTGGCTTCGTTTTCGAGCATGAGATGAACGTGCCGGCCGACCAAGCTGCTGCGCACAGTCTCAGCAAGTTCGACGAGAAAGTGCTTCTTTGAATCGTCTTTCAGGGCATGAACGGCATCTAAGCGAAGCCCATCGAAGCCATAGTCACGCAGCCACATCAGTGCGTTGTCGATCAAAAACTGACGAACGAACGCGCCATCCTTGCCTTCCAAATTGACAGCCGGCCCCCAGCCGGTCGAATGGCGTTTTGTGAAGAAGTTTTCTGCGTAGCTGTGTAAATAGTTGAGCTGAGGACCGAAGTGGTTATAGACGACATCAAGATAGACCATCATGTCACGCTCGTGCGCGGCATGCAGAAGGCGCTTCAAGTCTTCAGGCCGCCCATAGCGCGCATTCGGCGCGTTGAGCAGAACGCCGTCATATCCCCAACTGTATCGGCCAGGCACATCGTTGAGCGGCATGAGCTCGATCGCCGTGATGCCGAGATCGCGCAGATAATCGAGCTTTCTCTCAACACCGGCATAAGTGCCCTCCGGCGAAAATGTGCCGACATGAAGCTCGTAAATGGCGGCTTCTGCCCAGGGGCGGCCGGTATAAAGTATGGGATCACGTAGGGCAGTGGTGTCGACGACTTCGCTCGGCTCGCCCACGTCGTCCGGCTGAAATCGTGATGCCGGATCAGGCACGACAAGGGCGCCGTTAATGCGAAACTGGTAGCGCGAGCCAACTCGCGCTGGCGGACTGAACAGTTGATACCAACCATCCGTATCCTTTGGCATGTTGCGCGGCGGTTGACCGACCTCGAGAAGCTCAATCGATAGCGCGCTAGGCGCCCAAAGGTTGAACACCACACCTTGTGCGGTGATCAGCGGGCCATGACACCGCGGTTGATTGGCCGCCCCAAGCTTGTCGGTCAACGCTTTCTCGCCTTCTTGTTTACGTGCTTGTCCGAGGTTTTCTCTTGCCCGTTTTCCCGCGTGCGGCCCGCATGTTGTCGACCAGATTCGGATAGGGCCGGCCTGCTTTCTTGGCCGACCGCTTTGCAGCAGTCTTCTCTGTGGGTGACATTTTTTGATTTCCTGCCCGCCCTCTTTCGCGGATTGCTCTCGTGCCAGGGCGCCTGTCGACCCATGCCTTCGCCTCTCATCGATCATCGGGGAAGCCCCCCTCGCGGTCGGCGATGAGGGTGCCATGAGAATTGCTGAGACCGACGAGCTCATCAGGGATGAAAGAAGAAGGTCCAGATGGCGACGATGGTCACGGCGGCCAGCGCCAAGCTGAAGATGAGCAGGGCTAGAACGCTTCCGCCGGGCTCGGCCTGACGGGCTTCGGAAGAGGGCGCGACTATTCGTCGTTCACGCAGGCTGTACATGATTTCCTCCGTTTCGATGAGAAAGCGGCGGCAGCAGGATTGTTCCTCACGAGGGAACGCGCAGGGGTGTCCTGCGTTCGGCCTCCTGAAGGGAGCTAAACATGACTGAGAAATTCAACCCGGCGCCACCGGACAAACATGCCGAAGACCCCAAGCAGAGCGTGAAAGAGGACAGGAAGAAGGATGATGAGCTTGAGAAAGGTCTCAAGGGAACGTTCCCTGCTTCCGATCCGGTCAGCAGCACTCAGGGGTCGAAAGCAACACGCGACGGTTAATGGAGAGAGCTATGGGATTGGCAGCCTATGACATCATAGGGCGCGACGGCGCTTGGCATGTCGAGCATGACGGCGTGAGCCGCAATACGTACCAGACGAAGGAAGCTGCATTCGAAGCGGCGGTGGCGGCCGCCTCGCTTGCGATGCGGCAGGGCCATGCCGTACGGTTGACGGTGCCGGAAAGTGGAAACGCTGTCGGGGCTGCCCACGACGGCTAATTCAAGGCGCCGGTGCGGCAGCTCACGCGCTCGCCCCCGGAGCTGCTGATACCCCGGGGGCCTGGGGAGGTGGCGGGGGGAGGAGGACAGCCCTGTCAAAGGCCTAAACCCACATATTACGGACGTTCCTCGCACGAAACAATCAACTCGCTCTGTGCACTTTGGTACTTTGAAGCCATCCAGCCAACGCACCGCACTCCTGGCGGCGAGGAACCGCGCTCCACGTGCTTTGTTGAAGGAGGCCTTTTCAACACACCAGGAGACCAACCATGTCTGAGAAAGACCTCAGTAGCCTGTTCGTCGACACTCTCAAGGACATTTATTATGCGGAAAAGCAGATCTACAAATCGCTGCCGAAAATGGCCAAAGCCGTTTCGTCGGAGGAATTGCGCGCCGCCTTCGAAAAGCATCATGACGAGACCGAAGGTCAGATTGGACGGCTTGAACAGATTTTTGAGCTGATCGGCAAGCCGGCCCGCGGCAAGAAGTGCGATGCCATCGAAGGCATTCTCGACGAAGGCAAGGAAGTCATGGAGGAATATGAGGACACGCCTGCGCTCGATGCCGGCCTATTGGCGGCGGCGCAAGCTGTCGAGCATTACGAGATTTCGCGTTACGGTACGCTAAGAACCTGGGCCGACAAGCTGGGGCACAAGGATGCCGTCAAGCTGCTCGATGCGACGCTGGCGGAAGAGAAGAAAACCGATGATGCGCTGTCAAAACTGGCAATCTCCGCTGTCAATGCGGAAGCGGCGTGAGGCGGGAGCATCAGACAGATTATTCTCGCAATAGCGCTCGCCACGGCCGTCAATGGACCGGCCGTGGCGCAGTCGGTTGGCGAAAAGACGGGCCGGGCGTAAACCAGCGCTCGGCATCGCGCCCATGACAGAGGACTTCGTCAAAGAGGCGGCCATGAGCGATATGCTCGAGATCGAGGCCGCCAAGATCGCGTGACAAAAAGGCGATCCAGACGAAAAAGAGTTCCCGACCAAATGATCGCCGATCACGCCAAAATCAGCAGCGAATTTATTCCGATGCCTAGACGGTAATTCCGGAAAAGCCCGATGAGAACTCACAGAAGAAGCTCAAAAAACTCCGAGATGCGAAGCCGGAAGACAACCAATACGTTGCCATGCAGGTTAGCGCTCACAAGGACTCCGTCTCCCTTTTCCAGCGCTCTGCGGATGGTGGCGCTGATGCCAAGTTTGAAGGATTGGGCGGGATCCCTCGCTTCAGCTTCATCTCGGCCATGGCGTAAATCGGAACCGCAGATCGTGCGCGTTCGCAAGTTCGCTTTGAAAGGAGCTGCATCAGTCTGCCCCCAACCATTTCCGGCCAGGCAGATCCCCAGACAGCGCCGCCACACACAACGTTCCTTCTGAATCCACTGGGCACAACTACGATGCGCCAGACGTCGCGCATCGAAAAATCAACGCGGCTAATGCCGCCACGCGCCCGATGATTTGCTGGATCATCAAGCCGCAGCCGGTCTGCGTGATCGAAAACATCGCTGCGCTTCATCGCTGCGCATGATCCGACCTGAAACGAGGCGAACTATGGTTTCTTATTGGATATGAGGACCACAGGAACGAAACATCCGGAGACGGCTTGGTCGCAAAAGGAGTGACCAACATGAAGCTCTCCCGATTTGCTCTCATCGCCGCTGTTCTCTTTCCCGTCGCCGCATTCGCCCAAGGAGGCGGCGGCGGAGGTGGAGGGGGTGGCGGATCCGCTGGTGGTGGTACCGGCGGCGGCGCCACTTCAGGTGGCGCAGGAATAGGTTCGACATCTGCGGGCACAGGGTCGGCAGGTGACGCGTCCGCCGGTACGATCGGAAATACGTCGTCCGCGACAGGAACGACCGGAAGCCCAGGACCGAGCGGTAATGCCGCAACCGGGAATTCGAACAACCGGCCCGACACAAATGGCCAAGCTACCGGCCAGATCCCCAATCAGCAGACGGGCAATGGCAATGGGCTTAGCGCGGGATCCACGCTGGGGACAAATACGGCCGGAACGGCGGCGCCGTCGGGCTCTCCTGGCGCCAACGCACAAAACACTGCTCCTGCCGGCGGCATCGGCAGGCCGACTACGACGAACGAACAGGAAAGCGACGCCAAGATCGATCAAGAGAACAATAGGGCGGACAAGACTGTGGGGAAGATTTGCAAAAATTGCTGAAAGGACTCGCCTTGATATCCGTTGTCGTCGCAGCAGCGCTCGTCGCAGGTCATGCTGCAGAGGCCAAAGGCAAGCGACACGGCCATCACTCGGTGACGCCAGCGGCAGAGCAACGGAGCACGGGTCAGTCGACCCACGCGCAGCCGCGCGATCCGGCAGACATCGCTTTGGAAAAGAAGATCAAGAGCATCTGCCGAGGCTGTTAGTTCAGAGCGGTGACGCCTCAAGGACGGAACGCTGCAGCCTCAGGAACGGCGTTCATGCTTGCCAGTTGGGCACGTCCAGCACGGGAGATGTTGATGGCCGACCATGTACGACGCGGATTCATGAAGGGCGCCGCCGTAGTGACTGCGTTTGCGGTCGCTGCATCCGCTGCGGCTCAAAACGGACAGATGATGGCCCGAGAGAGCTGGAAGGACAGCCGATGCCTGAACCGCCCGCAGAACGCAGTGCCGGGCCGATCAGTGCTGGGCGGGGCTCCTTGCTGCTGGAAAAAGTCGCCGTCGTCACCGGAGCCACACGAGGCATCGGACGCGCGATTGCGGTGGAGATGGCGGCCAACGGTGCGGACGTGATCGCTTTGGACATCGTGGGGCCGGTTTCTCCCGCCTCGAACGCCGCGCCTGCGACGCCGGAAGAACTCGACGCGACCGTGCGGATGATCAAGCAATACGGAAGGCGCAGCGAAGGGATCGAGGCCGATTCGCGACATCGGCGCTTTACGGGAGGTCGCGGATCGTGTCGAGCGGGACTACGGCAAGATCGACATCGTCGTTGCCAACGCGGCGATCCAGCGCTGGATGGAGGAGCAATATGACACCGCCCGCAAAGGCGCGTTCCCCGCACTCTCGAAGATGCGCGACGAAGGAATGATTCGCGCCTGGGGCATCGGCGTGAATACGATCGAAAAGCGCGGCAGGCTCAGGGCGGTGGCGGCCCGCTACGGCGTAGATCTTCGGACCGCGGCCCTACAGTTTTCCGCGGCCGCAGATGTTGCTGTCGCACTAGTGGTGGGCGCACGGAGCGCTCAGCAGATTGAAGAGGATTGGAATTCGTTGCAAGCCAAGATCCCGAATTCGTTTTGGGACGACCTGAAGAGCGAAGGCCTGATCGAACCAGGAGCCTTCCTCCCGGCGCTGTAGAACGGCTTATATGTCAAGCTATTCGATCGCTTGGTCGGCGCGTCCGCAGGAAGAGAGGCACTGAGCTGTGTTCATGGTGACAACGGATCGAACGTTGGTTGCCCTTGCTGAGCCGGCAGGTCGGCGGGCTTTACGTCCATCTGGCGCGGCCGCCACTTCACCTTCGCGGCCACGCCATTGGCGCCTTGCTCCGTTCGCGCATGCAGTGCGCCTACGCGCCTCGAAATACGAACGACCTGGATCTTACCTATCGTTGATGCCGCTCTTCGCAGGCGCTTGCTGCGCCAGGCGGCCACCTCGTGGTCGAGATTGAATTCTTCGCCCCCGCCCATTGTCTCGATTCTGCTAACTTCGCTCATGTGTCTCCCTCAGATTTGCGCCTAGAACGGTATAAGGCGCTAAATGTTCCGCTATTGGGAAACCGGGCCGGGCAACCCACGTTCCCGCCCAGGAGCCTCTTGAGATATGGGCCAATCAAACGTCTCGGAAGAAAATCGTGGCTGCTCCGTTCACAGGACGTAAAGCATGTGCATGAAGAATGCCGGCGCAATGTTCACGAGTGGACCCAAGACAGGAGAGGCCCAACCTATAACTGACCAGCGTCGGTTGGATTCGCCTCCGTTCCGGAGCCAAAGCGGCCTCAGCTCCCAAGACCCTCGCAGAGCTGAGGCCGTTTCTGTCTGTAGATGCGGGCGAAATGGATAACGAACCTTCGGCAAGCTTGTCAGCATGAAGGTCTCCCTCCGGTGAGGGCCGCCTTGTCGGGTTAATACCAGTGCTGTGTAACAGCCCTTATGGACAGCAATAAGTTCAGTGCTCAGATTGAACGGTTCGAGGTTGTCGAGACTGGCCGTCGCCGTCGCTGGACCGATGATGAGAAACTCAAGATCGTTCTGGAGAGTTTGCAGGCCCCGCGCGCGGTCTCGTCGACAGCACGACGATACGGCATCTCGCGCTCGCTCCTGTTGACTTGGCGACGATCGTTTGGGACGCGGACGAGCAATACTGAACAACCTCAGCCAGCGTTTGTGCCAGCGATGGTGATGCCGGACCAACCGCCGGCGCCGCCAGTAACTTTAGCGGGGCCAGCGAGCGGACGCATGGAGATTGTCGTCGGCAAGGCCTGTCGGGTGATCGTGGACGCCGGCGTTGATATGACCGCGTTGTCTCGCGTATTGGATCTGCTGGAGCGGCGATGATCCCGATCGCGGCAGGGGCGAGGATCTGGATCGCAACCGGTCACACTGACATGCGCAAAGGCATGCAGGGTCTGGCATTGCTGGTGCAGGAGGGGCTGGGGCGGGATCCTTTTGCCGGCGACGTCTTTGTGTTCCGTGGTCGTGCTGGCACCCTGATCAAAGCCCTTTGGCACGACGGGATCGGGCTGTCGCTCTACGCCAAGCGACTGGACCGTGGCCGCTTCATCTGGCCGGCGACGGTGGATGGCGTGGTATCGCTGACCGCAGCTCAGATGGGCTATTTGCTGGAGGCGATCGACTGGCGCAATCCCCAACACAGCTGGCGGCCGCAGAGCGCAGGATAGGTTGCGCAATAGTCCCGTGAGATTGCAAAAAGCGCACGCCAAATCGTCGCTTTTGTGATTCCATCGGTGCATGGGTGACGGTCCCCAGAAGCTGCCGGAAGACATTGAGGCGCTGCAAGCGGCGTTGCTGGCGACGCGCGCCGAACTCGCCAGCGTTCGCGCCCAGCAGTCCGACGACCATGCTCTGATCGCTCACCTGAAGCTGCAGATCGAAAAGCTGAACCGTGATCGTTATGGCCCTCGCTCGGAGCGTACCGCAAGGCTGCTGGATCAGCTCGAACTGACGCTGGAGGAGCTCGAGGCCTCAGCGACTGAGGACGAACTCGCTGCCGAAATGGCCGCGGCCAAGACGACGAAGGTGGCCTCGTTCACGCGCAAGAGGCCGTCGCGCCAGCCGTTCCCGGACCATCTGCCTCGCGAGCGGGTGCTCGTGCCGGGACCTGTGGCGTGCGCCTGCTGCGGCGGAGCGAGGTTGTCCAAGCTCGGGGAGGACATCACCGAGACGCTGGAGGTGATCCCGAAGTCCTGGAAGGTGATCCAGCACGTCCGGGAGAAGTTCAGCTGCCGTGATTGCGAGAAGATCAGCCAGTCCCCGGCGCCGTTCCACGTCATCGACCGTGGTTGGGCCGGCCCCAGCTTACTGGCGATGGTGCTGTTCGAGAAGTTCGGCCAGCACCAGCCGCTGAACCGTCAGGCCGAACGCTATGGCAAGGAAGGCGTGCCGATCAGCCTGTCGACCCTCGCCGACCAGGTTGGTGGCTGCACTGTTGCGCTGACGCCCTTGTTCCGGCGCCTCGAGGCCCATGTGCTGAGTGCCGAGCGATTGCACGGGGATGACACGACGGTGCCGGTCCTGGCCAAAGGCAAGACCGACACCGGCCGCATCTGGGTCTATGTACGCGACGACAAGCCTTTTGGCGGGCAGGCCCCGCCGGGAGCAGTGTTTTATTACTCGCGCGATCGCGCGGGCGAGCATCCCCAGGCCCATCTGGCCGGCTACAACGGCATCTTCCAGGCCGATGCCTATGGCGGCTATGGCAAGCTTTACGACCCGAGCCGCAACGTAGGTCCGATCCTGGAAGCGGCGTGTTGGGTCCATGCCCGACGACCGTTCTTCGTGATGGCTGATCTGGCGGAGAATGCGCGCCGCAAGGTACAAGGCAAAAAGCCAGCGGTGATCTCGCCTCTGGCACTGGAAGCAGTCCGTCGGATCGACGCCTTGTTCGAGATCGAGCGAGGCATCAACGGCGAGACGCCCGAACGGCGCCGGGCCGTCCGCCAGGAGCTGAGCGCGCCGCTGATGGCCGATCTGAAAGTCTGGATGCGTGAACAACGCGCCAAGCTCTCCCGGCGCAACGACGTTGCCAAGGCGATGGACTACATGCTCAAGCGCTGGGATGCGTTTACCCGCTTCCTCGACGATGGCCGCATCTGCCTGTCGAACAACGCCGCCGAGCGAGCCCTGCGCGGCATCGCCCTGGGGCGGAAGTCTTGGCTGTTCTGTGGCTCCGACCGCGGCGGCGACCGTGCCGCGATGATGTACAGCCTGATCGTCACAGCCAAAATGAACGACGTGGATCCACAAGCTTGGCTCGCCGACGTCCTGGCACGCATCGCTGCACATCCCGTACAACGGCTCGACGAACTTTTGCCCTGGAATTGGCGCGACCGAAATAAGCAAGTCAACCAAGCAGCCTGAGTGACCGCTACGCGGTCCTCACCGGATGCTTACGCATGAAGGACGAGTTCGCTCGATGCGATCGCCGAATCTCGAAGCAAAGCCGCCAATCTAACGATGCCCTCGGCTTTGGAACGGCACCCCTCATCGACGCCGGCGGCTGACCCCATAGGTACTTTGGGATCGACATCGCTTCTCATGCGGATCGCCTTAGCCGGCGATCTGAAGACCCGGACGTGTCGCAGCCTTAGGAACCATTGCTGGCGTCGCGGGATTTAGGGACAGCGTTTTGCTGAGGAAGCGCTCCCGGAATGCAAAAGATGGTTGGCAAAGGCCACAATTTTTCCCGCGGCTGGGCATAGCGATGCGGATTCTGTTCGCCACGCCCGAAGTATCAGACTTCATACAAGTAGGCGGTCTGGCCGCCGTCTCTGCGGCTTTGCCGCGTGCCCTACGCGATTTTGCTGACGTACGCGTCATCATCCCAGGCTATCCGGCGGTCTTGCGCGGCATGAGTGACCTCAAGGCCGTGGGTAGATGCCCGTCCTACGCAGCCCTGCCCGCCTTCGAGGTCGATCTCGGCCATACCACGGACGGCCTGACATATTACGTCGTGCGCTGTCCGGAGCTGTACGAGCGGGACGGCACGCCCTATGCCGATGGCCGCGGGGCGGATTGGGCCGACAATAATGTACGGTTCGCCACATTCTCCTATGCCGCCGCCCAGCTCGCCAGGGGATTGGTCGACAAGGAATGGTCGGCCGACCTGGTTCACGCCAACGACTGGCAATGTGCGCTGATCCCGGGCTATCTCGAATGGCACTACGCGCACATTCCGACCGTCTTCACCATCCACAATCTCGCCTATCAAGGGGTCTTCGACCGCAGCTCGCTGGCTCCGCTCGGAATTCCCGAGACCAGCTTCAACATCGACGGTGTCGAATTCTACAATCGCCTGTCCTTCATTAAGGCGGGCCTCGTCTATGCCTCGCACCTGACGACGGTCAGCCAGACCTATGCGCGGGAGATCACGACCGCGGAATTCGGGTGCGGCCTCGAAGGGCTCCTTAAGCAAAGGGCTGACCGCAACCAGCTGTCCGGCATCCTGAACGGTATCGACGAGAGTTGGGACCCGCGGACCTGTTCGTCGCTGCTCCAGCCGTTCGGGGCTGGCGATTGGGCCGAGCGCTCGCTGAACGCCGACGATGTCAGGGATCAGTTCGGCCTCGCGGTCTGTCGCGGCCCGCTGTTCGCCCTCGTCGCGCGTCTCGTTCATCAGAAGGGCGTCGACCTCGTGATCGACAGCGCGCAAGCGATCGTCGATGCCGGCGGCCAGATCGTCGTCACGGGCAAGGGCGAGCCCCGCTTCGAGGAAGCCCTGCTCCAGGCACAGGCACGAGCCCCGCAGTCGATTGCCGTCAAGATCGGCTTCGACGATGCCGAGGCGCGGAAGATCTTCGCTGGCAGCGACTTCACGCTGATGCCTTCGCGCTTCGAGCCTTGCGGACTGAGCCAGATGTATGCCCAGCGCTTCGGCTCTTTGCCGATCGGCCATCGCACCGGCGGTCTTGCCGAGACTATCGTCGACGGCGAGACCGGCTTCCTGTTCGATCGTGCATCGGCGCCGGGCTTTCTCGGCAGTCTTTGCCGAGCATTCTCTACTTTCGGCATGAAGGACCGCCTCGACCAAATGCGCAGGGCCGCCATGGCGCAGGCCTTCAGCTGGAGGCAGTCGGCCAAGTCATACGCGGATCTCTACCGATCATCGATCTAGAAGATATCGAGCACGGACCATGAAAATCGCTCAAATCGCTCCGCTTGCGGAGAGCTGCCCGCCACGGCTCTACGGCGGCACCGAGCGCATCGTCTCGTATTTGACCGAAGAGCTGGTCCGCCAGGGCCATGAGGTCACCCTGTTCGCAAGCGGTGACTCCGTCACATCTGCGGAGCTGGTGCCGTGCTCGAAGATGGCCCTGCGGCTGGATCCTTCCGTGAAGGATATGACGCCATACCACGTCATGATGCTGGACCAAGTTGCAAGGCGAGCGAACGAATTCGACGTCCTGCACTTCCATATCGATCATCTGCATTATCCCTTGATGCGGCGCTATGCGGACCGGATCGTCACGACATTGCATGGGCGGCTCGATCTACCCGATCTGAAGCCGTTTTACTTGGCCTTCCCTGAGCCTCCCGTGGTCTCGATTTCGGACGCACAACGCCGCCCAATGCCACCGGTCAACTGGCTTGGCACCGTGCTTCATGGATTGCCCGAGAACATCCTCTCCTATCGGCCAGCGCCGTCCGGGGACTATTTTGCGTTCCTTGGACGCATCTCCCCCCAAAAAGGACCGGACAAGGCCATCGAGATCGCTGCCAAGACCGGCGTTCCCCTGAAGATGGCCGCCAAGATCGATGCCGCAGATCAGCGCTATTGGGATCAGGTGATCGCGCCGATGGTCGCGGCTCATCCAAACGTCGAGTTCATTGGCGAGATCAATGAGCTCCAGAAAGCCGACTTCCTCGGCAATGCGCGCGCGCTGCTCTTTCCGATCTGCTGGCCTGAGCCCTTCGGTCTCGTCATGATCGAGGCGATGGCTTGCGGCACGCCAGTGGTTGCGCTTTCCCACGGCTCAGTGCCGGAGGTCATCGACCACGGCCTCAGCGGATTCGTCGTGAACTCTGTCGAGGAGGCGATCGCGGCGGCCAACGCAGCCGGGACATTGGATCGAGCGGCGATCCGCAAACGGTTCGAACAACGCTTCACGGCGGAGCGGATGGCGAGCGACTATTTGGCCGCCTATCGCCGGTTACCGGCCCTTCGGCAAACATCGCAGCTGGACGTTCTCGCGACGCTGGAAAGCAAGAGCGCAATCCGGATGCCGATACCGTCTGCCGAGTTGGAAATAGCTGCCGTCGCCGCTGGCTCGAGATCCTTAGTCCGTGTCGGAACGGAACGCGCGAGCGGCGGTTACGACAACACACAGGAGTAGCCGCCATGCGCCGCTCGATCCCTAAGCCCATCCGCAACAAGCTCGACCTGACCGATCGCGTTCAGATGCGGCTCGTCAGAAAACGTCTTGGCCTTTCCGATGCCGAGCTGACCGCCATCGTCGGGCGGATTGGAAACTCGATCGCCGCGATCAGCAAGGAAGCCGCCAAACAGCGGGCCAACGCGCTGGCCAAGCCGGCTCACGTGCCTCCCGCGGCAGTGATCGCCTCAGCTGTGGCCATCGAGCAGGCCGCGGCCGAGATACCCGCATCAGCGCCGACATCCTAACCGGATTTTTATCGGGGGCATACATGGACCAAGAAGCGCGATCAGACGACGCCCTGACGCGGGCGGCGGCGAGCCTGCGCCGCTCGCGGATCACCGAAGGCAAGCCGTTTCCGCTTGGCGCTACCTGGGACGGCCTTGGCGTCAACTTCGCGCTATTCTCGGCCCACGCCACCAAGGTCGAGCTCTGCCTGTTCGACGACGCGGGTGAAACCGAACTCGAGCGCATTGAGCTGCCGGAATTTACCGACGAGGTCTGGCACGGCTATCTGCCCTCGGCCCGTCCCGGCACCGTCTACGGCTATCGCGTCCACGGTCCTTACGAGCCTGACGCCGGTCACCGCTTCAATCCCAACAAGCTCCTGCTCGATCCCTACGCCAAGCAGTTGGTCGGGCAACTGCGCTGGGGACCCGAGCTGTTCGGCTACCAGCTCGATCACGCCGACAAGGACCTCTCCTATGACGAGCGCAATAGCGCGCCGCTGATGCAGAAGTGTCGCGTCATCGATCCCGCCTTCACCTGGGGCGCGGCGCGCAAGCCCGAAGTGCCGTGGGAACGGACGATCGTCTACGAGATGCACGTGAAGGGCTTTACCCAGCTGCACCCGCTAGTGCCGGAGGCAGACCGCGGCACCTTCTCGGGGCTCGCGCATTCTGAAATCCCCGGCTATCTGCGCTCGCTCGGCATCACCAGCGCGGAGCTGTTGCCGATCCATGCCTTCGTCGACGACAGCTACCTTGTCGAGAAAGGCCTTCGCAACTACTGGGGTTATAATTCCATCGCGTTCTTCGCGCCTGAGCCGCGCTACTTGAAGACGCCATTCGCGAACGAATTCAAAGAAATGGTGAACCAGTTCCACGCCCACGGCATCGAAGTCATTCTGGACGTTGTCTACAATCACACCGCCGAAGGCAACGAACTCGGGCCCACGCTGTCGTTCAAGGGCATCGACAACGCCAGCTATTACCGCCTGCTGCCGGACCAGAAGCGCTACTACATCAACGATACCGGCACCGGAAATACGGTGAACCTGTCCCATCCGCGGGTATTGCAGCTGGTTGCGGATTCCTTGCGCTATTGGGCAACCGAGATGCGAGTCGACGGCTTTCGCTTCGACCTCGCCACCATCCTGGCGCGGGAGCCCTATGGCTTCGACGAGGGCGGCGGCTTCCTCGACGCTTGCCGTCAGGATCCGGTGCTGTCCGGCGTCAAGCTGATCGCAGAGCCGTGGGACATCGGCCCGGGCGGTTATCAAGTCGGACAGTTCCCGCCGGGATGGGCCGAATGGAATGACAAGTTCAGGGACACGGTCCGCGCCTTCTGGAAGGGCGACGAAGGATCGATCGCGGACTTCGCCAAGCGCGTGTCGGGCTCCGGCGACCTGTTCAACAAACGCGGACGCCGCCCCTGGGCCAGCGTCAACTTCGTCACCGCCCATGACGGCTTCAACCTCAACGATCTCGTTTCATACAACGATAAGCACAACGAGGCGAACGGCGAGGACAATCGCGACGGTCACAGCAATAATCATTCCTGGAATTGCGGGACCGAGGGTCCGACCGACGATCCCGAGATCACTGCGCTGCGCGAACGCCAGAAGCGGAACCTGCTCGCAACAATGCTGCTGTCCCACGGCACGCCGATGTTGCTCGCCGGTGACGAATTTGGACACACTCAGAACGGCAACAACAATGCCTATGCACAGGATAATGAGACCACGTGGCTCGATTGGATGGGTATCACGGCAAACGGCCGCAGCCTTCGTGAATTCGCACGCAAGCTGATCGCTACGCGCAAGGCCTTCCCGATCCTCTATCGCAGCCGCTTCCTGGTGGGCTCCCACAATGAAGAGCTCGACGTCAAGGACGTCACATGGCTCTCGCCATCCGGCGAGGAGATGACCACAGAGCAATGGCAGGACGCCAACGCCAGATGCTTTGGCATGCTACTCGACGGACGTGCACAGGAGACCGGGATCAAGCGCCGCGGCTCGGACGCGACCATGCTGCTGGTCTACAATGCGCATTATGATGTCGTGAACTTCACCTTGCCGGCCGTCGCGGATGGAAGAACTTGGTTAGGGCTGGTCGATACCAATCAGCCGGAAACGCAGATGCCTGCATTCGAATTCGGACAGACTTACGCGGTGATCGGACGTTCTCTCGTGGCTTTTGGTCTGTCGACCGAGAACGTCGCCACGCGCCGCTTGCGGCAAGGCCTCGGTGCACTGCTGGACGTCGCCGAGGCGCCCCTCGGGCAGGCTTGACCATGCCATGCGAGCGACTGCGATGGCCCGAGGAAGCTGACTTGCCAACGGAACTTGGCGGAGGGGCCCGATCGATACCTCTATGCCCGACGAGCCAGGGCCGTATTCTGGGTGCGGAACGAGGGAGGGCGTGCCAAGTTTTCCCGATAGCCTGGGTTCGTGATCCCAGGTCACAAGGTGACTTGTGCCCCAACTCGCTAGTCCTGTGAAGCTGGTCTTTCTCTTCCGCCGAAGCACCTTCGAGAACCGAATAGCCTGGGTCCGTTAGCATGTCCGCGGCTGCTGCACGTACGAGCGGCTCGTCATCGACGAGAAGTACTGTTCCAAGAGAACCACCGTTCGGCACCGATGCAGGTTGCTGGCTCCCCGCCTGCACGGGCTCGTCGGTGGAAGGAAGCCAAATCTCTATATTTGTACCCAGCCCTGGGCGGCTCTGAATGGTCAGAGCGCCGCCCAACGGCAATGCAAGGCCGTGAGCCATCGATAAACCGAGACCCGTTCCCTTTCCGATTCCCCTTGGTCGAGAAGAATGGCTCGATGGCCCGAGCCTTCACCGAATCTCCATGCCGGCTCCGTTGTCCGCAACAGATAGCCTGACGTAACGTCCGGGCTTCAAATTGGTGCGGTGTCCTGCCTCAACGTGTTGGGCCCGATGCGTAACGTACCACCCTCAGGCATCGCATCACGTGCATTAACTGCAAGATTGAGGAGAGCCATCTCAAGCTGGCTTTCATCGACCTTGCGAAAGGCAAAGCCTTCTCGATCTCGACCGACACCTTGACCTGCGGACCGGATGTACTCGCAATCAGGTTGGCCATTCCATTAATCAGGTCACCACCTGTGTTGGCTTGGCTTGAAGTGGTTGTCGCCGTGCGAATGCAAGCAACCGCTGAACAAGCGCCTTTGCTCTCTCGGCAGACTGCATCGCTCCGGCGATCAACCGTTGCTCGCGCTCCCCACCTACACCACTCCGTTGCGACGCATCGAGGGCCCGACGATTGGCGTCAACAGGTTATTGAAGTCGTGGGCGGCGCCGCCGGTCAACTGGCCCATCGCTTCCATTTTCTGCCCCTGGCGGAGCTGCTCTTCCGCCCGGGAAAGGCGCTCCTGTTCTCGGATACGTCTTGTCACATCGTAGACGAACTGGTACGCCCCGATCCGGTCACCTTTGCTGTTTTAGCAAGGTATTGTACTTTCGTAGCGGCGGCGCTCGCGAGCGCAATCGCCGAATGCTGCCACTTCCGCTAATTCCTCTTCTCCGCATTTTCATTTCGAGACTCGTTGAAGACACTGGTAAATAAATTAGGCTCAGCCATCCAGTTTGTTGGTATTTTTGTTGGCATCAGGATATTAACGAGCGGCGAATTTCGTTAGTTCGAACGATGGAACGAGCAAAGGCCCGCAAGAACGATGGCGCGGGCACCAACCCAAAACAGATCTGACCGACGTCGACTGCCGCGCCGCGCGACTGAATTTGAAATGGGCGACGGACCGCTCGCGCTTTTCGTCTCGCGCACAAGGCTGATGCAGCATTGGGCTGATCGGATCGACCATTGGCTCGATCTCAAGAAGGCGATGCCGACAGGCTTGGGTCTCCTATCATCAGGCTGGTTGATGTTGTCCAATTCAACCCGCGGCAAGCTCATGTGATAGTTGTCGACGCTTGTGCATGACGTTCCGGAAAGCGGATCGATTTCGCCGCGCCTTTGCGACGCGTTGCGCTTGGCCGCCTGAGATAAAACGCCGCGTACATGCGCCGTGACCCAGAGATCGTCTGCGCTGCTCACCCTTGCCTTCCGAAGGCAATGCTCGAGGATTCGGCTCCGATGGGCACCAAGCGGCCCACTTATACGCAGATGTATCCGAAAACCGCCTCGACGTCCTCGCGCACTTCCAAGTCCACGGATGCTTTGTTTTGACTGTCCGCAGCGGAGGCACAGTGTTGAAAATCAAGAGAATCGAAAATTTAAGACTTCCAACCAAAGCGGAAGCAGTCAATCGGGCGAAGCCTTCCGAGCACGCAATCCTTCGCCTCGCCCGCCTTATCGGACGACAAATGGCCCGTGACGATATCAAGGATCGTCGATCACCTTGTGCCGCGCCCGAGAAAGAAACCACCCCAATCTAGCCGCGTCATGGCACATCGCCATTGTGTAGTTGGATCTCTCGAGTACGCAGCAAATGGGATATGAGCAAAGACGCACACGGCGCAGCGTCTTCTAGTTCACTCCAGAGCGCCGCGATATGCCTTTCCTTGCATCAAACGCATCCGGGTGTGCACGGCATATAAATGCCGCGTTCATTCGATATTTTTTTCACGGCGCCATGTGCCGACGCAAGTGGAATGCAAGGACAAGTCAATGACGCGAGTTGCGCTCTATGCCCGATACTCGTCTGACAATCAACGTGACACCTCGATCGAAGACCAATTTCGTATTTGCAAAGAGCGCGCGATGCGCGAAAAATGGACGATCATCAATTCTTACAAGGATGCCGGAATTTCCGGTGCGAGCATGATTCTTCGTCCGGGCATCCAAGCCCTGTTGCAGGATGCTCAGAGCCGTGCGTTCGATATCGTGCTGGCTGAGGCGCTCGATCGCATCAGCCGCGACCAAGCGGACGTGGCGACCCTGTTCAAGCAACTGCGCTTTGTCGGTGTTCCGATCGTCACCTTGGCCGAAGGGGAAATCACTGAGCTTCACGTCGGTCTGAAAGGGACTATGAATGCTCTATTTCTGAAGGACCTCGCTGCGAAGACGCACCGTGGCTTGCGAGGTCGGGTAGAGGGTGGAAAGTCAGGTGGCGGGCTTTGCTACGGATACCGCGTTATCAAACGGCTGGATGAGCGCGGAGATCGTATCCGAGGAGACCGAGAGATCGATCCGGCCCAGGCCGCCGTAATCCGGCGCATCTTTCGGGACTTCGCCGCTGGCATCAGCCCGCGAGCGATCGCCGTGAAGTTCAACGCCGAAGGCATAGCCGGCCCTGAAACCAAGCTGTGGAATGACACGACGATCCGAGGCCATGTCAAGCGCGGCACCGGGATCATCAATAACGAGCTTTACGTGGGACGCCTCGTTTGGAATCGGCTGCATTACCTTAAGAATCCTTCGACGGGGAAACGCATCTCGCGTCTCAATCCAGAGGCCGAATGGATCGTCACCAAAGTTCCAGAGCTTCGCATCATCGAGGACGAACTCTGGGATTTGGTGAAAGCCAAGCAAAGTGAGATCGCCGAAAGATTCATCAATGTGACAGCAGCTGTCCGCGAGCACCATTCGAACAAACGACTTAACAGTGCTCGCCGCCCAAAGTCGTTGTTCTCGGGACTTGTGCTCTGCGGCTTATGCGATGGCCCATGTTCGCTGCGCGGAGCCGATCGCTTCGTCTGCTCGGCACATGTCAGCAACGGGTCCTGTTCGAACGGCCGTACTTTGGCGCGGAGCGAACTCGAACAACGCGTGTTAAGCGGGCTGAAGGACCGGTTGCTGGCGCCAGACGTCATCGCAGAAGCAACGCTCGCCTATGCCGAGGAGATGAACCGGCTGAACCGCGAGCGGCGGGCCCACGACAATGCCTGGCGCGCTGAACTGGCCAAGGTAGAAAAACAAATCCACGGAATGGTCGAAGCGATCAAGGAGGGCATGTTCCAGCATTCGATGATCGCAGCGATGGACGCGCTGGAGGCTCGCAAAGCCGAGCTTTCTGCCCTGCTCGCCGAAGCCCCTGCGGATACCCCGGACGCTCTCCCGAGCGCGTCGCAACTCTACGCCAAGAAGGTCGCCCACCTCACCGAGGCTTTGAACCGTCCGGAAGACCGGGCCGAGGCCGCCCAGGCTCTTCGTGGCCTGATCGAACGTATCGTTCTCCGCCCGGGTGCCAAGCGCGGCCAAATCGACGCCACCCTCTATGGTGATTTGGGCACAATACTGAGCTGGACTTCTGCGCGTAACGCCGAAAAGGCAGCACAAACCAAAACTCCCGCAGCGTCAGCTACGGGAGTGTCGGTATCAGTGGTTGCGGGGATAGGATTTGAACCTATGACCTTCAGGTTATGAGCCTGACGAGCTACCGGGCTGCTCCACCCCGCGTTAAACCGTTGCGCGCCTTCAGCAAATCCCGGGGACGGTGAGGTTAAGGCCGACGCTGTTCGCGTGGCTTGCTCGTCCGTCCCAAAGGCTTCCTTGGAAGGCAACCCCGGGCAAAGCCCGTCGGGTGCGGGGCGTATGTATCAAGGCGGGGTGGCTTTGGAAAGGGCCGCCGGGACGTTTTTTTCGACTTTATGACAACGCGGTGGGCCGGTTTTCGGCCGGTTTGGCGCGCTCTTGCCAGAAGTTCCACAACGGGCCAGCTTGCGGCAACAAGATAACGGGGGAACGCCATGGACCACCCGCTGACCTGCCCCGCCTGATGGCGGCGGGATCGCGCGGCTGGAGAAGCTGCCGTCATTCCGGGGCGCGTGCTGCGCGAGCCCGGAATCCATCGATCCGCATCACCTGCGGGCCAATGGATTCCGGGTTCGCGACTTCGTCGCGCCCTGGATTGACGCCTACAAAAAGGCGCGCAGGGGGAAACATCGGTGACTGACATATTCGATTTCGTCGTCGTGGGCGCGGGCTCCGGCGGCTGCGCCGTGGCGGGGCGGCTGTCGGAGGATGCGGCGACATCCGTGGCGTTGCTCGATGCCGGCGGGCGCAACGACACTTGGCGGATCACCACGCCGTTCGGGCTCGCCTTGCCCTACCCCGCGGCCAACTGGGCCTTCGATACCGTGCCGCAGAAGGGATTGAACGGCCGCATCGGCTATCAGCCGCGCGGCAAGGGTCTCGGCGGATCCTCGGCGATCAATGCCATGGTCTACATCCGCGGCCACAAATGGGACTACGACCACTGGGCCGAGCTCGGCAACGCAGGCTGGTCGTACGCGGACGTGCTGCCCTACTTCAAGCGCGCGGAGAACAACCGCGATTTCGACGGCGAGTATCACGGCAAGGGTGGCCCGCTGCATGTCAACAGGCTCCGCTCGGACAATCCGATCCATGAGGTCTTCCATCAGGCCGCGCGCGAGGCGCAGTTCCGCATCCGCGACGACTTCAATGAAGCGGATCATGAAGGGCTCGGCAGCTATCAGGTGACGCAGCACAATGGCGAGCGCTGGAGCGCGGCGCGCGCCTATCTGCAGCCCCACATGGACAAGCGCGCGAATCTGCGCGTCGAGACGGGGGCGCAGGCCACGCGCATTTTGTTCGAGGGCAAGCGCGCGGTCGGAATCGAATATGTGCAGGGCAAGCAAAAGAAGCAGCTGCGCGCCCGGCGCGAGGTGATCCTCGCCGCCGGCGCCTTCCAGTCGCCGCAGCTGCTGATGCTGTCGGGCGTCGGCGATGGCGAGGCGCTTCGCGCGCACGGCATCGGCGTCACCCATCACCTGCCGGGGGTCGGGCGCAATCTGCAGGACCATCCGGATTTCGTCTTCGTCTACGCCTCCGATTATCCGCACTTCGTTCACTCCTCGCTTGGCCGGCTGCCATCCTTGCTCCGCGCCATCCAGCGGTACCGTAGGGAGCGGCGCGGCCTGATGACCACCAATTTCGCCGAGTGCGGCGGCTTCTTGAAGACGCAGGCCCATCTCGACGTGCCGGACATCCAGCTGCACTTCGTCGTCGCGATGCTCGACGATCACGGCCGCAAGAAGCACAAGGAGGCAGGCTTCTCATGCCATGTCTGCCTGCTCAGACCGAAGAGCCGCGGCAGCGTCTGGCTGAGAAGCGCCGATCCGCTCGCAGCTCCAATGATCGATCCGAACTTTCTCGGCGAGGACTGGGATCTCGAGGCGATGGTCGCCGGCTTCAAGACCACGCGACGGCTGATGGAGACACCGGCGCTGCGCGCGTTGCAGAAGAAGGACATATTCACATCCGACGTGCGAACCGACGACGACATCCGCGCGATCCTGCGCAATCGCGTCGACACCGTCTATCACCCGGTGGGCACCTGCAAGATGGGCACGGATGCGATGGCCGTGGTCGATCCGAAGCTGAAGGTGCACGGTGTGCAAGGTTTGCGCGTCGTCGATGCCTCGATCATGCCGACGCTGATCGGCGGCAACACCAATGCGCCGACCATCATGATCGGGGAGAAGGCGGCGGATATGATCCGGGGAGACGTGCGGTAGCTCTTCTCCCTCTCCCCGCTTGCGGGGAGAGGGTTGGGGTGTCTCCACGAGGACGGTGATAGCTCGACTCGCGGAAACTCCCCTTACCCGGAATTTGCTTTCGCAAATTCCGGCCTCTCCCCGCACGCGGGGAGAGGCGAAGACACGCTCAATTCAGCAAGAACCCGCCGTCCACCGTTACCACACTCCCCGTCATGTACCGCGACGCCTTCGAGGCCAGCAGCAAAATCGCGCCGTCGAGATCGGACTCGGCGCCGACGCGGCGCTGGGGGATGCGTTTGGCGAGGCGCTCGCCGGCGGGCGTCGACCAGAAGGCGTGGTTCATCTCGGTATCGATATAGCCGGGCGCGAGCGCGTTGATGCGGATGTTTTGCCCCGCGAGCTCCAGCGCCATCGCTTTGGTCGCCTGGATGATGCCGGCCTTGGAGATGGCATAGGGCGAGACCGCCTTGAGCACGCCGGTGCCGAGCACGGAAGCGATGTTGACGATGTTGCCTTCCTGCTTGCGCGCAATCATGCGGCGGGCGATTTCGGTCGCGAGGAAATAAGCGCCCTTCAGATTGGCGCCGATCACCGCGTCCCAGTCGGCCTCGGTCTGCTCGGTCGCGAGCTTCTCGATGGCGATGCCGGCATTGTTGATCAGCACCGTGACCGGGCCGAGCGCTGATTCCGCGTCATCCACGGCTTTCGCGATCGATGCGGTGTCGGTGACGTCGAGCGCGATCGCAGCTGCGCGGCCGCCCTTGCCGCGGATCTCCTCCTCGAGACTCCTCAGCTTGTCGGTCTGTCGCGCCGCGAGCGCGACCGCCGCGCCATGTGCCGCCAGCACCCGGGCAAACTGCCGCCCCAGCCCCTGGCTCGCGCCTGTTACGAGGATGGTTTCTTTACTGACGTCGAATAGGTCTGACATGACGTTGTCCTTGCGCGATTTCCCTGGGCTTTGGAGCCATCAATACCGACGATTTTAACGATCTGAAACCGGAATGATCGGTTCGGCGTTCATTCGTTCCACCTGAGGCAGGGGCTCGCAGTGATGAACAGTTTCGATCTCGCGGTCTATGCGGCGCTTGCCATGGCCGTCGGCCTCGGCTTTCGGACCGGCCTGCTGCGCAGCGCCATGACCATCCTGGCCTATCTCCTCGCCGCGCCCATGGCGGTGGCGCTGATGCCGATGATCGCGCCGCAGATCGCCGGCAATCCCAACGCGCCGCTGCTCCAGAACTGGATCTGGTTCTTCGCCATCTTCGTGGTGGTCGGCATGCTGCTCGGCCATATCGGCCGCGTCGCGCTGAACGACACCCTTGGCGAGGCCGGCATCGGCGACCGCCTCGGCGGCGCCGCGCTCGGCGCCGTCAGGGTCGGCCTCGTCGCCACCACGCTGGTTCTCGTGTTCGACCAGATCGTGCCGGCCAACCGCCAGCCGCCCTTCCTCGCCGGCTCGCATCTGCGGCCGCTGTTCTCGGCGGCCGGGCAGATGGGATTCAAATCGCTGCCGCCCGAGGCCGCCGACGCGATCGACCGCCTCAAGCAGGAGCGTCGCATCTAGAGCGCGATAAGATCGCGCTCCAGCTTATTGTCTGGGCATGATCTTTTCGGAAAACCGCTACGCACTTTTCCGAATCATGCCCGTTTGCATCGCCGCGGCCCTCGCCATGCATTTTGACGCGGGCCTCTCCCTTATCAGCGGCGCCGCAGTTGGCTAGAGTAGCGGCCATCCAAAACCTGCGTGCTATTTTCGGGAGTGAAACAGTGGATCTTGGGATCAAAGGTCGCCGCGCCATCGTCTGCGCATCCAGCAAGGGCCTCGGCCGCGCTTGCGCCATCTCGCTGGCGGACGCCGGCGTTCACGTCACGCTGACCGCGCGCGGCGCCGAAGCGCTGAAGAAGACGGCCGACGAGATCCGCAAGGCCTATCCCGATGTGACCGTCACCGAGATCGTCGGCGACATCACGACGCCGGCGGGCCGCGAGGCCGTGCTGAAGGCCTGCCCCGAGCCCGATATCCTGATCAACAATGCCGGCGGCCCGCCGCCCGGCGATTTCCGCAACTGGACCCGCGACGACTGGATCAAGGCGATCGACGCCAACATGCTGACCCCGATCGAGCTGATCAAGGCGACCGTCGACGGCATGATGGCGCGCAAGTTCGGCCGCATCGTCAACATCACCTCGGCCGCGGTGAAGGCGCCGATCGACATTCTCGGCCTCTCCAACGGCGCGCGCGCCGGTCTCACCGGCTTCATCGCCGGCCTGTCGCGCAAGACCGTGATCAACAACGTCACCATCAACGGCCTGTTGCCGGGCCCGTTCGAGACCGATCGCCTGACCGGCACCGCCAAGGCCGAAGCCGACAAGCGCGGCGTCTCCGCCGAGCAGATCCTGGCCGAGCGCGCCAAGCTCAATCCCGCGGGGCGCTTCGGCCAGCCCGACGAGTTCGGCTATGCCTGCGCCTTCCTGTGCGGCGCCAAGGCCGGCTTCATCACCGGGCAGAACATTTTGCTCGATGGCGGTGCGTTCCCGGGCACGCTGTGATCTGCCCTCTCCCTCTCCCCGTTCTTACGGGGAGGGGTGAGGGGCTGCTTCGGCAAAGACGATAGCGATTGGACTCGCGGAGACTCCCCCTCACCCGGATTGCATCTCCGATGCAATCCCGGCCTCTCCCCGCAAGCGGGGAGAGGCGAAGACGGATCACCGCTGCTTCGTCGGCTCGTCTTCGTCGCGCTCGCTGGGATCGGAGGAATCGGCGGTGAGACGCTCGTCGGTCCAGTCGATGCCGAACTCGTCGAGCCCGTCCGCGAGCAGATCGCCCAGCATGGGATCGCCGAGCAGATATTGCACGGTCTCGTGCCGGGGCCTGCGATATTCGCCCCGCGCCTCCACGGCGCGGGCGCGCAAATCGTCCCACTCGTCGATCGTGCCCTCGCCGCGACCGAGCCACGTCAGTGCGACGAGATCGACCTGCTCGTCCTCGTTCAGGGCAGCGATGAAACTCCCGAGCTCGCTGCCGACGGGATCGGAGCCGTCATCCCCGAGGACATCAACCGAATCGTCATCGCTCGGATTCGAGCCCGAATCCGGATCGGTATCCCCTTCCTTGACGTCGAATTCGCGCGCCTTCTCGATGATGAAGGCGACCTTCTCGGCGGAAATCGCAAGCTCTGGCATGGGCTCCCCTCGGGCGCATCGTTGGGCTGGTTCCAGGTTCCCCTCGATAACGCAACATCACGACAGATGATCCATTGCGCTCCGTGACGGAAAATGCGCATCTTTCGGCACCAAAGCAAGAAAATGGGGGCATACCGCATGCACTGGAGGGTCGGCAGCGTCAGAATCACTGAGGTCGTGGAGTTGGAGACGGTCGGCTCGACCCGCTTCATCCTGCCGCTGGCGAGCAATGATGAAATCCGGAAGCTGCCCTGGCTGATCCCGCATTTCGCCACCGAAGAGGGCCGGCTGAAGATGTCGATCCATTCGCTGGTGGTCGAGACGCCGACGCGCCGCATCGTGGTCGACACCGGTCTTGGCAACGACAAGCAGGGCCGCGGCGTCCCGACCTGGAATAACCGCAGCACGCCGTTCCTTCAGACGATGACGGCAGCGGGCTTTGCGCCTGAGACCATCGACACCGTGCTGTGCACGCATCTTCACGTCGATCATGTCGGCTGGAATACGAAGCTGGTCGGCGGCAAATGGGTGCCGACCTTCCCGAACGCGCGTTACGTCTTCGGCCGCACCGAATACGAGCACTGGCGCGATCATTCCACCGAGCCGGACAAGGCGGCGGTATTTGGCGATTCCGTGCAGCCGATCGTCGATGCCGGCAAAGCCGATCTCATTCCGAGCGATCATCGCCTGTCGGAGGAGATCAGCGTGATCCCGACTCCGGGCCACAGCCCCGGGCATATGAGCATTTTGATCCAGTCGGGCGGCGAACAGGGACTGCTGACCGGCGACGTCGCCCACCATCCCTGCCAGATGGCGCATCTCGATTGGTCCTCGACGGCGGATTCCGACCAGGCGCAATCGGCCGCAACGCGGCGCGAATTGTTCGGGCGGTTTGCCGATACGCCGACGCTGGTGATCGGCGGGCATTTTTCCGCGGGGCATATCAAGCGCGAGGGAGATGCGTTCAGGTTCGAGGCGCTGCAATCGTAGGGTGGGCAGAGCCACCGGGTCGCGCGAACGCGCGCCCGATGACAGGCTTCGCGTGCCCACCTGTCCGGGCTATTGGAAACAGCTCGTGGGCACGGCGCTTCGCGCCTTTGCCCACCCTGCAAGGAGGGGCTGCAATGCACCGCTGTTTGAGCGGTTGAATTTCCCGCCGCCCTGTTCCATGAAGCTATTTAACCGATCGGTCCATCTCCAGGGAGAAACGAGAATGAAGCTTGTTCGTTATGGCGAAAAGGGTGCGGAAAAGCCCGGCCTGATCGACAAATCCGGCCAGCTGCGCGACCTGTCCGCGCATCTGAAGGACCTCACGGGCGATACCTATTCGCCGGAGAGCCTGAAGAAGCTGGCAGGCCTCGATCCCGCCTCGCTGCCCGCCGTCTCCGGCAAGCCGCGCTTCGGCTCGCCGGTGACCGGCATCTCGAAATTCGTCGCCATCGGGCTCAACTACAGCGACCACGCCAAGGAGACCGGCGCGGCGATCCCGACCGAGCCGATCATCTTCATGAAGGCCAACACCTCGCTGTCCGGCCCGAACGATGCGGTCGAGAAGCCGCGCGGCTCGACCAAGCTCGACTGGGAGGTCGAGATCGCCGCCATCATCGGCACCCGCGCCAAATACGTCTCGGAAGCCGATGCGCTGAACTACGTCGCCGGCTATTGCGTCTGCAACGACGTCTCCGAGCGCAACTTCCAGACCGAGCGCCTGGGACAGTGGACCAAGGGCAAGTCGCACGACACGTTCGGCCCGCTCGGGCCGTGGCTCGCCACCAAGGACGAGATCAAGGACGTGCAGAACCTGTCGATGTGGCTCGACGTCAACGGCCAGCGCCGCCAGACCGGCTCGACCGCGACCATGATCTTCTCGATGGCCAAGTGCGTCTCCTATGTCTCGCAGTTCATGACGCTGCTGCCCGGCGACATCATCACCACGGGCACCCCGCCCGGCGTCGGCCTCGGCATGAAGCCGCCGACCTTCCTCAATGTCGGCGACGTCGTGTCGCTCGGCATCGAAGGCCTCGGCGAGCAGCGCCAGGAGATCATCGCGGCGTAAGGGCCTCCGCCGTCATCCTGAGGAGCGCGCAACGCGCGTCTCGAAGGATGCGCCACAAGCACGGTCGCCCGGCGTTCGCGCCGGGTGACGAGAGACCCTCCCTCGTTATCCATCCTTCGAGACGCGCGCCGAGGGCGCGCTCCTCAGGATGAGGACTGTGTGCCTGGATAGAGGTTATTTTCCATGAAACTCTCCTTCTCCGCCGCCTCGCCCTTCGCCCGCAAGGTGCGCATCGCCGCGATCGAGCTTGGGCTGATCGACAAGATCGAGCTGATGCCCGCAACCGTCGCGCCGGGCACCGCGAATGAGGACTATTCGCGCATCACGCCGCTGAAGAAGCTGCCGGTGCTGATCACCAATGACGGCGACGTCATCCTGGATTCCTACGTGATCGTCGAATATCTCAACGAGATGGCCGGCGGCAGCCTGATCCCGGATTACGGCCCGCGGCGCTGGAAGGCCAAGACCAATCATTCGCTGATCAACGGCATGCTCGATTCCATGCTGCTGTGCCGCTACGAGAAGATGGTGCGGCCGCAGGGCCTGCAATGGCAGGCGTGGTCCGACGACCACTGGAATCGGGCCTGGACCGGCATGGCGCGCTTCGAGAACATGCCCGAGGTTTTGAACGGCCCGTTCGACATTTCGCAGATCGGCCTCGTTTGCGTGCTCGGCTATGCCGATTTCCGCTTCGCCGATTGCGGCTGGCGCAAGGCCTATCCGAAGCTCGACGCCTTCCATCAGAAGATGCTGGAGCGGCCCTCCGTGAAGATCTCGGTGCCGCCTCCGGCGTAGTTTGAGCATGATCTTTTCGGAGAGCCGCTGCACACTTTGCGCTGACGCGGCCCTCCGGGTTCGGATCATGCCGTAACCGCGGGAGTTCTCATGAGCCTCAAATATTCGGTCGGCGATCTCACGATCCATCGCGTCATCGAGCAGGAATCCCCGTTCTTTCCAGCGCTGGAGTTCATCCCCGGGCTGACGGCGGAGGTCCTGGCCGAGAACCGCGCGTGGATGCGGCATGCCAAGGCGCTGGACGATGCGGACACGTTGATCCTGTGCTTCCAGTCCTACGTGGTGAAGACACCGCACCACACCATCCTGATCGACAGCTGCATCGGCAACGACAAGTCGCGGCCGCAGCGGCCGAAATGGCACATGAAGACCGACGACACCTATATGCGCGCGCTCGGCGCCGCGGGCGTCTCGGTGGAAGACATCGACTTCGTGATGTGCACGCATCTGCATGTCGATCATGTCGGCTGGAACACGCGGATGGAGAATGGCCGCTGGGTGCCGACCTTCCCCAAGGCGCGCTACGTCTTCGCCAAACAGGAGTTCGATTACTGGACCGAGCAGAACGCGAAGGCCGAGGTGCCGCCCTTCGCCGACAGCGTGCTGCCGGTGGTCGAGGCGGGACGCCACGAGCTCGTCGGCAACGACCATCAGATCGGCGATCACGTCCGCATCGTGCCGACGCCCGGCCACACGCCGGGCCATGTCGCATTCGCGATGGGGCGCGGCAAGGACGATGCGGTGTTCACCGGTGACCTCATCCATTCGCCGCTGCAGACGCTCTATCCGGAGCTGTCGATGAAGTTCGACGTCGATCAGGCCATCGCGGCGAAGACGCGCCGCAACGTCCTTGAGCGCTATTGCGACACCGACACACTGTGCTGCACCGCGCATTTCCCCTCGCCGTCGGTGGGGAGGATCAAGCGCAAGGGTAATGCGTTCGTGTGTGAGTCGGTGTGATTTAGCCGAGATGCCGTAGGGTGGGCAAAGGCGCACGCCTCGCGCGCCGTGCCCACCACTCCTTATGGTGGGCACGCTTCGCTTTGCCCACCCTACGATTCCTCCCGGGTGGAGAAAGCCATGACAACACTCCCCGACATCCCTCTCCCCGCCGGAATCCGCTCGCGTCATGTCGACGGCATCAACGGCTTGCGGATGCATGTGCTGGAAGCCGGCTTCGAGACCAAGGAGCGGCCCTGCATCCTCTTGCTGCACGGCTTCCCCGAGCTTGCCTTCTCCTGGCGCAAGGTGATGCCGGCGCTGGCTGCCGAGGGTTATCACGTGCTCGCGCCGGACCAGCGCGGCTATGGCCGCACGACAGGGTGGACCGCGGATTATGACGGCGACCTCACCCCGTTCTCGCTCTTCAACCTCGTGCGCGATGTGCTCGCCCTGGTGGCGGCGTTCGGCTACAGGCAGGTCGATCTTGCCGGGCATGATTTCGGCAGCCCGGTCGCAGCGTGGTGCGCGCTGATCCGGCCCGACGTGTTTCGATCGGTGACGCTGATGAGTGCGCCGTTCGGCGGCGCGCCGACATTGCCGTTCGATACGGTCGATGGTCCGGCAAAGCCCGCCGTGGAGGATCCCGTGCATCGCGGGCTCGCCGCGTTGCCACGGCCGCGCAAGCACTATCAATGGTACTATTCGACACGGCCCGCGAACGACGACATGCAGCACGCGCCGCAAGGTGTGCACGATTTCCTGCGCGCCTATTATCATCACAAGAGCGCGGACTGGACCGACAACAAGCCCTACCCGCTGCAATCGTGGTCGGCGAATGAACTGGCGAAACTGCCGACCTACTATGTGATGGATCTGAACGAGACCATGGCCGAGACGGTCGCGAAAGAGATGCCCTCGCCGGCCGCGATCGCCGCCAACCGATGGCTGCCGGACAGCGACCTTGCTTATTACAGCGCCGAATATGGCCGCACCGGATTCCAGGGCGGGCTGCAATGGTACCGCTATGGCACGTCGGGCATGCTCAACAAGGAGATGCAGCTGTTCTCAGGACGCAGCATCGACGTGCCGTCGTGCTTCATCTCCGGCAAGCAGGATTGGGGCACCTATCAGCGCCCCGGCGTGTTCGAGGCGATGCAGGGCCGGGGCTGCACCAGGCTGCTCGGCTGCCATCTCGTCGACGGCGCCGGCCATTGGGTGCAGCAGGAGCAGCCGGCCGAGGTCAGCCGGTTGCTGCTCGACTTCCTCGCAAAGGCCCGCACGGCCTGATTTGACCTGGGAACCACGGCGCCCTATATAGTTTAGAACTATTCTAAACTGGATAGCAGTGCCGCCGTGAAGACTTTTGCCGACCTGACCGAGCGCGAGGTGCTTGCGGTCGCGATCTCCTCCGAGGAGGAGGACAGCCGCATCTACATGACGTTCGCCGAGGATTTGCGCGAGCGTTATCCGGACACGGCAAAAATCTTCGAGGAGATGGCCGAGGAAGAGCGTGGCCACCGGCACCGGCTGCTCAAGCTTTACGAGGAGCGGTTCGGCCCGCATCTGCCGCCGATCCGCCGCGAGGACGTCAAAGGCTTTCTGCGCCGGCGCCCGATCTGGCTGACCAAGAACCTGCCGCTCGACACGATCCGGAAGGAGGTCGAGACCATGGAGCTCGAGGCCGAGCGCTTCTACGCGCGCGCCGCCGAGCAGGCCGAGGATGTCGGCGTGCGCCGCCTGCTCGGCGATCTCGCCGAGGAAGAGAAGCACCACGAGAACCGCGCCGTCGCACTCACCGACGAGATCCTGAAGCCCGACGTGCGCGCCGAAGAAGATCGCACGCGGCGGCGGATGTTCGTGCTGCAATATGTGCAGCCGGGCCTCGCCGGCCTGATGGACGGATCGGTCTCGACCCTGGCGCCGCTGTTTGCGGCGGCCTTCGCCACGCACCAGAACTGGCAGACGTTTCTGGTCGGCCTTGCCGCCTCGATCGGCGCCGGCATCAGCATGGGCTTTGCCGAAGCGCTGTCCGATGACGGCTCGCTGACCGGGCGCGGCTCGCCCTGGCTGCGCGGCATCACCTGCGGCGCGATGACCACGCTCGGCGGGCTCGGCCACACCGCGCCCTATCTCGTGCCCGACAGCTGGCCCAACGCGTTCTGGATCGCAACCGCGATCGCCTGCGTCGTCGTGTTCTTCGAGCTATGGGCGATCGCGTTCATCCGCTCGCGCTACATGGACACACCATTCCTCCAGGCCGTATTCCAGATCGTGCTCGGCGGCGCCATCGTGCTCGCGGTGGGGATATTGATCGGGGCGGCGTAAGGTCGCGTCACACTCGGTGTCATCACCGGCCTTGTGCGCAATTGCGCACTGGGGCGGGCGATGACAGCTGCTGACATATCAATCGCCATCAAACGGCGGTTGCGGCCTTCCGCCAAACTGCGCATCATCCCGTCAGTGAAATGCAGGAGCATGCCTTGGCCAAATCGGAATGGAGCTACAAGAGCGCGGTCGAGCTGTCGGACGCGTTGACCGCAAAGAAGGTCTCGGCAGTCGAGCTCACGCAGGACGCAATCAACCGCATCGAACGGCACGACGGCAAGGTCAACGCGATCTGCGTGCGGGACTTTGACCGCGCGATCAGCGCCGCGCGCGAGGCGGACGCCGCGCTGGCACGCGGCGAGCGCAAGCCGCTGCTCGGCCTGCCCATGACGGTGAAGGAATCCTACAACGTCGCCGGCCTGCCGACGACCTGGGGCATTCCCGCGCAGAAGGATTTCATCGCCAAGGAAGACGCCCTGCCGGTCACGCGCGTAAAGGACGCCGGCACCATCGTCCTCGGCAAGACCAATGTGCCGGTCGTGCTCAGCGACTGGCAGAGCTACAACGACATCTACGGGACCACCAACAACCCCTACGATCTCGGCCGCACCCCCGGCGGCTCCTCCGGCGGTTCGTCGGCCGCGCTTGCAGCGGGCTATGGCCCGCTGTCGATCGGCTCCGACATCGGCGGCTCGCTGCGCGTGCCGGCGTTCCATTGCGGCATCTATGCGCACAAACCGACCTTCAACCTCGTTGCGGTGCGTGGGCATGTCGCACCGCCGGCGCCGCCACTGCCGTTTGAGCGCGACCTCTCGGTGATCGGCCCGATGGCGCGCAGCGCCACCGACCTGTCACTCGTGCTCGACGTGATGGCCGGCCCCGATCCGATCGAAGCGGGCATCGCCTACCGGCTCGAATTGCCGCCCGCGCGGCATACGTCTTTCAAGGATTTCCGCGTGCTGGTGATCGACACCGATCCGGTGCTGCCGACCGACACGGCCGTGCGGGGGACCATCAACACGCTCGCCGACAATCTCGCCAAATCAGGCGTGAAGATCGCGCGCAGCAGCCCGCTGCTGCCGGATTTCGCGGCGTCATCGCGACTCTATATGCGGATGCTGATGTCGTTCCTTGCCGCGAGTTTTGCGCCCGATGTCTATGCCGGCGCCAAGGCGGCCGCGGCGGCGCTGCCGGAAATCGACAACAGCCTCGCCGCCGAACGGCTGCGCGGCATCGCGCTGAGCCATCGCGACTGGGTGGCGGCAAATGCCGGCCGCACCCGGCTGCGCGCGCAATGGCGCGAGCTTTTCAAGACCTTCGACGCGGTGATCTGCCCGGTGATGCCGACGGCCGCCTATCCGCACGACCATTCGCCGGACCAGGAACAGCGCCGGATCAAGATCGACGGCAAGGAGCACGTCTATACCGACCAGCTCGCCTGGCCCGGCATCGCGACGCTCCCAGGCCTGCCCTCGACCGCAATCCCCACGGGCTTCGCGCCGGACGGCTTACCGATCGGGGTGCAGATCGTCGGCCCGTGGCTGGAGGACCGCACGCCCCTGAGACTGGCCGAGCTGATCGAGCGCGAGTTCGGCGGGTTCGTGCCGCCGAAGATGTTTGATGACTAGGTCCGCCCGTCATCGCGGAGATTGCGCTTCGCTCCATCCGGGCTACGAACAATGCCCGTTGCTCAGTTATCAAACATGATCACGCTACGCAGCGTCTTGCCCGCTTTCATGTTGGCAAAGCCCTCGTTGATCTCGGAGAGCTTCAGCTTGGCGGAGATCCAGTCCTCGAGGTGCAGCCGGCCGCGCAAATAGAAATCGACCAGGCGTGGCATGTCGACGCGGAAATGGTTGGAACCCATCGAGGAGCCCTGGATCCGGCGCTCGCGCAAGAAGTCAAAGCCGTGCAGCTCGATCTTCTGGCCGAACGGGATCATGCCGACGATGGTGGCGGTGCCGCCCGAAGCGAGCATGCCGAAGGCCTGCTCGGCGGTTTCCTTGCGGCCGAGCACCTCGAAGGAGTGTTGCACGCCGCCATTGGTGAGGTCGCGCACCTGCTTCACGACGTCGCCGTCGGCGGGATTGATGATGTCGGTGGCGCCGAGCTTGGTCGCGAGCTGGAGCTTTGCCGGATTGGTGTCGATGGCGATGATGCGGCCAGCACCGGCGATCTGCGCGCCGTTGATCGCGGCCATGCCGACGCCGCCGCAGCCGATCACGGCCACGGTCTCGCCGGCCGTCACCTTCGCCGTGTTCACCACCGCGCCGTAGCCGGTGATGACGCCGCAGCCGATCAGCGCGGCGAGATCGAGCGGCATTTCCTTCCTGATTTTGACGATCGCGTTCTCGTGCACCAGCATCTGCTCGGCGAAGGACGAGAGATTGAGGAACTGGTTCAGCTTCTCCGCCCTGTTCCACTGCATCCGGTTGGACGCGCCCGGCAGCATCTTCACCGTGGTGTCGGTGCAGAGCACGGTGCGGCCCGTGGTGCAATTGTCGCAGGTACCGCAGAACACTGACAGGCACGTGACGACGTGATCGCCCGGCTTCACGTAGGTGACGTCGGAGCCGACCTGCTCGACGATGCCGGCGGACTCGTGCCCGAGCACCGCGGGCAGCGGATGCGGATAGAGGCCTTCCATGAAGTGCAGGTCGGAGTGGCAGAGGCCGGCGACCGCGGTGCGGATCAGGACCTCGCGCGGACCGGGTTTCGGCAGGCTGACATCCTCGATCACCAGAGGCTTGTTGACTTCATAGAGGACGGCGGCCTTCATCGAGCACTCCCTATCGCGTTTTTTGTTTGATCGTGGCGTGCAGCCTACGCCGCCAGAACCAGTTCGCCAACCTCACTCATGCCGGCTGAGCGGTCACCGAGCAGCAGCGCCGCGATCTTCGCTTGCGTCGCATTTTCCGTCAGCCGGAACGGATCGCTTGGCGTCACGCGATGGTCGATGACGAGGCGCGACAGCAGCAGCCGGCGTGCATCGCCGCGCATTGCGTGGATGCGGTGCGCCTCCCAGGCGAGCGCGACCGCGCTTGCGACATGATAGAGCAGGCTGGTGGCGCGCCGCGCATCGGCCTCGTTCTCCGACTTGCCCGCGACCTCGCGCGCGAAGCCGACCGCACGATCAGTGAGCCCGCGCAAATTGTCGCGCCAGGCCCGCGGCACGGAGGCGCTATCATCGAGCCGCGCGTGCAGATCCGCGGCGAGCGCCGATTCGGCACCGTGACGGCCAACCGCGCGACGGAGCGCATCGATGGCGACGATGTTGCCGGTCCCCTCCCAGACCGAGCCGAGATGCGCATCGCGCAACAGGCGCGGCGTGGCGAACTCCTCGATATAGCCGATGCCGCCGCGCATCTCGAGCGCATCGCCGCAGACCTTTCGCGCATCGCGCGTCGCGCGGAATTTCAATGTCGGTGTCAGGATGCGCAGCAGCGCCGCCGCATCCTGGCTGCCGGCTTCCGCGCGGTCGAGCGCGTCAGCGGTGAGAAAGCTCATCGACAGCGCCTGCTCGACCGGCAGCATGATCTTCAGCATCTGCCGCCGTCCCAGCGGCAGGTCGATGATGCGGTTGCCGAACACCACGCGGTTCTTCGCCACCGTCATGGCGTCATGATAGGCGCGGCGCATCAACGCGGTGGACTTCACACCGTTGGAGAGCCGCGACGAGTTCACCATCTCGGCCATCTGTACGAAACCGCGGTCGAGCTTGCCGACGGCATAGGCGATCGCGCCTTCGAGCTTGATCTCCCCCGAGGCCATCGAACGGGTGCCGAGCTTGTCCTTCAGGCGCACGATCCGGTAGTGGTTCTGCGAGCCGTCGTCGAGGAAGCGCGGCATCAGGAACAGGCCGACGCCGCGCGTGCCGGGGCCCGCGCCTTCCGGGCGCGCCAGCAGCATCACGACCTTGGCGTCGGCATTCGAGCAGAACCATTTCTCGCCATAGAGCCGCCAATGGTCGCCCTCCTGCACCGCACGCGTGGTCAGCGTGCCGACGTCGGAGCCGCCCTCCTTCTCGGTCATGAACTGGCCGCCCTGCGTCAGCTTGCTCATATCGGTCGAGGTCAGGCCGTCCAGATATTTCGCTTTCAGCGCATCGTCACCGAAATTGGCGAGCAACTTGGCGCAGCCGTCGGTGACGTTGATCGGGCAGCCCATGCCGAATTCGGTCTGGTTGAAAAGGAAGGTGAAGGCGTGTTTTGCGACGACAGGATATTTGTCCGGCCAGCCCATGATGCCCTTAGCGATCGAGAGCGCGTGGATGCCGAACTCGCCGAACGCGGCGTTCTCCAGCTCGCGGTAGGCCGGGTGATATTCGATCCACTGCACGTCGCGGCCGAACTTGTCGCGCTGATGCAGCACCGGCGTGTGCCGGTCGGCGAGCCGCGCGCATTCGTCGAGATGGCCGCCGGCGAGCTCGCCGAGGCGATCGAGATGCGGCTCGATGTGGCGAAATAGATTGTCGGGCAAATGGATGCGCAAGAGATCAGTCAAGGCAGGATCGGCACGGTAGAAATTCATGCCCGTGGTATCGGGCGCCAGCAGGCCCGATGGCTCGGCCGCGACATGTTTCGGCTGCGCTGTGACCGGCTTGTGCATGATCGTCCTCTTCGTTTCCGCCCGGCGGCAATTCTTATCGCTTGCCGCTTTGGATGATGTCGATCATGCTCCCATCGCAAAGGCGGATAAAGCCGCAATATGTCAGGGAGGCATGATCGCCGTGAAGGAGCAATTCGCTCTGCGGAATTGTGATTGACCCGGCTGGTTGTCCGCGTGGACCATGCATAGATCAGCGGCACCCCGTCTCCGAGAGATCAACCCATGGAACATCCGAAATACAAGATCGCCCTCATCGTCGGTGCCGGCGAAGGCTTGAGCGCCTCGCTGGCGCGCCTGCTCTCCGCGCAAGGCATTCGCGTCGCGCTGGCCGCGCGCAAGGTCGAGAAGCTCGGCGCGCTCTGCACCGAGACCGGCGCGAAGGCCTATGCCTGCAACGCGACCGAGCCCGACGAGGTCGAGCGCCTGTTTGGCCTCGTCGAACGCGAGATCGGCACGCCCGACCTCGTCGTCTACAATGCCTCTGGCCGCTCGCGCGGTCCGTTCGTCGACCTCGTGCCGGCCGAGGTCGCGAACGCGATCGCGGTCAGCGCCTATGGCGGCTTCCTGGTGGCGCAGCAGGCGGCAAAACGCATGCTGCCGAACAAGCACGGCGCGATCCTGTTCACGGGCGCGTCCGCCAGCGTCAAGGGTTATGCGCAGTCGGCGCCGTTCGCGATGGGCAAGTTCGCGCTGCGCGGCCTCGCGCAGAGCATGGCGCGCGAATTGTCGCCGCAGGGCATCCACATCGCGCATTTCGTCATCGACGGCGGCATCAGGAGTGCAGCGCACGCCGAGCCGGCCGACAAGCCGGATTCGCTGCTCGATCCCGATGCGATCGCGGAGAGCTATTGGAGCGTGCTGCAGCAACCGCGCAGCGCCTGGAGCTGGGAGATCGAGCTGCGGCCCTGGGTGGAGAAGTTTTGAAGAAGCTGCCGTAGGGTGGGCAAAGGCGCAACACGCCGTGCCCACGATCTCGAACCCAAGAACCAATGGTGGGCACGCTTCGCTTTGCCCACCCTACGAGAGCAGGGAGGAACAATGAGCAGCGAAACCACCATCGACACCGGCACCAATGAACTCCTCTGCGTTATCCGCGACCGCGTCGCCGTAATCACGCTGAACCGGCCGGATGCGCGCAATTCGCTGTCGGACACGCTGACGCCGGCGCTGCGCACGATGATCCGGACCTGTGGCGAAAGCCCTGATGTCGGCGCGCTGCTGCTCACCGGCGCGGGCGAGGCGTTCTGCGCCGGCGGCAACGTCAAGGGCATGGGCGCGCATCGCGACCCGAAGAAGCTCGAAATGTCGTTCGACGACAAGGTCGCCGATCTCCAGGAGCGGCAGCGGCTGCTCACCGGCGCGCTGGTGTCGGTGCGCAAGCCGACCATCGCCGCCCTGCCCGGCCCCGCGGTCGGCGCCGGGCTCGCCATCGCCATGGCCTGCGACATCCGCATCGCCGCGGAATCGGCCTTCGTCGCCACCGGCTATGCGCGCGTTGCGCTGTCAGGCGATTACGGCATCGCCTGGCTGCTCACGCGCCTCGTCGGCACCGCGCGGGCGCGCGAATTGATGTTCACCGGCGACCGCGTCGATGCCGCGCGCGCCGAGACAATCGGCCTCGTCAACCGCGTCGTGCCCGACGACAAGCTGCAGGCCGAAGCTTTCGCGCTGGCCAAATCGCTCGCCGAAGGCCCGCGCCTCGCGCTGCGCTACATGAAGGATAATCTCGACGAAGCCCTGCTGTTCGACTTCGAGACCGCCAGGGATCACGAGGCCGAACGGCTGATCCGCCTGACCACGACCGCCGATCACAAGGAGGCGGTGCAGGCCTTCATCGAGAAGCGGAAAGCGGTGTTCACGGGGAAGTAGCGACAAATTCGAGCATCTTTTCCCGTCCCCCCGCGCAACGGCGGAGCCGTTGTCGCTCGGGGTGGCCGCCCCTTCGCGGCCCTCGAAGGGCGACGGCCCGGCTGTGGCTGCGAGTGGCGTGTCACGAGCAGCCGGGCCGTTCATCCTTCGAGGCCCCTCATGGGACGCGTTGCGTCCCATGCCTCGCACCTCAGGATGACGGGATGCGAGACGCGGCTACTTGGCAGGCGCCTGCGCAAAATCCACGAACGCCCGCAACGCGGCCGGCAATTGGCGGCGGCTGGGGTAGTACAGGAAGAAGCCGGGATAGGCCGGGCACCAGTCGGCGAGCACGCGCACCAGCTTGCGCTTGGCCAGCAGCCCTTCGACCTGCTGCTCGAAGACGTAGGCGAGGCCGATGCCATCGAGCGCGGCATCGACCATCAGGTCCTGGTCGTTCATCGTGAGCGGGCCGGTCACGTCGATGGCGAGCTCGATGCCGCCGCGCTCGAACTCCCAGTGATAGAGGGCACCTGACGTGAAGCGGTAGCGGATACAGGGCAGGCCCTTCAGGTCGTGCGGCGTGCTTGGCGCCTTGCGCGATTTGAAGAAGGCGGGCGCGCCGACAACCGCAAAACGGTGCCGCGGGCCGATCGGCACCGCGATCATGTCGGCGGCAATGGTCTCACCAAAACGCACGCCGGCATCGAAGCCGGCCGCGACCATGTCGATCAGGGCATCGTTGATGACGATCTCGACGCTGACGTCGGGGAATTCATTCAGGAAGCGCGTCACGATCGGCAGCAGCACGAGCTGCGCCGACTGGCGCGCGGCGGTAAAGCGCAGCGTCCCGGCGGGCTTGCCGCGGAAATTGTTGAGGTCTTCCAGCGCGTCGTCGATATCGCGGAAGGCCGGCGTGATGCGGGCGAACAGGCGCTCGCCGACCTCAGTGAGCGCGACGCTGCGGGTGGTGCGGTTGACGAGCCGCAGGCCGAGGCGCTCCTCGATATTGCGCAAGCCGTGCGACAGCGCCGATGGCGTGACGCCGAGCTCGGTCGCCGCCGCGCGAAAACTGCGGTGGCGGGCGATGGCGAGGAAGGTCGCGAGGTCGGACGGGTCGATCCGCATTAATGAATTTTTCTCAACAGATTACCAAATATATAGCGGATTATCTCAGCTATGGCGAGCCGCTACACCTTGCCCATCGGCTTCGGCAATCGCCGGGCCCAAATGGAAAGGGCAACACCATGCGCGTCTGGTTCATCACAGGAGCATCCCGCGGATTTGGCGCGTTGATCGCAGAAGCAGCCTTGAAGGCCGGCGATGCCGTGGTCGCGACCGCCCGCGATCCGTCGACCGTCACCGCCCGGCTCGGCAGCCACGAGCGGCTGCTCGCGACCCGGCTCGACGTCACCAGCGAGGCCGAGGCGCATGAGGCCGCCGGCCAGGCCGTGAAGAAGTTCGGCCGCATCGACATCCTCGTCAACAATGCCGGCTACGGCCTGCTCGGCGCGATCGAGGAAGCCAGCGACGCGGAAACGCAAAAGCTGTTCGGCACGAACGTGTTCGGCCTGCTCGGCGTCACCCGCGCGGTGCTGCCGCATATGCGCCGCCAGCGCTCGGGCCACGTCATCAACATCTCGTCGGTCGGCGGCTACGCCGGCTATCCCGGCTGGGGCGTCTATGGCGCGACCAAGTTCGCGGTCGAAGGCATCAGCGAAGCGCTGGCGGGCGAAGTCGCACCGCTCGGCATCAAGGTCACCGTGGTCGAGCCGGGCTTCTTCCGCACCGACTTCCTCCACGACAGCTCGCTGTCGCGCACCGTGCAGGTGATCGACGATTATCACGAGAGCGTCGGCAGGACCCGCGCGCATGCGGCCGACGTCAATGGCGGCCAGCGCGGCGACCCGCGCAAGCTGGCGCAGGCCTTCCTGAAGCTGGTCGATGCGAAGAACCCGCCGCTGCGGCTGCCGCTCGGCAGCGACACCGTGGAGCGGATCGAGGCCAAGAACACTTTCGTGGCGCGGGAGCTGGCGGGATGGCGCTCGGTCGCGACCTCGACCGATTTCACCGAATGACGGCGCTGCGTAAGGACAAAAAAATGCCCGGCGCTGGCTTGGCCAGGCCGGGCTCGGAGTGATGTCAGGCCGAGGCTGAGGGGCTATCGGCCTGACGGGAAAGAGCTGCGAGGCGCCAGCTCGCACAGGGAATGTCCTTTGGCGCAACGTTGATCTCCTTGTCGAAGCGTACCAGCTTCCAGTCGTCGGGATGGTTGACGAAGGCGAAGCCGGCTTTGCGCGCGAGCGAGATCATGCTCTCGTTGGAGCGCAGCGTGTCGCCGAACATGTGCTCGGCGCCGAGCGCAGCGGCGCGGCATCCGAGATTGTTCATCAGCGCCGTGGCGATGCCGTGGCCCTGCCAGTGGTCATCGACCGACAGCCCGAACTCGAGCGTCGAGGTCTCGGCATGGAAGGCGTAGCGGGCCTCGGCGACAATGGTCTCGAAACCGTCGACCATCTTGGTCGCGACCACGGTGAATCGTTCGCGCGCTCCAACGTCGAGGAATTCGCTCAGCAGGCCCTTCGGCAATTCGCTGATCGCGCCGAAGAAGCGGTTGTAGCGGGAGCCAGTCGTGAGCGAGCGGAAATAGTGCTGAAGCTCCTCGGTGTCGCGCGGCTCGACGAAGCGAACGTTGACCACCTCGCCGTTGCGCGTGCGCAGCGTGTCCGAATATTGCTTCAGGTCTTCCAGGCGAAGGGTGCTCATGACACATGCCCCCAAAGGGACCAAAGGCGAAAGGGACCGCCGGCGCCCCTGATTAGGCGGCGCCGGCCCGGCGGCCAATCAGGCCCGCCAGAAGGGTTTCTCAGCCTCGTAGGCAATGTCCGACCACGACAGCCCGACATCGTGGAGATCGCGGGCGGTCCAGTTGGTGAGCTCGCGCCGGGTCCGGTAGCGCTCGTGCCAGACGTGCAGCGTCTCGCCGATCTGCTGGATCAGCCCGGGTGCATGATGATTTGTCATCGAATTGTGGGTCAACGTGGACATGTTCAGCTCCTTGAGCTAACTTGACCCCTAACATCTGCCTCCCGGTGCGCTGCGACAAACGACAATTTGTACCTTTTCGCATGAAATAACGTCATGCATCCTGCTGCCAGATGACTGCCAGATTGCCCTCGCTGAACGGATTGCGGGCCTTCGAGGCCGCCGCGCGCCATCTCAGCTTCACGCTGGCGGCGTCGGAGCTGAACGTGACCCAGACCGCGATCAGCCATCAGATCCGCAGGCTCGAGGAGGAGCTCGGCATCCGCCTGTTCATCCGGCAGAACCGCGCGCTGGCGCTGACGCCGGAGGCCCGCGATTACCTCCCGGGCGTCCGCGCCGCCTTCAACGACCTGCGCCTCGCCACCGACCGCCTGCTGCGCAAGGACGACGACAAGGTGCTGACGGTCTCGACGCTGGCCTCGCTCGCCGCCAAATGGTTGCTGCCGCGGCTGACCGATTTCCAGGAGCAGCACCCTGGCATCGACGTCCGGATCACGACATCGACGAGCCTCGTCGACTTCCAGCGCGACAATGTCGATGCCGCGATCCGCTATGGCCGCGGCCAATGGCCGGGCCTGCGCGCGGACTGGCTGATGGCGGACGAGCTGTTTCCGGTGTGCAGCCCATCACTGCTGCGCGGCGACCGGGCGCTGCACGTGGTTGAGGATCTCAAGGACCATGTGCTGCTCCACACCACCAACAACACCGACGACTGGCGGCTATGGCTGACGGCGGCAGGCCTGCCGACCAACATTTCGCAGCAGCCCGGCCTCACCTTCGACATGACCTTCATGACCGTGCAGGCGGCGATCGACGGCATGGGCGTGGCGATGGGGCGAACCAGCTACGTCCAGGATGACATTGCCAAGGGTCGGCTCGTGGTGCCGTTCAGGATTGCGCTGCCGGCCGATGCCGGCTTCTACCTGGTCTCGCCGCAGGGCCGGCGCGAGGCACCGAAGCTCGCCGCCTTTCGCCAATGGCTGGTCGCTGCAACGCAAAATAAGGCCTGAAAAATCATCAGCTTCCGCGGCAAATTCAATTGACTCGCAGCGCCCCGCGCGGGAAGGGGTAAGACAGATTGTCGCAGCATCAATCTGTCGCCTTGCCGTGAAATGAGTTCCGGTCCGGCCACCGTCTTGAAGGGGAGCAACGCCATGGCTGGACCAGCAACCAACCCGCCCGCAATCAAGTCGCGCATCGGCGCGATCCTGCGCGCCACTAGCGGCAATTTCCTCGAGCAGTTCGACTTCTTCCTGTTCGGCTTCTATGCCGCCGCGATCGGCAAGGCGTTCTTCCCCTCGACCAACGAGACCGCCTCGCTGCTCAACACATTTGGCGTGTTCTGGCTCGGCGCGTTGATGCGGCCCGTCGGGGCGATCGTGCTTGGCGCCTACATCGACCGCATCGGCCGCCGTCAGGGCCTGATCGTCACGCTCGGCATCATGGCCATCGGCACCGTCGTGATTGCGTTCTGCCCGAGCTATGCGACCATCGGCATCGCAGCACCTGTCATCGTGCTGATCGGTCGCCTATTGCAGGGCTTTTCCGCCGGCGTCGAGCTCGGCGGCGTGTCGGTGTATCTCGCGGAGATCTCGACCCCAGGCAATCGCGGCTTCTACACTTCGTTCCAGTCGTCGAGCCAGCAGGTCGCGATCTTCGTCGCCTCGATCCTCGGCTACATCCTCTCCGAGCTGATGCCGGCCGATACCGTCGCGTCCTGGGGCTGGCGCATTCCCTTCTTCGTCGGCTGCCTGATCATTCCCTTGATCTTCTTCCTGCGGCGGACGCTGGAAGAGACGCCGGCGTTCCTCGCGATGAAGAAGCACCCGACCGCGAGCGAGGTGTTCGCCTCCGCGCTCGCCAATTGGCGCATCGTCATCCTCGGCATGATGATCGCGATCCTGACCACGACGACGTTCTATTTCGTCACCGTCTACACGCCGACCTTCGGCAAGACCGTGCTGAAGCTGTCGACGCAGGATGCGCTGCTGGTGACGCTGCTCGTCGCCGTCACCAACTTCATCTGGAATCCGGTCGGCGGCGCATTGTCCGACCGCATCGGCCGCAAGCCAGTGCTGCTCGCCATCGCGAGCCTCTCGCTCCTCACCGCCTATCCGGCGCTGAGCTGGCTGGTGGCCGCGCCGACCTTCGGCAAGTTGCTCGCGGTCGAGATGATGTTCTCGTTCTATTTCGGCATGTACAGCGGCACCATGCTCGGCGCGCTGGTCGAGATCGTGCCGGCGCATGTGCGCACCACCTGCTTCTCGCTGGCCTTCGCGCTCGCCGCCGCGCTGTTTGGCACCTTCACGCCGTTCGCCTCGACCTGGCTGATCGAGCAGACCGGCAACAAGGCCGCGCCGGGCGCCTGGCTGATGTTCGCGGCTGTGCTCGGCATCATCGCCGCGCTGATCGTCTATCGCGGCGGCGGCAAGACGGTGCCTACATATGATCCGGTGGTGGAGCCGGTTGCGGGGCATTGATGGTCTGTCTTCACCTCTCCCCGCTTGCGGGGAGAGGTCGGATCGCTCTTGCGATCCGGGTGAGGGGTACAGGTCTCTCGACGACCGCTCGTGTGGAGGGAAGCCCCTCCCCCCAACCCTCTCCCCGTAAGAACGGGGCGAGGGGGCGCACCGTCGGTGCCGCTTACAGCTCCACCACCACGTAGTCGCTCTCGACCTTCACCGGAATCGTCTCGGCGACATACGGCCCCTTCACCACGCTCGCGCCGGGCTCGACATGGGCCGAATACGCTTTCACGCGGAAGCGGCGGGGGTCGCAATAGGACTGGCCGGTGCGGATATCGAACTCCCAGCCGTGCCAGGGGCAGCGGATGATCTCGCCGAGCTTGGTGTATTCGATCTCGCCGGGATTGCTCGACTGCGCGAGGCCGATCAGCGGACCCTCGCACAGCGCCGCGCCCTGATGCGGGCACCGGTTCATCAGGCCGAAATATTCGCCCTTGATGTTGAAGACCGCGATCGGCCGGCCGTCGATCTCCAGAAATTTTCGTGTGCCGGGCGGAAGCTCATCGACCGCGGCGATCACATGCCGCGCCATCAATTAATCCCGTACAACTTCTTGGCATTGCCGAGATAGAACGCCTCGCGGTTGGCTTCGCTCACGCCTGCCGGCAAGACGCGCGACGGCTCGTCATAATCCCAATGCGGATAGTCAGTCGCGAACAAGAGCCGGTCCCAACCGATCCATTTGATGACATCGAACAGATCCTCGCGCCGCTCCGGATCCTCCATCGGCTGCGTCGTCCACCACACCTGCTCGCGGATATATTCGGACGGCGGCCGCTTCACATGCGGCACCTCACTGCGCAGCCGCTGCCAGGCCTTGTCGAGCCGCCACGCCAGCGACGGCGCCCAGCCGAAGCCGGCCTCGATCATCACCATCTTCAGCTTGGGGAAGCGTTCGAACACGCCTTCCAGCACGAGGCTCGCCAGCGCCGATTGCTGGCACTGCGAGTGCCCCACCATCTCCTCGATGTAATAGGACGGCCAGCCCGACGGCGTGATCGGGTTGCCGCCGAAGCCGAAGGCGTGCACGCCGACAGGAAGGCCGGCCTCTTCCGCGGCCTGGTAGATCGGCCAATAGCGGCGCTGGCCGAGCGGCTCGACGTTGCGACTGAGTAAGAGAACCTGCACGAAATTCTTGTCGCCGGCACGCTCGCGGATTTCCGCGGCGGCCGACAGGCCGTCCTCATTGCCGACGACGATCGACGCCTTCAGTCGCTTGTCCTTGCTGGTCCATTTGTCGATCTGCCAGTCGTTGATCGCCGAGCACAGCGCGGCCGAAAGCTCGTGATTGCGGATGCCCTGCCCGGTGTTGAGCGGATTGAGCACGCCCAGCTGCACATTGTTGGGATCGAGCAATTGCTCCTGCATGAAGGAGAGCGAGGAGCCCTGCGGCCCGCCTTCCGGCGGATAGGCATCGCGGCGCGAGGCGTTGGGCTGGGCTTTCGGATAGGGCGGGCCTTCCATCATGCCCTGATAGGCATGGACGCCATAGATTTCGAGATGATGCTGCCAGCGTTTGGCGAGATACGGGTAAAGCTCGGTGCGGGTGGCGCGGGCCGGATGGATGTCGCAATCCGCGATCGCGCTTTTCGTCGTCAGGGGGGAAGCGGCTTCTTGGTTCTCGCGGAACTGGATATTCATCGCCTTGCCTCCTTTGGCAGCGGCTCACGTCAGGCGGGGATAGGTTGCATGCGGATTGTCGATCATGATCTTGCGCACGAGATCGGGGGACAGACCCTCGGGCAGCGCGTCCTGGCCATCGAACTGCCAGTGCGGATAGTCCGTGGAGAATAGGACCAATTCGCCGGACTGCATATGATCAAACAGGCGAATTAATGTCTCAGGCTCCGGCGGCGCATCAAAAGGCTGTAAAGAGAAGCGGATGTTGCTGCGCACAATCTCCAGCGGCGCGCGATCGACCCAGGGCGTCTCCATCCGCACCCCGCGCCAGAACTTGTGCAGGCGCCAGAGATAAGGCGCGATCCAGGAGACGCCGGATTCCAGCATCACCATTTTCAGCCGCGGATACTTTGCGAACACGCCCTCGACGATCAGGCTGGTGAGCTGGGTCTGGAACGCCTGGGCCTGACCGACATAATCCTCGATGTGATAGGAACCCCAGCCGACCGAGGTCGGCGGATTGTGATAGGCGGAACCGGCATGGATGCCGACGGCAAGTTCCAGCCGTTCCGCGGCCTCGTAGATCGGCCACAGCGCGCGCTTGCCGAGCGGGGTGTCGCCCATCACGAGCATCAGCACCTGTACGAAGCGCTTGTCCGGCGCGCAGCGCTCGATCTCGGCGACTGATTTCTCGACGCTCTGCGTCGGGATCACGATCGAGCCGCGCAGCCGCGAATCGCGATCGAGCCACTCCTTGACGAGCCAGTCGTTCAGCGCGCGGCAGAAGGCGGCCTGCATGTCCTCGGAAAACACCATCTGCACGCCGTAAAGCGGATTGCAGATGGCAAGCTTGAGCTGGAAGGGATCGAGCACATGGCGCTGCATGTCCTCGAGGCTTTCGCCCGGCTTGCCAGTCTCGGGACGCCAGTCAGGGCGCGCCACGATCGGCGAGTTCTTCGGGTAGGATTGCGAGACGAGATCGACCATGCCGCGCGTCGTCACCTGATCGCGCCAATAGTCGCTCAGGTACGGCAGTAGGCTGGTCAGATGCGGCACGGCTGGATGCACATCGCAATCCACCCCGCCGGCGATCAGGGACGCCATGACGTCTCCTTCGCGTTTCCTCGTCTCGTCTTGCTCTGTCCGCCATTCAAGCAGGCCTGCCCGTCGCCCGCAACTCGGCCAAGGCTTCTGTCATATGCTAGGAAGGCTGGGCTCAATTGCGAAGGCATAAGGGGTCAAAGGGATGAAAGAGCTCGTCGGCATTGCGGAACAGGTCGCGGCCAAACTGATCGCGCGCAAACAGACCATTGCTATCGCCGAATCCTCCGCCGGCGGCCTGATCGCGGCCAGCCTGCTCGCGGTGCCCGGCGCCTCCGCCTATTTCCTCGGTGGCGCCGTGGTCTATACCCGCGATGCCAGGCGCGTGCTGATGGATATTTCGGACGAAGGAATGAAGGGCTTTCGTTCCTCATCGGAGCCTTACGCAACACTGCTCGCCGAACGGATGCGCAGCCGCTTTAACTCCGACTGGGGCCTCTCCGAGACCGGCGCAGCCGGCCCCACCGGCAACCGCTACGGTGACGCCGCCGGCCACAGCTGCATGGCGGTCGCAGGGCCCACGGCCGAGGTGATGACGCTGGAGACAGGTGGCAACGACCGGTTCGCCAACATGCAGGTGTTCGCGGCGACGGCGCTGAGGTTGTTGTTGAGGAAGCTGGAGGAGTGAGCCTGCTGTGCTGGCAGCAATCACGCTCCACGTACCGTCATCCTGAGGTGCTCCCCTTGCATCGCAAGGGGAGCCTCGAAGGACGACGGCCCGGCTGCATCTCGGCCGTTCATCCTTCGAGGCTCTCCACGCGGCGTGTTGCGCCACGTGTCTCGCACCTCAGGATGACGGAGAGGGATTTTTGCTCGCGGCGACATCACCTCCCCAAATGCCGCATGAAAATCCGCACCACATAGCCCTGCACCCGCGGCGCCTCGTCGTAAATGTCCGAGGCGATGCGCTCGATGGTCTCGCGCAGCGACAGGAACTGCGCCTGGCGCGCGCTGCTTTCGGTACCTTGCATGCCCGCGAGCTCGTCCATCGCGGCATCAGAGATCTGGCACTGCACGACCTCGTCATCACGCATCATCGTGAAGCGAAAGGCCAGCCGTTCGAGATCATGGCCGATGATTTTGTCGCGCATCAGTGGCATCAAGTCGTCCCGGTCGCGCCCCGCGCCGGACAATGCTGAAATTTTGACGACTTGTCACCATGCCTGGAGCGGGTTGCGCTTCGCAGCCAACCCACTCCGCGCGTTCAGTAGACGAGTGCCGTGCCGGTCGGCTTCTCCAGTGCCGCAGCCAGGGATTTGTACTCCTCGCAAGCCGTCCCGCAAATGGCGGCAATCCGGCTCAGATGATACATCGCCTGCTCGCGATTGCCCTGCTCGAGCTGCCAGAGTCCATAGTACTGCCAGGTCAGCACGTGGTTCGGATCAGCCTTGAGCGCGCGCTGGTACCAGACCTGCGACTGCTCGTAATCGCCGAGCTTGCGATAGGAGTAGCCGATGAGGTTGGCGACGTTCGGATGGTCGTCATGGCCGAGCGACTTCAATTGCGCGATCGCGGCCGCATAGTCGTTGCGCTCGTAGATCGTGTCATAGGCGACGCGATAGCCGGCCGCGAATGCGGGATCGCCGATGCTGGACTGGTTGTTCGGCTTCTTGCCCTTCTGCGTTGCCCTGCTGCCCGGGCGCTTCGGATAGGTCGGTTGCGGTTTCTGAGCTGAATAGGCGCCGGCATAGGGATCGGTGCCACCGCCGCCTCCACCACCCCCGCCCCCGCCGGCGGCCAGCGCCGGCGCGTTCAACACGGCTGCCGCAAACGTACCCAGCGCGACGAGCCTGATCATCGTCGTGAGCATCTCGGTCTCCTGTCCTGTTTCGAGCGGCCCCGGACGAAGTGATAACCCTGTCGTAGCGGCGATATTCCAGGACGCTGTGCTCACGGAGACGTCAGCGTTCGTACGGCAGGTCTGTTGTCCTTACTGGAACGCGACTTCGGCGAAGCTGCGGAGTTTTCGCGAGTGCAGCCGCTCGGATTCCTGCTGCTTCAGCCGCTCCAGCGCCTTCAGGCCGATCTCGAGATGCTGGCCGACGCGGCGACGGTAGAATTCGCTGGCCATGCCGGCGAGCTTGATCTCGCCATGCAGCGGCTTGTCGGAGACGCAGAGCAGCGTGCCGTAGGGAACGCGGAAGCGATAGCCGTTGGCAGCGATCGCGGCCGATTCCATGTCGAGCGCCACCGCGCGCGATTGCGACATACGGCGGATCACGGCGGGCCCGGAGATCTCCCAATTGCGGTTATCGACACTCGCTACTGTGCCGGTGCGCATCAAGCGCTTGAGCTCGAACCCCTCAAGCCCGGTGACATCCTCGACGGCTTGTTCGAGTGCGACCTGCATCTCGGCCAGCGCCGGGATCGGCACCCAGAGCGGCAGCTCGCGGTCGAGCACATGGTCCTCACGCACATAACCATGCGCGAGCACGTAGTCACCGAGACGCTGCGTGTTGCGCAGGCCCGCGCAATGGCCGAGCATCAGCCAGGCGTGCGGCCGCAGCACCGCGACATGGTCGGTGACGTTGCGCGCGTTGGACGGGCCGGTGCCGATGTTGATCAGGCTGATGCCGCGATAGCCCGGCGTGACAAGATGGAAGGCAGGCATCTGCGGCGCGCGCACGGGCGCCGTCCCGCTGGTCGCGCCGCCATTCTGCATGATCACATTGCCGGGCGCGACGAAGGAGTCGAGGCCAGCCTCACCCGACTGAAGCCGCTGCTGGCAGAGCTGCGCGAAGGCATCGACATAGAACTGGTAGTTGGTGAAAATGACAAAGTTCTGGAAATGCTCGGGATCGGTGCCGGTGTAGTGATAGAGCCGGCGCAGCGAGTAATCGACGCGCGCCGCGCGGAACAGCGAGAGCGGCTCGGGCGCACCAGGCTGGAGCTCGAAGGTGCCGTCAGCGATGGAATCGTCCATAGTGGCGAGATCGGGCACGTCGAACGCATCGCGCAGCGATCGCGTGACGGTGGAATTCTCGCTGGTGGTGATGGCGGCTTCGATATTGATGTCGCGGCGATAGGCGAAATGGATCGGGATCGGCTCGGCGGATTCGCCGATCTCGACGGGCACGCCGTGGTTTTGGATCAGAAGGCCGATCTGCTCGATCAGGTACGCGCGAAACAGGTCCGGCCGCGTCACGCTGGTCTCGTGCACGCCGGGTCCGGCGACGAAGCCGTAAGCGAGACGCGAATCCAGCCGCGCATGCGTCGCGGTGGTGACGCGGACGAAGGGATAATAGGCCCGCACCCGTGTCGTGACGGCTTCGCCATTGACGTAAGCCTCGAACCGGTCGCGCAGGAATTTTGTATTGCGCTCGTAGATCTCCTCGAGCCGGGCGACGGCGAGGCTGGCGTCGGTGAAGGATTTTGTGGCGATGGAGGGGGGAGATTGCATTGGTCGACCGCCGGTTTGCTGAGGCTTGAGTCGAACTATAGCAAAGAAGGCGGTGCCGTAGGGTGGGCAAAGCGAAGCGTGCCCACCATCCTGCTCATCGTAAGAAATGGCGGGCACGGAGCGTTGCGCCTTTGCCCACCCTACGAGATCACGCCGCTGTCATGCCCCGGCTTGACCGGGACATCCAGCACGCCGCGGCCTCTCGGTTCAATCACTGACGTCTCTGGAATACTGGATCGCCCGGTCAAGCCGGGCGATGACAGCGAGCACGGGACTCCGGGATGACGCGCTGTCGCGCGTCACTTCTCGCGGAAGGCCCGCATCAGCTGGTCGTGCAGCGGCTTCATCAGGTAGGACAGCATGGTGCGGTCGCCGGTCTGGACGAAGGCCTCGACGGGCATGCCGGGGATCAGCTTGACGTCGCCGAGGCGGGCGACCTCTTCGGCCGGCATCGAGACGCGGATGGTGTAGTAGCTCTGGCCGGTGCGCTGGTCGGTGGTGACGTCGGGCGAGACGCGGCTGACGACGCCGTTGAGCTCGGGCGTGGTGCGCTGGTTGAAGGCGGACAGGCGCAGCAGCGTCTTCTGGCCGATCTGGAGCTTGTCGATGTCGACCGGATTGACCTTGGCCTCGACCTGGAGATCGTCGGCCTGCGGCACGATCAGCATCAGGGTGTCGCCTGCGGTGACGACGCCGCCGACGGTATGCACCGTCGATTGCAGCACCATGCCGTCCTGCGGCGCGCGGATGTCGACGCGGCGGAGCTGGTCCTCGGCGGCGACCTTGCGCTCGATCAATTCGCCGATCTTGTCGTTGGTCTCGCGCAAATCCTTGGAGACCTCGCTCACCATGTCCTTGTCGACCTGGATGATCTGAAGCTCGGTCTCGGTGATCTTGCCCTTGGCCTGCGCGCGCGAAGCGATGTATTGCGCGCGCTCGCCATTGAGGCGGGCCGCATCGCGCTCGAGCTGGGTCAGACGCGAAATCTGCACCAGACGCTTGTCGTAGAGGTCGCGGACACCGGTGAGCTCGTTCTGGACCAGCGCGATCTCCTTGTCCTTGGCCGTCTCCTGCGCGGACAGACCCTCGATCTCCTCGTTGAGCTGCAGGACGCGCTCGCGCAGCTGCGCCTTCTGGCCCGCGCGACCGTTGACGCGGACGTCGAACAGCTTGGTTTCGGCGGAGAGCAGCGCCTTGACATCGGGGTCGTCCGCGCGATCAAGCAGGGCCTTCGGAAACTCGATTTTGTCGATGCCGCGCTGCTCGGCCTGCAGCCGCGCCGTGCGTGCCTGCGCGGCGTCGAGATTCTTGGTGACGATGGCAAGGTTCGCCTTGGTCACGGTGTCATCGAGCCGCACCACGATGTCGCCGGCCTTGACCACGTCGCCGTCGCGGGCGCGCAGCTCGCCGACCACACCGCCGGTCGGGTGCTGTACCTTCTTGACGTTGGATTCGACCACGATCTGACCGGGCGCGATCAGCGCGCCCGAGATCAGCACGGTGGATGCCCAGCCGCCGAGGCCGAGGACGAGCACCAGCACGATGGTGAGCCCGAGGATCAGGTGGAATCTGATCGACTGCCGCACGGTCTTCGTCGCAGCGGGCTTTGGCCCGCCAATGGCCATCGTGCTCATGCCTTGGCTCCGCCTTCGCTGACGACCTTGATCGGTGCCGTCGGCACCGCCCGCGGCTGGAGCACCTGCGCAAGCACCTGCTCCTTCGGGCCGAAGGCCTGCATGCGGCCGTCGCGCAGCACCAGGATCTGGTCGACCGCCTCGACGCCGATCGGGCGGTGCGCCACCACGATGACGATGGCGCCGCGCTCACGCGCGGAGCGGATGGCGCGGGTCAGCGCCTCGTCGCCTTCGGTGTCGAGGTTGGAGTTGGGCTCATCGAGCACGACCAGGAACGGATTGCCGTAGAGCGCGCGCGCCAGCGCCACGCGCTGCGCCTGGCCAGCAGAGAGCGCAGTGCCCTGCTCGCCGACCTGGGTGTTGTAGCCCTCGCGCATCTTGATGATCATCTCGTGCACGCCGGCCTCCTTGGCCGCGGCGATGATGGCGTCGGACGTCGCCTCGGGATCGAATCGGCAGATGTTCTGCGCGATGGTGCCGCCGAACAGCTCGACGTCCTGCGGCAGATAGCCGATGTGGCGGCCGAGCGCGTCGGACGACCATTGGTCAAGCGCTGCGCCGTCGAGCCGCACCTTGCCGCGCACCGGCTGCCAGACGCCGACCAACGCGCGGATCAGCGAGGATTTGCCGGAGCCGCTCGGACCGATCACGCCGAGGCCGTTGCCGGCCTGGAGTGCGAAGGTGACGTCCTGCACGATCAGGCGCTGGTCGCCCGGCGGCACCATGGCGACGCCTTCGACCGACAGGCGGCTGGTGGGCGCCTGCAGCTGGGTCGGCATCGCCTGCGCCGGCATCTGCTCGAGCAGCCGCGTGAGGCGCTGCCAGCTCTGGCGCGCCGCGACGAAGGATTTCCAGTGCGCAATGGCAAGATCGACCGGCGCCAGCGCGCGGGCCGACAGGATCGAACCAGCGATGATGATGCCGGCGGTCGCCTCCTGGTGGATGACGAGATAGGCGCCGACCGCGAGCACGGCCGATTGCAGCATCATGCGCAGCACCTTGGCGACTGCGCCGAGACCGCCGGCGACGTCGCTCGCACGCTGATTGCCGGCGAGATATTTTTCGTTGGCCTCGCTCCAGCGCGCGTTCATGCGGCCGGCCATGCCCATCGACACCATGACTTCGGCGTTGCGGCGGCTGGCGGCGGCGAGATCATTGCGCTGCGCGGCAAGGCCCATCGCCTCCTTCGCCGGCTGGCGGGACAGGAATTCGGTGACCAGCGTCAACCCGACCAGGATGATGGCACCGACCAGGGCGGTGACGCCGATCATGACATGGAAGGCGAAGCAGATGGCGAGGTAGAGCGGCAGCCAGGGCAGATCGAAGAATGCGCTCGGGCCCATGCTGCCGAGGAAGGAGCGGACATTGTCTAGGTCGCGCAGCGGCTGCAGGCCCTCGTTGCGGCTGCCGACCAGCAGCGGCAGGCGGACGATGGTGTCGAACACGCGCTTGTTGAGGGCGTCGTCCAGCGCGGTGCCGACCCGCCCGAGGATGCGGTTGCGGATCATGTCGAGCACGCCCTGCGCCATGTAGAGGAAGCTGGCGAGGATGATGAGGCCGACCAGCGTCGGGATGCTGCGGCTCGGCAGCACCCGGTCATAGACCTCCAGCATGAAGATCGACCCGGTCAGATAGAGCAGGTTGATCATGCAGCTCATCAAGCCGACGCCGACGAACGCCGTGCGACACGCGCGCAAGGCGTCACCGAGCTCTGAACGGCGGACGCCAGGTACGGCTGCCATCAATCTGATCTCTTTCGGGTAAGGGGCAAAGCCCCAGATTTCACAGGTTCAGGCGTACTCGACCGGGATTAACATCGTCTTCTCCCTGTTGAGCGCAGTCGAATAAATCCAGGACCCCGATGGGCCACATCTACCCCTGATGGGCCCGCGCGCAAGTCCGGTATTTCACAGGCTTTGCGGCTTTTTATAGCAGACGTTTCCGCCTCTCCCCAGTGCGGAGAGAGGCGGAAGGTTCCGAACAGGGGGCGGCTAGAACCTACCGCCGCCGCGCACCAGACGGACCACCAGCAGCAGGATCACCGCGCCGATGGCGGAATAGACGATCTCTGACACGAGGCCCGTCCCGAGACGAATGCCGAGCTTGGGAAACAGGAAGCTCGCCACCAGCGCGCCGGCGATGCCGACCACGATGTCGCCGATGATGCCGAACCCGGTTCCGCGCACCACCTTGCCGGCGAGCCAGCCGGCCACCAAGCCGACGAACAGGATGACAAGCAGGCCTTCGTTGGAAATGTGCATCAGTTAAGTCCCTCTCCGTAAACGGCCCGCATGGAACGGGAACCGGGATGAATGGGGTGTGAATGCTGTTCCCCACGCCCCGGTTGCGGCTGCGAAAACAAAAAGTGTCGAAAACAACCCCATGCACAGTAGGAGCTGCGCTGGCGGTCGGTGCGGGGTGGAGTGTGACAACTGCGTGTTGTCGTGGAGGAATTTAGAGGAAGCGCGCGGTTCGACGTGAGGGGCGCGGTGCGCTCACTTTCCCGTCCCGTTTTCCCGCACATTTGCGAAGTGAGGGTCGCACTTCTCTCTCGTTCCCTCCCCCTTGCGGGGGAGGGGCAGGGAGAGGGGTGGCCACACGGGGACTCTCTCTGTGGCGCCGCTCCGCTCACCCCGACAACGAATGCCTTTTGCTGGGCTACCCCTCTCCCCCGCCCTCCCCCGCAAGGGGGGAGGGAGCGCAGTTGTGCGCTTGGTTGGAGCTTGGCTCACATGGACAAAAACACGCTCGCGACGAAGCGCACCGGCTACGTCGCGACCGCCGCCTCCGCCAGCACGCACCTCGCCGCCCGGCCCGGGCCGACCTCGACATTCGCAGGCAGCCGCTCCAGGCAGCGCGGCTCGGCGAGCTTGCAGCGGGGGGCGAAGGAGCAGTTGTGGGGTTTTTCGGCCAGTGACGGCGGGGTGCCGGGGATGGTTTCGAGCCGCTGCCCTCGCCTGGCGCCGTGGATGGTGGAGGCGAGCAGGCCCTTGGCATAGGGGTGCACCGGGCTGCGGACGATGTCGCGCAGAGTCCCCTGCTCCACGATCTGGCCGGCATACATCACCGCGACGCGGTCGCAGATCTCGATGGCGACGCCGATATCGTGGGTGACGAAGATCACGGACATGCCGAACTCGCGCTGCAGTTCGCGCAAGAGCAACAATATCTGGATCTGCACGGTGGCATCGAGCGCCGTGGTCGGCTCGTCCGCAAGCAAGATCTTGGGCCGGCAGGCGAGCGCGAGCGCGATCATGGCGCGCTGGCGCATGCCGCCGGACATCTCGTGCGGATAGGCGTCGAGCCGGCGTTTTGCCGAGGGAATGCGGACGACCTCGAGCATTTCGAGCGCACGCGCGCGCCCCTCTGCAAAGCTCTTGCCTTCATGGCGCACGACGCTTTCGGCGATCTGAGCGCCGATGGTGTAGACCGGATCGAGCGCCAGTGCCGGCTCCTGGAAGATCATCGAGACGGTCTGGCCACGGAACGACGACAGCTGCTCGTCATTCATGGCAAGCACGTCGCGCCCCATGACGTTCACCGTGCCAGTGATCTGCGTGCGCTTCTTCGGCAATAGCCGCATCAAGGCGCGCAGGGTCACGCTCTTGCCCGAACCGGATTCGCCGAGCAGGCCCAGCACCTCACTGTTGCCAAGCGAGAGATTGAGATCGTTCACGGCATAGACCGTGCGCTCGCCGGTGAAGCGGATGTTGAGGCCCGAGATCTCGACGAGGTTTGTCATGACGGCAGTTTCGGCAATCGATCGTGATAGTCGGTGACGCGCTGGAACGCGGCGCCGATGGTGAGCAGGGTCGCTTCATCGAAGGAGCGGCCGATCAGCTGCATGCCGATCGGAAGACCGCTTTTGGCGAAGCCCGAGGGCACGGTCAGCGACGGCAGGCCCAGGAAGTTCACCGGACGGGTGAACAGCGTCAGGCGCTGCAACAGCGCCGGCGCATTGGGGCCGCCGCCGACATCGCTCTCCTCGATCGTCGGCGCTGGGATCGGGGAAGCCGGTGCGATGATCGCATCGACGCCCGATGTCGCCGCGTTGTGCGCGGCCAGCGCCGGACCGCGCCAGCGCATCGCTTCGAGATAGGTGATGGCGGGAACGGCGAGCCCGTTCTGAAGCCGCATCAGGACCTGCGTGCCGTAGTCCTGCGGGCGCTCGATCATCCATCGCTTGTGGAAAGCCGCCGCTTCCGCCGCGAGCACGAGCTGGCTCGCCGCCGACAATTGCCGCTGATCCGGCAGCTCGACCTTGACGATGTCGGCGCCCTCGCGCTTGAGCACCGCAATGGTCCCGTCCAGCACACGCGCGACCTCGCTGTCGAGATCGTCGACATAGAACGATGCGGGCACACCGATCTTGAGGCCCTTCAGCGAGCCCTTGGTTGCGCCGACATAGTCCGACAGCGGCTCGTGGCTGCAGGTGGAATCCGCGGGGTCCGCGCCGGCCATCAGCGCCAGCAGCAGCGCGCAATCTTCCGCAGTGCGGGCAAGCGGGCCGACGGTGTCGAGCGATTGCGACAGCGGCATCGCGCCGGCGCGGCTGACGCGGCCGACGGTGGTCTTGAGGCCGGTAACGCCGCAGAAATGCGCGGGCATGCGGATCGAGCCGCCGGTGTCGGAGCCGAGCGCCGCATAGGTCAGGCGTGCCGCGACCGCCGAGCCTGAGCCGGAGGAGGAGCCGCCGGTGATATGCGCGACGTTCCAGGGATTGCGCACCGGGCCGTAATGGGCGTTGTGGCCGGTCGGGCCATAGGCGAACTCGGCAAGGTGCAGCGTGCCGAGGCGGACCTGCCCCGCATCCTTCAGCCGCTGCAAGGCGGTGGAGGTGACAGTCGGAACGAAGTCGCGGCGGATCAGTGAGCCGCAGGTCGCGACATGGCCGGCGTCGTAATACATGTCCTTGTGCGCGAGCGGCACGCCGTGCAGCGAACCGCGGACATTGCCCTTGGCAAGCTCTGCGTCGGCGGCCTCGGCCGCCTTCAATGCGGATTCCGCTTCAACCGACATGAAGGCGTTGAGATGCGGCTGCCACTGCGCGATGCGATGCAACAGCGCGCGCGTCACCTCATGCGAGGACACCTGCTTCATCGCGATCGCTCGCGCGACCTCGGTGAGCGTCATCAAGGCAGGCTCGGTGCTCATTTCGACACCTTCTGCGTCTGCGCGATCGGATAGAGCGCGGGCTCGAGGTCGAACGGCAACGTGCCGGCGATGGTCTCAAAGCCCTCGAAGGCAGGCCCGATGGAATTGGAGATCCGCGTTGCGATCTCGTCATCTACGGGGATGCCCGCAATCTGCGCGATCGGCTTGATCTCTTTCGGTGTCGGTCTTGTCATGCTGTTTCCTCTGCGGGCGCGCGGCTATGGCCTGAACCCGGTATCGCCATGTAGCACGCGGCCTCGTGGCCCATTCTATCCAGCGCGGTGAGCTTTGGTGTCGCATTTGCGCAGAGCGGCTCCGCAAACGGACAACGGGTGTGAAAGCGGCAGCCCGAAGGCGGATCGATCGGATTGGGCGGATCGCCCGTGATCGGCGGCTTCACGGTGCGCTTGTCGGGATCGGAGGACGGCATCGCAGCAAGCAGCGCGCGCGTGTAGGGATGCGCGGGACTATCCCAGACCTGATCGACCGGGCCGAGCTCGACGACCTCGCCGAGATACATTACCAGCACGCGGTCGGAGATGTAGCGGACGACGTTGAGGTCGTGGCTGATGAAGAGATAGGTCAGGCCGAACTCGCGCTTGAGATCGGCGAGCAGATTGAGCACCTGCGCCTCGACGGACTTGTCGAGCGCGGAGACGGCCTCATCCAGGATCACCAGCCGCGGCGACAGCGCCAGCGCACGGGCGATGTTGACGCGCTGGCGCTGGCCGCCCGAGATCTCGTGCGGATAGCGGTTGGCGAAATTCTCCGGCCGCAGGCCGACCTTGCCGAGCAGCTCGCGCGCCAGGGTGCGGGCCGCGCCATCGGCCATGCCGTGGACCTTGGGGCCGAACGCGATGGATTCCTCGATGGTGAGGCGCGGATTGAGCGAGGCATAGGAATCCTGGAACACCATCTGCATACCGCGGCGCAGTTCGCGCAGCGACAGCGATTGGCCGACGGTCATGCCGTCATAGATGATGTCGCCGGTATCGCGCGGCATCAGATGCATCAACAGCCGCGCGGTGGTTGACTTGCCGCAACCGGACTCGCCGACGATGCCGACGGTCTCGCCCTTGGCGACGGCGAACGAGACGTTGTCGACGGCGCGCACGGTGCGCTTTGCTGCAAACAGCCCGCCGCGCACGGGGAAATGCTTGGTCAGGCCGTTGACCTGAAGCAGCGGCTGCGCGACGCCGCCACGGTCTTCGACCGGCTCGAGCATTTCGACGGATGTGTTGCTCTCGCTCATGGCTAGTTCCTGATGTCCATGGCGCTGCGCAGGCCGTCCGAGAGCAGGTTGAAGCAGATCGAGACCGCGAAGATCATCGCGCCCGGCAATGCCGCAACCCACGGGTTGACGTAGATCGCGGTGCGCAGCGTGTTCAGCATCAGGCCCCATTCCGGCTCCGGCGGCTTGGTGCCGAGGCCGAGGAAGGAGAGACCGGCCGCTAGGATCATCGAAACAGAGATGAGACTGGTCGCATAGACGAAGATCGCGCCGAGCACGTTGCCGAGGATGTGCACGCGCATGATGGTGAAGGCGCCGGCGCCGGAGGCGCGTGCGGCCTCGACGAAATCCATGTTGCGCACGCCTGTGGTGACGCTTTCGGCGACGCGGGTGATCTGCGGCACGAACACGATGGTAAGCGCGACGATGGAGTTGAGGATGCCGGCCCCTAGCGCGCCGGAGATCGCGATGGCCAGCAGCACCGAGGGGAAAGCGTAGAACACGTCGACCGTGCGCATGATCGCGGTGTTGAGCTTGCCGCCGACATAACCGGCAATGATGCCGAGCGAGGTGCCGAAGCAGAACGCGAGGATCACCGGCAGGATGCCGATCACCAGCGACAGCCGCCCGCCATAGATCAGCCGCGCCAGCATGTCGCGTCCGAGCTCGTCGGTGCCGAGCGGATAGCCAACGGTGCCGATGTGGCGCAGGCGGCGGATCATCGAGCCCTTGTAGGGGTCTTCGAGGCCGAGCCACGGCGCGAGGATCGCGGAGAGGAAGATCAGCAGCAGCACCAGCGCACAGGCCATGCTGACCTTGTCGCGCATGATGCGGCGGCCGACGGTCGCCCAATAGCCCCGCGCCTTGGTCGCGGGCGCGGCCTGCAGCGCGGCATCGGCGGTGGCGGACAACGGAAGCTCGCTCATCTCGCTAGCCCCGCTTGATGCGTGGGTCGATCGCGGCTTGCGCGATGTCGACCAGGAGATTGAGGACGACGAAGAACAGCGCCAGGATCAGGATCGTACCCTGGAGCAACGGCAGGTCGCGCTGGAAGATCGCGGAGTTGAGCAGGAAGCCCGAGCCCGGCCAGGAGAATACGGTCTCGATCAGGATCGAGCCGCCGAGCATGTAACCGAGCTGAAGCCCCATCACCGCGAGCGCGGTGGGCGCGGCGTTCTTGATGACGTGGCGGAACACGCCGCGCTCATGCAGGCCTTTGGCGCGAAGCGCCTCGACGAAATCCTGCGAAAGGATGTCACCTGTGAGCGCACGCACGGTGCGGGTGACGATGCCCATCGGGATCACCGAGGTCGTGATCGCCGGGAGCACGAGATATTGCAGATGCGCCCAGTCCCAGGCCCAGGAGTTGGAGCCGTTGGGTCCGGCGCCGACCGCGGGCAGCCAGTTGAGCTGCACCGAGAAGATGATGACGAGCAGCATGCCGAGCCAGTAATGCGGCACCGAGACGCCGGCGATGGCAAAGGAGGTGGCAACCTTGTCGATCCAGGTCTCGCGGAAATAGCCGGCGATCAAGCCGAGCAGGATGCCCATGGTGAAGCCGATGATGGCGGCGGCAATCGCCAGCGTGACGGTGTTGCCGACCGCGCGCATGACCTCGGCGAGCACGGGACGGCCGGTGGCGATGGAATTGCCGAGATCGCCGTGAAGGGCGCGCATCAACCACAGGCCGAACTGCACCGGCAGCGGGCGGTCGAAACCATAGGCGGCGCGGAGCTGCGCCGCGAGCTCCTGCGAGGCATCGGCGGGGAGCACCGCGACGAGCGGATCGCCCGGCGTGATGTGCACGAGCAGGAAGCACACCAGCGCGACGCTGATGACGATCGGAATGACATAGACGATGCGTCTGGCGGTATAGGCGAGCACGTTTGGTTCTTTCTTCCTTCTCCCCTTGCGGGAGAAGGTGGCGCGCAAGCGCCGGATGAGGGGTTCTGTCCGCGGGGATTATTGCATCGATGGAGAGGTCCGCATCCGCGGAGAGAGACCCCTCACCCGGCTTCGCTAAAGCGAAGCCACCCTCTCCCGCAAGGGGAGAGGGTGCACCGAATACGTTGCTAGCACCTCACTACTTCATCGACACCAGCGAGAAGTCGATGAACCAGCTCTTCGGCTGCACGACGCCGGTCACTTTCGGGCTCATCGCGCGGGGGCCGACGTCGTGGGCGACGTAGAGGAAGGCGGCATCGTCGACGGAGGCCGCATGCAGCTCGGCGAGCGCGGCGTCGCGCGCGGCGGGATCGAAGGTCTGGCGGGCCTTCTTCACCAGCTCGTCGAACTTGGGCTCGTTGATGAAGCCCCAATTGTTCGAGACCGGCGGCGCCATGCCCGATTGCAGGAAGCGGACCAGCGCGAAGAACGGATCCATCGCCGCATAGGTGACATTGGTCGCGTTCGAGCCGTTGGCGCTGGGATCCTTGGCGCCGCGGCGCCAGTTGGTGAACAGCGTGTTCCACTCGATGACGTCCAGCTTCACGTCGAAATAACACTCGGCCAAAGCCTGCTGGAGATATTCGTTCATCGGCAGCGGCTGCATCTGGCCCGAGCCTGATGCTGAGGTCTGGATCTTCACCGTCAGCTTTTTGCTGGGACCGAAGCCGGCCTCCTGCATCAGCTTTTGCGCAGCCGCCTTGTCGTACTTGATCTCGAAGGTCGGTTTTCCCCGCCAGGGATGGCCGGGCTCGAAGGTGCCGGTCGCCGGCACCATCAGGCCGGCGAGCAGGCCGTCCTTGAGGCCTTCGCGGTCGACGCAGAGGTTGGCGGCCTTGCGCACGCGGATGTCGTTCCAGGGCGAGCCCTCGATGCGCGAGAACTGCCAGGGCCAAACATGCGGCTGCTCGTTGGCGTAGAGCTTGAAGCCGCGCTGTTTGAGCTCAGGCAACGCATCCGGCGCCGGCGCCTCGACCCAATCGACCTGTCCGGACAGCAGCGCCGCGGTGCGCGCGTTCGCTTCAGGCATCGGCAAGAGCACCATCTTGTCGACCTTGGGGACGCGGGCCTTGTCCCAATAATTCGCGTTCTTCACCAGCTCGAGCCGTTCGCGCGGGGTGAAGCTCGCCATCTTCCACGGGCCGGTGCCTGCGGCGTCCTTGGCGAAGGCGGTCCAGGCGGCCTGCGATTTGGCCTTGGCGTCTGCGCCTTCGGCCTTGTCATAGAAATGCTGCCACTTCGCCGGGCTCGCCATGAAGAGATTGGTGAGGTTGATCGGCAGGAAGCTGTCGGGCTCCTTGGTGGTGAGCTCGACGGTCATGTCGTCGATCTTCTTCGCCGAGGCCAGCGTCGGCATGCGCGAGGCGGTGACGCCGACCTGGCTGGCGTCGAATTGCGGCGCATCCTGCTTCAGCACCTTCTCGACGTTCCACACCACCGCATCGGCATTGAACGGCGTGCCATCATGGAAGGTGACGCCGGGACGCAGCTTGAAGACCCATTTGGTCTTGTCGGCATCGTCGACCTTCCACTCGGTGGCAAGGCCGGGGATCACCGTGCTCGGCTTGTCGGCGGAGGACAGGTCCCAGCCGGTCAGCGCGTCGTACATGGTGAGGCCGGTGAAGCGGTTGCCTTCAAAACCCTGGTCGGGCTGACCCAGCGTGCGCGGAATATCGGCAGCCGTCATGCCGATGCGCAGCACAGTTTCCGCTGCCGCCACGCGCGGCCATGCGGCCGCGCTGCCAAGCGCCAAGAGCGCGATCAGCGCCGCCCGTGTCTTGTTGTTCTTGATAAGCATCGCCTCGATCCTTCTTCGGCTTTCGATGATTAATTTTGATGCAATCGTATGCAATGGCTATGCCAAGGAGAAACTTATTCTGCAAATTGCCCCTGCGACGACAAGTCCTTGTGATCGATTGAAGACAAAGCAGCCCAGCTGCCTATTCTGGCATCAAGATTGCAAGTTTGGCCCCGGAATCTCCTGGGAGTTTTGGGCCATGCGTATTCGTCTATCGACCTGTCTCGCCATGCTTGCGCTGGCGTTATCCGCAATCCCGGTGCGCGCCGAGACCGTGGTGCGCTACGGTATCTCGATGGCGGATATTCCGCTGACGACCGGCCAGCCCGATCGCGGCGCCGGCGCCTATCAGTTCACGGCCTATACGATCTACGATCCGCTGGTGGCGTGGGAGATGGACGTCGCCGACAGGCCGGGCAAGCTGGTGCCGGGCCTCGCCACCGAGTGGAAGGTGGACGATGCCGACAAGACGAAGTGGCGCTTCAGCTTGCGCAAGGGCGTGAAGTTTCACGACGGCAGCGACTTCAATGCCGACGCGGTGATCTGGAATCTGGACAAGGTGCTCAACGACAAGGCGCCGCAATTCGACAAGCGGCAGAGCGCGCAGGTGAAAACCCGCCTCCCCTCGGTCGCCAGCTACGCCAAGATCGACGATTTCACGGTGGAGATCACGACCAAGACGGTCGATTCCTTCTTTCCCTATCAGATGCTCTGGTTCCTGGTGTCGAGCCCGGCGCAGTATGAAAAGCTCGGCAAGGACTGGGACAAGTTCGCGAGCCAGCCTTCCGGCACCGGCCCCTTCAAATTGACGAAACTGGTGCCGCGCGAGCTCGCCGAGCTCACCAAGAACCCCGATTACTGGAACAAGAAGCGCATTCCGAAGGCCGACAAGATCGTGCTGGTGCCGATGCCGGAAGCGCTGACGCGCACCAATGCCCTGCTTGCCGGCCAGGTCGATCTGATCGAGACGCCGGCGCCGGATGCCGTGCCGCAGCTGAAAGCTGCCGGCATGAAGATCGTCGACAACGTCACGCCGCATGTCTGGAATTATCATCTCAGCGTGCTGCCGGGCTCGCCCTGGACCGACATCCGCCTGCGCAAGGCGCTCAACCTTGCGATCAACCGCGACGAAGTCGTCGGCCTGATGAATGGCCTCGCAAAGCCCGCCAAGGGCCAGGTCGATCCGTCGAGCCCGTGGTTCGGCAAGCCGACCTTCGAGCTGAAATATGATCTCGCTGCCGCAAAGAAGCTGGTGGAGGAAGCCGGCTATTCAAAAGCAAAGCCGCTGAAGACCACCTTCATCATCGCGCAGGGCGGCACCGGCCAGATGCTGTCGCTGCCGATGAACGAATTCCTGCAGCAGAGCTTCAAGGAGATCGGCATCGACATCGACTTCAAGGTGGTCGAGCTCGAGACATTATATACGCACTGGCGCAAGGGCGCGGCGGACGAGATGAACGCCGGCATCACCGCCAACAACATCGCCTATGTCACCTCGGACCCGCTCTACGCCATCGTCCGCTTCTTCGCCTCCGACCAGATCGCGCCTGTCGGCGTCAACTGGGGCGGCTACAAGAACCCGAAGGTCGACGCCTTGATCAACGAGGCCAAGCAGACCTTCGACACCGCCAAGCAGGACGATTTGATCGCGCAGGCGCATGCCCTGATCGTGGACGATGCCGTGCTGGTCTGGGTCGTCCACGACACCAACCCGCACGCGCTGTCGCCGAAGATCAAGCAGTTCGTGCAAGCGCAGCACTGGTTTCAGGATCTGACGACGATCGGGACGGAGTGAAGCGGGGGACACCGGTGTCGTAGGGTCGGCAAAGCGCAAGCGTGCCCACCAATGATGCGGTGAGAAAGACGTGGGCACGGCGCGTTGCGCCTTTGCCCACCCTACGGGAGCCGTGGGCGCCGCAAGTGCTCGAGCCAAACTGCCGCGCCAAACACCGCTGTCGTCCCGGGCAAGCGTAAGCGCAGACCCGGGACCCACAACCACAGGGAGTGGTTTGGCGAGGACTCTGAGTTACCAGCTCGCGCCACAACTACTCCCTGTGGTTATGGGTCCCTGCGTTCGCAGGGACGACACTTGTGGTGTGGTGCCAGCGGCGCCGACACCCGCCCTACTTCGTCAGCAGCGCATACGCCCCGGTCCAGCCTTCCGCCGGCGGATTGACCTGGAAATCCTTGACGCGCGCCTCGTAGAGCTTGAACAGCTTCTCCAGCGTGTCGGCGTCCTCGCTCTTGCGGCCGCGCGCAATCGCGTCCAGCGCACCCTGCCAGTTCCGGCTGCGGTAGCAGCCGAGCATCTCGATGGTGATGTTGCGCAGGCGCTGGAAGGCAGCCGAATGCATCACGTCCTCGCGGCCGGCGATGGCGTAGATCACCTCCGGCTCGGTCTTGCCCTTGACCATGATGAAATCGAGCTCGAGGATCGCGAACTTGTCCTTGGCGGCGAGCGCGGTTCGGGATCCCACGATGATCGGAAAACCGTATTCCTTGGACTGGCCTTCCAGCCGCGAGGCCAGGTTCACGCTGTCGCCCAGCACCGAATAGTTGAACTTGCGGTCCGATCCCATGTTGCCGACAACGCCGATGCCGGTGTTGAGGCCGATGCCGACATTGAGCGGGATGTAGACGTGGCCGCCGTCGGCCGCTTCTTCCTCGCGCTCCTTGTTGACCACGTCGATCTTCTCGAGCATCTGGATCGCAGCCTCGCAGGCATTGATCTCGTGCTGGGGATCATCGAGCGGCGCATTCCAGAACGCCATGATGGCGTCGCCCATGTATTTGTCGATATAGCCCTTCTGCTCGATGATCACGTTGGTCAGCGGCGTCAGGAAGCGGTTCATCAGCGCCGTCAGGCCCTGCGGATCGTGCTTGTAGCTCTCCGAGATCGAGGTGAAGCCGCGCACGTCGGAGAACATGATCGTCATCTCGCGCTCCTCGCCGCCGAGCTTCAGCTTCTCCGGCGACTGCGCGAGCTGCTCGACCAGCACGGGCGACATGTACTGAGCGAATTGCCCGCGGATCTGCACGCGCTGGCGCTGCTCGCGCACGAAGCTGGAGAAGATGAACGTGATGTAGATCGCGGTCGTCGAGAGCAGCGGATAGGTGAAGTCGATGAGGTAGCGGTACTTCGCGTAGAAGAACCAGGACGTGCCGACCAGGATCGCGGCGAACATCGCGCCGGCAAGCACGAGGCGCACCGGTCCGAGATTCGGCGTGAAGATGATGACGAGCAAGCCTATGATCATCGCGACGAGCAATTCGACGCCGAGCGCGTAGTTCGGGCGGGAGATCGCAGCGCCGGTCAGTACGCTTTCGAGCACCTGGGCGTGTATCTCGACACCCGGCATGGCCCGCGACACCGGCGTGGTCTTGATGTCGTTCAGGCCGACCGCGGAGGTGCCGACCAGCACCAGCTTGCCGGCGATCCTGCTCGGCGATACCGTGTTGTCGAGGACGTCGGCCGCCGAGACGTAGATCGAGGGATCGTGGCGGGCATAGTGCACCCAGAGCTGGCCGTTCTCGTCGGTCGGGATCTCGACACCCTTGAGGCGGACGGCGCGGATGCCGGTCTTGTCGGTCCGCACCAGCAGCGTCGGCGTTCCCGTGACGACCCGCAGGATTTCGAGGCTGAGCGAGGGCATGATGTTGCCCTGGGCACGCATGATCATCGGCACGCGCCGGATCAGGCCGTCGCGCTCGGTGCGGATGGTGAACAGGCCGCGGCCGGCGGCGACCTTCTCGATCACGGGCACGTTGCGCAGCAGGCCCGGGAATTCGAACAGGAAGCGCTCGGCCCCCGCTTCACCGACCGTTGCCACGCCGGTGAAGGGAAGCGCCTTGTCGATCTCCGACGTGATCGCCGACTGCCCCGTTTCGCCCAGCACCACGCGCGAGCGCTTGATCGCCTCCGAGAGGATCTGGTCGTTGCTCGGCAGCTCGCGCAGCCTGGCTCGGGTGGCGTCGTCGAGATAGCGCATCTGGCTCGCGACCAGATCCGGATTGAGCCGGTCGGCTTCGGAGAACACCACGTCGAAGCCGATTGCGACCGCCCCGTTGCTGGTGAGGCTCTGGATCATGTCCGCGATCCGCGTCCGCGGCCACGGCCACTGGCCGAGCCTGGCGAGGCTCTTGTCGTCGATGTCGACGATGACGACCGGACGCGCCGCCTTGTGGCGCGGATCGAGCAGCTGGAACATGTCGAAGGTGCGCAGCCGCAATTCCTGGACCGGCGGCGGATCCCACAGGCGCAGTCCCGCAAACACGGCCAGCAGCACGAGGCACATCACCCGCGCAAGGCCGAGCTTGCGCGCAAACCACCGCCGCAGGATCTTGAGACGCTTCATTCAGTCGGACTTCCTGCCGTGCTGGCCCGATCATGGCGCGCCGGCGCGCGATTGGCTATTCCCCGAATGGGAAGGATCGTGGATTTTTTTGCCGGGGGGCGAGCTGCGTGTTCGTCGCGGGCAGGCCAGCCGCACGCCGGCCCCGGCGCGCATCAGGTGATGTGGAAGATGAAATCGCTGGCCTTGAGGTTCGCGGCGATCACGTTCTTGAGCAGCAGCGTCTCAGTCTCCGTCACCGGCGCGCCCTCAGGCTGCATGACCTGCTGATGCCAAGTGACCAACGTATCGCTGGTGCCGTCCTGCTGGGCAATGGTGAGATTGCCGATGGAGCTGACGCCCGAGAACTGCCGCAGGTCGATCTTGTCGAGGCCTTCCGTGAAATCGGTGATGGTGTGCGTGAACTCGGTGACCGGCTGCCCGTTGTCGTCGTACAGGAGCCCCGGCGCGAACACGAACTGGTCCTTGGCGCCGCCGCCGGTCAGCGTATCGTTGGTATCGGTCGCGAAGATCACGTCCTTGCCGTCGGTGCCTTGCAAGGTGATGCCCTGGCTGGTGTTGCCGGCCTCGTTGAAGATGAAATTGACGGTGTCCGACAGACCGGTGGTCTTGTCCGTCACCGTCACCCTGATCTGGTCCGTGTCCGGCGCTGAGGCTTCCGGATCGGTGGTGCCCCCGGTCGGATTGTAGGTCGGGCCGGTCTCGAAGCCCAGGTTGATGTCGTCGAGCGAGCCGGACGCCGGATAGAAATCGACGCTGCTGAGACCGGGATGCGCGGTCGAGACGGTGACGGTGAAGTCGTGGGTCGCGGCGCCGGCATCGGTGTCGGTGACCACGAGATCGGTGATGATGTCGCTGTTGTTCTCGCGGACATGCTCGACGTGGAAGTTCTCGGTGTTGATGACCGGGCCGCTGCCGACCGGCGCCGTCACGCTGGTGCCGATGCTGGTCAGCCCGTCCGAGACCGGCGTGGTGCCGCCGGTGCCTGTGGCGGTGAGATCGATCGTCTCCGTCGCGCAGCCGGTCGTGATCGCGCCGGTATAGGTGTCGTCGAGCGCATGGACGCCGAGAGTACCGGGCGTGCCGGAGAAACCTTCCGCCGGGACGAAGCGGATCAGCGTGTCGGTGCTGAGCACCAGCGCGCTGGTGTCGCTGACGCCGGAAATATCGACCCAGTGGTCGGTGCCAGCAATCTCGTACTGCCAGACGCCCTCACCCGAGGAGGCGCCGTCGGCGCTCACCGCGATGGCCTTGAAGCTCGCGCCGGTATCGGCGTCACCGAACTTGCTCGCGAACAGATCGCTGATGGTGCATCCGCTCGGATCGCTGTCGTTGCCGGCGACGGACGCCAGCGTGGCGTCGTCCAGCGTCGGCGCATCATTGCTGCCGGCGATGTTGATGGTGATGGTCTGGCTTGCGCCGGTCGTGTGACCATCATTGGGCACGATGGTGTATTGCAGCGACAGCGTCTGGCCGGCGGTGAGGAAATCGAAGGCCTGGCTGCCCGAGTTGAATTCCCAGGTGAACTGGGCGTGCGTGGCGGTGCCGTTCAGGATGTCGCCGGATGGCAAGACGAGATAGCTGATCAGATCCGAGGCCGACAATCCCTCGAACCCGTCCGCCTGCAGATGGCCGTCGAGATAGATGCCGACGCCGGTGGCGGAGACCGCCACGTGATCGGCCGTGTCGACATCGGACAGGGTCAGCGTGCGGTGAAGGTCGAGGCCCGCATTGGTCTCGTCCGTGGTCGCGCTGGCGCTGTCACCGCTCTCGACCGTGATCACCGGCGCATCGTTGGCGCCGGTCACGTTCACCGTGAACGAGGCCGTGCCGGTGGCGCCATGCGCGTCCTTGGTCTGGACGGTGAAAGTATCGGTATAGTTGCCTTCCGACAGCGCATTGATCGCCGCTGCATCGGGAACGTAGGTGTAGCAGCCGTCGGCGTTGACCGTCAGCGAGCCATAATGACCTGCGAGCGTCGTCACGGCGTGGCTGGTCGCATCCAGCACGGCATAGGTCAGCCCGGCCGTCTCGCCATGATCGGCATCGGTCCCGACCAGCGTCCCCGTGATGTCCGAGAAGCTGTCGGTCGTGGCGGTATCCACGAGCGGGCCCGTGGTCACCGCTGCGACTGTCGGCGCGTCGTTCTCGCCGGTGATCGTGACGGTGACGTCGGCCGCAACCTTCTGGCTGGCTCCGTCATCCAGCGTAATGGTGGAGACGACCTTGACCTTCTGGTCCGGCCCGAGGAAATCGAGCTTGTTGTCGGCGATCGAATAGTTCCAGGTGACGGTGCCGTTGTTCTTGCCGGTCTGCTGGTAGCTCAGCGCGCTCTTCAGCGCGGCGATCTCGTCGGCCGTGAGCGAGGCGGTGAGATCGGTGATGCCATCCGCGGCGAGCAGGGTCACGGTCTGCTCGGTGACGCTCGCCGTCGGCCGGTCGGTCAGGTCGATGTCGGTGAAGTGGATCGAACCGGTCGCGGCCGGCGCCGGGTCGGGCGTGGGGTCGCCGGTCGTGCTCTCGCGCTCGGAGAAATCCGCGCTCAGCGTCGCCGTGGCCGTGTCGAGCGCCGGCGCATCGTCGTCCGCATGGATCGTGATCAGCGTGTGGCCGGTGCCGTCATCGCTGCCGGCGAAGTGCGCGTGGCTGTAGTCGGCGCCGGTCAGGTTCAGGCTGATGCTCTTGCCGTCCGCGTCGGTGACGGTCAGCACGCCGCCAGTCGAAGGATCGGCATTGGCGACATAGACCGCGCTGGTGCCGAGCCCGTATTTGATCGTCGACAGGTCGATCGTGTCGGTCGCGGACAGTTCCGAGATCGATCCGCCGAAGCTCGCCGTGTCGATCTGAAGCTCGGCGCCGTCGCCGGCGAGCGTGATCGTCTGCGAGACCGTGCCATCCAGCTTCAGCAACGCGCCGGCGTCGACGGTGACCGAGCCCGTGCCGGACAGCGAGCCGAACAGGGTCAGGACGCCATCATGAACCTCGATGGTGCCGGTGTTGGCGATGGTGCCCGAGATCGATGCGGTGCCCCAGCTGTCGATCTCATGGGCGTTGGTGATGTTGAGGTCGGTCCCGGAAATCGAGGCGCCGTTGAGCAGATCGATGACGCCGTCGTTGACGATCGAGGACAGATTGCCGAACACGCTGGTGCCGGACACGGTCCAGGTGCCGGCCGCCTCGTTGTTGAAGGTCGCGTGCGCGACCGAGATGTTGCCGTTGATCTCGTGGGAGTTGTTGATCGTGATGGCGCCGCCGGTCTCGACGATCGCATAGGTCGTCGAGGTCACGGTCGAGGCGACGGCGGCTCCGATCGTGCCGGAATTGTCGATCGTCGCCGAGCCCGTGGTGTTTTCCTGGATCAAGATCGCCGCATGGCCGGTCGGGGCCACGATCGAGCCGGAATTGGTGATGTGGGTGGAGCCGGTCGCACCAGTTTCGTTCTGCGTGACGCTGATGCCGGCGAGGCTGGTGCTGGTGATGTCGCCGTGGTTCACGATGGTGACGTCGCCCGCGCCATTGGCGATGGCGGCGAGACCAACCGCGCCTGTGGCGGAGCCTTCGTTGGTGACGCTGACGTTGCCGCCGCCGTGATCGAACGCGCCGATCGCCGTACCTGCGGCGGTGATCTCCGAATTCTGGCCGGTCGTGACCGTGATGTCGCCGACGCCCCAGGTGAACGCCTCGATGCCGTAGCCAGCATCTGCAGTGATCTTCGCATCGCTGTCGACGGTGACGTCGCCGTTGACCAAATTCGAGAAGGAGCCGGTCCCGCCAGGCTTGTAGCCGGCGATGATGCCGCCCGGGGTGGTACCGTCGGTATTCAGCGTCGCGCCGGAATGAATGGTGCCATGCGCCTCGACGGAGATCGTGCTGTCCAAGCCACCCGCGATCGCGGTCGCATAGTTGACGGCGACGATGCCGGAGCTGCCTGACGTGATGCTGTCACCCTTCGCCAGGGTGACGCTGATGTCGCCCTGGTCGACGCTGAAGGCCCTGATGCCGTAGCTCGTCGCGCCCGAGATCGTGACGTTCTCGCCGAGGGTGACCGTCACGTCGCCGGCGCCGCCGCTCAAGGCCGCGGCATTGATGCCGATGCTCTGGGTGCCGGCGACGGAGATCGTGGTGCCGGCGAAGCTGTTCACCGTGACGTCGCCATTGCCGTAGTTGTAGGCGTTGATGCCGTAACCGGCCGCGGCGGTGATATTGGCGTGGTTGTTGACGACGACCATGCCGTTGACGTCGGTGTTGTCGTTGGTGCCGCTCGTGGCGCCGGTGTAGCCGACCTCGATGCCAGCAGGCGAATTGCCGGCGAGGTTCGGGCTGCTGCCGGAGTTGATCGCGCCGTAGGCGTTGACGGTGATCGTGCTGTCGTCAGACGCGTCGAGCGAGATCGCGCGATTGACCACGACGATGCCGGAGCTGCCCGAAGTGATGACGCTGCCGGCCTCGGTCGTGACGGTCTGGCTGCCGCTGCCATAGCTGCGCGACCGGATGCCGTAGATCGAGCTGCCCGTGATCGCGCCGCCGGCGTCGATGGTGATGTCGCCGCCACCCTGCGTGACCGCGTCGATGCCGTACGCGCCCCCAACGGCGCCGCCGAGCTGAGTGACCGAGATGTCGCCGCCATTGGCGCTGTTCAAATTCTCGACGAGAACGCCGACCGAATTCGCGCCGGTGCCGGTCGCCTTGCCGGAGACGTTGTCGATGGTGATGTCGCCGACGCCGGTGGCGCTGTCGCGCAGCGTGATGCCGTTGCCGGCGAGCCCCTTGATGTCCCCGGTCGCGGTCAGCGAGATGTCGCCGGTGCCGTTCTGCGTCACGACCACGCCACCGGCGGCGCCGGTCAGCGTTCCCGTGGGCGTGAGGACGATGTCGGCGGGGTTGGCCAGCGTGCCGCCCGACGCCGTGAAGCTGAGCGCATTGCCGCTCGATGTCGTGATGTCGGCCGTGCCCGTGATGGTGAAGGTGCCGCCCGTCGACGACTGGCCCGTGATGGTGCCGGTAAAGCTCTGGCCCGCCACCTTGTCGAGCTGGAGCGTGCCGGTTCCGCCGGCGAAGGTGATGGTCTGCGCGGTCGCCCCCGCGAGCTCCAGCGTCGCGCCGTCGTCGATGATCACCTCGCCGACTCCGGTGAGACCGCCGGACAGGTAGAGCGTGCCGGCCTGCACCTCGATGTTGCCGGTGTTGTCGACGGCGGCCGAGATCGTGCTGGACCCGGAGACGCCGTAGAGATTGCCGGCATTGCCGAGGGTGCCGCCATTGATCGAGACGTCGGTGAGATAAAGCTTCGAGAGGTTGTCGACGGTGATCGTTCCGGTGCTGCTGTTGCTGACAGTGAGATTTGTCAGCTTCAGCACGCCATAGTTGATCGCCGCGAGAGACGCGGTGTTGGAGATATCTTCGCCGGAGATATCGAGCACACCGCCGTTCGCCTGAACGAGACCGTGATTGGTGATGAGGTGGATCGTGGCGGGATCGATCGTCAGCGTGCCGCTGGTGACAGTGATCGTACCCGTATTGGTGATGTCGGCATTATCGATGACGCTCGTGCCGGTCGATTCCAGCGTGCCCGCGATCGTGACCGTGCCGCCATTGATGCTCGCGCCGCTGATCGTCAGCTTGCCGTTCGCATCGACCGTGACATGGCCGGTGTTGGTGACGCTGGTGCCCTGGTCGATGGTCAACCAGCCATTCGCCAGCACCTTGATCGTGCCGGTGGCGGTGTTCGAGACCGTCTCGTGGGCGAACTCAGCCGTGCCCTTGACGTTGACGTTGCCGGAATTGTTCAGCGTGCCGTTCTCGATCAGGCTGGTGCCGTCGAGCTCCAGCGTGCCGAGAATGGCGACGGTGCCGCCATCGACGGTCGTGCCGTCGACGACCAGCGTCGTACCGCCATCAGCCTTCAGCGTGCCGCCCGCATTGTGGATCGTGGCAAGCGTCTTCAGCGTGCCGCCGGACAGCTCGATCGTGCCGGAATTGGTGATCGTGGCACCGGCAGCGAAATCGCCGCCGCCCGCGAGCGTCAGATGGCCGGCATTGGTGAGCACGCTGGTGTCGAGGATCTCGGCCTTGCCGCCGACCGACATCGTGCCGGTCGCGGCGTTGGTGAGGATCGAGTCGGCGCTCATGTTGAGCGCGCCTGCGATCGTCAGCGAGCTCTGGTTGATCAGCTTCGGCGGCGGGCCGCCAAAGTCGTTCATCGTGATCGACTTGGCGAAGGCGGCCGTGTCGATCGTCACCGGATAGGACGGCGTCAGGCCGTGCAACTGGTCGGTGATGACGATGACGTCGTCATTGATGGTCGGAACCGTGCCGGTTTCCCAGTTGGCTGCGTCCTTCCAGAACCCGCCCGAGGGAGCGCCCGCCTTGTCGGTCGCGATCCACACCACTGCGGGCGCGTCGGTGCCCGTGATGGTGACGGTGATGGTCTGCTGCGAGGTCGCGCCCTGCGAATCCGTGAGCGTCACGGTGTAGACCAGCGTCAGCACCTCGCCCTTCGGGATGAAGTCGGCGAGGTAGACCGGCAGATCGGCCAGCGACCAGTTGATGGTGCCGGTACCGTCGCCGGTGCTGTCGGCGCCCGACGCGATCGAGACCGACATCGCCTTCGCAAACGCCGCGAGCGGGCCCGGCGGCACGGTGCCGTCGGGCAGGGTCGCGCTGGTGAGCTTCACCGACACCGTGTGCGTGTCGGTGAGGTCGACATCGTCGAAGCTCAGCGTCCCCGAGGTCGGAACGTCGCTGGCGAGCGGTCCGCCCGGCACGCTGGTGCCGCCCTCGAAGGTGATGGTCGGAACGCTGGTTGTGATCACCGGCTTGTCGTTGGTGCCGGTGATGGTGATGGTGATCGGGATGAGGATGGATTCAGGATTGACGGCGAAATTGTTGTTGACGCGGACCATGTAGGTCAGCGTCAGCGTTTCGCCGGCCGCGAGGAAATCGAAGACGTGGTCGGGGATCGTGTAGGTCCAGACCGCCGAGCCGTTGTTGTTGTTGGCCGCGTCGGGGACGACCTGGATAGCGACCTGCGTCGCCGCGATGTCCTGCTTCTGGAGCGCGGAGAGCGTGCCGGTGACGTCCTGCTGGCCGGCGTTCTTGTAGACGTAGTTCGGCGCATCGCCGAGGCTGATCGACACCGTCGGCTGGTCGCCGAGATTTTGGTCGACGAAGGTGATCCGGCCTGAGATCGTGTCGGAACCCACGGTGTCGCCGGTCCCGTCCGCGCGGCCGCCGGTCGCGTTCGCGTGCTCGGTCAGCGTGAATGCCGTCTTCACATTGCCGTTGGCGTCGAGGCTGCGCGCATCCGGCGGGCCGGGAATGCGGGTGCTGGTCACCGGTGAGTTGCCCGGCCCCGTCGAGGGCAACGGATTGAGATTCGTGAAGGTCAGGATCGCGGTGGCGCCTGACGGCGTCTTGATCAGGATACCGTCGCTGGTCTGCGTGATCGTGTCGGTGAAATTCGTGGTGAGCTTGGTGTTGGTGTTGTTGTCGGTGAACTTCAGCGTGAACACGTCCGTGATCAGCTTCTGCACGTCCGGCGACAGCAGCCCGTTGGTGATCGAGACGTTGCCGCCGCTGATCTGGATCATCTGGCCGGCCTGGTTGACCGTCGCGATCGGCAGCAGCGTGACCTTGTCGAACAGGATGTAGGAGCCCGTCGTGCCGTTCGGCTCGACCAGCACCTGGAAGCTCGCCTGCGGCTGCGGATCGCCGCCGCCGGCGGGAACGACGAAGTTGATCTGGGTCAGAACCGCCGTGCCGCGGATGCCCATGGTGGCGACCGGCGTGTCGATCTTCATGTCGCCGTGCTTAGCGGTCTCGCCGGCGACGAAGGTGATGGTGCCGGCGACGAGGCTGAGCAGCGAGGAGTTGCTCGACCCGTTGGGGTCGTAGACCATCTCGTTCAGCACCATCCGCGCATTCGAGGACAGGCCGAACACGGTGCCGTCGATGAAGGTGATGCCGATCGTCGAATCGGCGCCGGTCGAGACCACGTCGCCCTTCTCGACGTTGTCGCCGTTGTTGAGGATGACCGAGACGCCGTTGCGGATCGCGGTCGCGCTGCCGGACAGCTTGGTGACGTGGCCGATGACCTGGGCCGCGGCGACGCCGGACGCGGCCTGCGCATATTGCACATGGCCCGTGAGCGCGTTGACGACGTCGCCGGTGAGATGGGCGCCGTCGGGCGAGGCGACCGCCGCGCGCTTGTCGCCCCTGAAATAATCGTGAACGACGAACTCGTGCCCGTCATGGGACAGCACGAGATCGAGGCCGGCGCGCTTGAACTCGCCGCTGAAGATCAGATTGGCATCGGGAACAACCACCGCGCCGTCGGGCACGTGACCATGCGCCTTGGCGATGAACGGCGTGCCGGTAAACGAATCGATATGGAGGTCAGCGGGCGAGCGGGAACCCTGACCGTCCATAGAGAGCGCGGCGTCAAATTTGCCAGCGTAGTTCAACCAGGCACCGTAAAAAGGGTTAATATTTATGTAAGTATCGACCGACTAAGCTTGCTTAGCATTACCAAGTCGTTAGCGAAACCATCTATTGCTTGTGTGATTTCGCGTCACTTGGCCATATGAGCCCACGCCGAGCGGTGCCGTCACAGAGTAGCCGAAGTAGTTTTTGAAGCATCCCAAAGTCGAAATAGGCTTATCTGCGTGCATTTCCAGTCATCCGAAGTAATCTATCGTATAGGTGAAACGGCAGATACTTGCGTCATCTTTTCTTCGTGATGCCCCGCAGCATCCTGCGGCAAATACGGGTCTGAATCTGTGACCTAATTAACAGAACCCGTGAAATAGCGGACTGTTAGCCATAGGACCCAGAATCGCTGCCTCACAACTTGCGCCTGCAATTGGTTCCATTTCGCGGCAGCAACCGCTCTCCTAGCCGGCGAATCGTAAAATTTTAAGCAATTTGGGCAGGCCCGTTTCAGCCTGTCCTCCGGTTTTGGGACCCTGGCCGTACCCGTTAAGCAGAACAAAACGGCCCGCCTCGCACTATCTCCGCGAAAGCAACAAAGCCGGCGCGTCGAGGTCGAGGGGACCCGGCGAAGCCGGAAGGGGATGTCAAATGGAGACCGCTGCTCGCTCGCGCACCTGGCGCGCAATCCTTGTCATGTGCGGCTTGATCCTGCTCGGATCGGCGGCCGAGCTTCGCGCCGGCTCGCTGCTGTCGCCCGGCGCGGGCGTCCTCGTGCGAAAATCCGCCGAGCCGTTCGGTGTGTTCGCCTTCGCGATCTCCGGCGGGAGCCTGCGGGAGAAATGGTCTGCGCTGAAGGCCAGGCTCGACGACGACATGGTGCAGCTCGCGCTGTGCGACGGCGACCGCGACAATTGTGCTTCGCCCGCGGCCTTGAGGCTGCTCGCCATCGTCGACCAGGCCCGCGCCCGCGACGGCCGCGCCCGGCTGGGCGAGACCAACCGCGCCATCAACCTTGCCATCCGCCCCGCCGATGACGGCGCCGACGACGTCTGGAGCTCGCCGCTTGCCACCTTCGCGCGCGGCTCCGGCGATTGCGAGGACTATGCCATCGCCAAGCTCGCCGCGCTGCGCCTTGCCGGCGTTGCCGCCGACGATCTCCGCATCGTCGTGGTGCGCGACGTCAGGGCCGGCGAAGAGCATGCGGTGGTCGCCGCAAAGCTCGATGGCCACTGGCTGATGCTCGACAATCGCCGCATGGCGATGGTCGAGGATGACGCGGCGCGGAGCTACCGGCCGCTGTTCGTGCTCTATCAGACGGCCGTGATGAAATATGTCGACGAGCCGGTGCGGTTCTCGATGATCGCCACCGAGGGGCGCTGATCTAGGAGCGTGTACTCATAAAGGCGCAGATGTCGTCTTTTGGGGTCTAAGCAGAAATGTTCTGCTTAACCAGAGTATTGCTGTTTTTGACCCAATGTATGGTCCGGCCGTGGGGTGCAAGAAGATTTCGACGATCCGGTAGATGCGGTCTTGCATCAATGTATCCGGCCTCTGTTTGGAGCGCAGTGCTCCGGGCCATCATGGATATCAGCGCGCATGTGATCTGGTTAGCGGACAGGCCTCGACCGGGCCATTTGGGTCACCAGGGTTCACATGTGCCGGGAAGACCGATTCTCCATCGTCGTCTCATCCTCTCGCAGACCTCGGCGGGTAAGGGTTGTTACGTCATCGATAGCTCCTCACTTCGCGCTGTTCCTTCGTTCGTGCCTGGCGGCCGTTCCTTCGTCCCGGCCTGCGCGCGCAGACGCGCCGCGCGCAAGGGGCCGTCAAAGCCGGCCGTCGTGCTGTCCTGACGTCTTGCTCTCCTGCTGCCAGGCTGCGCCTTGACGGCCCCGCGCACGGCGCGAGGATCAAGCAGGTCGGGACACCGTCTCCTCCATCTTGACGCACGCGAAGGCGCGTCCCTTGTTGAGGACCGCCCAGGCGATCCGGGCGAGCTTGTTGGCGAGCGCAATCGCCAGCACGTTGTGGTGCAATCGCTTCTTGGCGGCTTCGATCCAAGAGTTGAGGCCATAGCGCTCCCAGCACTTGACCTTTACCAGAACAACCCACGCGGCTTGCACGAACAGCGCGCGCAGGTAGCGATTACCGCGCCTTGATATACTGCCGAGGATCGTGCGGTCGCCGGTCGATATCTGCTTCGGAACAAGTCCAAGCCAGGCGCCGAAGTCGCGGCCTTTCGAGAACACGTCTCCGGTGCCGATCGCAGCCACCATTGCGCTCGAGATGATTGGGCCAATGCCAGGCACCGTCATCAGTCGCTGGCAGGCCCTATCTTGACGGGCTAGTGTTTCGATCTCGCCAGATAGACCCTCGATACGCTCATCCAGCCGGCGCCAGTCTTCCGCCAGACCCTCGATGATGGGCAACATGCGAGGCGAGAGCACATCAGTGCGTGTTGCCAAGATACCTGGCAACTCGAACCGCAGGGAATGCGGGCCTTGCCGCACGGCGATGCCCCGTTCCAGCAGGAACGCACGGATCTGATTGATCGCGCCGGTACGCTGACCGACCAATCGATCGCGGACGCGGTGCAGTGCCTGAAGGTCGAGCTGATCGGCGGTCTTGGTCGCGACGAACTTCATGGTCGGGCGTTGGACAGCCTCGGCGATGGCTTCCGCATCTCGGAAGTCATTCTTCTGTCCCTTCGAATACGGGCGCACGTATTTCGCTGGCATCAGGCGGGCGTCGTGGCCAAGTACTTGGAGTTTGCGGCTGAGATGATGGGCGCCTACGCAGGCCTCCATACCGATCAAGCACGGCGGCAGGTTGGCGAGCCGCGTTTCCACCTGGCCGCGCGACCACTTCTGCCGCAGCACGATGGCACCGCGGTGATCCTGACCCACGATGTGGAACGAGTTTTTGCCGATGTCGATGCCGATCACGGCGATCGCCGCGTTGAGTTTCTGAGACATGGCGTGCTCCTTGTCTTGAGCGCCCCTTGCCAGCTTCTCGTGCTGGCAGGGCCGGAGCACGGCCGGACCATCCCATTAGCGGGAGCCGCCAATGCGCAATGGCGGACATTCGCTCGCATGCCCCATGGAATGGGATCAGGAGCGCGAACAATTGAGCCGCGCGAGTGGCCCAGACTTGTAGATGAGGAATAAATCGCCAGTATAGTGAAAATATTCTCCAGCAAACTCCTTAGTCGCAAACTTAAGTTGGATCTTGTTATTGCTGGTAATGCGGGGAGCAAGGATTTTCCCGTCGCCGGTCGTTATGGACAGCTTGTTCTTGTCGCCCAACGTCACGTTCAGATCGATTGGTCTTGGTTGAACGGCTGGATTGGTCATTTCTTGAACGACCTGTCCTTTGCAAGCGAACTGTTGCTCCGCTGCACCGCCGGGCCTAACCATCGTTGTCAGCAAGATTAGGCTACCCACAGTCAATCGAGTTGCTTGGACCATGACATTGCTCCAATCCGGTACCCACGTCTTCGGTACTCTCACTCGTAGCCACAGATTTGGTCAAGGCGCGCTTCGGTTGGCGATGTCCGCGTATGGCCCTTAGCGGACCAATCGAGGCAGTGTGCCCGAAGGCCGCTTTTGACCCGAAGGCGACATCCGAGGAGGTCGCCAGACAATAGCCTTGCTGAGATCACTCTCCTTGACATTTCAGCTTGTCGACGCTGACGCTGCATTGCTCAGCGATTGTCTCAGCCTTCGCAGCGTTGGAAAGGTATCACCATGAGGAAGACGTTGTTGGCCCTCGCTGCCGTCGCGACTTTGGTCGTTTCAGCAGCCTCGTCCGCTTATGCTGGTCCGCGCTACGATTACGGCCCCGGCGGCAATCCGTATCCGCGCACTTATCCCGGACCCGGCGGCTATCCGTACTGGTCGGGCTATGTCGATGCCCCGGTTGGAGAGCCGATCCCGCCTTGCCGCTGGATAACCCAGCGCTTCTGGGACGGGCATGGCTGGCGCGAGCGCCGCGTGCGCATCTGCGGCTGATCAGGTCGCGGCTGTTTCGATTGTCTGTTTTTGGCCCATAGCCGATCTCTTGCGGCGCTCAGGACAACGTCCGCAAGTGACCCACATGTATGGTCCGGCCGTGGGGTGCAAGAAGATTTCGACGATCCGGTAGATGCGGTCTTGCATCAATGTATCCGGCCTCTGTTTGGAGCGCAGTGCTCCGGGCCATCATGGATATCAGCGCGCATGTGATCTGGTTAGCGGACAGGCCTCGACCGGGCCATTTGGGTCACCAGGGTTCACATGTGCCGGGAAGACCGATTCTCCATCGTCGTCTCATCCTCTCGCAGACCTCGGCGGGTAAGGGTTGTTACGTCATCGATAGCTCCTCACTTCGCGCTGTTCCTTCGTTCGTGCCTGGCGGCCGTTCCTTCGTCCCGGCCTGCGCGCGCAGACGCGCCGCGCGCAAGGGGCCGTCAAAGCCGGCCGTCGTGCTGTCCTGACGTCTTGCTCTCCTGCTGCCAGGCTGCGCCTTGACGGCCCCGCGCACGGCGCGAGGATCAAGCAGGTCGGGACACCGTCTCCTCCATCTTGACGCACGCGAAGGCGCGTCCCTTGTTGAGGACCGCCCAGGCGATCCGGGCGAGCTTGTTGGCGAGCGCAATCGCCAGCACGTTGTGGTGCAATCGCTTCTTGGCGGCTTCGATCCAAGAGTTGAGGCCATAGCGCTCCCAGCACTTGACCTTTACCAGAACAACCCACGCGGCTTGCACGAACAGCGCGCGCAGGTAGCGATTACCGCGCCTTGATATACTGCCGAGGATCGTGCGGTCGCCGGTCGATATCTGCTTCGGAACAAGTCCAAGCCAGGCGCCGAAGTCGCGGCCTTTCGAGAACACGTCTCCGGTGCCGATCGCAGCCACCATTGCGCTCGAGATGATTGGGCCAATGCCAGGCACCGTCATCAGTCGCTGGCAGGCCCTATCTTGACGGGCTAGTGTTTCGATCTCGCCAGATAGACCCTCGATACGCTCATCCAGCCGGCGCCAGTCTTCCGCCAGACCCTCGATGATGGGCAACATGCGAGGCGAGAGCACATCAGTGCGTGTTGCCAAGATACCTGGCAACTCGAACCGCAGGGAATGCGGGCCTTGCCGCACGGCGATGCCCCGTTCCAGCAGGAACGCACGGATCTGATTGATCGCGCCGGTACGCTGACCGACCAATCGATCGCGGACGCGGTGCAGTGCCTGAAGGTCGAGCTGATCGGCGGTCTTGGTCGCGACGAACTTCATGGTCGGGCGTTGGACAGCCTCGGCGATGGCTTCCGCATCTCGGAAGTCATTCTTCTGTCCCTTCGAATACGGGCGCACGTATTTCGCTGGCATCAGGCGGGCGTCGTGGCCAAGTACTTGGAGTTTGCGGCTGAGATGATGGGCGCCTACGCAGGCCTCCATACCGATCAAGCACGGCGGCAGGTTGGCGAGCCGCGTTTCCACCTGGCCGCGCGACCACTTCTGCCGCAGCACGATGGCACCGCGGTGATCCTGACCCACGATGTGGAACGAGTTTTTGCCGATGTCGATGCCGATCACGGCGATCGCCGCGTTGAGTTTCTGAGACATGGCGTGCTCCTTGTCTTGAGCGCCCCTTGCCAGCTTCTCGTGCTGGCAGGGCCGGAGCACGGCCGGACCATCCCATTAGCTGACAACCTCGATGACATGTAAATTGGCCTTCTAGGAATTGGCGAGGCAACTGCGCGATGAACACATCCAAGGTTTTATCTGAACGCGAACAGAAGCTATTGATCGCGCTCGTCAAGATGGTCGATCAGTATTTGGTCGAGCACGGCGACGAGGTAGATAGCCTCGCCATGTCTGCGGGCGAGCATGCAATTGAAGCCCTTGCGACTTTTGGTTTGATGGAAAACATCAATACTCGCTTCGGACGATGGACAGAAGCGGGCAACAGGTTTCGCGAAGAGTTCAACAGGATTAAAGGATATCGGTCGGTTGAAAATCCCGGTGGCATTAAGCTGGTCGGCCGGCCAAAGCCTGAAGGCTGACCAATCGTCCGCTTGTGGCCCTTCAATGTCTGCTTCTGGGCCGCTGTTGGGGAATAAGCGGACATCGCGGATTTATGAGTACACGCCCTCGTGGCCTTGTGGCCAGGACCTCATCCCGCCACAAACCCGTTTCGCCCGCGGTTCCGGGGCGCTAGCATAGCGCCGTCTATGCGGGGGCGAGTGGAATGCGGTTCATCGTGCTGTCTGTGCTTGCGCTGCTGGCGTTGCCAGCGGCACCAGGCTTGGCGCAATCCGGCCCATCCGACCGCTCCGTCACCGATCGGCTGCCGCTATTTGCCCGAAACAACTGCCAGTCGATTCGCGATCCCGGCAACCAATTGTTCTGCGGCGATCCCGAGCTCGCCGCGGCCGCCGAGAAGCTGAGCACTGCGATCGAAGCGCGGCTCGCCCGCCTGCCCGATCGCCTGCCCGCGATCGAGGAGAATGCGATCTGGATCCGCCAGCGCAATCTCGGCTGCGGCATCGTCGGCCAGACCGCGATCCGCTCCGACGAGTTCGACCGGGTCAAGGCGTGCCTGCTCAAGGTGACCGAGGAGCGCGCCGCGATCGTGCGCGACCCGGACTTCGACTGCCTTGCCGCCAACACCGCGGCGGGCGCACTGATCTGCGCGGACCCGGCGCTCGCGCTCACCGAGACCGAGCTCAACAGCCAGGTGCTCGGCCTGATCGGCAAGCTCGACCCGACCGCGGCGCGCTTTGCCTACGCCGAATACGGCCGCTGGACGCGCGAGCGCGACCGCAAATGCAATCTGGTCGGCAAGGAGAACGTGCCGCTCGCCGAGCTCGAATCCGCGGAAGACTGTCTCGACGAATATCTCAAGCACAAGAGCGAGGAGATTCGCGCGGCAAAAGGCGATCCGAAGAAGGTGTTCGGCCGGCAGGTCGCGGCGCGCTCGCCCGACACCGACGCGGTCGATTTCTGCGCCGCGCGGATTCACGCCGCCAATTCCTGCGGCAACTTCCTTCGCATCAACCGCGTCTATGCGATCGACAGCCAGGTGACCGACCAGGAGGCGCAGGTCACCGGCGAGATCGAGATGGCCGTGCTGGCGCCCTTCACCACGTGCAGCAAGGTTGCCTCGACCTGCACCGGCACGTGCTGGAATCCCAGGACGGGCCAGCCGCAGCCGGGCGCCGGCAACAAGGAGCGCTCCGCAGAGGCCTTCAACGTCACGCGCCGGCTGAGGATCCAGCGGACCTTTGCGTTCGTCAGAGCCGCCGATGGCTGGCGCTGCCGGGAAGACGAGCTGGCCCCGGTGAATTCGGGCACGGCGGGGGGCGGGTCGTAGGGGCTCTTCCCGCGTAGCGCGCTTCCTCCCTTCTCCCCTTGCGGGAGAAGGTGGCGCGCATAAGCGCGCCGGATGAGGGGTTCTCTCCGGCTCGCGAGACTATTCGTAGGGATAGAGACCCCTCACCCGGCTTCGCTTTCGCGAAGCCACCCTCTCCCGCAAGGGGAGAGGGTGCACCGTCATCGCCGCAAGAGATCAAAACATCAGATTGTCCTTCACCAGCACCCAGCGGCCGCCCTTGACCTGCTGCACCTGGGTGATGGTGTTGGCGAGGTGGTCGGTCTTGGAGAACTTGGTCGGCGGCGAGTTGAAGATGTCGAGGAATTTCTCGCCTGACTCCAGTGAATCAAGCATCTTCTGCCCGGTGATATCCTTGCCCGCCTTGCCCGCGTAGAAGGCGAAGGTCATCACCGCGTTGTAGCCGATCATGGCCTGCGTGTTGGCGTCGGTGCCGAACGACTTCTTGTAGCTGACAATCCAGTCCTTCACCTTGTCCTTGGCCGTGTCCTCGTAGGGGATCTCGAACAGGCTCGCCGCATAGAGGCCTTCGACGGCGTCCTTGCCCAACATCGGCACTTCCAGCACGTTGGTCGGCGAGGCTCCCAGGAAGGTCACGTCCCAACCGAGCTTCTTGGCTTCCGTCATCGCGCCGATGGTCTCGCGGAGGATGGTGCCGAGCACGACGAGATCGCAGCCGTCCGACTTCATCTTGGCGATCTGCGCGCTGAAATCCGAGGCGCCGCGCTTGTAGCTCGTCACCGAGGCCGGCTGGATCTTCATCGCAGTGAGCTGCTGGTTGAAACCGTCGAGCACGTTTTTACCGTATTCGTCGTCCTGATGCATGATGCAGGGCTTCTTGAAGCTCTTCCACTCCACCATGTATTTCAGCGCCGCCCGCGTGCTCTCGACATAGGGCAAGAGGTTGTTGAACTTCAGCCGCTCCTGCGGCTTGGCCGGATCGAACTTGAAGGTGAACTCGGCCGCCGTCAGCGGGAAGAGCTGGAGCACGCCGGCGTCGAACAGGATGTCCTGCGCCGCGAGCACGGTCGGCGATCCCATCGCTCCTACCATCGCGAAGATCTTGTCGCGCTCGATCAGCTTTTGCGATGCCAGCACGGCCTTCTTCGGATCGTAGCCGCTGTCCTCGACGACTAATCTGATCTTGCGGCCATTGACGCCGCCTGCCGCATTGACCTCCTCGGTCGCCATCTTCATCCCGTTTGCTACCGGCACGCCCCAGCCCTTGATCGGACCCGACAGGTCCTGATGGGTGCCGATGACGATCTCGGAGGCCGAGATGCCGTCATTGGTGACCTTGGTTTGCGCCGCGGCCGGCAGACAGGTGAGCGCCATTGCACTCACAGCAAGGCCGAACGCGCTGAACGATTTCGACATTGACGTCTCCTCTCCTTTGGGCCCGTGTTACGCGAAGGGCGGGGGCCATCGCTCCTTCGCTTCTTGTCGGCACATGCCCGCGATCTCAAGGCGCGGAACAGATGTCTCAGGCGACCGCGCGCTCGCGATACATCGCGTCGATCTCGGCGGCATAGCGCTTGTTCACGAAGCCGCGCTTCAGCTTCATGGTCGGCGTCAGCTCCTCGTCCTCCGGGGTGAGCTGGCGCTCGATCAAATAGAACCGCTTGATGGTCTCGACGCGGGCGAAGTTGGCATTGACCCGTTCGATCTCGCGCCAGATCAGGTCCTGGATCTCCATCGCCCGGCACAGGCTGGCATAATTGGTGAAGGGGATGTCGTGGTCCTGGGCGAATTTCTCGACATTCTCCTGGTCGATCATCACGAGGCAGGTCAGATACGGCCGCTTGTCGCCGATCACCACGGCGTCCGAGATGTAGGGCGAGAATTTGAGCTGGTTCTCGATCTCGGACGGGGTGATGTTCTTGCCGCCGGACGTGATGATGATGTCCTTCATCCGGTCGGTGATGCGGACGAAGCCTTCGTTGTCGATGGTGCCGACGTCGCCGGTGTGCAGCCAGCCGCGCGCATCGATGGTTTCCGCGGTCTTCTCCGGCTGGTTCAGATAGCCCATGAACAGGAAGTCGCCCTTGATCAGTATCTCGCCGTCAGGAGACAGCGCGACCTCGCCCCAGGACACCGCCTTGCCGACCGAGCCAAGCTTGATGCGCTTCGCCGGCATCATGGTGGCAACCCCGCAATTCTCGGTCTGGCCATAGACCTCGTGCATGTCGATGCCGAGCGCGAGATACCAGCGGATCAATTCCGGCGCGATCGGCGCTGCGCCGGTGAAAGCGATGCGGCAGCGGTCGAGCCCGATCAGGCGGCGGATGTTGCGGAACGCGACCTGGTAGGCGAGGCGGTTGGCGATGCGCAGCGACAGCGGCGGCGCCCTGCCCTCGAGCCGGCAATCGACCATGCGAAAGCCGACGTCGATCGCGCGGCGATAGACCCATTGCTGCAACGGCGTCGCATCCTTCAGCGCGATGGTGATGGCCGAGTAGAATTTCTCCCAGATGCGCGGCACGGCAAGGAAGACGGTCGGTTGCACCTCGCGCAGATTGTCCGGCACGGTCTCCGGGCTCTCGGCAAAATTCATCACCGAGCCGAGCGCGACCGAGATGTAATAGCCGCCGATGCGCTCGGCGACATGGCAGAGCGGCAGGAAGATCAGCCGGTCCTCGTCCTCCCGCGCCGGGATGAAATCGTTGGCGTGCCGCATCTGATGCGTGACGCTGCGGTTGGCGTGCATCGCGCCCTTGGGCGGGCCCGTGGTGCCGGAGGTGTAGACGAGCACGGCGAGATCGCCGGCGCTACGGCTGTCGATCATCTCCTGCCACAGCGCCTCGCGGCCGGCCATGTGGTTACGCCCGAGCGCGCGAAACTCGTCGAGCGACATCACCATGTCGTCGGAGAAGCCGCTGAGGCCCTCCATGTCGAACACGATGATGCGTTGCAGGCCCGGACAACGCGCGCGGCAGGCGAGGACCTTGTCGAGTTGCTCCTCATCCTCGGCGAAGATCACCTTGGTGCCGGAATCGTTGACGAGATATTCGACCTGCGCGGATGAATCGGTGGGATAGATTCCGGAGGAGACGCCGCCGGCGCACAAGATGCCCATGTCGGCATGGACCCATTCCGGCACGGCGTTGGCGATGATGGAGGCGACATCGCCGGGCATGAAGCCGGTGGCGCGGAGCGCGTAGGCGATCTCCCTGGAGATCGCGAGCCACTCGCGCCAGCTCGTCGGCTGCCAGATGCCGAACTTCTTCTCGCGGATCGCCGGCCGCTCGCCGCGCGTCTCGGCAGCGAGCAAGAAGCTCTTCGCGATCGTATCAGCGACCGTCAGCACCGCCGGTCGGGCCATGCGCGTCTCCTCCTTGTCGCCTTGCCTTCCGCTGCCTGCCTTGCCGGCGGTCTGTGTTGGCGGATGGGCCATTCCATTTAACGCCAAATCTTGCTCTAGCGCCAAGTTTTCTTCTTTTTCCAGCGCCGCTCGCCTCGCGCGCCCTGTTCCTTGGCGCCGAGGTAAAATTCCTGGATGTCCTGTGAATGCATCAAGCGGTCGCATGTGTCGTTCATGACGATGCGGCCGATCTCCAGCACATAACCGTAATGCGCGGTCTCCAGCGCCACCTTGGCGTTCTGCTCGACCAAGAGGATCGACATGCCCTGCTCCTCGTTGACGCGGCGGATGATCGTGAAGATCTCCTTCACCAGCAGCGGCGACAGGCCGAGCGAAGGCTCGTCGAGCAGCAGCAGCGTCGGCCGGTTCATCAGCGCGCGCCCGATCGCGAGCATCTGCTGCTCGCCGCCGGAGAGCTGGCCGGCCGGCTGGCTGATGCGCTCCTTCAGCCGCGGGAAGTAGCCGTAGACCCGCTCCAGATCCTCCGCGACGCCGTCGCGGTCGCGGCGTGGATAAGCGCCCATCATCAGGTTCTCGCGCACCGACAGGAACGGAAACACCTCGCGCCCCTCAGGCACATGGCTCAGACCCAGCCGCACGATGCGGTCGGCCTCCATGCGCTGGATCGGCTTGCCCATGAACTCGATCGCGCCCTTCTGCGGATCGAGAATGCCGGAGATGGTCTTCAGCACCGTGGTCTTGCCGGCGCCGTTGGCGCCGAGCAGCGTGACGATGCGGCCGCGCGGCACCTCCAGCGAGATGCCGCGGATCGCCATGATCGGCCCGTAATAGCTCTCGATGTTGGAGAGCTTCAGGATGATGTCCGGTGTCACGGCGGCATCCATCGGGTCAGGCTCCGAGATACGCGGCGACGACATCGGGATGCTGCTGCACCTCCGCCGGCGAGCCCATCGCGAGCACGCGGCCGTAGTTCAGCGCGATGACGCGGTCGGAGACGCGGTTGACCAGCGACATGTCGTGCTCGACCATCAGCACGGTGATGCCGAGCTCGCTCTTCATGTCGCGGATCCAGAATGACATGTCGTCGGTCTCCTCGACATTGAGGCCGGAGGACGGCTCGTCGAGCAGGATCAGTTTCGGCTCCGAGCACAGCGCGCGCGCAAGCTCGATCACCTTGCGCACGCCGTAAGGCAGCCCCGAGATCAGCTTGTCGCGATAAGGCTCGAGATCGAGGAACTCGATCACCTGCTCGACCCGGCGGCGGTGCACCTTCTCGTTGGCGCGCACGCTCGGCAGAAACAGCAGCTCCTGCCAGAGCTGCGTGGTGGAATGGCGGTGACGGCCGACCAGCAGATTCGACAACACGGTGGCGTTCTCGAACAGCTCGATATTCTGGAAGGTGCGGGCGATGCCGAGCCTTGCGATGTCGTAGGGCGGCTGCTCGGTGATGTCCTGGTCCTCGAAGAAGATGCGGCCCGAGGTCGGCCGGTAGATCCGCGAGATCAGGTTGAAGATCGAGCTCTTGCCGGCGCCGTTGGGCCCTATGATCGAGAGGATCTCGCCCTTCTCGACCGCGAACGACACCGCATCGACCGCCTTGAGGCCTCCGAAATGCAGCGACAGGTTCTCGGCGCGGAAATAGCTCATCGGTTCCGCTCCGACTTCACGTAGATCTTCTGCCGCTTGAAGGTCGCACGCTTGTAGAGCGGGAAGAGCTGGAAGAAGAGCTTGATCTTCAGCCAGCGGCCGTAGAGCCCGAGCGGCTCGAACAGCACGAACAGCACGATGATGATGCCGTAGATCGCGCCCTTCAGCCCGTTGAGCGAGGCGAAGGCCGCGACCTTCGACTGGATATTGCCTGCGGTCGCCGGGCCCGCACCGAACGTCGCGGCGATGCCGGCGATGATGCCGGGCATGTCGTCCTTGAGGTAGGTCAGGAACGGATCGATCATCACGATGAAGATCGCCCCCAGCACCGCGCCGTGCAGGCTGAAGCTGCCGCCGATCAGGATCACGATGATGAACTCGATCGAGAGCTGCAGCGTGAACATTTCCGGCGAGATGAAGGAGAGCTTGTGCGCGAACAGCACGCCGGCAAGGCCGGTGATCGCCGCCGAGATCGCAAAGGACTTGACCTTGTAGAGCGCGACATTGATGCCCATGCTGCGCGCGGCCGTCTCGGAGTCGCGGATGGCGACGAAGGCGCGGCCCGTCGGCGAGCGCAACAGATTGAGCGTGCCGACGATGGTCAGCACCAGCACGGCAAGGCAGAGGAAATAGAAGGTCGGGCTGTCGCGCGGCACGGTGACGCCGAGCAGCGACAGCGTCTTGACCCGCATGCCCTCGTTGCCGTTGGTGACGCTCTCCCAGCGCGCCAGGATCTCCTCGACGATGAAGGCGAAGGAGATGGTGGCGATGACGAGATAGATGCCCTGGAGTCGCAGCGCGGGAAAGCCGACCAGCGCGCCAATGCAGCCGGTGAGCACGCCTGCGGCGAGGAAATAGACCGGGAACGGCACATTGTATTTCTGCAAATAGGCCGCCGTGTAGGCGCCGATCGCGAGGAACGCTGCGTGCCCGAGCGAGGCTTGACCGGTGAAGCCAGTCAAAATCATCAGCGCCACGCCGACGGTCGCATAGATGCAGACGAAGACGAGCTGGCTCATCAAATAGCTGGAGAGCACATAGGGCGCGATCAGCAGCAGCGCGAGCAGGATACCGTAGGAGACGACATAGCCCGAATGCGGAAACAGCCTAATGTCGTCCTCGTAGTCGGTCTTGAACAGGAAGCGCATGGCGTTCAGACCTTCTTGCGGACGTGAAGGCCGAACAGGCCTTCGGGCTTGAGCAAGAGCACCGCGAGCAGCACGATGTAAGGCGCGACGTCCTTCCAGCCCTCGGCCAGATAGAACCCGGCCATGCTCTCGATCACGCCGATCAGGACGCCGCCGACGACCGCGCCGGGAATCGAGCCGAAGCCGCCGAGCACGGCGGCCGGAAACGCCTTGAGGCCGAGCACGAGGCCGACATTGGAGTGGATGAAGGTGATCGGCGCCAGCAGCACGCCGGCGCAGGTCGCGACCGCCGCGCTGATCGCCCAGACCACCGACACCACCCGCTTGACCGGAATGCCCATGTAGTAGGCCGCCAGCATGTTCTCGGAGCTGGCGCGCATCGCGGTGCCGAGCGTGGTCTTGTTGAAGAACAAATAGAGCAGCGTGCAGAGGATGATCGTCGCCGCGATCACCGACAGCTTGTCATAGGCGAGCACCAGCGAGCCGATGCGCAGGACGCCCTGGCTGAACGGCGTGTCGATCTTGAAATCGTCGGTGCCCCAGACCATGCCGGCGACCGAGCGCAGGAAATAGCCGAGGCCGATCGTGGCCATGATGATGGAGAATTGCGGATAGCCGAGGATCGGCCGCACCACCACGCGCTCGGCCAGCATGCCGAACAGCGCCATGGCGGCGACCGCACCGGCAAAGCCGATCCAGTAGTTCAGGCCCATCATGCCGATGAAGGTGAAGGCGAAGAAGCCGCCCAGCATCATCAGATCGCCCTGGGCGAAATTGACGACCTCGGTGGCCTTGTAGACGAGCACGAAGCCGAGCGCGATCAGGCCGTAGACGCAGCCGAGCGCAACACCGCTGACCAGCTGCTGAACGAAATCCAGCATCGCCGCGCTTCCTCCCGATGCAACCGGCGGTTCTTTGGCCGCCTCGCCGCATCTTGTGTCCAGTCGCTACGCAGTCGTTTCGCCGCGTTCGCGCATTCGTCCCGGCGCCAATTCAGCCCGAACCGCCAAGCGCTGTCAACAAACGGTGACTTGCCTTTGGTCGAAACCGGATGGTGGAATTTGTGGGCCGTAGATTCACGGTGCCGAAACATCTTCGGGTCATGGTCGCGGGCGATGCAAAACCGGATGGTGTGGCCGTCATGAAGCCGGACAAGTCGGCGCTCGAAGTCCGAGGGTTAACGAAGCGTTTTGACCGTTTGGCGGTCGACAGCCTCGATCTCACCATCCATGCCGGCGAATTCTACGCGCTGGTCGGCCCCAACGGCGCCGGCAAGACCACCACTTTGCGCATGGTTGCGGGCCTGCTGCGGCCCGATGCCGGCGCGGTCTCGATCTTCGGCATCGATGCGCTCCAGAACCCCGTCGCCGCCAAGCAGGTGATGGCCTGGGTGTCCGACGAACCCATGATTTATGACAAGCTGACGCCGCTCGAATATCTCGAATTCGTCGCCGGCCTCTGGGGCATCGCGCCGTCCGTCTCCGAACCGGTCGCGCAGGAGCTTCTGAGTTCGCTCGGTCTTGAGCCACACCGGCACGAACGCTGCGAGGGCTTTTCCAAGGGCATGCGCCAGAAGGTGGCGCTGGCCGGCGCGCTGGTGCACGATCCCCGCCTCATCATCCTCGACGAGCCGCTGACCGGGCTCGACGCCGTCTCAGCCCGTCACGTCAAGGGATTGCTGGGCGAGCGCGTCCGTGCCGGCTGCACCGTCATCATGACGACACACATTCTCGAAGTCGCCGAGCGCATGGCCGACCGCATCGGCGTGATCGCCTCGGGCCGCCTCGTCGCCGAAGGCACGCTGACCGAGTTGCGCCAGCAGAACGGCCATGCCGACACCAGCCTGGAAGATCTCTTCATCGCGCTGGTGACGCTCCAGGAAGCCGCATGAGCTCGGCGACCGCGCTGTCCTGGTTTGCGCGCCACGAGCTCCGCCTCGCCTGGCGCGAATGGTTCGCCATGATGACCGGCGGCCGGCGCAAGCGGGCGCGCGCGGCAATGATCGGCCTTCTCTTCTTCGCAGCGCTGCTGCACGTGCCGGCCTGGGCGGTGATCGGCCGCTTCGCCGATCTGCAATTGCCGCTCGACAAATCCTCGCTGATCGTGATCACGGCGACGATGTTTCTCGCCTGGACCTTGATGCTGTCGCAGGCGATCGAATCGGTGACGCGGGTGTTTTACGCCCGCGCCGATCTCGACCTGATCATGTCCTCGCCAGCGACGCTCGCCAATCTGTTCTCGGTACGCATCGCCGCCATTGCGCTCACCGTCACGGTGATGGCGCTGGTGTTCTCGACGCCGTTCATCGACGTGCTGGTGATCGGCGGGGGTGCGCGCTGGCTCGCAGCATTCGGCGTCGTCATCGCCATGGGCCTGTCGGCCGCGGCGATCGCGATCGCCGTCACCATCCTCTTGTTCCGCCTGATCGGTCCGGCGCGGACGCGCTTCGCCGCCCAGATCCTGGCCGCGATCATCGGCGCCGGCTTCGTGATCGCGCTCCAGGTCGCCGCGATCATGTCCTACAGCACGCTGTCGCGCTTCACCATCCTGACCTCGGGGCGCCTTGCCGCCTACGCCCCCGACGTCGACAGCATCTGGTGGTGGCCGGCGCGGGCGACGATGGGCGACAGCGAGGCGCTGCTGCTGCTTCTGGCGCTCGGGCTCGTGCTGCTCGGCGGCGTGATGGCGATGTTCTCTGGCCGCTTCGCCGACACCGCGATCGATGCCGCGGCTTACGGCAGCTCCGGCCGCAAGCGCGCGAAGGAGCGCCCGTTCCGCGGCGGATCGCGGCAGCAGGCGCTGCGGCGCAAGGAATTCAAGTTGCTCTGGCGCGATCCCTGGCTGATCTCGCAGACCCTGATGCAGCTGCTCTATCTGGTGCCGCCGGCGCTCTTGCTCTGGCGCAGCTTTGCCGACAGCTCCGCGGCGGTGACGCTGATCACGCCCGTCATCGTCATGGCGGCCGGTCAGCTCGCGGGCGGGCTTGCCTGGCTGACGATCTCGGGCGAGGACGCGCCTGATCTCGTTGCGACCGCGCCGCTGACGCCGTCCAGCGTCATCCGCGCCAAGATCGAGGTTGTGCTGATCGCGATCGCCGCCATCTTCTGTCCGCTGGTCGCCGCGCTCGCCCTTGCCTCGCCATACCAGGCCGCGGTCAGCGCCGGCGCCATCATCATCAGCGCGGCCTCCGCGACCGCAATCCAGCTCTGGTTCCGGGTGCAGGCAAGGCGCAGCCAATTCCGCCGCCGCCAGACGTCGTCTCGGCTTGCGACCTTCGCCGAAGCCTTCTCCTCGATCGGCTGGGCCGCCAGCGCCGCGCTGCTGCTTGCCTTGCCGATCGCCGGGCTGATCAGCGGATTGATCACAGCCGGCCTCGTCGCCATCACCTGGAAGTTCAGCCCGCGGCGGGAATAGACCGCGCGAATAAAGCCGGGACTGAAGGTGCGACACTGACGCGCTGTTGATCGCCAGCTGTTGGCCGCAGGCCGCATTGCACGCTAGACTTTCCCCTGAAGTCATCGGGGACGGATTCATGTGGCGACTTGTTTCGGCGGCTCTGGCGCTGTTCGGCGCAGCCCTCTCGCCTGCCCTCGCCCAGCAATCGCCACAGCGCAGCGAGTGCCTGGCGATGGCCAATGCCGCGCCGCGGGTCATGTCGGTCGCCTTCAGGCAGGCGGCGGCCGCCGCGGAGGTCGAGATCACCTATGCCGGCCACTCGACCTATTTCATCGACACGCCGGGCGGCTTGCGCATCGCGACCGACTATAGCGGCGCCTATCAGGTGGGACGGCTGCCCGACGTCGTCACCATGAACCGGGCCCATAGCACCCACTACAGTCTCTTTCCCGACAAGCGCATTCCCCATGTGCTGCATGGCTGGGGCGACGACGGCAAGCCGGCCATCATCGCGGAACGCATCGGCGACACCTTCATCCGCAACGTCACCACGGACATCCGCCGCTATTTCGGCGACGACGCCGGCGTCGACATGATCCGCGACGGCAATTCGATCTTCATCTTCGAGGTCGCGGGCCTCTGCATCGGTCATCTCGGCCATCTCCACCACAAGCTCGATGACAGCCACTTTGCCCAGATCGGACGGCTGGACATCGTGATGGTGCCGATCGACGGCACCTACACCATGTCGCTGGGCGGCATCTCCGACATCACCAAACGCCTGCGCGCGTCCGTGGTGCTGCCGATGCATCGCTTCGCCACCCCGCTCGACGAGTTCATGGACCGCATCGGCCAGCAGTTCGAGATCGACCGGCGCAACGCGCGCTCGTTCCGGATGTCGCGCGACGCGCTGCCGTCGAAGCCGACGGTGATCATCCTCGACGGAGTCTGACCCGCAAAGGCGGGAACGCATGAACCGCCTCCGACTTGGTTGCTTCGAGATCGTCTTCGATCGGAGCAATCATGAGCAGACGGTTCCTCATCATCGGCGCCTTCGCCGCCATCTATTTGCTATGGGGTTCCACCTATTTCGCCATCACGCTGGGCCTGAAGTCGATCCCGCCATTTCTGCTGATGGCGCTTCGCTCGTTGTGCGGCGGCATTGTGCTGCTCGCGATGAGCGGCAGACAGGTCGCAGGCGTGTCGTGGCAGGCCTGGGCCATGGCGAGCCTGTGCGGGCTGCTGTTCTTTGTCGGCTGCCACGGCGTGCTCGCCTTCGCACAGCAATCGGTTCCTTCGGGCGTGGCAGCGATCGTGCTCGCCACGATCCCGTTCTGGATCCTGCTGATCGATCTCGTGTTCCCTGGCGATCAGCGACCGAGGCCCGTTGCCCTGCTGGCACTCGTGCCCGGCTTTCTGGGCGTCGGACTCGTGGCATGGCAGAACGTCAAGCAGGCCGGCATCAGCATTCTTCCCGTCGTTCTCCTGCTGGCTGCGGCCTTGTCGTGGTCCGCCGGGACCGTGCTGTCCCGGCGCATGTCGAACCAGACATCCGCCATCCTGCTGTCAGGCATGCAGCTGTCGATCGGCGGCACCGTGCTGTTCGCGATCAGCCGGCTGACGGGCGAGATCGAAAGCTTCAGGCCGGGCAACGTCTTGCCGATGTCGCTTGCAGCGGCGCTATGGCTGATCATCGCGGGCAGCGTGATCGGATTCGTCGCCTACAACTGGCTGCTTGAGAACGTCTCGACCTCGCTGGTGTCGACCTACACTTTCGTCAATCCGGTGATCGCGGTGCTGCTCGGCACCGTCGTGCTGGGCGAGCCGTTCTCGCCCATGATGCTGCTCGGCGCGGGCCTCGTCATCGTCTCTGTCATCGTGATTTGGCGCGCTGAAAGCTCAGGGAGTTCGCGGACCAACGACGAGACCGTTCGGAGCACCAAGAATCTCGTCCTGCGCAAGACCTGACGGCCGCGGACGGCAATTTTCTCCAAGTCATCTGCAATCCGGTCGTGCTGATCTCCCGACGATAGGAGATCGACATGACCGACTTTGTGAGATTGTTGCACGCGGAAGGGCCAAATCCGGAGCACGCCGCAGCGCTCCAGCTCTATGGCCGCTTCGTCGGCGACTGGCGTGCCGAAGTCACCGCCCATGGCGCCGATGGAACGAAACACATCGCGCCCGGCGAGATCCATTTCGGCTGGGTGCTGGAGGGGCGCGCCGTGCAGGACGTCTGGATCATCCCGCGGCCCGCGGGCAGCCCGGCGTTTCCGGTCGCGGGCAATTGGTACGGCACGACGCTGCGGGTCTACGATCCCTCCATTTCCGCGTGGCGGATTTCCTGGTTCGATCCCGGCCGCTGCGTCTTCCGCCAGCAGATCGGCCGCGCGCGCGGCGCCGATATCGTGCAGGAAGGCGCGACCGAAACGGGCGAACTGACACGCTGGAGCTTTACCGAGATCACCGGGGATTCCTTCCAATGGCTCGGCGAGGTCAAGCCCACCACGGCAGCCGCGTGGCGGCTGGTGGTCGATGTGAAGGCGACACGGCGCAAGGGCTGAGCGCTGTGCTCGCGATGACGGGCGCGGTTGCGCAGCGCGCGCTGCTGCGTGAGGCGATCAGGTGCTAGGCTCCTCCCACAAAAAATATAAAGGGAGCGAATGCCGATGGCCGCAACTGGCTTGCCCGCCAACACGAGCGGGCTGTTCGTCGAGCCGCGCGAGGACTGGCTCGCGCAACATCAGGAGGAGATCATCGACCCCTTGCGGCCGATCGTCGATCCCCATCACCATCTCTGGAATCGCGGACACCGCTATCTGATCGAGGAGATGGCTGATGACATCGCCTCCGGCCACAACATCATCGCCACCGTCTATGTCGATTGCCGCTCGATGTATCGCGCGCACGGACCCGAGGCATTCCGGCCCGTCGGCGAGGTCGAGTTCGCCAACGGCGTCGCCGCCATGAGCGCGAGCGGCGGCTACGGCAAGGCCGCGATCTGCGCCGGCATCGTCAGTCATGCCAATCTACTGCTGGGCGATGCCGCAAAGCCGGTGCTGGAAGCGGAGAACGCGGCGGGCAATGGCCGCTTCCGCGGTATCCGGCATTCCTCGGCCTGGGACGAAGATCCCGCCGTCGCCGGCATGTATGCGAACCGGCCGAAGGAGTTGTTGCGGGACCCGGCCTTCCGCAAGGGCTTTGCCTGCCTCGCGCCACTGGGCCTCAGCTTCGATGCCTGGCTGTTCCATCCGCAGATCGGCGAACTGACCGAGCTCGCGCGCGCCTTCCCCGACACCAAAATCGTGCTCGACCATTGCGGCGGCCCGGCCGGAATCGGCCGTTTTGCCGGGCGGCGCGAAGAAGTGTTTCCGCAGTGGCGCGCCTCGATCCAGGAGATCGCCAAATGCGAGAACGTGGTGGTGAAGCTCGGCGGGCTCGCGATGTGCCTGCTCGGCTATGACTTCCATCTGCGCGAGAAGCCGCCGTCATCCGAGGAGCTTGCCGCGGCCTGGCGGCCCTATGTCGAAACCTGCATCGAGGCGTTCGGCGTGAGGCGCGCGATGTTCGAGAGCAACTTTCCGCCGGACAAGGGCCAGTGCAGCTACCAGGTGATCTTCAACGCTTTCAAGCGTATCGCCGCGCCCTTGAGCGAGGCCGAGAAGACGGCGCTGTTCTCGCAGACCGCGACGGATTTCTACCGGCTCGATCTGCCGTCATGACGAGAAGAGGGGCCGGGATGTGATCCCGACCCCTCTTCGTCGTGGCCGCTGGGAAGCGTCCTTGAAACGATATTGTCTGCTCTAGCCGGCGCCCATCAGCGAGGCCGGGCGGCGCTCGCCCGTGGAGACGAACATCTTCTTGAGCTTGTTGACGACGCGGATCAGGAACCCGATCATCACCGGATTGGTCTTGCGGCAGAACGCGATCTTCTTGACGTAGCCCTCGACGTGCCATTTGGCATGGGCGCCGTCGCGGAAGAAGATGACGTCGCCGGGGCCGTAGCGCTTCGGCGGCATGCCGTCGCTTTCGAGCACGATCGATCCTTCCATGATCATGATCGTCTCGTCGATGTCGTAGTACCAGTTGAAGCGGCCTTCGGTGCAGTGCCAGATGATGGTCGAGGCGGTGCCGTCGGCGCTGGTGGACAGGATATGCGAGCGCGACACCGGGTTGCCCTCGATGATCCAGGACGGCTCGATCGGCCGCAGCTCGAGGTCCACATTGCAACTACCAACTTCAATCAATGCGCGCGACATCTGCTTCCCCAGGGAATATAATATGGGTGACCGGGCTCTCGGCCCGGACTGTTTCCAAAGATGTTGGAACGCTAGTAGCCGGTTTTTAATTCTTTCTTACGCAGGCCCCGCAAATCAGCCGCAAGTTGCATGTGCGAAGCAGCAAACGCGCCGATTTCCCTGCAAATCCGCGCACATGAACCCATCTTTTCCAGGGTGCGACAAAATGCGCGAAGCAGCCAAAGGAGCCCATGCCGATGCCCCTGACGCCCGAGGTCCTCACAGCCAACGACGAGGTCGTCGCCTGGCTCGGCAGCCTCGATGTCTCCTTCGCGCCGGACGACGAGACCTGGTTCACCATCGACGGCATCGAGAGCCCCCGGCAGATCGGCAGTGACGGCGCTGGCGGCGCCTTTGTCCTGCTACCGTCGCAGAATGTGCTCTACGTCTCATCGGAAGGCCGCGCCGGGATCATCGCGGAGAATTTCGAGGCGTTCGTCCAGCTCGCGATCGCCCGCCCCTACTGGCTCGACATCCTGAAATTTTCCGCCGGCGGCGACCTCGCCGAGATGCGGCGCGCAGCCGATGCGCTCGAGGCGACACTCGACGACGAGGACGACGTCAACGAGGCGCGCGAGGAAATCCGCGCTGCGCTTGACCTGCCGGACGCGAATGATCCGGTCAGCGCGCTTTACGACGCGGTGGCTGCTTCCGACGTCATCGTGCGGGCCACCGACGGCAGCCCGTTCACCACGCTGTTCAACCGCTTCAGCATCGACAGCAACCCGATGCTGCGCGACGCGGCGGCGTGAAGGGCGCTCCGACGCTAGTAGATAAACATCAGGTGTTCACGACCGTCATGGCCGGGCATAGCCGTCCGAAGGACGGCGTCGCTTCCGCTCGCCTACGTCCCGGCCATCCACGCCTTGCGGCACACAGAACGTGGATGCCCGGGACAAGCCCGGGCATGACGAGCAGCGGCGTTACTTCGCCCACTCGCCCTTGCGGAACACCGGCACTTTGCTGCCGTCAGCAAGAATGCCGTCGATGTCGGTTTCGGCGGAGCCGATCATCCAGTCGATATGGATCAGGCTCTGGTTGCCGCCTTGCGCGGCAATCTGCTGCGGCGTCAGCTGCGCACCGTTGATGAAGCACTTCGAGTAGCACTGGCCGAGCGCGATGTGCGAGGCCGCGTTCTCGTCGAACAGCGTGTTGTAGAACAACAGCCCGCTCTGCGAGATCGGCGAGGAATGCGGCACCAGTGCCACCTCGCCAAGACGCCGCGCGCCCTCGTCGGTGTCGAGCACCTTGTTCAGCACCTCCGCGCCGCGCGAGGCTTTTGCGTCGACGATCTTGCCGTCCTCGAAGCGCACCGCGATGTTGTCGATCAGCGTGCCCTGATAGGACAGCGGCTTCGAGCTCACGACATGGCCGTAGACGCGCCGGCAGTGCGGCGTGGTGAAGACCTCTTCGGTCGGGATGTTGGCGTTGCAGCTGATGCCGTTCTTGGAGAGCGATGCGCCGCCTTCCCATTCATGACCGTCGGCCAGCCCGATCGTGAGATCGGTGCCCGGTCCCGAATATTGCAACGCGCGGAAACGCTGGCCGTTGAGCCAGTTGGTGCGCTCGCGCAGCACCGCATTGTGGCTCGCCCAGTTGCCCATCGCGTCCTCGCGGTCGACGCGCGACGCCGCGAAGATCGCATCCGCAAGCTTGCCGATCGCAACGTCCTCCGGATCGTTCGGAAACACCTGCTTGGCCCAGGACGGGCTCGGATAGGCGATGATGTTCCAGTTGGTATCGAAATTGACGATCTTCTCCAGCGCCGGCTGATAAGCCATCGAATTCGCCTTGCTGGCGCGCGCGACCTTGGACGGATCCTCGCCCGACAGGAGCATCGGATTGTCGCCGACGATGGCGAGCCGCGCGGTGTTGTCGGAGAATGCCTTGGCCATGCCCTCGTAGAGCCAGCCGGCGGCGCGGTCGAAACTGTCGTCGTGACCGTGGCGGTAGCGCGCCAGCGTCATCTCCTCGTCCGACAGGATCGGCGTCACGATGCCGGCGCCGGCCTTGTAGGCGTGCACGGCGATCCGCCGCACCAGCGGCAGCGCGATCGCGGGCGCCGTCAAGAGCAGATCCTGCCCCGGCCGCAAGCCCAGGCCCACCTTCACCGCCACCTCGGCCAGCCGGTCGAGTTTCGCGGGATCGATGGGAGCGGCGGAATTGCGGTGATCGGTCATGCGGGGTCCTCTGCCGAAAGTCTGTTGTTCAATCTAAGCCTAGCATCGCGAGACACAAGTGCGCGAGCACCTTGCGGCACATGAAAGATACGCAATTTCACCCATCTTGGTTTTCAACGCGTTGCGGATTTCAGCACCCGATCGACCATGGCGGGCGCACAACCGAGGTAATTTTTCGGTGAGGTGAGCGCCTCGATCGTGGCGCGGTCGATGCGGCTTGCGACGCGGGAATCGGACGAGAGCGCGTCCGCCAGGCTCACACCCTTCTCGTTGGCGAGCCGGCAGGCATCGTAGACAACGTCATGCGCCTCCTGCCGCCCGATCTGCGGCGCGAGCCCCATCATGACCGCTTCGGCCACGATCAGGCCGCGGCTGATGGCGAGATTGTCGTTCATCTTCGCTTCGTCCACGATCAGGCCGGCGAGCGCGAATTTTGCCTGGTGCAGCGCGCCCGCAGTGAGCACGAAGCTTTCGGGGATCGCCATCCACTCGGCGTGCCAGGGACCGGTGGCGCGTTCGAAATCCTGCACCATGGCGTCCAGCATCAGGCCGGCATGCTGGCGCACCGCCTTGCTTGCCGCGAGCATCAGCTCCGAGGAGATCGGGTTGCGCTTCTGCGGCATGGTCGAGGAGGCGCCGCGGCCCTTGACGAACGGCTCATAGAGCTCGGCGAACTCGGTCGAGGCCATGATCATGATGTCGAGCGCGATCTTGCCGAGCGAGCCGGTGACGAGCGCGAGGAAATTCACGCCTTCCGCAAAGCCGTCGCGCGCGACATGCCAGGTCGAGGCGGGAACGCCGAGCTTCAGCTCGGCGCAGAGCGCCTCCTGCACCTCAAAACCCTTGTCGCCGAGCGAAGCGAGCGTGCCGGCGGCGCCGGCGAACTGGCCGACCAGGACGCGCGGCTTCAATTGGTTGAGACGCTCGGCGTGGCGGTCGAACATCGCGAGCCAGATCGCGGTCTTGTAGCCGAACGTCACCGGCAACGCCTGCTGGAGATGGGTGCGGCCCGCCATCGGCGTGTCGCGATAGCGCTTCGAGAGGTCCGCAAGGATCTTGCGCAGCGCGGCGATGTCGCGCTCGACAATCTCAAGGCCGTCGCGCAGTTGCAGCACCACGGCGGTGTCCATGATGTCCTGCGTGGTCGCGCCCCAATGCACGTAGCGGCCGGCATCGCCGCACTGCTTCACCATCTGATGCACCAAAGGGAGGATCGGATAGCCGACGATGTCGGTCTCCCGCCGCAGCAGATCGAAATCGAGTGCGGTGACGTCGGTCCACGCCGCGATCTGGTCGGCCGCCTCCTGCGGGATCACGCCGCATCGCGCCTCCGCTTTCGCCAGCGCCACCTCGACCTCGGCATAGCGGCCGACCAGCGCGACATCGGAAAACACCTCGCGCATCTCAGGCGTGCCGAAGGCGTCGCGGAACAACATGGAGTCGAGCACGGTGGTGGAGGCGGAAAAAGCGGGCATGGGCGTTTCTTTATGGTTGGTGTTGTGCGGAGGGCAGCTTACGCGGGGCACGCGGTTCGGCAATGACATTCACGGTTCGGTGCACATGCCGTGATTGCGAGGAGCTCTTGCGACGAAGCAATCCACCGTCCGCGGAAAGACTCTGGATTGCTTCGCGGAGCCTGTCATCGGGCCGCGCTTCGCGCGGACCCATTGGCTCGCAATGACGAAGGAGAGGACGGAGGCCGCATGAGCGCAGCGATATCCGGAAAATGGTCACAATTCTAATTCCGGTTGTATTCCCCCTTGGAATCCGCATGGCAGCCATCACACAATCGTGCTGAACCCTGTCGACCCTTCGGCGGACTCACAGACTTCAAGTCGAAATCCATTTTGATTTTATCAATGCCGATGTTGCCGTGAGGATTGAGTTTTCGACGTGCAGTTTCTATTCCGGGACCACCTTCTCGACACCGACCGGCGCGAGCTGAGCCGCGAGCAGGTTCCCGTGGCCGTGGAGCCGCAGGTTTTCGATCTCGTCGTCCACCTCATGGAAAATCGCGATCGCGTCGTCAGCAAGGACGAGCTGATCGACAAGATATGGCACGGGCGCAGCGTCTCCGAATCCACCTTGACCAGCCGGATCAACGCGGCGCGGAAGGCGATCGGCGACAGCGGCGCGAACCAGGCGCTGATCCGCACCATCGCGCGCAAAGGCTTCCGCTTCGTCGGCGACGTCCAGACCCAGTTCGGTGCGGCCGAGCCCGGCCGTGTCGCCGCAGTGCCGCAAATCATGCTAGCGCTGCCCGACCGGCCCGCAATCGCGGTGCTGCCCTTCACCAACATGAGCGGCGATCGCGAGCAGGATTATTTCTCGGACGGCATCAGCGAGGACATCATCACCGCGCTGTCGAAGCTGCGCTGCTTCTTCGTGGTCGCGCGCAACTCCTCCTTCGTCTACAAGGGCCGTGCCGTGCACATCCACGAGGTCGCGCGCGAGCTCGGCGTACGCTACGTGCTCGAAGGCAGCGTGCGGCGGAGCGGCGAGCGCCTGCGCATCTCGGCGCAGCTCAACGACGTCTCGACCGGCAGCCATCTCTGGGCCGAGCGCTATGACCGCGAGCTCGCCGACATTTTCGCCGTGCAGGACGAGATCACCGAGGCGATCGTCGCCGCGATCGAGCCGCAGCTCTATGCCGCCGAGAGCTTTCGCGCCCAGCAGAAGCCGCCGGGCAGTCTCGATGCCTGGGACCTCGTGATGCGCGCCCTGTCGCATTACTGGCGGATCACGCGCGAGGACAATGCCGTCGCGCAAGGCCTGCTGGAAAAGGCTGTTGCGATCGATCCCGCCTATGGCAAGGCGCTCGGCCTGTTCGCAACCAGCCACATCTTCGGCGCGCATATGGGCTGGGCCGACATGGCCATGACCGTGCCGGTCGCCGAGCGCGCCGCGGTCGCGGCGGTGGCGGCCGATCGCGAGGACGCCTGGGCCCATCATGGCCTCGCTTACACCTATTTATTCCGCCGCCGCTTCGACGATGCGCTGGCGGCGTTCGAGATGGCCTTGCGGCTCAATCCGAATTTCGCGATGGCGCACGCCTTCCACGGCGTGACGCTGTGCTACGCGGGACGATGGCAGGACGGCGATGCCGCCGCGCGCCGCGCGCTGCGGCTCAGTCCGCGCGATCCGCTGGCGGCGATCTATTGCGGCGTTGTCGCCTATGCCCAGTTCATCGGCCGCAACTATGAGGCATCCATGCAGATGGCGCGGGAATCGATGCGGCAACGCGCCGATTTCGTCGGCGCCCATCGCGTGCTGACGGCGGCGGCCGGCATGTCGGGCGATCCCGAGCTCGCGGCCTCCGCGCTGCAAGGCCTGAACCGCGCCCAGCCCGGCATCTCGCTCGCCTGGATCACACGCGAGCTGCCGATGCTGCGGGCCGAGGATCGCGAGCACTATCTGGAAGGATTGCGGCGGGCGGGAATGCGGTAGGCGCTACACTGACGGTGCACCCTCTCCCCTTGTGGGAGAGGGTGGATTCGATGCGACGCATCGAAGCCGGGTGAGGGGTTTCTATCCTCGCGAGCGGTCTTGCATGTGTAGAGGGGCCCCTCATCCGGCGCTTCGCGCCACCTTCTCCCACAAGGGGAGAAGGAAGGACGGAGCCCCTACTCCTGCATCATCTCGCCGCTGCCGCCGAACTCGGCGGGAAAGTCCTTCAGCTTGGGCAGGCCGTCGCGCATCGGCAGCACCGTCTCGGCATAGTTGACGTGGACGCCGGGCGTGAACGCCAGCGTCGGGATGGTCGCAGTGAAGACGTCGATCAGGTCGAGCGGCGGATGGTTGGTCATGAGATGGCCGCCGCACTTCCTGCAATATTTGCGCTGGCTGAGCGGCGTCTTCACAAAAGTCTCGACGTGCTGGGCGCCTTCGGTGATGCGCACCGCTTCGGGCTTCCACAGGCTGAACGCGTTTACCGGTCCGCCCGACCACGAGCGGCAGGAGCGGCAATGGCAATAGCCCATCGCCGCCGGCTCCCCCGTGACCTCGATCGTGACCGCGCCACAGAAGCAGTTTCCGACATGTTTCATTGGGTCGTCTCCATTGAGAATGAGATTTTGTGAGGCGAGCAGGCGGCCTGTTGCCACTCTCCTCGTTCGTTGAAGAAGGGGCGAAGAGACGCCGCCGCGCATCCTCCTTTCGGAGGACGCGCGCGGATGGACGCGAAGCCTATACTGACCGGCGCCAGGGAATAAGCATCGACACCCGTTGTTTGTACTGCCGGTATTCGTCGCCGAAGAGGCCGATGAGATCGTGCTCCTCCAGCGCGATGCCGACGAAGATGTAGATCGTGGTCACGGCCGCGAACAGCAGGTGGCCGACGGTCATGACCGGCGCCGCCCAGAACGCGATGATGAAGCCGAGATAGATCGGATGACGGACGAACTTGTAGAGCATCGGCGTCTTGAAGCGCAGCGCCTCCTCCTTCTTGCCGACGAGATGGTTGGTCACCTGGCGGAGGCCGAACAATTCGAAATGATTGATCATGCAGGTGCTCATGAACACCAGCACCCAGCCGGCAAACGACAGCGTGACCAGCGTCACGGCAAGGTCCGGATTGTCGACATCCCATACGACCGTCGGGAGCGGACGCCACTGCCAGAACAGGAGCAGCAATGACAGGCTCGCGAACAGGACGTAGGTCGAGCGCTCGACCGGCTTGGGGACGAATTGCGTCCACCATGCCTTGAAGCGCTGGCGCGCCATCACGCTGTGCTGAACGGCAAACAGGGACATCAGCAGCAGGTTGATGATGACGGCCTCGGCCGTCGGCGTGTCGGTTCCGGTGTCGATCGTCTTCGGCACCACCAGCCCCATCACGAAGCCGATAGCGTAGAGAATGGTGACGAAAAACACGAGATATGCCGCAATTCCGTACAGAAAGGCGATGAACTTGAAAATGCGTGAGCCCGCAATGTCCGGGCCGATCGAATGAACCTGGTGATCAATTTGGGTCATAGAACGCTCCGTTGTGCCGAGGAATCGGCACTATTTGGTCTTCGCACCATGCCGGATCGGCCCGCCAGAGACTTTCGCGGAGGGTTGATTTTCGCCTGAGACGACTTTGATTTTTGCTTGAGACGACAGAAACGTGCGATTCCTCTTTGAAAACAACGTGCTCGACGGCGACCTACGGGAACTGACCTGTGACGGCGCAGCCGTGCCGCTGCAGCCGCAGGTGTTCGATCTGCTACTTTATCTGGTCGCGCAGCGCGCCCGCGTCGTCACCAAGGATGACCTGATCAGCGCGATCTGGAGCGACCGAATCGTCTCGGATTCCGCACTGAACAGCCGGATCAACGCCGCGCGCAAGGCGATTGGCGACGACGGTGCGGCGCAGCGGCTGATCAAGACCATCCCGCGCAAGGGCTTCCGTTTCGTCGGCGAGGTCCGGGAGGAATCGGCGGCGCCATCGGCGCCGGCCGAGCCCGCCCCCGCCCGGCCGCGCACTGCTGCGGACCGGCCGGCGATCGCGGTGCTGGCCTTCGAGAACATGAGCGGCGATCCCGCGCAGGACTATTTCGGCGACGGCATCAGCGAGGACATCCTCACCGCGCTGTCGAAACAGCGCTGGTTCATGGTGATCGCCCGCAACTCGTCCTTCACCTACAAGGGACGCGCGGTCCATATCAGGCAGATTGCCGAGGAACTCGGCGTCCGCTACGTCGTCGAAGGCAGCGTGCGCAAGGCCGACACTCGCGTGCGCATCACCGCGCAGCTCAACGATGCCGCGTCGGGCAGCCATCTCTGGGCCGAGCGCTACGATCGCGAGCTGGTCGACGTCTTCGCCGTGCAGGACGAGATCACCAACGCGATCGCCGCGGCGATCGAGCCGCAGATCCACGCGGCCGAGAATTTCCGCAACCGGCGCAAGCCGCCCGCGAGCCTGGACGCCTGGGACCTCCTGATGCGGGCGCTGTCGCATTACTGGCGGGTGACGCGGCAGGATCACGAGGCCGCGCAGGCGCTGCTCGAGCGCGCGGTCGGGATCGATCCGAACTACGGCCAGGCATTGTCGGTGCTGGCGGCCAACCACATGTTCGGCGTGCATCTCGGCTGGGCCGAACTTGCCAGTGTGGCGCCGGCCGCGGAGGCCGCCGCGCTCAGTGCGGTGCGCTGCGACCACGAGGATGCCTGGGCGCATGCCGCGCTCGGCAGCGTGTTCTTCTCGACCCGCAGGCTTTCGAACGCGCTGTCCGAGTTCGAGCAGGCGCTCGCGCTCAATCCGAACTTCTCGCTGGCGCAGGGCTATTACGCGCTGGCGCTGTCCTATGCCGGACGCTCACGGGACTCGTTCGACGCGGCGCAGCGGGCGATCCGGCTTTCGCCGCGCGATCCATCGCTGGCGATCTATTACGGCATCGCCGGCTATGCCCGCTTCACCGAGCGGCACTATGACGAGGCCATCGCGCTCGCGCGCGAGGCGATCCGCTACCGCGGCGACCTCACCGGCGCCTACCGCGTGCTCGCGGTATCCGCCGGCATGATCGGCGACAGCGCGCTGGCGGAGAGCGCGTTGGGCGAGCTGCGCCGCACCCAGCCGGGCATCTCGCTGCACTGGATCGCGACGCAGCTGCCCTGGGCCACCGAGGCCGACCGCGAGCATTATCTGGAAGGGTTCCGGCGAGCGGGGTTGCGGTGAGGCACCCTCCCTTACCCTCCTCCTCCGGGGGAGGGTAAGGACGCACTCACACCTCCGACGCAAACGCGTCGAGCAGCGCGTTGAAGGCGTCGGCCTTCTCCCATTGGGTAGAATGGCCGGCGCCGGCGACGATCTGGACTGCGCCGCGCCACAGCGTCGGCGCGGTCAGGCGCTGGAGATAGCCGAGATCGACGATCTGCTCCTCGCCGCCCTGCACGATCGCCAGCGGAACCTTCAGGTTGCGGACGATCTCGACCTCGTCGGCGAGGCCGCCTCCTTGCGCAACGGCGCCGAGGCAGGCGCGGGCATTGCCGTCGGTCCTGCGAAAATCCTCAACAACGAAATCGGGCACCGGCGCATAGCCGGGCGCGAAGGCCGTATGCACCCATTCCGCGATCTGGGCCTCGGTCGGCGCAGCCGTGAAGGCGGTGGGCGAGAGGTTCTTGAATCCGGCAAAACCCTGCGGTCCGCTGCCGACCGGCGGCGTGCCGAAGATCATCAGGCCCGCGGCCATGGGCAGCAAGGCTGCCGCGTTGAGCACGGCGTGACCACCAAGGCTCCAGCCGACGACCACCGCATTCCTGAGATTGAGCTCGCGCGCCACGGCCGCGATCGCCGCGGCATAGCCGCGGCCGGAATAATCGTTCGCGGGGTTTGGCGGCGGCGAGGAATGGCCATGTCCGGGCAGATCGATCGCGATGATGCGATACTTGGCCCCAAGCGGGCCCTGCAACTGCTTCTGCCAGATGTGCGACGAGGAGGAATTGCCGTGGATGAGGAGGATCGGACGCCCCTCACCTGCGCTTTCAAAACCCGCGATGGTCTGCGCGCCGATCTTCAAGTGCAAGGGGCGCAATTCTGGATTCGGAAACGGCTGGTCGCTCATATTGCCCCCGGCATGGTTCTCGATGTTGATTGCGAACCAATCTGGCATGCCGGACCCAACAGCGCCACCGCAGGTCCGCTACTTCGCCTTTACCTGGATCGGCTTCGGCGCCGGCACAGCGGCCCATTCCTTGTCCGCGCGGGGGCCGGTGAGATCACCGGTCAGGCCGACGAGCTGGCCGGGCAGCACGTCGAGCGTCTGCTGCCAGGTCTGGGTCTGGCACAGGAACTTTATGAGACAGCCCTTGAGCTTGAGGCGGTCGGGAGACTCGCGCCAGAGCGAGACCGAATAGAACTTGCCGTCTTCGGCATTATAGATTTCGCCGGCAAACCGTCCCTCGGCCGTCGCCTGCAGGCCCATGATGAGCTGATGACCGAGCAGCGCGCGGGCACGCTGGTCGGGATCCGGATTCTGGCTGTCGCGATAGGGCTGGCCGCGCTTGTCGGCCGGCTCCTTCATCCAGACGATGAAGCCGCAGATGCGATCGCGCGAGGGACCGCAGCGCTCGAGCCGGATGCGGGCGCGGCCGTCCTCGACCAGCCAGGTGCCGCTCGGATCAGGCGGCGCGGCGGCGCCGGCGCGGCCGCCAAAAGCCATCAGCACGATCGTGATCACGATGCGCAGCACGAAACGAAGCAAGAAATTCATCAATGGCACCTTTCGTTGGATGGGTCGCAGCGTCAGTTCAGTTGCGTCATCAGCGCGTCGGCGCCCTTGTCGAGGCCGGCGGTAGCGGCCGCGAGCGCACCTGCGGTGGCCTTGATGTCGTAGGCGCCGGGATATTGCTTGGTGACGTAGGCGCTGATCAGCCTGGAGGTCGTGGCGTCGAAGATCTCGACGCCGTAGATGACCGAGCCGGTCAGCATGCCCTCGCCGTCGCGCGCGGCCTGCACGCCGTTATAAACCGCGCCGGCCATGTCGAAGCGGGAGAGTGTACCCAGCACCGGCGTGTTGGTGACGGCGCCGGTGAGCGTCAGCCTGATCCGCAGCGTGTTCGGCCCGCGCTCGCGCACCAGCGCGAAGCGGCCGCGCAGCCGGTCGGCGAAGCAATTCTGCATGTAGGCGGCGAGCGTCGCCTTGTCCCTGTTGGACATGTCGCCGAACTGGTGATCCTTGCCGCGATAGATCACGACCGGATCGAGGATCACTTTATTATAGGCGCGCCAGTCGACCGGCGTGGAATAGCGATAGGGCACACGCCCGTCCGACTTGTCCGGCGCCATGTAGGCCGACGACGCCATTTCAGAATAGGGCACCGGCGCGACCGTGGCGCAGCCGGCTGCGGCCGCGCAACGCACCAGCGTTCCCAGACCGCGCAACGCGATCGAGCGATCCATTCCAGACTCCTCTAGCGGCTTTTGTGAAAGGCCGATTTTGAACAAGGCCTTAGGAAAAGACTCGGTGACCGCAGCCGCGTGTGGGACCAGACGCGGCTGCGGCGCTCACCATCGCCGGCCCGGGGCTTCGTCCGGGGCCAATTCGGAAGCCTCGGGCCGTCTCAGTGTTTCGATTTATAAAACCGACCAGTTGGTTTGTAAAGTCGCAAAATGACAGCCTGACGCCTTTGGCCGCAGGCGCGGCTTTGTGCAGGTCATGGCAAGGTTTCGTTAACGATGAATCAGGCGCGCTTGCGCCGGGTTGCGGCCTTTGCCGCCGATGGCGCCGCGGATTTGGTGCTGCGCGTAGTGGCCGGCTGCTCGAGGCCGGTCCATTGCGCGTCATCGAGCAGACGCGCGAACAGCCGCTGGTGCTCGTCCTTGCCGAGCGGCGACATGCCGAACAGCGAGCTCAGCAGCAGCCCCATCGCGCCGGCCCAGCGCAGCATCGCTAGATCGGGATCGGCGGCCTCGTCCCTGATCGCCGCCATCCGCTCCATCTCGCGCTCGCGCGGCAGCGCCATCAGGCGGGGATTCTCGACCATGGCCGCAACCAGCGCCAGCGCGGCGGAATTCGGCGAGGTCGCGGCTTCGCGCACGGTGGCAAGCTGGGTCGCCAGATTGGGATTGGCAGAGGTCTTGCTTACCTTCGCCATGTAGGCTGTCGAGAATTCCTCGAAATGCGCCATCTGCCGCTCGAGCAACGCCTTCAGCACCGCCTCCTTGGTGCGGAACTGATGCATCACGCCGCCCTTGCTGAGGCCGCTCTCGCGCGCGATCGCGTCGAGCGTCAGCCGGCCGGGGCCGTCGCGCGCGATGATCGCGATGGCCGCTTCGAGCGCGGCATTGCGGGATCGTTCGGAGCGGGTGGCGTTATCCATGGCCGACTTGTCTCCGTGACAAGACAATGAATCAAGTGAAAACGGGACGCGCTGTACATTTTTTGTGCGAACGCTGTCGAGACTTTCATCTTGCGGCGCCGAACGGGACTGTGTGAGCCTCGATATTGGATGGGGACTGGGATGGGCCGGCCGCGGCTTCGCGCGCGAGGACGTTGCGAAGCATCTGCGGCTGGTCTCGCTTGAGAAAGATACGACATGCCAAAACGAGTGTTGCTTGGTCTCCTCCTGGCTTGCGGCCTCATGGCCCCGGCCCTGGCGCAAGAGCCGAAGACAGGAGGCGTGATCAACGCCGTGATCCAGCCCGAGCCGCCCGGCCTGATGCTAGCGATGATCCAGAACGGTCCGACCCAGATGGTGTCGGGCAACATCTTCGAGGGCCTTTTGCGCTACAGCCCCAAGCTCGAGCCGCAGCCGGAGCTCGCCGAAAGCTGGAGCGTCAGCGAGGACGCCAAGACCTACACCTTCAAGCTCAGGAAGGGCGTGACCTGGCATGACGGCAAGCCCTTCACCGCCGCCGACGTTCTGTTCTCGATCGAGATGCTGAAGCAGACGCATGCGCGTGCCCGCACCAATCTGGCGCAGGTCGACAAAGTCGAGGCGCCGGACGACTACACGGTGGTGTTCACGCTGAAGCAGCCGTTCGGCCCGTTCCTCGGAATCTTCGAGGTCGGCTCGATGCCGATGGTGCCGAAGCATCTCTATGAAGGCACCGACTTCAAGACCAATCCCTACAACAACGCGCCTGTCGGCACCGGTCCCTTCATGTTCAAGGAATGGCAGAAGGGCTCGTTCATCCGGCTGGTCAAGAACCCGAACTATTACGAGAAGGGCAAACCCTACATCGACGAGATCTACTGGCAGATCATTCCCGACGCGGCCGCGCGCTCCGTGGCCTATGAGACCGGCAAGGTCGACGTGCTGCCCGGCGGCTCGGTCGAGAATTTCGACGTGCCGCGGCTGTCCAAGCTGAAGGACACCTGCGTCACCGGCGCCGGCTGGGAGTTCTTCTCGCCGCTGGCCTGGCTGTGGCTCAACAATCGCCAGGGTCCGCTCGCCGACAAGCGGGTGCGGCAGGCGATCATGTTTGCGATCGACCGTGATTTCGCCAAGGATGTGATCTGGAACGGGCTCGGCAAGGTCGCGACGGGCCCTTCGTCTTCGGCCATCAAATATTACACCGACGACGTGAAGAAGTACCCGTACGATCCGGCCAAGGCCAAGGCGCTGCTGAAGGAAGCCGGCTACAAGGGCGAGAAGATCCGCCTCTTGCCGCTCGCCTATGGCGAGACCTGGCAGCGCTGGGGTGAAGCGGTGAAGCAGAACCTCCAGGACGTCGGCATGAACATCGAAACCATCGCCACCGACGTTGCCGGCGGCAACCAGAAGATCGGCGACTGGGATTACGACATCGCCTTCACGTATCTCTACCAGTATGGCGATCCCGCGCTCGGCGTCGGCCGCAACTATATCTCCAGCAACATCGCGAAGGGACAGATCTTCAACAACGTCGAGGGCTACGTGAACCCGGAGATCGACCAGCTGTTCGCCGACGGCGCGATCGCAACGCCGGACTCGAAGCGCAAGGAGATCTATGAGAAGGCGCAAAAAATCCTGGTCGAGGACGTGCCGGTGGCCTGGATGCTCGAGCTGCAATTCCCGACCATCACGCGCTGCAAGGTCAAGAACCTGATCACCACGGGGATCGGGGTCAATGACGGCTTCAAGGACGCATGGCTCGACAAGTGATGAGCCTCTTACCTCTCCCCGCCTGCGGGGAGAGGTCAACACGCCCCGAGCGATGCGAAGCATCGTCTCGCGCGTGGCGGATGAGGGGGGTACAGGTCCATGAGCATACTCATGCGTGGAGAGAAGCCCCTCACCCCAACCCTCTCCCCGCAAGCGCGGGGCGAGGGAGCACACTGCCCCAGTCGCTCCTGGACACCTCACCAAGATGACTTTCTAAGATGCTCTCCTTCGTTGCCCAGCGTGTCCTCAAGGGCGTGATCGTCCTGCTCGCGATCGTCGTCCTCAATTTCTTCCTGATCCGCCTTGCGCCCGGCGATCCCGCGGTCGTGATGGCGGGCGAAGCCGGAGCCAGCGACCAGGTCTTCGTCAAGCAGCTCCGCGAAAAGTTCGGCCTCGACAAGCCGCTGCCCGAGCAGCTCTTCATCTACGTCAAGGGCGTCGTCTCCCTCGACCTCGGCTTCTCCTTCCGCCAGCAGGCGCCGGTCGCAAAGCTGATCGGCGAGCGGCTACCGGCGACGCTGCTGCTGACGCTGACGGCGTTCGCAATCTCACTCGCGCTCGGCGTTCTCTTCGGCACCTTCGCCGCGCGCTTTGCCGGGACCTTCCTCGATACGGCGATCACCGTGTTCGCGCTGATCTTCTATGCCATGCCGATCTTCTGGGTGGCGCTGATGGGCATCCTCTTGTTCTCGGTCACCATGGATTGGCTGCCGAGCTTCGGTTACGAGACGGTCGGCGCCAACTACACCGGGCTTGCCCATGCGGTCGACGTCGCAAAGCACCTGATCATGCCGGCGATGACGCTCGGCCTGTTCTTCATGGCGACCTACACCCGCATGACGCGCGCCTCGATGCTAGAGGTCAAGCGGCTCGACTTCGTCAAGACGGCGCGTGCGAAAGGCCTCTCCGATGCCGTGATCCAGCGCCGTCATGTGCTGCGCAACGCGCTGCTGCCGGTCGTGACGCTGGCCGGCGTGCATTCCGGCACGTTGATCGGCGGCGCCGTCATCACCGAGACCGTGTTCGCCTGGCCCGGCATCGGGCGCCTGATGTACGACGCGCTGCTGCAGCGCGACTACAACCTCCTGCTCGGCGTCTTCGTGATCTGCTCCGCCATGGTGCTGATCTTCAACCTCATCACCGACCTGGTCTATCGCCTGGTCGACCCGCGCATCGAATTCGCCTCATGAAACAGTTCTGGAAATCGATGCTGAGAAGCCCGAGCGGCGTCATCGGGCTCGTCATCCTCCTCTTCGCGATCTCGGTCGCGGTGTTCGGACCGATGCTGTTCCCGAACTCGCCCTGGCGCATGGTGCAGCGGCCGTTTCTGCCGCCGTTCACGCTCTCGACCGTGCCGCTCGGGACCGACGCGCTCGGCCGCGACGTGTTCGCCGGCATGATCTTTGGCGCCCGCGTCTCGCTGCTGGTGGGGCTCGTCTCCACGCTGGTCGCACTCGTCGTCGGCGTGCCCATCGGCGCCATGGCCGGCTATTTCGGCGGCAAGGTCGACGACGCCCTGATGCGCTTCACCGAATTCTTCCAGACCATCCCGAGCTTCGCGCTCGCGATCGTGCTGGTCGCGATCCTGCAGCCCTCGATCTATTCGATCGTGGCCTCGATCGCGGTGGTGAGCTGGCCACCAGTCGCCCGCCTCGTGCGCGGCGAAGTGCTGTCGTTGCGCACGCGCGAATATGTCCAGGCCGCAATCGTTACAGGCCAGAGCAACAGCTGGATCATCCTGCGCGAGATTCTGCCGAATGCGCTGTCGCCGGTGATCGTGCTGGCTTCGCTCATGGTGGCGACCGCGATCCTGCTGGAATCCTCGCTGGCGTTCCTCGGCCTTGGCGATCCCAACCTGATCTCCTGGGGCTACATGGTCGGCGCCGGCCGCACCGTGATCCGCCAGGCCTGGTGGATCACGGTGTTTCCCGGCGTCGCGATCCTGATCTCGGTGCTCGGCCTCAATCTGATCGGCGAAGGCCTCAATGACGCGCTCAATCCGCGCCTGTCGCGGGAGGGACGCTGATGATGACCGCCCCGCCCGCCGTCTCCATCAAGAACTTGCGCATCGCGCTGCCCAAGGGCGCCGAGCGTCCCTTCGCCGTCGACGGCGTTTCGCTCGACTTGCGGCCTGGCAAGATCGTCTGCGTCGTCGGCGAGTCCGGCTCTGGCAAGTCGATGTGCGCGCATGCGCTGATGGGCCTGTTGCCGGACACTGTCTCGGTCACATCAGGTGAGATCCAGTTCGAAGGCCGCGACCTGCTCAAGCTCGATGACGACGACTGGCGCGATCTGCGCGGCCGCCGGCTCGCGATGATCTTTCAGGAGCCGATGACCGCGCTCAATCCGTTGATGCGGATCGGCGACCAGATGGCGGAGATGTTCGAGGCCCACGGCCTGCTGACGCCAAAGGAGCGGCGCGCGAAGGCATTGTCGCTGGCGCGGGAGGTCGGCCTGCCGGACCCTGAAAGAATCGTGCGCGCCTATCCGCACCAGCTCTCCGGCGGCCAACGCCAGCGCGCCATGATCGCGATGGCGCTGGCGCTCGAGCCGGCCGTGCTGGTCGCGGACGAGCCGACCACCGCGCTCGACGTCACCACGCAGGCGCAAATCCTGAAGCTGATCCGCAACCTCCAGCGTAACCGCAACATGGCGGTGATGTTCATCACCCATGACTTTGGCGTCGTCGCCGACATCGCCGATCAAGTTGTGGTTCTCAGGCACGGCAAGATCGTCGAGGAAGGCCCCGCCGCGACCGTCTTCAACGAGCCGCAACACGACTACACCAAGGCGCTGCTCGCCGCCGTGCCGTCGATGGACCCGCCGGCGCGCGCGCCCCTCGACGACCAGGCACGGGCCGTCGAGGTGATCGGGCTGGACAAGACCTACGTCACCTCGGGCGGCTGGTTTCGCGAGGATCGCCGCGTCGATGCCGCGCGCGCCGTCAATTTCAACATCCTCAAGGGCGAGACGCTCGGCCTCGTTGGCGAATCCGGCTCCGGCAAATCGTCGGTCGCGCGGCTGGTGATGCGGCTGATCGAGGCCGACCGCGGCACGGTGCGGATCGGCGAGACCGACCTCACACAGCTCTCAGGCAAGGCGCTGCGCACCGAGCGCCATCGCATCCAGATGATCTTCCAGGATCCGTTCGCCTCGCTCAATCCGCGTCGCAAGATCGGCCACATCATCGCCGACGGCCCGATCGCGGCCGGCACCGATCCCAAGGTGGCGTTCGACCGCGCCCGCGATCTCCTCAAGATGGTCGGCTTGGATGCCGGCGCGCTCGAACGCTATCCGCACGAATTCTCCGGCGGCCAGCGCCAGCGCATCGGCATTGCGCGCGCGCTCGCGCTCGAGCCCGAGATCATCGTCGCGGACGAAGCCGTCTCCGCCCTCGACGTCTCCGTGCAGGCGCAAGTCTTGAAGCTGCTCGAAGATCTCAAGGCGCGCCTCGGCCTCTCGATGCTGTTCATCACCCACGACTTACGCGTCGCGGCTCAAATCTGCGACCGCATCGCGGTGATGCAACGCGGCGCCATCGTCGAGCTGAAGCCGACCGCGCAGCTCTTCGCCGCACCGGAGCATCCCTATACGCGCGAGCTGCTCGCGGCGGTGCCGGGACGGACGGAGCGTGCGCCGGCAGCGTAACGCCGCAAATCGCGACTATCGTTTGGCCGGAGGGTTCGTATTGTTCCAGTTGGGGACCGAGTTGGTCACACCGACGGACGGCTGGTTAGACGTTCCGACCGATGGCGCGGTGACCGTTCCGGTAGTTTGTCCCGAACTTCCGTATGTGCCCTGTTGTGCCGGCACGCCCGGGCTGAGCCGCGTGTTGCTTTGTGAGCCCGCCGACGTCTGGGCGCTTGCGGCGAGCGGCACCGCCGCCAATCCAAGTGTGAGAAGTGTGGCGATAGCGCGTCTTGTTCTTGTCATGACTGATCCTTTCGAACGCGTTCCCTTGATCGTTCAGGTCGAACCGCTCGTGCATTGAACGACTGTACAACTCCACGCCCGCGAAAATGTGCCGCGGCACGCCATCACGATGCCGGAAGCGGCTAATGCGGCGTGAGGCGGGACGTCGCTGAGGTATTACGTTCCGCTTAGGAACGGATCGGTCACGGGCTTTTTATCCCTTGTGACCGCCTGCACCGCTGCAAAGACGAACCCTGCATCCCATATCCCGATGGAATGATTTCCATCATCTGATGATGGATCGAGGATCATATTGGAGGCCGACATGGGCCAGGTTATTCAGTTTGTGTCAAAGTCTGAGCGCGAACGTCTTCGCCTCATCCAGGAAGCGCGCGCGATTTACGACAGCATCTTCCCGCCGGCTGATCCGGCCGGCGATCAGTCGAGCGGAGCCAATGCGCGCCAGAGCGACAGGGGCAACCTCGCATGATCAAGATCATCGCCGTGCTTTGCAGCCTCGCCTCTCCGACCAATTGTCACGAGCAGCTCGTGACCAGCTCGGACTTTGCGCAGGTCTCGGTGCAATCCTGCCTGATGGGCGCGCCGCAGCTCGCCGAATGGATGAACCAGCATCCGGCCGAACGGCTCGCCGCATGGCGCTGCGTGATCGGTCAACAGAACGGCCGGGGCATTTAAGCGCGCGGCCGCTTCCCCGAACGGTCCGGCCCGGCGGGCCGTCAGGGCTGATATAACCGACGATCTTTCGAGCCAGGAACGGCTCGAACACGGTGACGACAATCCATTGCCGGAGTAACCTCTCCTGCGCCATTGGCAGCAGGGGGAAATCGGATGGAGGTCGCCAGCCTCGTTCTTCCCGTATTCGCGATCATCGTCACCGGGTGGCTCGCCGGCGAGCTCGGCTATCTCTCGCGCTCGCTCGCCGATGCGCTGGTGCATTTCGCCTACAACGTGGCGATGCCGGCACTGCTGATCGTCACCATCGCCCAGGAGCCGGCGCGCAACCTGCTGGAATGGCGCTTCCTGCTCGCCTTCGGCGGCGGCTCCCTCGTCTGTTTCGCGCTGGTCTTCGTCGCTGTTCGCGGAAAGCATGATCTCGCCAGCAGCACGATCCATGGCATGGCGGCGGCGATGACCAATACCGGCTTCGTCGCGCTGCCGATCCTGCATGCGATCTACGGCCAGCCCGCCGTGCTGCCTGCCGCGGTGGCGACGGTGTTCGTGGCCGCCGTGATGTTTCCGATCACCGTCATCCTGCTGGAGCGGGACGCGCGCGGGCCTGCGCATTCCGCCGGCCTCGCAAGGCAGATCCTGCTCAATCCGATGGTGCTGTCGACCCTCATCGGGCTCGTCTGGTCGATCACGGGCTTGCCGATTCCAGCAGCCGTTGCGGCCTATCTGAACATGATCGCGGCCGCGCTCACACCGTGCGCGCTGTTTGCCATCGGCCTCGGCCTGTCGGTCGAAGGCCTTCGCTCGAACCTGAAGGCATCGTTCGCACTCGCCGCCGTCAAGCTGGTGATCATGCCGCTGCTCGTCTACGGGCTTTGCGTGATGCTGGGCCTCAACCCGCTCTACACGGTCGCCGCCGTCATCTGCGCGGCCGTGCCCACGGCCAAGACCGTGTATGTGCTGGCGCACGAGCACAAGGTCGAGGAGAGGCTGGTTGCGGCCACGGTCTCGGTCACGACGATGCTGTCGGTCGGAACGTTGCTGGTCGCGCTCTACCTGCTCTCGGGCCTCGCGACGGGACCGCGCTGATCCAGATCGGCCCTATCGGGTGGTGTTGCTCCAGGTCGGCACCGAATTGGTCACGCCGACCGACGGCCAGTTGTACGTTCCGATCGACGGCGCAGTGACCGTACCGACCGTCTGTCCGGACGAGCCGTAAGACGTCCCGGGCTGCGCGACCGGCGCGCCGACGCCACGATAGGTCGGGGCCACCATGCTGGTGCTGTAGTGCCGGCTGGACCGGTGCTTCTTCGCTTCAGCCGCATAGGGCGCGGCAAGCAGTCCGGTCGTGATGAGCGCGGCAATGGCGAGTTTCATGCTGGTCATGGTTGATCCCTCGGTCGGTGGGAGCCCCTTGTGCCATGTGTTCATTCGCCGGCGGATGTCCATAGGCACGCGTTCATAACTCCGTGCGCGGGCGAATGCGCCGGACCGCGGCTGGCGCCGAGGTCGATGCCGAATGTCTTGGTTAGGCCGATCTGCCCGGCCGGCGTGATGCGCACGATCCGGCTGTCGCGGTCCCGCCTCAGCCAGCCGCGCTCGAGGCAGCAACGGTGGATCTCCGCACCGATGTGACCGGCAATGTGATAGCGACGCTCGCTCCAGTCGAGACAAGGCCGGCAGAAGATGCGCCGGCTCCCGGATTTCAGGGCCGGCGCCGCGCCGAACGCGGCGAGGAAGTCCGTCCCTGAAGCCGTCACCTCGCCGCCGTCATCGGTCAGGACGACGTGCCCTTTGGCGATGAGCGCGTCGGCGATGGCGACCCCGAGATAACCGGCCAGATGGTCATAGCAGGTGCGCGCGAAGCGAAGCCTGTCGTCGGTGAGCGAGCGTGGCTGGTCGCGCTGCGGAAGCTCGATGGCCGCGACCGCCTTGATACCCTCCAGCATTCTGGCAACGAGCGGCGAGGCGATGCGGTAGTAGCGGTTGCGGCGCTTCTGCGTCACGGCGAGCAGCCGAGCGCCGACCAGCTTGCCGAGATGTCCGCTGGCCGTCGATCGCGATATCCGCGCGCGCGAGGCGAGTTCGCTTGCGGTCAGCGCCTGCCCGCCCATCAGCGCCGCGAGCATCGTGGCCCGCGCGGTGTCGCCGACCAGCGCTGCCACCTCGACCATGTTTGCCGCTGCGACCATGGCGAGACGGTATCGCGGCGGCCCTCGCGCGACAACGGCAATGGTTTGGCGGCGGCCGAACCATTTGGCACTGCGCACACACTACGGTGGCCGTCTGCAATCCGGGAGAAGCCATATGAAGAGAATTCGCGTGGAGCCGATATCGAGCTATCTGGAGCGCCGCCGCAAAGGCCCGATCTACCCGGTCGTCGTCGCCGGAGGCCTGGTCTATCTGTCCGGCCTGCCGCCGTTCGACCCTGACACGGGCGAGGTCAGGCTGCTGCCGTTCGCGCGGCAGGCCGAGATCGTGCTCGACCAGATGCAGCGCTGCCTGGAAGCGGCGGGGTCATCGCTGGCCGAGGTGATCAAGTGCAATGTCTACTGCACGCCCGATCCGGCGCATTTCGCCGCGTTCAACGAGGTCTACGCCCGTTACTTCCAGGACCATTCGCCTGCACGCATCTTCGTTCACGTGCCGTCGTGGCCAGGGCCGTTCGACGTCGAGGTCGATTGCATCGCCCTGGCAGGGCGCGATGGATGAGATTGTCGCGGACAGCCGCCTTCGGATGGACCCGAATCAGCGCTAGTGCATTGCCTTCAGTGATGTCCCTGGACGAAAAGCAGCATGACCGGCGCCGAACTGAAGCAGCTCCGCAACGACCTCTCCGATGCCCTCGGACGGAAGCTCACCGCGGCCGATATGGCAAAGCTTTGCGGATTGCCGGAGAAGGGCGGCGCCGACACCATCCGGCGCTGGGAGGTGAGCGGGCCGTCGCCGTCTGCGACCAAGGTGCTCCGCGTGCTCGCGATGGCCAGCGAGCGCTATCCGATCATGGAGAAGTTCGACATCTTCGATCGTCACGACGTGCGCGAGGAAGACCGGCCGGCCAGGCGCGCCGCGTTCCGCGAGCAGATGCGCGACGAAGCGCGGCGGCGTCTTGGTTAACGAAAGCCGTGCGAAGGTTGCTCGATCGGCTGTGAATTAAGCCTTCCTTCAGCATTTCTTAAGCCGCCATTAAGCACGAAGATCATTTGCAGCCCAATACGTTAGGTTGGGTGCCGCTGTGCCACGGATGTGACAGCATTTTCGACAAAAGCGAGCTATCTGCAAAACCAACGCGGCGCGGACAGCGCGCCTGCTGGGGACCTTTAGTGTTGGAGTTTGGACTATGAAGAAGATTCTGATTGCGACCGTCGCGCTGCTCGTGGCGGGCGCTGCCGCGCCGGCGCTCGGCGCCGATCTCGGTAACCGCAACTACTACAAGGCGCCAGCCCCGGCCTATGCCGCACCGATCTACAACTGGACCGGTTTCTATATCGGCGGCCATGTCGGCGGCGCGTTCTCCAGCGACAACAATTTCAACGGCCTCTCCACCGGCAACAACGGCAACGGCCGTTTCCTCGGCGGCGTGCAGGTCGGCGCGGACTGGCAGTTCAATCCGAACTTCGTGGTCGGCGTCGAAGGCCAGTATTCCTGGCTCTCCGGCAGCGTCGGCGCGGTGTTTCCGGGCGGTATCGCCTACACCAACGACCAGCGCGGCCTCGGCTCGCTCACCGGCCGCGTCGGCTACACCTGGGGTCCGGGTCTCGTCTATGTGAAGGGCGGCTACGCCTATTCCAACAACAACGAGAAGGTGACCGTCGGCGGCATGCCGACCGCCTTCGTCATCGATGGCGATCACAAGAACGGCTACACCGTTGGCGCGGGCATCGAGTACATGTTCGCCCCGAACTGGTCGGCCAAGGCCGAGTACCAGTACTACAATTTCGGCGATGCGCACTTCACCGGGGGCCCGCTGGCGGGCACCGGCAACTTCACCACCGACGACCACACCGTCAAGGCGGGCGTCAACTACCGCTTCAATTGGGCGAGCCCGGCCGTCGCGCGCTATTGATCGGTTAGCAAAGTCTTATCCCGACCAAGGGCTGGCGTTCGCGCCGGCCCTTCTTTTTTCGCTCTGCGGAACCAATGCAAGCAATTGCACCAATTGCGATTTTTTAACCGGCCCCGCGGATACTGCCCGCCACAAAACAGAAGCAAGAGCGTGGGGGAATTTTCGATGGCGATCCGTCTGGGCGTTGGCCGTTTGCTCGGTCGATTCAAGCCTCGCGTCAAAATGCCGAAATGGGGCGTGCGCGGCAGCCTGTTCGCGGCCTTCGGCGTGATCGCAGGCATGGGCCTCGTGATTGCAGCCGGCGCCGGCCTCGCGCTGCAGAATCTCGGCGGACGCATGACCGAGCTGAGCGGGCGGGACATTCCGCGCCTTGCCGCCAGCCTGCAATTGTCGGCCCTGAGCGCGAGCCTTGCGGCACAGGGACCGGCCCTGCTTGCAGCTCAAAGCGAGGAAGCGCTCAACGAGCGCACCAAGAAGCTCAAGGAATTGCAGGAGCAGACGCAGCAGAAGCTCAACGAGATCATCGAGCTCGGCGGCGACAAGTCCGTCGTCACCGGACTCAGCGAGACGATGAAGAGCATCAACGAGGCGGCCCAGAGCCTGGCCAAGGCCGCCCGCGAACGGCTGGACATCGCGGCGCTCCATGACAAGCAATACGACGCGCTGCGCAACGCGCAGGGCGCGTTCGTCGGCGCGGCCAGTCCGGCGATGCTGGAGGCGCAGACCCGCGTCAACGCCATTCTCGGCTCGGCAAACCTGTCGGCCGAAGATGCCACCGAAGCGGCACAGACCGTCGGCCAGCTCGGCAACGTCGTCGCCAGCGGCAATCTCGCGGCCGCCGACATGAGCGCCGCGCTGTCGGCGAGCACGAGCGACAAGCTCGACGACATCCAGAAGGAATTCAAGACGGCCCAAGGACGCCTGCGGTCGAACCTCGATCTGCTGCCGGACAATGAGGGCAACAAGATGCTGCGCGCGACAGCGGAAAAGCTGCTCGCGCTCGGCACCGGCAAGACCGGCGTGTTCAATCTGCGCGAGAAGGAGCTCGACTCCATCGACTACGGCCAGACCATCCTGGACGAGACGCGCAAGCTCAATGTGGGCCTCGGCATCAGCGTGCAGCAGCTCGTCGACGGCGTGCAGAAGGAGACCAACGCCTCGACCTTCCAGGCGCGGCAGGAGACTTCGCTCGCGACCTCGGTCATGCTGGCCCTAGGCGCGCTGATGCTGGTCGGCTCCGCGCTGTTCGTCTGGCTCTATGTCGGCCGCAACATTCTCCGCCGCATCCGCGAGCTTCAGCGCGCCATGCAACTGCTCTCGGCCGGCGACCTCGACACCGAGATCGTCCGCTCCCGGCAGAATGACGAGATCGGCGCGATGAAGGAAACGCTGACGGTGTTCCGCGCCAGCATGATCGAAGCCCGCGCGTTGGCGAGCGAGCAAGACAAGGATCGCGTCGCCAAGGCCGAACGCGCCGCCCATGTGGAAGCCAGGATCGCGGAATTCGAGGGCACGGTGCGAACCGCGCTCGACAATCTGGCGCAATCGGCCAATTCGATGCAGTCGACCGCACAGAGCATGTCGAATACCGCCGATCAGTCCAACGCGCTGGTGAACGCGGTCGCTTCCGCCGCGGAAGAGACCTCGGTCAACGTGCAGACCGTGTCATCGGGCACCGAGCAGCTGTCGTCCTCGATCGAGGAGATCAGCAAGCAGGTCGTCACCTCCGCCGCGATCGCCAAGAAGGCCGTCGATGAGGCCGGTGCCACCGACACCACGGTGCAGAGCCTTGCCGACAGCGCAAGCCGCATCAGCGTCGTCGTCGACCTGATCCAGACCATCGCCTCGCAGACCAATCTGCTCGCACTCAACGCCACCATCGAAGCGGCGCGCGCGGGCGAGGCCGGCCGCGGCTTCGCGGTGGTCGCCTCCGAGGTGAAGAGCCTCGCGAGCCAGACCGCCAAGGCAACGGAAGAAATCCGCACCCAGATCGCCAGCATGCAGCAGGTCACGACCTCCGCGGTCGGTGCGATCCAGGGCATCGGCCGGATCATCGGCGAGATCAACGACGTCACCACCACGATCGCGGCCGCAGTCGAGGAACAGGGCGCGGCCACCCGCGAGATCGCGCGCAACATCCAGCATGCTGCGGGGGGCACCAGCGAGGTCTCCAGCAACATCGTCGGCGTCTCCACCGCCTCGGCCGAGGCTGGCGCGGCAGCAGGCGAGGTGTTGAGTGCGTCGGACGCGCTCCGCCGCGAGGCCGACATGCTGCGCGGAGAGATCGACGCGTTCCTCAACAATATGCGGGCGGCCTGATTGTCATTCCGGGACGGCGCGTCGCGCCGAACCCGGAAGCTCGCGCGACAACCTCCAGATTTGCGGGTTCGCGCTCACGCGCGCCCCGGAATGACTGCGTTTTTGGCAGGCTTCAACCGGCACACGGAAATACACCGTCCGGTATGACCGCCATGCGGAGACCACGGCCCAGCCTTTTTCGGCTGGCGCCTCGCCCGCGCTGGGTTTAAGCCGGTAGCATGAACGCGAAAATCGACACTGTGCAGTCCTCGGCCGAGGCCTTGCGCTATCCCTGGGACCAGCATCCCGGCCACGAAGAGGTCGTCGAGGTGCGCCCCGGCGTGCTATGGGCGCGGCTGAAGCTGCCGTTCCGCCTCAACCACGTGAACATCTATCTACTCGCCGATGGCGACGGCTATGCGATGGTCGATGCCGGCTTCGGCAATGAGGAGACGATCGAGGCCTGGACCAGGCTGTTCGACGGGCCGCTGAAGGGCGTCAACATCACGCGCCTGATCGTGACGCATTCGCATCCCGATCATGTCGGGCTCGCGGGCTGGATCGTGGAGCGCTTCGGCTGCCCGCTGATGATGTCGCAGGTCGAATATCTGCAATCGGTCTATCATCAGAACCGCGGCACCGAAGAGGGGCGCAACGCGCAGCGCCTGTTCTTCCGTCGTCACGGCATGGACGAATCGCTCACCGAAAAGCTGCTCGGCCGCGGCCAGGATTATCTCAAGCAGGTGTCGGTGCTGCCGCCGTCCTACCGCCGCATCTCGCATGGCGACGAGATCGTGATCGGCACGCGCCGCTTCAAGGTGATCACCGGCGGCGGCCACGCGCTCGATCAGGTGATGTTGTATTGCGCCGACGACAAGCTGTTCCTCTCCGCCGACCAGGTGCTGAGCAAGATCTCGCCCAATGTCAGCGTGTGGGCGGTCGAGCCCGACCAGAACTCGCTCGGCGAATATCTGGCTTCGCTCGCGAGCCTCACCACCACCCTGCCCTATGACTTGCTGGTGCTGCCCGGCCATGGCGTGCCGTTCTACGGCCTCAAGACGCGCATCAAGCAGCTCGCCGACCATCACGAGGAACGCTGCCGCCTGATCGCGGAGGCCTGCCGCGAGGTGCCGCAGACCTCGCGCGCCCTGGTGCCCGTCGTGTTCAACAAGCACGTGCTCGACGAGCATCAGATGGGCTTTGCCGCCGGCGAGCTCGTCGCCCACGTCAACTACATGATCGTCGAGGGCCGGCTGACGGCGGAGACGAAGGACGGCGTGCTCCAGTTCAGGACGACGTGAGGGGCTTCTTCACCTCTCCCAGCTTGCGGGGCGAGAAAGCACACCGTCAGCACCGCAGCGGATGGTGCGGAGCAGCATTGTACCTCGCGCGAGCTTGATCGGGATCAAGTTTCAAATCGCACGATAGGGCATTTTGCCCAAATGCCCCTCACGCCTAAATGTGGGATAGCGCATAGACATTGGAGCTGGAAAAGCTCTAAGAAGATGCGCCCTTTTGGTCAGTTCCGTCTCAGGTTTTGCCGATGGATTACAGCCAGTTCTTCAATTCCGCCCTCGATCGTCTCCACACCGAGCGGCGCTACCGCGTGTTCGCCGATCTGGAGCGCACCGCCGGCCGGTTCCCGCACGCGGTCTGGCACTCGCCCAAGGGCAAGCGCGACGTCGTGATCTGGTGCTCCAACGATTATCTCGGCATGGGCCAGCACCCGAAGGTGGTCGGCGCCATGGTCGAGACCGCGACCCGCGTCGGCACCGGCGCTGGCGGCACCCGCAACATCGCCGGCACGCATCATCCGCTGGTGCAGCTCGAGGCCGAGCTCGCCGACCTCCACGGCAAGGAAGCCGCGCTGCTGTTCACCTCGGGCTACGTCTCGAACCAGACCGGCATCGCGACGATCGCAAAACTCATTCCGAACTGCCTCATCCTGTCGGACGAGCTCAACCACAATTCGATGATCGAAGGCATCCGCCAGTCCGGCTGCGAGCGCGTCGTGTTCCGCCACAACGATCTGGCTAATCTCGAAGAGAAGCTGAAGGCTGCGGGTCCGACCCGGCCGAAGCTGATCGCCTGCGAAAGCCTTTATTCGATGGACGGCGACGTCGCGCCGCTCGCAAAGATCTGCGATCTCGCCGAGAAGTACGGCGCCATGACCTATGTCGACGAGGTCCACGCCGTCGGCATGTACGGCCCGCGCGGCGGGGGTGTTGCCGAGCGTGACGGCGTCATGCACCGTATCGACATCCTCGAAGGCACGCTCGCCAAGGCGTTCGGCTGCCTCGGCGGCTACATCGCCGCCAACGGCCAGATCATCGACGCGGTGCGCTCCTACGCGCCGGGCTTCATCTTCACCACCGCGCTGCCGCCGGCGATCTGCTCGGCCGCGACCGCCGCGATCAAGCATCTGAAGACCTCGAGCTGGGAGCGCGAGCGCCATCAGGACCGCGCCGCCCGCACCAAGGCGATCCTGAATGCCGCCGGCCTGCCGGTGATGTCGAACGACACCCACATCGTGCCGCTGTTCGTCGGCGATCCCGAGAAGTGCAAGCAGGCGTCCGACCTGCTGCTCGAGGAGCACGGCATCTACATCCAGCCGATCAACTATCCGACCGTCGCCAAGGGCACGGAGCGGCTGCGCATCACGCCCTCGCCCTATCATGACGACGGCCTGATCGATCAGCTCGCCGAAGCGCTGCTGCAAGTGTGGGACCGCCTCGGCCTGCCGCTGCGCGAGAAGTCGCTGGCGGCGGAGTAGGCGCTTTCTGCTCTCCCTAACCCAACCCGCACCGTCTCTGGAGTTACCCCTCTCCCCGACCCTCCCCCGCAAGGGGGGAGGGAACGAGGCAGGCGTGCCTACCTCACGTTGATCTGTCGCCCCAACTCCGGCTCGTCGCCGCCGCGACAATCGGCACTCTCTCCGTTCCCTCCCCCCTTGCGGGGGAGGGTCAGGGAGAGGGGTGCCACAAGGGGGCTCTCTCGGTGGGCCAAGAACGCCCCGGGCGGCGCACCTTAACGACACCGCCAGTTCCCACTCCCGCCCGCCATTTCGCTGTCGCCTCCACCGGCCCAACGCGCTAGATTTGCAGGGAAAATGAGATCGGGCGCCTCGCGCGCCTTCGGAAGATCGGGCGCTACCGCGCCCAGGGAGAAGCACGCTCGCCATGCTGCACGACTGGGGCGTGATCGCCGCCGCCTTCGGCTATATCGGCTTTCTGTTCCTGGTGGCGAGCCATGGTGACCGCCGCTCGCCGGCGGGGCCCGGCCGCGCGTCCGGACTGATCTATCCGCTGTCGCTGGCGATCTACTGCACCTCCTGGACCTTCTTCGGCTCGGTCGGCTTCGCCACCCGCACCTCGACCGACTTCCTCGCGATCTATGTCGGCCCGATCCTGATGATCGGGCTCGGGGCCGGCGTGCTCCGCCGCGTGATCCAGCTCGCCAAGACCCACAACATCACCTCGATCGCGGACTTCATCGGCGCGCGCTACGGCAAGAGCCAGGCGGTGGCGGCGACCGTGGCGCTGATCGCGATCATCGGCTCGGTGCCCTACATCGCACTCCAGCTCAAGGCGGTCGCCTCCTCGCTCGAAACCATCCTCAGCGAGGACCAGGCGTTCTCCCACATCCCGATCCTCGGCGACATGGCGCTGATGGTGACGCTGGCGATGGCGGCCTTCGCCGTGCTGTTCGGCACGCGCCAGACCGATGCCACCGAGCACCAGCACGGATTGATGCTGGCGGTCGCGACCGAATCCATCGTCAAGCTGGTCGCCTTTCTCGCCGCCGGCATCTTCGTCACCTTCTGGATGTTCTCGCCGCATGAATTGATCGAGCGCGCGATGAAGACGCCGGAGGCGGTGCGCGCCATCAACTATTCGCCGTCGATCGGCAACTTCCTGACCATGACGCTGCTGTCGCTCTGCGCGGTGATGCTGCTGCCGCGCCAGTTCCACGTCAGCGTGGTGGAGAATTCATCCGATGCCGAGGTCGGCCGCGCGCGCTGGCTGTTCCCGCTCTATCTCGTCGCCATCAACGTGTTCGTGATTCCGATCGCGCTCGCCGGCCTCGTCACCTTCCCGTTCGGCACGGCCGAGCCGGACATGTACGTGCTGGCGCTGCCGATGGAGGGGGGCGCGGACCTGCTCAGCGTCGCCATCTTCGTCGGCGGCCTGTCGGCGGCAACCGCGATGGTGATCGTCGAATGCGTCGCGCTGTCGATCATGGTCTCGAACGACCTCGTGGTGCCCTTGGTGCTGCAACGGCGGCCGGAGGGACGCACCGGCGGGGCCGATTTCAGCGACTTCCTGCTGCGCTCGCGGCGCCTTGCGATCTTCGCCATCATGGTGATGGCGTATTTCTACTACCGCGCGCTCGGCAACACCCAGCTCGCGGCAATCGGCCTGCTCTCCTTTGCCGCCATCGCCCAGCTTGCACCGAGCTTCTTCGGCGGTCTGTTGTGGCGGCGGGGGACCGCGCGCGGCGCAATCGGCGGCATGATGGTCGGCTTCGCGGTGTGGCTCTACACGCTGTTCATGCCGAGCTTCATGGATTCCTCGACCACAGGCATCCTGCTGCTCCAGCACGGCCCGTTCGGAATCGAGGCGCTGCGGCCGCAGGCCTTGTTCGGCGCCGACCTGCCGCCGCTGATGCATGGCGTGATCTGGTCGCTGTCGCTCAACATCCTCACCTATGTGCTGCTGTCGCTGGCGCGCCAGCCGTCCTCGATCGAGCTGGTGCAGGCCGACCTGTTTGTGCCCAACACGCTGGCGCCGATCTCGCCGAGCTTCCGCCGCTGGCGCACCACCGTCACGGTGCAGGACATCCAGACCACGGTCGCGCAATATCTCGGGCCGGACCGCGCGCGGCATTCGTTCGAGGCCTTCTCCGCCAGACGCAACGTGCGGCTGGAGCCTGCGGCGCCCGCCGATTTCGAGCTGCTGCAGCACGCCGAGCACCTGATCGCTTCCTCGATCGGTGCGGCCTCCTCGCGCCTCGTGATGTCGCTGCTGCTGCGCAAGCGCACGGTGTCGGCGAAAGCCGCGCTGAAACTGCTCGACGATTCGCACGCCGCGCTGCATTTCAACCGCGAGATCCTCCAGACCGCGCTCAACCATGTGCGCCAGGGCATCGCGGTGTTCGACGCCGATCTGCAGCTGATCTGTTCCAACCGGCAGTTCGGCGAGCTCCTCAACGTTCCCCCGCATTTCATCCAGTTCGGCACGCCCTTGCGCGAGATCCTGGAATTCATGGGCGTGAGCGATTCGGCGGGCGACACCGAGCGCGAGGCGATGATCGAGCAGCGGCTCGTCGCCTACACCACCGACAGCGAGCCCTATCTGGAGCGCCTGCCGGAACGCCACATGGTGATCGAGGTACTCACCAACCGGATGCCCGGCGGCGGCTTCGTCATCACCTTCACCGACGTCACGCCGACCTTCGAGGCCGCTGAAGCGCTGGAGCGCGCCAATGCGTCGCTGGAAAAGCGCGTGCGCGACCGCACCGAGGAATTGACGCGGCTGAACTCCGAGCTGGCGCTGGCCAAGAGTGCGGCGGAGGATGCCAGCAGCTCCAAGACACGCTTTCTTGCAGCGGCCAGCCACGACATTCTCCAGCCGCTGAACGCGGCGCGGCTCTACATCACGAGCCTCGTCGAGCGCCAGCACAGCGGCGAGGAGACGCGGCTGGTCGAGAACATCGACGAATCGCTGCAAGCCATCGAGGAGATCCTCGGCGCGCTGCTCGACATCTCCAGGCTCGATGCCGGCGCGATGACGACCTCGATCTCGAGCTTCAGGATGGCGGATCTGATGCGCTCGCTGGAGATCGAGTTCGCGCCGATCGCGCGCGCCAAGGGCCTCGCGCTCGCCTTCGTGCCCTGCTCGCTTCCCGTCGAATCCGACCGCCTGCTGCTGCGGCGCCTGCTCCAGAACCTGATCTCCAACGCCATCAAGTACACCCCGCGCGGGCGCGTGCTGGTCGGCTGCCACCGCCGCGGCCCCTCGCTCAAGATCTGCGTCTACGACACCGGCGTCGGCATTCCCTCAGCCAAGCGCGCCGAGATCTTCAAGGAATTCCACCGCCTCGAGCAGGGCGCGCGGATCGCGCGCGGCCTCGGGCTCGGCCTCTCGATCGTCGAACGGCTGGCGCGCGTGCTCAAGCACGGCATCGCCATCGACGGCAACAAGAGCGGCGGCTCGGTGTTCTCGGTGACGGTGCCGACGGCGAAGGCGGTCACGCATACGGCCGCCGTGACCAGCGCGACGCCGCTGGCGCGCACGCCGATCTCGGGCGCCCTGATCGTCTGCATCGAGAACGACGCGGCGATCCTCGACGGCATGCGTACACTGCTGAAAGCCTGGGACGCCGAGGTGATCGCGGTCGCCGATCCCGAAGGCGCGATCGCGGCGATCGAAAAAGCCGGCCGCCGCGTCACCGGCCTGCTCGTCGACTATCATCTCGACCGCGGCAACGGCATCGCAGCCATCCGCGACATCCGCCGCCGCTTCGGCGACACCATCCCCGCGATCCTGATCACCGCCGACCGCAGCCCCGCGGTGCAGGTCGCCGCGCGCGATGAAAAGATCGCAGTGCTCAACAAGCCGGTGAAGCCGGCCTCGCTCCGCGCCCTGCTCGGCCAGTGGCGGACGCAGCAGATGGTGGCGGCGGAATGAGACGCGGTCAGTAGTCGGTCGAGACGCTCAGCGCGCGCCACCTCTCGAGCTCTTCGAGGCGCTGGCGATCGGTCGCTGCGATGGCGTTGACGGCATCACTCCCGAGCGCAATCCGCAGAGGCGGGCGATCCATGTTGGCAAGCTTCAGCACGACAGCCGCGGCCTTGGCCGGGTCGCCCGGCTGGCGGCCATCGTAATCACGCTGCATCCGGACGGCGGCGCCGACCACCGCGTCGTACTCCGGACGCCCCTCGTCGGTGTCATGCGCGGCCTGAGCAAAGCCCGTCCGGAAACCGCCGGGCTCGACGATCGTCACATGCACACCGATCAGCGCCATCTCGCGCGCCAACGATTCCGAAAAGCCTTCGATCCCCCATTTCGCCGCCGAATAAGGTGCGCGGGCCGGCGCGCCGATCCGGCCACCGACGGACGAGACCTGCATGATGTGCCCGCGACGCTGCCGGCGCAGGACGGGAATCGCCGCCTTGGTGACGATGATTGTGCCGATGAGATTCGCCTCGATCTGCTGCCGAAAGGACTCCAGGCTGGTATCCTCGACCGATCCGAGGTCGCCGAAGCCTGCGTTGTTGACGACCACGTCGAGGCCGCCGAATGCCGTCACGGCAAGATCGATCGCCGCCTGAGCGGCGGCCTCGTCGGTGACATCAAGCCTTGCGAGCCGCAGTCTTTCTCCGAAACGTTCCCGCAAGGGCTCGAGCGGGCCGAGGCTCCGAGCCGTGGCAACCACCTGGTCGCCCGCCGCGAGCACGGCTTCGGTGATGGCACGGCCAAGCCCGCGCGAGCTGCCGCTGATAAACCAGGTCTTCATGCCAGCCTCCGCAAGATCTCAAGGCGCGAGCCGCGTGAAGACGTAGTCCCGGCTCTTGGCGCGGGCCTCGTGGCAGCCCCAGCAGGTGCGGTGCTGGGCCTCATCCACCGGCTTGCCATTGGCGAAGCGGCCAAAGCCCCAGCCACCGGTCGAGGCATACTTCTTGGAATCCTTGACCATCACCTGCACTGTGGTGGCGGCGCCGGGGATCGTCGCGGATGCGAACTCGGGCGACTGTTTCCGCTTCCAGGCGCGCTTGACCAGAATGGTGCCGTCGGGGAACGGAAGTTTTCCGGCCTGATAGGCCTCGATTGCGATCTGGTTGCCGACCACGGCGCGAAGCTCGTCGAGCGGCGCGGCTTCTTCGGCCGGCGCGATCAGTTCCCACTGCTTGTAGCCGGGCGGAATCGTGACACCGAAGATCGGCGAGGCGTCGGCCGCCGCGCCGCCTTCCGCGAGCGCGATCGAGACCAGATATGGCACACTCGTCAGGAGAACGACGAGAAGCAGCACGGCGAGCACGATCACCGTGGAGAATGAGAATCTCTTGTTTTCAGATTCGGTTGGCATCATGACGTTTCTTCAAGCGGGATCACGGCACGTCCCCGGTCCAGACGTGCTGGACCGGGGCATTGGATGAATGCTCAGGCGCCGTCGGCGTCGATGACGGCCTTGGCAAAGGCTTGCGGCGCTTCCTGAGGCAGATTGTGACCGATACCGCCGGTGATCAGGCGGAAGTCGTACCGGCCCTCGAACTTCTTGGCATAGGCGCTGGGATCGGGGTGCGGCGCGCCGTTGGCGTCGCCCTCCATCGTGATCGCCGGCACGCGGATCACCGGCGCTGCGGCGAGCTTCTTTTCGATCTCTTCGTACTTCGCTTCGCCCTGGGCGAGCCCGAGCCGCCAGCGGTAATTGTGGATCGTGATCGCGACATGATCCTTGTTGTCGAGCGCCGCCGCGCTGCGGTCGAACGTCGCGTCGTCGAACTTCCATTGCGGTGAGGCGAGCTTCCAGATCAGTTTTGCGAAATCATGCGTGTACTTCTCGTATCCGGCGCGGCCGCGCTCGGTCGCGAAATAGAACTGGTACCACCATTGCAGTTCGGCCGACGGCGGCAGCGGCACATTTCCGGCTGCCTGGCTCGAGATCAGATAGCCGCTGACCGACACCAGCGCGCGGCAGCGGTCCGGCCACAGCGCAGCGATGATGTCGGCGGTGCGTGCGCCCCAGTCGAAGCCGGCGACGACAGCCGTCTTGATGTCGAGCTTGTCCATCAGCGCGATGATGTCGACGGCCATCGCGGCGGGCTCGCCGTTACGCGGCGTCTCGCCGGAGAGAAACTGCGTCGAACCGTAACCACGCAAATAGGGGATGATGACGCGATAGCCGGCCTTTGCCAGGATCGGCGCGACATCGACGAAGGCGTGAATGTCGTAGGGCCAGCCGTGCAGCAGGATCGCGACGGGACCGTTCGACGGGCCAGCCTCGGCATAGCCGACGTTGAGGACGCCGGCATCGATCTGCTTGATCGGACCGAAGGACGCGTTCGATGCCTGGGATCGCTGCGCCTCCGTCTGGGCAACGGCGAGGTCGATCACGCCGAGGCCGACGGCGACGGCCCCTGCGGCGACGCCAAAAAACTTGCGACGATGCTGGTCGATGAGCTGCTTCATGATGGTGCTACCCGGTTCGTGGTTGGTGATGGTCAGATCAGTGCGACCGTGACCTCGATGTTGCCGCGCACGGCCGCGGAATAAGGACAGGTCTGGTGCGCCTCATCGACGATGCCGCGCGCGACCTCGTGATCGAGGCCCGGCAGGCTGACATTGAGGCGCGCCCGCAGGGCGAAAGTGCCATCGTCGTGCAGAAGGTCGATTTCCGCATCGATCGCACTTTTCCTGGGAAGCACGATTTTCCGCTTCCGCGCGGCGATCTCCATGGCGCCTTCGAAACATGCCGACCAGCCCGCCGCGAACAACTGCTCGGGGTTGGTGCCGACGCCTGCTCCGCCCGGCGGCGACAATTTGACATCCAGGCGGCCGTCGGAGCTGCGGGACATGCCATCCCCTCGTCCGCCGCTGGTGTGGGTCCTCGCCGTATAGATCAGCTTTGTCGCTTGTGTCATGAAAGTCTCCTTGCCGTCGCGCATCTGACTAGCAGCCACCTCCGCGGCGCGCCCGTTGGGAGTTGTGAGAAATTGTGAGACCGGCAGGGAACCCGGTCAGGGAGGCCCTACAGACGAGGTCTGATGCCGATGCAAAGCCGGTCTTGCCGGATCGACGTCCGCTCGTTATGCGGTCCTGCAAATGAGCAAGATTTCGTGATGACTGAGCCGGCCGCGCCCGCGGCATCGACATTGTCGTTCGGGCCATTCACCGTGACGCCGCATGAGCGGCTCGTCATGCGCGGCGGCGTCGCGCTGCCGATGGGCGCCAAGAGCTTCGATACGCTGATCGCGCTGATGTCGCGGCCGAACGAGGTCATCAGCAAATGGGAGCTGATGGCGCAGGTCTGGCCCGGCATGGCCGTCGAGGAAGCCAATCTGCGCTTCCACATTGCAGCGCTTCGCAAAGCCCTCGGCGACGGGAAAGACGGCGCGCGCTACATCACCACGCTCTCCGGCCGCGGCTATTGCTTCGTGGCGGCGATCTCGCAAGTGGAGATTCCCGCAGAACGCCGCCCAGCACCGCGGCGCGAACTGCCGCCGGTGAAACTTCCCAACCGGCTGCAGCGGATGGTCGGGCGTGATGATGCCATCGCAGCCATCTCGGACAGGCTCACGACTTCACGATTCGTCACGATCGCCGGTCCCGGCGGTGTCGGCAAGACCGCTGTCGCGGTGGCGATCGCTCACGACCTGCTCGAGACATTCTCGGACGCCGCGCACTTCGTTGACCTTGCTGCGCTCAGCGATCCCGATCTCGTGATCACCTCGATCTTGCTGATGCTGGGTCTGCCGGCGCAGGCCGACGACCCGCTGCCCGCGTTGCTTGCCCATCTGCAGGACAAGCGGATGCTGCTGATCCTGGACAATTGCGAGCATGTCATCTCCGCTGCGGCGTCTCTCGCAGCGGAGATTTTCCACGCCGCGCCGCATGTCCATATCCTCGCCACGAGCCGCGAAGCCCTGCGCGTCGAGGGCGAGCAAGTCTATCGGCTGGCGCCGCTTGCCGTTCCGCCCGACGGCACCGAGCTGACGGCAGCGACAGCACAGACCTATCCAGCGCTCCAGCTTTTCCTCGAGCGGGCGTCAGCCGGCGGCGCGCAGATCGCGCACGACGATGCCAATGCCGCGATCGTCGCGAACATCTGCCGCAGGCTCGACGGCATGGCGCTGGCGATCGAGCTCGCCGCGGGCCGGGTCGATGCCTACGGCCTGGAGCAGACGGCCACGCTGCTCGACGAGCGCCTCAATCTGCTCTGGCAGGGCCAGCGCACCGCGCCGCCTCGCCAGAAGACGTTGCAAGCGACGCTGGACTGGAGCTACGGCCTCTTGTCCGACACCGAGCGTCTCGTGTTGCGCCGCCTCGCGGTCTTCGCAGGCCACTTCACCATCGACGCCGCGCTGGAAGTCGTGCCGGACGAGCGCGTCGACCGCTCCCGCCTATTCGACGCCATCGACAGCCTCGTCGCCAAGTCGATGGTCGCGCCGCGCCCCATCGGCGCCATGATGCGCTATCGCCTGCTCGACACGACGCGGGCCTATCTGCTCGAGATCGAACCTGATGAGGCGGCACTCGCGGCCCGCCACGCAACCTACTATCGGCGATGGTTGGAACAGGCTGGCGCGATATGGGCCACCATACCGAGCGCCGACGAGCGCGCGATCCATTTCTCCGCGCTTCACAATGTGCGCGCCGCGCTCGACTGGTGCTTTGGCGCGAGCGGCGATGCGGGCATCGGCATCGCGCTCGCGGCATCGGCATCCCCGATGTTCCTGGCGATGTCGCTGCTCATCGAATGCCGGCGCTGGTCGGAACGGGCACTGCTTGCGATTGATCCGTCAACGCGCGGCAGCGCCGAGGAAATGCACGTCCAGGCCGCGCTCGGCCTGACCTTGATGTTCACGCGCGGCGGCAGCGAGGCGGCGCGTGGGGCACTGGAGAGAAGTCTCGCGATCGCCGAGGCTCGCGGCGATGCGCCGAACCAGCTCCAGCTGCTTGGCCGCATGCATATCTTCCACGAACGGATGGGACGTTTCGACGCCGCGCTCGGCTACGCCCAGCAGAGCCTCAAGGTCGCCGAAGCCCTCGGCGATGCTGCTTCAATTGCCCTCGCAAGGTCGCTCCTGGGTGTCTCCTTGCATCTGGCCGGCGAGCATCGCGACGCGCTGACCATGCTGGAGGCGGCTTGGCAAGGCCCGGGCACGGAGCGGATCAGCACGATCCACGGCTTCGATCACCGCAACCGGGCCGGCATCTCGCTCGCGCGCGAGCTTTGGTTGCAGGGCCGGTCCGAGGATGCACAGCGACTGGCGCGACAGACGGTCGATGATGCCGCGCAGATGGACCATCCGATCACGCTCTGCATCGCGCTGATATGGCTGGTCTCGATCGATCTCTGGAACGGAAACCTCGACAGCGCGGAAGAGAACATCGACCGCTTCATTGCCCATGCCAATTCGCGCTCGATGGGCCCCTATCTCGCGGTTGGCCGCGGCGTCAAAGGCGAAATCGCGATCCGGCGCGGCGATGCCGCGGTCGGTGTCGAGACGATCACAGCCTGCCTGCGCGAGCTTCACGACGCCGGTTACGAGCTGCTCACCACGACGTTCAACATCGCTCAGGTCCACGGCCTGCTGGCGCTCGGCCAGATCGAACGGGCCGCGAGCCTGATCGACGATGCCATCGGCCTCGTCGAACAGAGCGGCGACCATCTCTACATGCCCGAGCTGCTGCGCATGAAGGCCAAGATATTGCTGTCGCTACCGGAGCCGAACACCGGCGACGCTGAGGCCTGCCTCATGCGATCGCTGAAGCTCAGCCGCGACAAGGGCGCGAAAGCCTGGGAGCTGCGAGTGGCGATTGATCTTGCGCAGCTTCTCGCTGAATGGCGCAGCCGCAAGGACGCAAGGCAATTGCTCCAGACGGCGCTCGAAGGTTTTGCCGATGGCTCCGAGACGGCTGATATCAGGGCGGCCGGCGTGCTGCTGGCAACGCTGTAGCGGACTAAAGCGCGACGAGATCAGGACGAATCGTCATTGCGCTTTAGGTTATTGTTTGAGCATGATCTTTTCGGAAAACCGCTGCGCACTTTTCCGGATCATGTTCTACCCCGTCGGGGTGCCCTGCTTCCATTGGCCGCCGGCGATCTTGGCGGCGGCGATCACGGCCTGCGTCCGGCTCTCGACGCCGAGCTTTTGCAGGATCGCCGAGACATGCGCCTTGATGGTGGCCTCGGACACGCCGAGCTCATAGGCGATCTGCTTGTTGAGGAGGCCTTCCGACAGCATCATCAGCACCCGCACCTGCTGCGGCGTCAGCGTCACCAGGCGGTCGCGCAGGCGCGTCATGTCGGGATCGGCAGCGGCGGACAGGTCGGTGTCGGCGGGAACCCAGACGTCGCCCTCCATCACCTTGAGGATGGCGTCGCGCAAGGTCTCGACGCCGAACCGCTTCGGAATGAAGCCGGAGGCGCCGAAATCGAGCGAGCGGCGGATCGTGGCATTGTCGTCGGAGGCCGAGACGATCACCACCGGGATCGCCGGATATTGCGCGCGCAGATAGATCAGGCCGGAAAAGCCGGAGATCCCGGGCATCGACAGGTCGAGCAGGATCAGATCGACGTCGGAGGCCTGTTCCAGAAGCCTGGTCAGATCCTCGAACGATCCGGCCTCGTCGATCCTGGCAGAGGTCAGGACGCCCGCCACCGCCTGCCGCAGCGCATCGCGGAACAGGGGATGGTCATCGGCAATGACGAGATGGGTCGAGGGAGCGTTCATCGTTCTCTTGCTGGCAATCACCGGCCAGTAAGCCGGTCCGGGGCCTCGGTCAATTCTTTCCCGACCCGCCGTGGCATGCAAGCAGACAATATCCCTTTGCGGGAACGGGGTTAATCCAAAGTCGAGCACTATCGTGCCACCTGGCGGCTGCGCGACGTCAGGTGCGCGTCAGTGCGCAAGGCCGAAAGTCGTATTGGGGCGGGTTTCACGCCGATGTTACCTTGCGCCCCAAGACCTGGGTTGATCCGGCATGCCCGGACATCCGGGGCGCGAGGAAACGCATTTCGGGGAGCGACTCAACATGTCGACAATGGCTGTGTCTCAGACAGGCGCAGGAGGGATGACGAAGGACGAACGTTTCGTCATTCTCGCCTCCTCGCTCGGTACCGTCTTCGAGTGGTACGACTTCTATCTCTACGGTTCGCTCGCCTCGATCATCGGCGTGCAATTCTTCTCGGACTATCCGCCGGCCACACGCGACATCTTCGCGCTGCTGGCATTCGCCGCGGGCTTCCTGGTCCGGCCGTTCGGCGCGATCGTGTTCGGCCGTGTCGGCGACATCGTCGGCCGCAAATACACCTTCCTCGTCACCATCCTGATCATGGGTCTGTCGACCTTCATCGTCGGTCTCTTGCCCAACGCGGCGACGATCGGCATCGCGGCGCCGATCATCCTGATCGCGCTGCGCCTCGCCCAGGGCCTGGCGCTCGGCGGCGAATATGGCGGTGCGGCGACCTATGTCGCGGAGCATGCTCCGAACGGCAAGCGCGGCTACTACACCTCCTTCATCCAGACCACCGCGACGCTCGGCCTGTTCCTGTCGCTGCTGGTCATCCTGTTCACCCGCACCGCGACCGGCGAAGCCGAGTTCGCGAAGTGGGGCTGGCGCATCCCGTTCCTGGTCTCGGTGCTGCTGCTCGGCATCTCGGTCTGGATCCGGCTTCGCCTCAATGAATCCCCGATCTTCCAGAAGATGAAGGATGAAGGGAAGAGCTCGAAGGCGCCGCTGACGGAAGCCTTCGGCAACTGGCAGAACGGCAAGCTCGTGCTGCTCGCGCTGCTCGGTGGCGTGATGGGCCAGGGCGTGGTCTGGTACACCGGCCAGTTCTACGCGCTGTTCTTCCTGCAATCGATCCTGAAGGTCGACGGCTACACCGCCAACCTCCTGATCGCCTGGTCGCTGCTGCTCGGCACCGGCTTCTTCATCGTGTTCGGCATGCTCTCCGACCGGATCGGCCGCAAGCCGATCATCCTCGGCGGCTGTCTGATCGCGGCGCTGACCTTCTTCCCGATCTTCAAGATGATCACCACCAACGCCAACCCGGCGCTGGAAAAGGCGATCGAGTCGGTCAAGGTCGACGTGGTGGCGGATCCCGCAGGCTGCGGCGACCTGTTCAATCCGGTCGGTACCCGCGTCTTCACCGCGCCTTGCGACACCGCGCGCGCCTACCTGTCGCAGTCGTCGGTCAAGTACTCGACCACCCCGGCCCCAGCCGGCTCCGGCGTCAAGGTGGTGGTCAACGGCAAGGAAGTTCCGTACACCAGCGCCAAGGACAGCAACCCGGCCGTTCTCGCCGCGGTGCAGGCGGCCGGTTATCCCAAGACCGGCGATGCGGGCATCGTGAAGATGGCGCATCCGTTCGACATCTTCCGTCCGCAGGTGGCCGCGACCATCGGGCTACTGTTCATCCTGGTGATCTTCGTCACCATGGTGTACGGCCCGATCGCCGCGATGCTGGTTGAACTGTTCCCGACCCGCATCCGCTACACCTCGATGTCGCTGCCCTACCACATCGGCAACGGCTGGTTCGGCGGCCTCTTGCCGGCAACCGCCTTCGCGATCGTGGCCTCGACCGGCGATATCTATGCAGGTCTCTGGTACCCGGTCATCTTCGCGGCCATCACCGTCGTGATCGGTTTCCTGTTCCTGCCCGAGACCAAGGACGTCGACATCAAGGCGACCTGATCGACACAGCGATCGACACCACAAGCCGGCCGCGGAGCGATCCGCGGCCGGTTTCATTTTGTGGATTCCTGGTTTGACGCGTTCTCTTCACGCGAACCGGTACCCACTTCGCTCGAAAACGCTCTACTGATTGCTGCCGATGAATTGCAGCACGACCTCGCGCCGGTGCGGGCGCGCGCGATGCTCGATCAGATAAATCGCCTGCCAGGTGCCGAGCGCGAGCCTGCCGTTCAGGACCGGCACCTGGAGCGAAGTCTGCGTCAGCATCGTCTTGACATGCCCGGGCATGTCATCCGGTCCTTCCGTGTCGTGTGTCCAGCCGGCATTCTCGGGCGCTAGCCGCGACAGTGCCGTGGTGAGATCGACCAGCACGGACGGATCGGCATTCTCCTGGATCGTGAGCGAGGCAGAGGTGTGCCGGATGAACAGCGTCAACGCGCCCTCACGCGCGCGGGCCTCGTCGATGAATGTCGTGGCTTCGCTGGTGAGATCGGTGAAGCCGCGGCCCGGCGTCTGCACGGTCAGCAGCGACGATGCGATCGTCGTGGCTTGCACTGACGACGGCGCCGAGCGGGTGACGGATTTGGTGGATGTCATCGAAATCTCTCAACTCGGGAAGCTGCCGTAGGGTGGGCAAAGCGGAGCGTGCCCACCAATGTGCGCGACGACATCAAGGTGGTGGGCACGGCGATTTGCGCCTCTGCCCAACCTACGGCAGCTCGTCGCGCATCAAATCTTCCCCGACACGTCCTTCTGCACGCGATTGGCCATGTCGATCAGCCGGCGCCAGGCCTTTTCCAGGAACGACATCACGCGGTCCATGTCCTGGTCGCTCGGCAGCGGAATCTCGATCTTGCGGTCGCCCTCGGCGACCTTCGGCTCCGCCTTCTTGAGCGGATCGGATTTCGGCAGCGCCTCGTCGATCTTGCCCGAGACGGTCGGCCCGGCCGCGAGCTGCCCCTTCAGCTTCTCGACTTCGGCCTGGAGCCGGCCGATCTCGGCGTCGAGCGCAGTCCGTTCGTCGGGCACAGCGTAACAGGCCCAGCCGGCGCCGTTCTTGGTGCAGGTCGACACCGTGCCGGTGCGGGTGTCGAGCCGCAGCACGCCCTCGGGAATCGGCGTCATGCTGTAACGGCCGTTTTCACTGTCGGGCGCGGATTGGGCGGCAACGATGCCGCCGCCGGCGGTCATCGCCGCGGCGAACGCCATCGCCGCAAGCCAAGATGCCGTGCAAGTTGTTGTGGATGGTTTCGCAGGTCTCATCGCGCTCTCCGCCACGACGCGCCGGTGGCGCTCTCGCAATTCTACACCCCGGCCGGGCGATCCGCCGCCCAAAACGCGCGCACGGCATCAACGATCACGGCGGCCCCTTTGATCCCGGCAGCACGGCGAAATGGGGACCGCTTCCCCCGATCATGCCGAGAGCTGCTGCGGTGCGGCGTCACGCTGTGTGCAGCACTGCCGCGCGCGGCGATATCATAAACAAAATCAGCTAGATAGCAGAAAGCGACGCAATCGTGACTTGGCTTGACTTGATTATGGGCCATCAGTATGGTCCGCGCGGCTTTTGAGGGTGGCGGGCGTAGTTTCCATTCAACCGCGGCGTTTCTGGTCTTCGTGGCATGGCTCAAGACACGGGACACGACGAGAATGGAAATCGCGATAGATCGCCCGAGGAAGCTGCGCTTTCCGAACGGCTCGGAAGTCTTGATAAGCGGTTGTCCGAAATTCGCGGCCGCCACATCAAGACCGAGCAACCCACAGGTGACAGTGGAGACGGAGCGGCCAGAGCCTCGGCGATGGCGCTTGGTTTTCGGTTATCCTCGGAGTTGGTCGCCGGTGTCGCTGTCGGAGCGGGGATTGGCTGGGGGTTCGACCGCTTGCTGTCGACGTCGCCTTTCGGGTTTATCGTGTTCCTGCTGCTGGGCTTCGTCGCCGGCGTGGTGAATGTGGTGAGATCGGCGGGCGCGGGTCAAAACAGGCGCGGTGGTTCGTAAGCCGATCCCACAGGAGAGGAATGATCGCGCCGGCTTCGCCGGTGCGGGCCGGCCCGGCCGGCAGACCGAGACCCGCCGGCATTGCCCGGCAGACCAAGAGATGCCGCGCTGATGAAAATCGACCCGATCCACCAGTTCAACATCGAGCCTCTCTTCACCCTGGGCCATATCGGCAATCACACGATCGCCTTCACCAATTCATCGCTCTACATGCTGGTGGCGGTCGCCATCATCTCGATCCTGATGCTTGCCAGCGGCACGCAACTGGTTCCCGGGCGTCTGCAGTCGGTCGCCGAGATCTCCTACGAATTCGTCGCCTCGACCATCCGCTCGACGGCCGGCGCGGAAGGCATGAAGTTCTTCCCGCTGATCTTCTCGCTGTTCATGTTCATCTGCGTCTCGAACCTGGTCGGCATCATTCCCTACACCTTCACGATCTCGAGCCATCTGATCGTCACCGCCGGGCTGGCGCTGCTGGTCTTCTTCACCGTGCTGATCTACGGCGTCGCCAAGAACGGCCTGAAATTCTTCTCGATTTTCGTTCCCCACGGCGTCCCCGGCTACGTCCTGCCGCTGGTCATGTTCATCGAGATCCTGTCGTTTTTCCTGCGGCCGGTCTCGCACAGCATTCGTCTGTTCGCCAACATGCTGGCCGGCCACATCGCGCTGAAGGTGTTCGCGGGCTTCGTCGCCATGCTTGGCTTCTCGCTCGGCGCCATCGGCTGGGTCGGCGGCGTGCTGCCGCTCGCGCTCACGATCGCGCTCTACGCCCTCGAGATCCTGGTCGCGTTCCTGCAAGCCTATGTGTTTGCGATCCTGACCTGCATCTACCTCAACGACGCCATTCATCCGGGACACTGAGCGGTCCGGGGAATTTCCACCCACAACCCAATCTTTCTTCCAAGGAGTCTAAAATGGATCCGGCAGCAGCAAAACTTATCGGCGCGGGCATCGCGTGCATCGGCATGGGCGGTGCGGGCGTCGGCGTGGGCGTGATCTTCGGCAACTACCTCGCCGCAGCCGTCCGCAATCCGTCCGCCGCTCAGGGCCAGTTCGGCAACCTGATCTTCGGCTTCGCCGTGACCGAAGCGCTCGGCATCTTCTCGCTGCTGATCGCTCTGCTTCTGCTGTTCGTTTTCTAAAGAACGACCTCTTCCGCGCCGCTTCATCCGAAGCGGCGCGTGACAGCAACAGGAGTACTCCATGGCCGAGAGTCATGGCGGGGCGAAAGGTCCGGCGACTGACGCCCACACCGAAGCCGACGGCGGTCATCACGGCGGCGGCTTTCCGCCGTTCGAGACCAGCACCTTTGCTTCGCAGCTGGTGTCGCTCGCGATCTTCTTCGTCCTGCTTTACGTGATCGTGTCCAAGCTCGCTCTGCCCAAGGTCGGCGGTGCGATCGAAGCGCGTCAGAACAAGATCGAGGGTGACCTCACTGAGGCGCAGGCGCTGAAGGACCAGTCCGAGGCGGCGCTGAAGGCCTATGAAAGCGAGCTCGCTTCGGCGCGTTCGCGGGCGCAGGCGATCGGCAACGAATCCCGCGACAAGGCGAATGCGCAGGCGGATGCCGAGCGCAAGGCGCTGGAAGAGCAGCTGGCGGCCAAGCTCGCCGAGGCGGAGAAGACCATCGCCTCGACCCGCACGACCGCCATGAGCAACGTCCGCGGCATCGCGGCCGATGCGGCAGGCCAGATCGTGCAGCAGCTCACCGGCGTCGTTCCGGATGCGGCGTCGGTCAATGCCGCCGTTGATGCGTCCTTGAAGGGTTAGTCGAGATGTTCTTCGATCCTGAAACGTGGGTCGCCGTCGCCTTCGTGATCCTGATGGTCGTGTTCGGCTATCTCGGGGTGTTCAAGTCGGCGCTGACCGCGCTCGATCATCGCGCCGAGCGCATCAAAGCCGAGCTCGACGACGCCACGCGCCTCAAGCAGGAAGCGGCCAAGGTGCTCGCCGACTACAAGGCGCGCAGCGCCACCGCCGAGCGCGAGGCTGCCGACATCATCGCCAATGCCAAGTCCGAAGCCGAGCGCATCGCGACCGAGGCCAAGGCGAAGATGGAGGATTTTGTCGCCCGCCGCACCAAGACCGCAGAGAGCAAGATCGCGCTCGCCGAAGCCCAGGCGCTCGCGGATGTCCGCGCCGCAGCCGCGGAAGCCGCCGTCCAGGCCGCCTCGACGATCCTGTCGCAGTCGGTCAAGGGCCAGGTGGCCGACGATCTGCTCGCCAAGGGCATCAACGAGGTTCGGCAGAAGCTGAACTGAGGGGTTAGCCTTCACCAATCAAAAAGCCGGCGCGATGAGCGCCGGCTTTTTTTGTTTGGGGGAGATGCTTCCTCATCGTCATGCCCGGGCTTGTCCCGGGCATGACGGGTTTGCGGAACGAGCGGCGGCCCAAACGCGTGCCGAGTTCCGCCCTTACTTCTTCTTCCCTCGCCCCTTCGGCTCGGGTGAGAGCGCCTGCGGATCGAAGCCGACATAGAAGATGTAGGAATCGGCGACCGCGGCCGACGGCACCGGGTAGGACAGGTCCTCGGCAACGAAGGTGAACGGCACGCTGCCGCCCTCCGCCATCTCGACCGTGGTCCGGTAGGCCTTCGAGGCGATCACTTTCTCGCCGACGCCGCCCTGCACCACGGCGACGCGCAGGGGCACTTCGACCGTCGATGGCGCGCCGGCGGGACCGGCGATGACGCGGCCCTGGATGCCGATCCGGGCCGTGATCTCGCCGCCGTTCCGGACACATTCGCGCGCCATCTTGGTGATCGAGGCCTGGAAGCGGACGTCGTTGCCGACGGCCGGCTTGCCGGTAGAGCCGACCCCGTAGGTCGAGGCGCCGGCGCGCACCGTGACCTGCGGGCAATCGACGTCGTCATCGGCGGCCGGCTGGCCCGGCGCGGGCGCCGGCTTGGGCTGGGCCGGCTCGTCGGACTTGCCGCCAAAGAGGTTCTTGAAGCGGTCGGTGAGCGACTGGGCCGCCACCGGAGAGACCGAGGCGAGCGCAACCGACAACGCCAGCGCGATCCCCGTCCCCCGTCGCAACGCATTCCGCGATGACCGAAGCTCCTGCACCATCGACACCCATACTCCATGACAAATACCGGCCGATCACCGCCGGCCATGCGCGTTATATCGTCAAAATCGGCGAACCCAAGGCAGCAAAAGGCCGTCGCAATGCGACTTTGGCCACAGGAAGGGTTGGGTTCAGCCGCGGAAATCCTCGTGCAGCAGGCCGAACAGCAGATGGTCCTGCCAGACCCCGTTGATGCAAAGATAGCGCCGCGCGAGCCCCTCGCGGGAGAAGCCGCACTTCTCCAGGACACGGATCGACGGCGCATTGGTGGGGATGCAGGCGGCCTCGACCCGGTGCAGATTGAGCTCGCCGAACAGCGTCGGCAGCAGCACCCGCAGCGCCGCCGTCATGTAGCCGCGATGGGCATGGGGCTGGCCGACCCAATAGCCGATGGTGCCGGCCTGCACGATGCCGCGGCGGACATTGGCGAGCGTGATGCCGCCCACCATGGCCCCATCGAGCTCGCGGAAGATCAGGAAGGGGTAGGAGCGGTCCGCAGCAATGTCCTCGGAATAGCGGCGCAGACGGCGGCGGAAGCCAGACCGGGTGAGATCGTCCGACGGCCAGATCGGCTCCCAGGGCGTCAGGTAATCGCGGCTGCTCTCGCGCAGATGCGCCCATTGCAGGAAGTCCGACATCTGCGGCGCACGCAGCAGCAGCCCGTTGCCGCGCGGAGCGAGGGCGGCGGGTCCACTGGAAGGCAGGCGAAAGAGAGCCATGGTGATGCTTCCCGAAGGCGGAGGCTCCGTGGCGCGGCTCCTAATGCAGCCGCGCCTTGGCGCGCGCCCGCGTCAATCCTTCCGCAAAAGACACCGCCGTGTCCAGACCCCTGCCGCTGCCCAATGCGACAACTGCAGGGCGGCTACGCGAAAGCAGCGCACGCGCGGCATCCCGGGTCGATTCGACACTGACCGCGTCGATCCGGGCCACCAGTTCCTGCACCGTCTGCGGCCTTCCATAAGCCAGCACGTGCCGGGCGAGTTGCTCGGCGCGGGACGAGCAGCTCTCCAGCGCCATCAGCAGGCCTGCCTTCATCTGCGCCTTGGCCCGCGCGATCTCGGCCTCGGCCAGGGTCTCGACCGAATCATTCATGATGTCGACCACGACCTCCATCATCTCCGGCGCGTCGGCCGGATCGGTTCCGGTGTAGAGGCCGAAGAAGCCGGTGTCGGTATAGGGGGCGTGGAACGAGTAGATCGAGTAGCAGAGGCCGCGCTTCTCGCGGACCTCCTGGAACAGCCGCGACGACATCCCGCCGCCCAGGATGTTGGTGAAGACCTGGAGCGAGAACAGCGACGGGTCGGTCTGGGGCACGCCTTCCAGCGCCAGCGTCAGATGCGCCTGCTCGAGCTCGCGATGCACCACCTTGGCGCCGCCCTTGCCGAACTGCGCCGACTGCGGCTTCGGACCCGGCGTCGCCTCGAAGCTTGCAAAGCGCTGCTCGACCTCAGCAACCACTTGTTGGTGATCGACCGCGCCAGCGGCCGCCACCACCATGTCGGGGCCGCGATAATGCGTCGACAGATAGCCGCGCAGCATGTCGCGGTTGAAGCTGCGCAGCGTCTTCGCGGTGCCGAGCAGCGAGCGGCCCATCGGCTGGTCGGGATAGCAAAGCTCGTTGAGATGCTCGAACACGACGTCGTCGGGCGTGTCCTGCGCAGCGCCGATCTCCTGCACGATGACGTTCTTCTCGCGCTCGAGCTCGTCGGGCTCGAAGGCGGGATTGGCGAGGATATCGGCGAGCACATCGAGCGCCAGCGGCACGTCGGCCTTCAGCACCCGCGCGTAATAGGATGTCGTCTCGGTCGAGGTGCCGGCATTGAGGTCGCCGCCGACCGCCTCGATCTCCTCGACGATCTCGCGCGAGGAGCGCCTGGTCGTGCCCTTGAACGCCATGTGCTCAAGGAGATGCGAGATGCCATGCTCGTTCGGCTTCTCGTCGCGGCCGCCGACGCCCGCCCAGACGCCGAGCGCCGCGGTCTCGAGATGGGGCATCTTGTCGGTGACGACGGTTAGGCCGGAGGCAAGCTTGGAGATCTCGACGCTCATCCGGCAACTCCCTGTTTTGCGGCGCGGCTGACCGACAGCACGAACCGCTCGACCTCGGCCTGATCGTTTTTCATCACCTTCATGTGTTCGGATTTGGTCATGAGACCGTCGAGCCAGGCCGGCAGTTGCGGCCGCTGGCCGCAGGCCGCCTCGACCGCGTCCGGGAATTTGGCCGGATGGGCCGTAGAGAGCACGATGCTGGGCACCGTGGTGTCGGTGGTATCGCGGTCGGCGACGGCGAGCGCCACCGCGGTGTGCGGGTCGACCAGCTCGCCCGCCTCGCGCCAGGCGGCGCGGATCGCAGCCGCGGTCTCGGTCTCGTCGGCGCGGCCTGCGTCGAACTCCTCCCGGATCGCCGCCAGCGTCGCATCGGGCAGCACGAAGCGCCCCGACTGCTTCAGCGAGTCCATCAGGCGGCGCACGCCGGCCGCATCGCGCTTGCCGGCTTCGAACAGCAGCCGCTCGAAATTCGAGGAGATCTGGATGTCCATCGACGGCGAGGCGGTCGCATGCACCTCGCGCACCTCGTAGATGCCGGTCTTCAGCGTGCGCGCCAGGATGTCGTTGACGTTGGCGGCGATGCAGAGGGTACGCACGGGCAGGCCCATGCGCTTGGCAACATAGCCGGCAAAGATGTCGCCGAAATTGCCGGTCGGAACGATGAAGTCTATCGCGCGCGCCGGCGCGCCGACGGCAACGGCCGAGGTGAAGTAGTAGACCACCTGGGCGACGATGCGCGCCCAGTTGATGGAATTGACACCGGAGAGCGAAGTCGCATCGCGGAAGCGATGGTTGTTGAACATCCCCTTCACGAGCGCCTGGCAGTCGTCGAAGGTACCTTCGATGGCGAGCGCATGGACGTTGGCCGCGCCCGTCGTCGTCATCATCCGCTGCTGCACCTCGGAGATGCGGCCGTGCGGAAACAACACGATGAGATCGACATTCTCGAGGCCTGCGAAGGCTTCGACCGCGGCGCCGCCGGTGTCGCCCGACGTCGCGACCACGATGGTGGTGCGCTGGCCGCGCTTGGCGAGCACATGGTCCATCAGCCGCGAGATCAGCTGCATCGCCACGTCCTTGAAGGCGAGCGTCGGACCGTGGAACAGCTCCAGCACGAACTGGTGCGGCGCCATCTGGCGCAGCGGCACCACCGCGGGATGGCGGAAGGTGGCGTAGGCCTCGTTCGCCATGCGGCCAAGCTCGGCGTCCGATATCTCGCCGCCGGCGAAGGGGCGGATCACGTCGACTGCGACCTCCCAATAGGGGCGACCGAAGAAGCCGGCGATGGCTTCGGTCGAGAGCTGCGGCCAAATGGCCGGAACATACAGGCCGCCGTCACGGGCAAGCCCAGTCAGCATCACGTCGCAGAAGCCGAGTTCGGGGGCCTCGCCCCGGGTCGAGATATAACGAGTCAAACTGCCCTCCAAAGGCCGGCCGGGCCAAAGCTCGATCCGTAAGCCTTTGATTTTACGAAAATACTTGTTAACAGCCAGAGGCTTTGGGCCACCATAAAGTGTTTTGCGGCGTCGGGAAACCGCTTCCCGTCGAGGCCTCTGCAACGAAAAGGGCTGCGGCGATGCCGCAGCCCTCTCTTGGAAGGTCTGTCGTTGAGTGTGCAGACCGGTTTGCCTCGTGCGGGTCGCGGGCCCGCTAAACTATCGGCACCAGCTTTCGTTGCCTGTCATCAGATCGTCAAGAGCGAAAACTGTGTACGCCGAAAGATGTTCCCTGTTTTTCCCGGGATGCTTCGGCCCGCTCTTTGGCATTCGCATGCAGGTTCATTCCTGACTTTGCCACGTTTTCCCGAATTTATCACCCGCCTCGGGAACGAATGACCCGGCGGCCGATTGTGTCGGCGGATGGCACCCGCCGTCATCCACGCATTGCCCGGCCGACGGCGGCGCCGATCCGTCGACCGAACCGCTGCATCCTGGAGCAGCCGGTTCGGTCGCCGACGGATCTCAGCTCATCCCGATTTCCACCGCGATCCTGATCAGGTCGGAATGGTTCTTGGCCCCTAACTTCTGCTTGAGCAGGGACGTGGTGTTCGCGACGGTCTTGTAGGAGATGCCGAGCGCCTCGGCGACCTCGACGATCTTGTCGCCGCGCCCGAGCAGGCGAAGAATCTCGAGCTCCCGCGGCGTCATCTGCGAAGCCGGATTGGCCTTGATCGCGGCGCCGGAGAACGTCACGGCCTCGGCGAGTTGCGGCGAGATGAAATTGTCACCTGCGACGACCTTGCGCACGGCTTTCAGCAGGATCCTGGGATCGTCGCCCTTGGAAACATAGCCCTGCGCGCCGAGCTCAACGGCCCGCACCACGAAGGCCGGATCGTCGTTCATGCTGAACATGATGATCTTGGCGTCCGGATCGTCCTTGCGGATGCGTCGCATTAGCTCGAAACCGGAGACGTCGGGCAGGCTGATATCGATCACGGTGACGTCAGGCCGCTTGCTGACATAGGCGCGATGTCCGGATTTAGCATCCGTCGCCTCGTCGATGCGGATCGAATGGTCGGACGCGAAAAGCGTCCGGCATCCGGACAGCACCACAGGATGGTCGTCGACGATCAGAACCTTGGTCGCCGGCTTGGCGGTATCTTGCATCGCGCGCTCTCTTGTTTTTCGACTCATAGACCGGCGGGAACAAATGGAAAGAGCAAATCGCCCCGATGCGCGTTAGAATTGACCTAATGTGGCAACGGCTCTCGTTCAGAACCCAACTGTTTCTTCCGCTCGGCTTGAGCTTTCTAGCCGCGCTGGCCATGGGCGGCGTGCTGCTCCAGACATTCGCGACCGGCCAGCTGGCCGACGAGAACGAGCCAGGTCGGCGCTCGACCCGGACCGTCGCCGTCGCACTCAACAACGCCCTCGGCGCCTCGGATAACCCGCGGAAGATCCTCGATGCGTTCGTCCATTCGCTGGATCCCTCCTCTGATATCCAATTCCGCCCCATGGAAGCAGGTCCCGCGCCCCCTGTGAAGGACCGTCTGCACGATCTGCATGGCGTGCCGCAATGGTTCGCAGACCTGATCGTCATTCCGGACATGGACGCGGCCTCACCTGTCATCATCGACGGCAGGCGTGTCGGTGACATCGTCTTCATGCCTGACCTGTCGGCCGACCTGTTCGAGAAATGGATCGGCTTTCTGGCGCTGACAAGTCTGATCGCCGTATTGACGGTTCTGACCGGCACGATCGCTTATCTGTTCACAGAATCAGCGCTGCGCCCTCTGCAAAAGCTCGGCGCAGGCCTCACCCGAATACGGCGCGGCGATTACGCGATGCCGATTCCGGTGGCAGGGCCGCCGGAGATCCGGCAGAGCTGCGAGGAGGCCAACGCGCTGGCAACGACGCTGGCGGAATTGAGCCAGGACAATCGCGACCTGCTGCATCGCCTGGTGTCGCTCCAGGACGACGAGCGGCGCGACCTCGCCCGCGAGCTGCATGACGAGCTCGGACCGCTGCTGTTCGGCATCCGCGCCAGCACCATCGCCCTGGCCGAGGCCTCGCCACGGGCAGGAAATCTCGGCAATTCGGCGCAGGAGGTGATGCGGTCGGTCGAGGCGCTCCAGCAGGCCAATCGCCGCATCCTGGACCGGCTGCGGCCGCTCTACATCGAGCAATTGGGGCTCCAGACCAGCTTGCAGACGCTGCTCCAGAACTTTCGCAGACAGGCGCCGCATGTCAGCCTGACGGCCACGATCGATGCCGCTCTGAACGAGATCGACGGACCGCTGGCCCAGACCGTCTATCGCGTGATCCAGGAGGCGCTGACCAACGTGCTACGCCATGCCAATGCCCGCAACGCCCATGTGCAGGCCACCATGGCGGGCGAGGCGCTCGCCATCGAGATCTCCGACGACGGCGGCGGCTTTCCAGAGAGCAACGTCTTTGGCCGGGGTCTGACCGGCATGCACGAGCGCGTGCGCGCTCTCAGCGGATCATTGTCATTGCTGCGCGCGGACGATCGAACCTATGTGCGCTGCCAGCTGCCGGTGGATGCGACGCGAGAAGAGCAGCGGCCGCGGAGCTAAAGCGCGATGAGATTGGGATGAATCGTCATCGCGCTTTAGGTTGTTGTTTGAGCATGATCTTTTCGGAAAACCGCTTCGCACTTTTCCGGATCATGCTTTAGCACGCGCAGCCATCGTGGGAGTTCTGCGGCGACGGCGTGCACAGCGTACTGTAAATCTTGCCTTCCGCGCTGAAGCGGAACGAGGCGTGGATGCGCAGTGAGCCCGCGATGGAATATTCGAGATCGATGCCGTGCGGCACGGGATTGATTTCTTCGAGGCCGAATCCGACCGACGAGAAAGTGCTGAGCCGGGGTCCCCAATAGGTTTCGAGCTCGTTTCGGCCACGATAATGCTGCGTGCCGTTGCAGGTGCATTCGACCCGGGCGTCGTCCGCATAGAGGTCGAGCAGGCCCGCAAGGTCGCCTGTGCGGCAGGCGTCGACCCAGTCGACGACGATTCCCATCTGATCAATATCGCTCACGCCAACATCCTGTTTGCCGCGAAAATTTTCGCGCGGCTTAGGGCCACAGTCGTGAATATGCGCTGAATAATAAAGCCCGGATGATTGCGGGTTCCCTCTGGGAACCTGCGGTCATGTCAGGCCGGGCGTCGTCCTTTCATCCAGACGCCGAACGCGATCAACACCGCGCCTGCGAGCGCGAACCAGGTGATGGCGTATTGCAGATGATCATCCTTCAGATGCACGTCGAGCGGACCCGGGCGCGGGATGCCGTTCTCGGGCGCAGGCCGCTCCAGGTCGATATAGAACGGCGCAACCGTGCCCCAGCCCAGCGCGCTTGCGATCGCCCGATGATCGCGCACGAACCAGAGTCGCTTGTCGCGGTTCTCCCCCGGCGTCAGCCAGCCCGACGCCTCGGGAAAGCGCAGATAGCCGGTGAGCACGACGGGCTGCCCGGTGACGAGCTTCTTCACCGCACGATCCTCGACGCCGCGGTCCTGCATCGTGTTCTCGACGAAGCCGGCGTCGATCACGATCGTCTCACCGCTCGGAAGGCGCGCCGGCAGGAAGGCCCAGGTGCCGGGGCCGGAGGCGTCCTTGCGCACGGCCGAGCCGGAGGAATAGATCATCGCATCAGGAAGCGGCGCATAGGTCGCGGTAAAGCTGACGCGGCGGAATTCGTCGTGCGCGGGATCGAGCGCGGTCCACTGCGACGGCGGCGGCAGCGCGACGGGCGCTTCGGCCAACCGCTCGGTGAGCGCCGCGATCAGCTCGTGCTTGGCGGTCCGGCGCTGCAATTGCCAGACTCCGAGCGAGATCAAGACCACCGTCAGGAACAGCGTGAACAGCGCGAAGCCGGCCACGCGAGGCTTGCGCGCCGTCTCGTTCATTTCGCGCGGTCGACCAGCCGGCCCGGCGCCGCCTTGTGGTGGAATTGCAGCGCGATCAACAGCGACTTCATCGCACGCAGCGGCAGCAGCGTGGTGGCGAGGATCAACGGCAGCCAGAGCGCTGCATGCAGCCAGAACGGCGGCTGGTACTTGACCTCGACGACGAGCGCGCAGCCGACCACGATCGCACCGGCCAGCATGATGATGAAGATCGCCGGACCATCGCCGCTGTCGATGAAAGCGTAATCGAGGCCGCAGCGGTCGCAGGACGGCGCGAGCGTCAGGAAGCCCGCGTAGAGCTTGCCCTGGCCGCAGCGCGGACACTTGCAGGCAAGCCCGCGCATCGCGCTTTGCAGGACGGTTGTCTCGGGCTCGGATGTGCCGGTGGTGTCGTTCATGATCGCGGGACTCTATCACAGTTTCCGCCGAAACTTGCGGCGGCAGAAAATGCGAAAGGGCGGCCCTGCGGCCGCCCTTTCTGATCAATTCACGACGACTTAGTGCGCGCCGTGGGCCATGGTCTCAGCACCGTGTCCCCACACATAGATGCAGAGGAACAGGAACAGCCAGACCACGTCGACGAAGTGCCAGTACCAGGCGGCGAACTCGAAGCCGAGATGCTGCTTCGGCGTGAAGTGGCCGGCATAGGCGCGGAACAGGCAGACCAGCAGGAAGATGGTGCCGACCAGCACGTGGAAGCCGTGGAAGCCGGTGGCCATGAAGAAGGTCGCGCCATAGACGTTGCCGGCGAAGGAGAACGCCGCGTGGCTGTACTCATAGGCCTGCACGCAAGTGAAGAGCGCGCCGAGCACGACGGTGAGGATCAGGCCGTACTTCAGGCCCTGACGATCGTTCTCGAGCAGCGCATGGTGAGCCCAGGTCACCGTGGTGCCTGAGGTCAGCAGGATCAGCGTGTTCAGCAGCGGCAGGTGCCAGGGATCGAAGGTCTCGATGCCATGGGGCGGCCAGGTGCCGGGGACCGCGCAGGCACCGGCCTGGGTGCCGAGGCCGCAGCCGAACACCGCATCGCGGGTGGCGTGGACGGCGTCGGCCGGGAACAGCGCCGCATTGAAATAGGCCCAGAACCAGGCCACGAAGAACATCACCTCGGAGGCGATGAACAGGATCATGCCGTAGCGGTGATGCAGCTGCACGACGCGGGTGTGGTCGCCCTTGTACTGGGCTTCCTTGATCACGTCGCCCCACCAGCTCGCCATGGTGTAGAGCACGCCGACGGTGCCGACACCGAACACGATCGGCGCGGCCGAGAACATGTGGTGCATCCAGGCGATCGCGCCGACCGCCATGATGAAGGCCGAGAGCGAACCGACCGCCGGCCAGGGAGAGGGATCGACCAGGTGATAGTCGTGATGCTTGCCTTGCGCGGTAGCCATTTGCGGTCTCTCTCCTCAATCCCGTGCCTGTCCGGCACTTATCCCCTTGTTTCCAACCCCTGGGCGAGCCCGGCGATCAGAGATTTCCCTTGCGTTTGTCGTTCTCGCCGGAGGCGAGCGGCTTCACCACCGGATCCTTCACCGGATAGAACGTGTAGGACAGCGTGATCGTGTTCAGCCCGTCGTTCTCGTGATCGTCGGCGATCGACGGATCGACATAGAACACGACCGGCATCTCGCGCTTCTCGCCCGGCGCCATGGTCTGTTCGGTGAAGCAGAAGCAGTTGATCTTCTGGAAGTAGGACCCGACCGTCAGCGGCGCGACATTGTAGGCGGCCTGGCCGGCGGTGGTGCGCGCGGCCTGGTTGGTCACAGTGTAGAACACAGTCACGACCTGGCCGATATTGACCTCGATCTCGTTCTGCTCCGGCTCGAACTTCCAGGGCAGGCCGGGCGCGACGTTGGAATCGAAGCGCACCGAAATCTTCCGCGCGATCGGGCCGCTGGCGGGCGCGGAGGTCGCGACTTGCGTCGTGCCGTTGAAGCCGGTGGCGCGGCAGAACCAATTGTAGAACGGCACCGCCGCATAGGAGGCGCCTACCATCAGCGCGACCACGCCGCCGCAGATGGAAGCAACCACCACATCGCGGCCCAGCCCGCCACCCTTGGCCGGCTTACGATTGGCCGGCTTGGCGCTGACGTCCTCCAATATGGTCGGCTCGTGATCCATGATTCCTACATCGGCCGGACTAGCACTGCCGGTCCCTTGACCATGGTGACGGCGAAGAACAGCACGACGAGCACGCCGAGCGCCAAAGCAATGGCAATGGAGCGCTGACGACGACTCTTCTTCTGCGCCTCGGTGAGGACGATTCCATCTGGCTCGGGTTTGTCGGCCATTCCTGCCTCATGCGCCCCCAACCATCGGAGCAAGCGCCCTGAACACGACCTCGGCCAGCAGGGTCGCGAACAGCGCGAACAGATACAGGATCGAGAAGGCGAACAGCTTTCGCGTCGCGCGCAAGGACTGGCTGCGCTCGCGACGGACGTAGACGTTGATCGCGAGCACCAGCATGCCGGCGCCGAGGATCAGCGAGACGACGCCGTAGACGGCGTCGAAATAGCCGAGCGCCCACGGCGCGGCGGCGACCGCGATCAGCACGATGGTGTAGAGCAGGATCTGGAGCCGCGTCGCGTCGGGGCCGGCGACGTTGGGCAGCATCGGAATGCCGGCGCGCGCGTAATCGTCGGAGCGGAACAGCGCCAGCGCCCAGAAATGCGGCGGTGTCCAGAAGAAGATGATCGCGAACAGCAGCAGCGGCTCGACGTCGACCGTGCCCGTCACCGCGGCCCAGGCCACCACCGGCGGCAGCGCACCGGCGGCGCCGCCGATCACGATGTTCTGCGCGGTCCAGCGCTTCAGCCACATCGTGTAGATCACGACGTAGAAGAAGATAGTGAAGGCGAGCAGCGCGCCCGCGATCCAGTTGACGAGGATGCCGAGCGTCATCACCGAGAAGAAGGCGAGCGTCGTACCGAACGCCATGGCCTCAGGGCGGGTGATGCGGCCGCGCGGGATCGGCCGGTTCGCCGTGCGCGACATTTTCGCGTCGATGTCGCCTTCGAGCGCCATGTTGAGCGCGCCGGAGGCGCCGGCGCCGACGGCGATGCACAGCAGCGAGGTGATCGCGAGCACCCAGTGGAAATGCCCGGGCGCCATCGCCATGCCGACCAGCGCGGTGAAGATCACCAGCGACATCACCCGCGGCTTGAGCAGCGCGATGTAGTCGCCAACCTCCGCTTCGGAGATGCGGGGATTGATGTCGATGGCGTTGTGGTCGAGAACGGACACTAATCTAACTCGCTTCGTTATAGAGCCGCGGCGCCCATGACGGGCGCCGCGGAAGATGGCTTACTGCACGCGGGGCAGCACTTCGAACTGGTGGAAGGGCGGCGGCGAAGGCAGCGTCCACTCCAGCGTGGTCGCACCTGCACCCCACGGATTGTCGCCCGCCGGCACCTTGCGGGCGAAAGCGTCGATCACGCAGTAGAGGAAGATCAGGACGCCGAAGCCCGAGATGTAGGAGCCGACCGACGAGACCAGGTTCCAGCCGGCGAATGCATCGGGATAGTCGACGTAGCGGCGCGGCATGCCCGACAGGCCGAGGAAGTGCTGCGGGAAGAACACCAGATTCACGCCGATGAAGGTGACCCAGAAGTGCGCCTTCGCCAGCGTCTCGTTGTACATGTAGCCCGTCATCTTCGGGAACCAGTAGTACCAGCCGGCGAAGATCGCGAACACCGCGCCGAGCGACAGCACGTAGTGGAAGTGCGCGACGACGTAATAGGTTTCCTGGAGCACGCGATCGACGCCCGCGTTCGCCAGCACGACGCCGGTGACGCCGCCGACGGTGAACAGGAAGATGAAGCCCACCGCCCAGATCATCGGGGCGCGGAATTCGATCGAGCCGCCCCACATCGTGGCGATCCAGGAGAAGATCTTCACGCCGGTCGGCACCGCGATCACCATGGTCGCGGCGACGAAATAGGCCTGTGTCGCCGAGGACATGCCGACCGTGTACATGTGGTGCGCCCACACTACGAAGCCGATGCCGCCGATCGCAACCATGGCGTAGGCCATGCCGAGATAGCCGAACACGGGCTTGCGCGAGAAGGTCGACACGATCTGGCTGACCATGCCGAAGCCCGGCAGGATCAGGATGTACACTTCGGGGTGGCCGAAGAACCAGAACAGGTGCTGGAACAGCACGGGGTCGCCGCCGCCGTCGGGCGCGAAGAACGTCGTGCCGAAATTGCGGTCGGTGAGCAGCATGGTGATCGCGCCGGCGAGCACCGGCAGCGACAGCAGCAGTAGGAACACCGTCACCAGGATCGACCACACGAACAGCGGCATCTTGTGCAGGGTCATGCCCGGCGCGCGCATGTTGAAGATCGTGGTGATGAAGTTGATTGCGCCGAGGATCGACGAGGCACCGGCGAGATGCAGCGACAGGATCGCGAAGTCGACGGCCGGGCCCGGATGGCCGGAGCTCGACAGCGGCACGTACATGGTCCAGCCGGCGCCGACGCCGTTGGCGCCCGGCTCGCCCTCGACGAAGGTCGACATCAGCAGCAGCGCGAACGAGGCCGGCAGCAGCCAGAACGAGATGTTGTTCATGCGCGGGAACGCCATGTCGGGCGCACCGATCATCAGCGGCACGAACCAGTTGCCGAAGCCGCCGATCATCGCGGGCATGACCATGAAGAAGATCATGATCAGGCCGTGGCTGGTCACGAAGACGTTGTAGGTGTGCGTCTCGTGGAAGATCTGCACGCCCGGATACATCAGCTCGGCACGGATCGCGATCGACATCGCGGCACCGATGATGCCGGCGACGACCGCGAAGATCAGGTACATCGTGCCGATGTCCTTGTGATTGGTCGAATAGACGTAGCGCCGCCATCCCGTCGGATGGGCGTGCTCGTGGTCATGCGCGTGATCGCCGTGTGCCGCTGCGCTCGTTGCCATTTTCAAATCCTGCCTTGCGTCCCGTTCGGACCTTTTTGGAGGTCCCGCCCTTTATCTCGCTTACAGTCCCCTCGAGCCGTCACCCGACGCTTACTGCGTCGGGCCGGCCGCGGAGGCGTAGGTGCTGGTGCCGCCGCTTGCAAATTTCTTCTTCGCCGTCTCGACCCAGGAGGCGAATTCCTGGTCCTCCACCACGCGGATCGCGATCGGCATGAACGCATGGTCCTTGCCGCAGAGCTCCGAGCACTGGCCGTAGAACATGCCGGTCTTGGTGGCCTTGAACCAGGTCTCGTTCAGCCGCCCCGGAATGGCGTCGATCTTGACGCCGAAAGCCGGCAGCGCGAAGGCGTGGATGACGTCGGCGCCGGTGACCTGGACGCGAATCACCTTGTTCACCGGCACCACCATCTCATTGTCGACGCCGAGCAGGCGGGGCTGCTTGTCCTGGGCCATCAGCGAATCGAACTCGAACTTGCCGTTATCCGGGTAGGCATAGGACCAGTACCACTGCTTGCCGGTCGCCTTGACGGTGATATCCGCCTTCGGCACGTCGAGCTCCAGGAACAGAAGCCGGAACGACGGCACCGCGATGCCGACCAGGATCAGCACCGGAACCAGCGTCCACACCACCTCGATCAGCGTGTTGTGGGTGGTCCGCGACGGCACCGGATTGGCCTTCGCATTGAACTTCAGCACCACGATCACCAGCAGCGCCAGAACGAACAGCGTGATCAGGGTGATCAGTACGAACAGGAAGTTGTGGAACCAGACGATGTTGTCCATCACCGGCGAGGCGGATTGCTGAAGCGTCCATTCCCACGGCGCCGGTTGCCCGAGCTCTGCGGCGAATGCCTTCCCGCCCGTCGCCAGCGTCATGCCAGCCGCCACCAAGGCGATGGTGGCCATTCCCAGCAAATGCCGGCCCACCCGACCCATCGACATCCTCATGCCGTTCGCGCTCCCCTTACGAAATCACCCCAAGTGCGCTCCCCTATTTTTGGGAAACGCTTATTCGATCCGCCCGTCTGACAAACCGCCGCGCAAGAATACCTCTAAGAGGAATTGGGGCCAGATCGCTAGAACGCCGAAATCAAGCCTCTCAAACCATAATTCTTGATCTATCGCAATGCAGTCTTGAGCCCGGTCTGTCAGCGATCACCCGCAAGATATTTCCTAGTAACATCAGACAAAAATACCGTTTCCCGGGATGCTGCGGCTTGACAGCGGCATTGCCCGCGGTAGGCACTGGCGAACAGCCGCGCAGGAACCTGATTCGCGCTGATGCTGGCGGTGTGAGCGGCGCGGAATTTGCTAGGGAATCGCCTTCAAGCCGCCGTCATTCCCGTATCAGTCCGCCAGGTGCGAGCGACCCAGGCGAGCAGAGGGACCGACCCGATGGGGTTTTCGAGATGCATGGCGAGGCTGGCTAAAAGGCAGGCTGACGGCCTCACGGCGCTGGCGGCCCTGCTGGCTGCGGTCGTCCTGCTGGCGCTGCCCGGCCTTGCCCATGCGCAGGGCGCGGTGCGCTCCGTCCATGGCGACTGGCAGATCCGCTGCGACACCCCGCCGGGCGCCCAGACCGAGCAATGCGCCCTGATCCAGAGCGTGGTCGCCGAGGACCGCTCCAATGCCGGCCTGACCGTGATCGTGCTCAAGACCGCCGACCAGAAGAGCCGCCTGATGCGCGTGGTCGCCCCGCTCGGCGTGCTGCTGCCCTCCGGCCTCGGGCTGAAGCTCGACAATCAGGACGTCGGCCGCGCCGGCTTCGTCCGCTGCCTGCCCAATGGCTGCGTCGCCGAGGTCGTCATGGACGACAAGCTGCTCGGCCAGCTGCGCAGCGCCAAGACCGCGACCTTCATCATCTTCGAGACCCCGGAAGAAGGCATCGGCTTCCCGCTCAGCCTGAACGGGCTCGGCGAGGGCTACGACAAGCTGCCGTAGCACCGCTCACGCCGCGTCGACGCAATAGAGCTCCGTGTCGCACCAGCCGCAACGATAGATGCGGCCTCTTCCGGCCACCGGCCCGACCAGCGCCTTGCGCCGGCATGTCGCGCAGACGACGCCGTCCACCGTGTCGCAGCCCGGGTGAGCTGCGACATAGGCCTCACGGGTGGGATAGGAGGTCCAGTAGCGGCGGTAGACGAACTGGTTGAACAGCAGGACCAGCCCCAGCGCGCCAAAGCCGATGATCAGGCCGTGATACTGATCCCAGAACACAAGCAGGGAATTCCACATGCTTTTGCCGGCAGATCTCTCACCAAGGGTCGCCCTCGATAGCCCGAAATCCTGAAAGCCGGTTTAAGGGGAAGCCGTACCTATCGTTTCCGTAATGTGACGGCCCGGCCCTCGCGGAACGCGCGGGAAACCATTATCTTGCCCAACATCCCCCGATAATGGACGGACGCATGACCAATCCTGCCACAACCTCCCTGCTCGACCGCGCCAATCTCGATCGCGACCAGGTTCGCAACGAGGTCGCGCGCGGGCTTGCCGGCGCCGACGACGGCGAATTGTTCCTGGAATACAGCCAGACCGAAGCGCTGATGTTCGACAATGGGCGGCTGAAGCAGGCGACCTACGACACCTCGCAAGGTTTTGGCCTGCGCGCCGTCAAGGACGACGCGGTCGGCTACGCGCATTCCTCCGACGTGTCGCTGCCGGCGCTGATTCGCGCCGCGGACGCGGTCGCGGCGGTGCGCGGCGGCTATTCCGGCAGCTTCGCCGCCCCGCCGGCGCATACCAACGTGCGGCTCTATAGTGACGACAATCCGCTGGATGCGCCGGGCTTCGAGACCAAGGTCAAGCTGCTCGCCGAGATCGACGCATATCTGCGCGACAAGGATCCGCGCGTGCGGCAGGTCAGCGTCAGCCTGGGCGCGACCTGGCAGGTTGTCGAGATCCTGCGGCCCGACGGCGAGAGCTATCGCGACATCCGCCCGCTGGTGCGCGTCAACATCTCCGTCGTCGCCGGCCAGGGCGACCGCCAGGAGAGCGGCAGCAAGGGTTATGGCGGCCGCGCCGGCTATGCCGAATTCATCGAGAGCAGGAATTGGCGCGAGGCCGCCGACGGCGCGCTGCGCGAGGCCCTGGTCAATCTGGAATCGATCCCCGCCCCTGCCGGCGAGATGGACGTCGTGCTTGGCGCCGGCTGGCCCGGCGTGATGCTGCATGAAGCGGTCGGCCACGGCCTCGAAGGCGACTTCAACCGCAAGAAGACCTCGGCGTTTGCCGGCCTGATGGGCCAGCAGGTCGCCGCCAAGGGCGTCACCGTCGTCGACGACGGCACCATCGCCTCGCGGCGCGGCTCGCTGTCGATCGACGACGAGGGCACGCCGACCAACCGCACCGTGCTGATCGAGGACGGCATCCTGGTCGGCTACATGCAGGACCGCCAGAACGCGCGGCTGATGAACATGAAGCCGACCGGCAACGGCCGCCGTCAGGGCTATGCCCATGTGCCGATGCCGCGCATGACCAACACCTACATGCTCGCGGGCGACCGCGACCCGGCCGAAATCCTCGCCTCCGTGAAGAACGGCGTATTCGCCGCGAATTTCGGCGGCGGACAGGTCGACATCACCTCGGGCAAATACGTGTTCCAGTGCACCGAGGCCTACAAGATCGAAAACGGCAAGATCGGCGCGCCGCTGAAGGGCGCCATGCTGATCGGAAACGGGCCGACGGACCTGCATCGCATCCGCATGATCGGTAACGATCTCGCGCTCGATACCGGCATCGGCACCTGCGGCAAGAACGGTCAGGGCGTGCCTGTCGGCGTCGGCCAGCCGTCACTTCTGATGGAACGCATTACGGTAGGTGGAACAGGCGCATGAGTGTCGAGAAGGTAACCGTCCCCGCCAAGCGGCGGACCAGCGGCTGGGGCGGCCAGCTGATGCAGCTCGCCGGCATCGTTGCCGCCGTGTTCATCGCCAAGGGCGCGCTCGCCGAGCCGTTCTATGTGCCGTCGGGCTCGATGGAGCCGACGCTGCTGATCGGCGACGCCCTGCTCGCCTCGAAATTCCCCTACGGCTACGGCACCTCCTCGCTGCCGATCCAGATCAACCTGCCCGAGAGCGGCCGCGTGTTCGCGGAGACGCCGAAGCAGGGCGACGTCGTCGTGTTCCGCTGGCCCGGCGATCGCTCGCAGGCCTGGGTCAAGCGCGTCGTCGGTCTGCCCGGCGATCGCATCCAGATGCGGCAGGGCCAGCTCTTCATCAACGATCGGCCCGCCGAGCTGAAGCCGGATGGCATCGGCCAGGCCGAGGACGACAATGGCGGCAGCGAGCCCGCCTACCGCTACGTCGAGACGCTGCCGAACGGCGTCTCGCATCTGATCTTCAAGATGCGCGACAACGGTCCGCTCGACAACACGCCCGAGGTGACGGTGCCGCCCGGCCATCTGTTCGTGCTCGGCGACAACCGCGACAATTCCGCCGACAGCCGCGTGCCGCTGCGTTCCGGCGGCGTCGGCATGCTTCCGATCGACAACCTGGTCGGACGCGCGGATGCCGTGCTCGGCTCCTGGGATCTCGGCATGCGCGGCCAGCCGGTGTGGACCTGGCTCTCCGGCTTCCGGCTCGCGCGGTTCTTCACCGCCGTGCACTGAGCTGATCCTCATGACCTTCGACGACGTCAGAAAATTCGCGCTGACGTGGCCGGAGGTCGAGGACGGCATCTCCTACGGCACGCCGGCGCTGAAAGTACGCAAGAAGCTGCTGGCGCGCCTGATAGAAGACGGCGACAGCCTGGTGATGCCGGATGTGCCGATCGACGAGCGCGCCATGCTGGTCGAGAGCCAGCCAAAAATCTTCTATTTCACCGATCACTACGCCGACTATCCGATCGTGCTGATCCGTCTGTCGAAGGCGAAGCGCGCGATCGTCGAACCGTTCCTGCGGCGGCGCTGGCGCGCGCTGGCCTCGAAGACGGCGCGCGCCCAATATGACGCGCGCGAGGACGTATGAGCCACGCGATGGACGAGGCGCGCTTTCTCGCGCTGGCGCTGAAAAATCCGGTCAATGCCGCGATCGTCGATGAACTCCATCGTCTCGCGCTGCCGGATGCGTGGCTGGTTGCGGGGTGCCTCGCGCAGACCGTGTGGAACGTGCTGACAAAGCGCGCGATCGATCACGGCATCTCCGATTATGACGTCTTCTATTTCGACCCAGACACCTCGTGGGACACTGAGGATGCCGTGATCCGAAAGCTGCATGCGCGGCTCGGGCACCTCGGCGCCAAGATCGAGATCCGCAACCAGGCGCGCGTGCACTTGTGGTATCCCGCCAAGCACGGCCTGCCTTATCCGCCGTTGACGTGTTCCACTGACGGCATCGACCGCTTCCTGACGCAGAACACGCAAGTCGGTGTCAGGCGCGCGGGCGATGGCCATGAGGTCTACGCGCCGCATGGCTTCGACGACATCGCAGGGCTGATCGCGCGACCCAATCGTGCGCTGAATTTTTCCGCCGCGAACTACGCCGCGAAGGCGGAGCGATGGAAGAGGCTGTGGCCGGAGATGACGGTGATTGCCGCGGAGTGAGATCTCGTAGGGTGGGCAAAGCGAAGCGTGCCCACGACTTCTTCGCGATTACAGAGAGATGATGGGCACGGCGCTTCGCGCCTTTGCCCACCCTACGGCACTAACCCACCCTGCGGGACTACGGCACCTTCCCTACCGCACCACGCCCGAGGTGAACCCGGCCTTCCTGCGCGGCGGCTTGATTTCCTTTTTCAGGAAGCAGCGCGCCTCGCGCCCGGTGTAGCCAGGGCGGGCATAGGTGAAGGCGCGACATTTGTTGTCGGCGATGCAGGCCGCCTTGCAGGCCTCCTCGCCCTCGCCCTCCTTGAGCTCGAAATTGCGCAGATCGCCGCCGGGGCGGTCGATCGACGTCTCCACGCCTTCGACCCGCGGTTCGATCACGCCGGCACCGCGCACACCGGAGATGCAGCAATTGCCCGGCACGCGCGGCGGCACGACGTTCTTGAGCCAGCACACGGCCGAGCCGCCTTCGACGTCGGGATAGCTGAAGCTCCAGGACCGACAGCGGCGGTCGCGTTCGCAGAGCAGCGCGCAATCCTCGGGATCGCCCGAGGTGACCGGCGTGCTGAAATAGTCGCCGCCGGGCCGATCGAACGCCGTCTGGGCGCGCGCGGGCCAGCTCGCAAATGCGAGCGAAAGCAACGCGACGCAGGCCGCGACGCTTGCCAAGACCTTCGCCATGACGGCCCTGGTCGGGCGGCCCTTCCCCATCAGAACAGCTTTCGAGTTATTGACGACGCTCAGGTTTTTTCAGCCGGTCATTTGATCGCCGCAAACCTGTATGGGCGATGAACGGCTCAACTCCTGGGCGTTGGCCTATGTGTCTAGAAAGCGTATTCCGCGTAGGCCGGTTCCACCGAGCCGTTCCAGGGACCGTTGAACTTCTCGAGCATCTCCTCGGCCGGGGTGCGGCCGGAATCGATGATGCGATCGAGCGGCTCCAGATGCCGCGTCTCGTCGCGGCCGAGCTGGTCGATCCGGCCGCGCCGGCGCAGGCCGGCATGTGCCAGAACGAGGCATTCCTTGGCGATCTCGAACAGATAACGGTCCTTGATCCGCGCCTTGAAGCCGAAGCGCGGCACGTCGTCGCGCAAGGCCTGACGCTCGTGTGCGCTCCAGTGCTTGACGATCTCCCAGGCCGCATCGAGCGAGACGTCGTCATAGAGCAGCCCGACCCAGAACGCCGGCAACGCCGGCAGGCGGCCCCACGGACCACCGTCGGAGCCGCGCATCTCGAGATAGCGCTTCAGCCTCACTTCCGGGAAGATCGTCGAGAGATGGTTGGCCCAGTCCGACAGGGTCGGACGCTCGCCGGGAAGATTGTTGTTGCGGCCGTCGAAGAAGGCGCGGAACGAGGAGCCCGAGACGTCGATATACTCCTCGCCGCGCTTGACGAAATACATGGGCACGTCGAGCGCGTAATCGACATAGCGCTCGAAACCCATGCCGTCCTCGAACGCCCACGGCATCATCCCTGAGCGCGCATTGTCGGTATCGCGCCAGATCTCGGAGCGGAACGAGAGGAAGCCGTTCGGCTTGCCCTCCGTGAACGGCGAATTGGCGAACAGAGCGGTCGCGACCGGCTGGAGCGCGAGCGAGACGCGCAGCTTCTTGACCATGTCGGCTTCGGAGGAGAAGTCGAGATTGGTCTGCACGGTGCAGGTCCGGTACATCATGTCGAGGCCGTACTGGCCGACCTTCGGCATGTAGTTGGTCATGATCTTGTAGCGTCCCTTCGGCATCACCGGGATATCGGCGCGCGACCAGGACGGCGTCATGCCGAGGCCGAGGAAACCGATGCCAAGCGGAGCCGCGATCTCGCGCACCTGCGCCAGATGCGCCATCAGCTCGCTCTGGGTCTGATGCACGTTCTCGACCGGCGCGCCGGAGAGCTCGAACTGTCCGCCGGGCTCGAGCGAGATCGCGCCGCCGCCGGTGACGTCGTAGAGGCCGATGATGTTGCCCTTCTCCATGATCGGCTCCCAGCCAAGCAGGAGCTTCATGCCTTCGAGCAGCGCGCCGATGCCGCGCGGGCCTTCGTAAGGCACCGGACGGTGGCCTTCGAGCGTGAACGGCGTCTTCTCGTGCTCGGTACCCATGCGGAATTCGGACGGGTCCTTGCAGCCGGCCTCGAACCACGCGACGAGCTCGTCGCGCGATTGCAGCGGCGTCATATCGATCTGGTCTCGCGCCATATCAAACTCTAATCAAAAGCGCTTCGACCGAATGCGCGCGGGTGACGGGATGGTCCGCGAACCCACCGGGCGCGCGGACGTGCTGGTTTGCCGCGCGATCATCGCGTCGGCGAAGTTTCGTTGACGTTGGCGACGGGCGGCAGCTTCATCTCGCCGCACGAGCAGCCCAGGCGGTCGAGCAGACCGCTGAGCTTGACGGCGTCGGCATCTGACAGTTTCGAGCCGACATACTTCTCGATCGCGGCCGAATAGGCGCCCCACATCCGCTTCTGCAGTTCGCGGCCGGCTTCCGTGATCTCGACGAACTGGCCGCGCTTGTCGATCTTGCATTCGCGCCGGGAGGCAAGGCCCTCATCGACCAGGCGGTCGATCAGGCGCGAGGTGGAGTATTGCGGGATCAGCATCTGCCGCTCGAGTTCCACCGGCCGCAGCTCTCCGCTCGGCGCGCGCGACAATTCGAGCAGCGCGTCGTACCATGCCAGCGGCGGGAACCCCGCCTTCTTCAGGTCCTGCTCGACGCAATCGAGCACGCGGCTCTGCACCCGCATCAGGCGGATCCAGGCGGAAGTTGCCTCGGTCGATGGTTTGCGTTTCATGGTCCCGCTCAAGCTCGTCGTCCGTGTCTTACTCTATTCTATGCAGCTGCATCAATCTTGACTATTTCATGCAGGCGCATGTAGTCGTTCTTTCGCCCTAGCCAAGCAGCAAGAGGAGGAAATTCCATGAAACTGTACTATTCGCCCGGCGCCTGCTCCCTGTCCCCCCACATCGCGCTCCTGGAAGCCGGCCTGCCTTACGAGCTGGTCAAGGTCGATATCCGGGCCAAGAAGCTCGAAAACGGTGAGGATTATCTGAAGCTGAACCCCAAGGGCCAGGTCCCCGCACTGGGCCTCGACAGCGGTGAGATCGTGACCGAAGGCCCGGTGATTGTCCAGATGATCGCCGATCGGGCCTCAGCGAAGACGCTGGCGCCGGCCCATGGCAGTTCCGAGCGCTACAAGCTGCTCGAGTGGCTGAACTTCCTCACCTCGGAGGTCCACAAGAGCTTCGGTCCGCTGTTCGCGCCGGCGCTGAACGACGAGGCCAAGGCCTTCTTCAAGGATCGCGTCATCGGCAAGCTGAAATACATCGACAGCCAGCTCGCCGGCCGCGACTACCTCATGGGCCAGCAGTTCACGGTCGCCGACGGCTATCTCTTCACGATGCTGACCTGGGGCGACCGGATGAAGTTCGATCTCTCGGCGATGCCGAACCTTGCGGCCTACAAGGCCCGCGTCGCGGCGCGGCCGAAAGTGCAGGAAGCGCTGACGAAGGAAGGGCTGGCGCAGGCGAAGTAAGGACGGATCACCACTGCAACGACGAAGAGCCGGACGATGATCCGGCTCTTCGCTTGCGGAACCGGCGGTTCGTGACGCCGCACCATCAATTTTTATGAGGATTGTCGGGGTTAACAATAACTCCGCCTTGTTTGCTCCACGAACGTCACCATCCTTGTGAGAGCAATACAGTTGGCTCAACCTCAGCTAGGGACGCGATGCGGACCGCTGAACTGGGAAGCTGTCGTGACGATCGTATTTTGTCTATTGCTCGCGAGTGGAATCACCGGACTGGCGACCGGGCTGTTCTTCCGGGTCTGGGCGTTGGTGCTCGTCTCGCCGGCCATCGCACTTCTTGCAGCGATCGTTCTGCAGAGCTCGAACTTTGGATTTTGGACGGGCATCCCGGTCGTCGTCGGCTGCCTGATGGTCGGCCAGCTCGCCTATCTGGCGGGGGCGTTCCACCTGCAAAGAGGGGAACTCTCAATGCAGGACGACGCTGACGGCGAACCAGGCAAGCACAGCCAACGCCGTATCGGCGACCAGAACGAGTAGGGCCAGGCCCAGCCACGAGGGAACTTTCCTGCGCCGCCGGAGCATCTTGCGGCGCGACCACGGCCGACCCAGCAGCAACAGCGGAGCGCATCTGACCGCAACGCCGGCTGCGCTATCTTGAAACACCATGGGGCTCATTGCGGGACACCTTCAATGCTAATCGTCGCAGTGTGGATTCGTTAGCAAGAGCGGTGCCAGTGCGGAGCGGGCGTGACCGTTGCGGGGATTTGGAGCGGCCCTAGTGTGGCACTGAAACACACGAACCGATGTGACAGGCCCCAAGCAAAATGTGGCGGGATCGGTGATCCGGTCTTTTTCATTGTGAACCATTTGGCGGGCAACGTCGTCGAAGGAGCATCTCCACGAGACAATGCCCCATGAACATGATCGTCCTGATGACCGCCGCCGGCGCCCCGCTCGCGATGCTCGGCCTGTCGACGCCGGTCGCGCCGGAGCGCAACTGCATCTTCATGATCCATCCGCAGATCACCCCGGCCGTGTTCGAGAGCAAGGAAGGAAAGATCGTCTTTCCCGACCGGCCGACCGAATATCCGTGCAGCTACGCCAAAAAGAAGAGCGGAGTGGACGTCGCGTTCACCAACCAGAATGGCTGGCGCTTCGAGGTGCGTATTGGCCGCGGCGACGAAGGTCGCTGGAAAGCCAGTCTCGCCGACGATGCGGTCTCGGGCCGCGCGTTCTCGCCATTCGGCGACGGAAAATAAAAAGGCCGGATCAACGATCCGGCCTTTGTTGTTTCTGCGTCCTCGGAAGACCGTCAGGCCGCCGTCTTCTTCGGCGCGAACCGGCCGTAGAAGGTTTCGCCCTTCGCCGCCATCTCCTCGAGCAGCTTCGGCGGGGTGAAGCGCGAGCCGTATTTCGCCTCGAGCTTGTGGCAGAGCTCGACGAACTTCTTCGTGCCCATGAAGTCGATGTAGGACAGCGTACCGCCGGTGAACGGCGCGAAGCCAAAGCCGAGGATCGAGCCGACATCCGCCTCGCGCGGATCGGTGATGACGTGGTCCTCGACCGTGCGCGCGGCTTCCACCGCCTGCACCACCAGGAAGCGCTGCTTCAGCTCCTCGACGTCGAGCGTATCAGGGTCGAGCTGCTTCGGCTGCAGCGCCGAGAGGCCCGGCCACAGGCTCTTCGAGCCCTTGCCCTTCTCGGGATAGTCGTAAAAACCCTTGCTGTTCTTGCGGCCGAGGCGGCCCTGGTTCTCGACCATCTCCACCATCAGCTTTTTCTGATCGGGGTTGATGGCGTTGGGGCCGAGATCGGCTTCGGTGGCCTTCATGATCTTGAGGCCGAGATCGAGCGCGACCTCGTCCGACAGCGAGAGCGGGCCGACCGGCATGCCGGCCATCTTGGCGCAGTTCTCGATCATCGCCGGCGGCACGCCTTCGAGGAACATCTCGTTGCCTTCGGCGACGTAGCGGCCGACGCAGCGATTGGCGAAGAAGCCGCGGCTGTCGTTGACCACGATCGGCGTCTTGCCGATCTGACGGACATAGTCGAGCGCGGTCGCGAGCGCGACGTCGCCGGTGTTCTTGCCGAGGATGATCTCGACCAGCATCATCTTCTCGACAGGCGAGAAGAAGTGGATGCCGACGAACTTGCCCTGGTCCTTGAAGCTCTCGGCCAGCGAGGTGATCGGCAGGGTCGAGGTGTTCGACGCGAAGATCACGTCCGGCTTGAGATATTCCTGCGCCTTGGCGAAGGTTTCGGCCTTGACCTTGCGGTCCTCGAACACGGCCTCGATGACGAGGTCGACGTCCTTCAGCGCCGCGTAGTCAGCCGTCGGCGTGATGCGCGCGAGCAGCGCTTCGGCATCCGTCGGCTTGGCGCGGCCCTTCTTGATCTGCTCCTCGATCACCTTCTGCGCGTGCGCCTTGCCCTTGTCGGCGCTTTCCTGGTCGCGGTCGATCAGCACGACGTCGAGGCCGGCGCGGGCCGAGACGTAGCCGACGCTCGCGCCCATGAAGCCTGCGCCGATCACGGCGATCTTCTTGACCTTGGTCGCGGGCACGTCCTTCGGACGGCGCGCGCCCTTGTTCAGCTCCTGCATCGACAGGAACAGGCTGCGGATCATCGCAGCCGCCTCCTTCGAGCGCAGCACCGAGGTGAAGTACCGCGACTCGACGCGAAGTGCGGCGTCGATCGGCAGCTGGAGGCCTTCATAGACGCAGCTCATGATCGCGCGCGCGGCCGGATAATTGTCGTAGGTCTCGCGGCGATAGATCGCGTTGCCGGCCGGGAACATCATCATGCCGGCTTTGGAGAACACGGGGCCGCCGGGCAGCTTGAAGCCCTTCTCGTCCCAGGGCGCGACAGCCTTGCCGCCGCCCTTGATCCAGTCCTTCGCGGCCTTGATGAGATCGGCGGCGGGAACGATGGCGTGGATCAGGTTCAGCGCCTTCGCCTTCTCGACGGTAACAGGATCGCCCTTGAGCAGGATCGTCATCGCATCCTGCGGCGGCACCAGACGCGGCACGCGCTGCGTGCCACCAGCGCCGGGGAACAGGCCGACCTTGACCTCGGGCAGGCCGAGGCGGGTCTTGGGATTCTCTGCGGCCACGCGATAGTGACAGCACAGCGTGATCTCGAAGCCGCCGCCGAGCGCGAGGCCGTTGATCGCGGCCGCCCACGGCTTGCCGGAGGTTTCGATCGAGCGCAGCACCTGCGAGAACCGGCGGCTCTGGTCGAACAGCATCTGGTTCGCGGCGGTCTCGCCCTGCTCCTTCAGAACCTTGGCATAGGCCTGGTTCATGCCTTCGAGCATGGAGAGGTCAGCACCCGCGCAGAACGCGTCCTTGGCCGAAGTGATGACGACACCCTTCACCGCGGCGTCGGCCGTGGTTGCCTTGACGATCGCGTCGAGCTCGCTGGTCGAGGTCTCGTCGAGCACGTTCATCGAACGGCCCGGGATGTCCCAGGTGACGAGCGCGATGCCGTCGGAATCGGTCTCAACCTTAAAATTCTTGTAAGCCATGTTGGTTGCTCCCTATCCTTAGACGCGCTCGATGATGGTCGCGGTGCCCATGCCGCCGCCGATGCACAGCGTCACCAGCGCGGTGGACTTGTTGGTGCGCTCGAGCTCGTCGAGCACGGTGCCGAGGATCATCGCACCGGTGGCGCCGAGCGGATGGCCGAGCGCGATCGCGCCGCCATTGACGTTGATCTTGGCGTTGTCGATGTCGAAGGCCTGGATGTAGCGCAGCACCACCGAGGCGAAGGCCTCGTTGAGCTCGAACAGGTCGATGTCCGACTTCTTCATGCCGGAGCGCGCGAACAGCTTCTCGGTGACGTCGACCGGACCGGTCAGCATCATCGCCGGCTCCGAGCCGATGTTGGCGAAGGCGCGGATCTTTGCCCGCGGCTTGAGGCCATACTTGCTGGCTGCCTCCTTGCTGCCGAGCAGCACGGCGCCGGCGCCGTCGACGATGCCGGAGGAGTTGCCGGCGTGGTGCACGTAATTGACGCGCTCGATCTCGGGATGCGACTGCACCGCGACGCCATCGAAGCCGCCCATCTGCGCCATCATCGTGAACGACGGCTGCAGCTGCGCCAGCGACTGCATCGTCGTCGAGGGACGCATGTGCTCGTCCTTGGCGAGGATGGTGAGGCCGTTGATATCCTTCACCGGCACCACGGACTTGTTGAAGCGGCCTTCGTCCCAGGCTTTGCCGGCGCGCTGCTGGCTCTGCACGGCGTAGGCGTCGACGTCATCGCGCGAGAAGCCATACTTGGTGGCGATCAGGTCGGCCGAGACGCCCTGCGGCATGAAATAGGCGGGCACCGCCATCGACGGGTCCATCGGCCAGGCGCCGCCGGAGGCGCCGATGCCGACGCGGCTCATCGATTCGGCACCGCCGCCGATCACCAGCTCATGCTGGCCGCTCATCACCTGAGCTGCGGCAAAATTCACGGCGTCGAGGCCAGAGGCGCAGAAGCGGCTGATCTGCACGCCCGGCACGGCTTCGCCGAGACCTGCTTTCAGCGCCGCGAAGCGCGCGATGTCGGAGCCGGCTTCGCCGACCGGATCGACCACGCCGAGCACGACGTCGTCGACGGAATCTTCCGGCAGGTTGTTGCGGTCCTTCAGCGCCTTCAGCGGCACCGTGGCGAGCGCCAGCGCGGTGACTTCGTGCAGCGCGCCGTCCGGCTTGCCGCGGCCGCGGGGGGTACGAACGTGGTCGTAGATGAATGCCTCAGGCATGACGCCCTCCTGATCTGTTGTTCAAATTTCGACGGCGCGGAAGCAGCCTCAGAACGCTTCCGCCGGCAGTTCCATGATGGTGGCGCAGCCGGACTGGATGCGCGCGAGATTGGCCGCGGTCTCCGGCAGCATCCGCTCCATGAAGAAGCGGCCGGTGACGAGTTTCGTGGAGAGATAGGGGGTGGCGCCCTGCTCGGCAATCTTGACCTGGGTGACCTTGGCCATCTTCGCCCACATGTAGCCGAGGGCGACGAAGCCGAAGAGATGCAAATAGTCGGTCGCGGCCGCACCGGCATTGTCGGGCTTCATCATCGCATTCTGCATCAGCCAGGTGGTGGCCTGCTGGAGATGGCCGAGCGAAGCCGACAGCGGCGTGATGAACGGCTTCATCGCCTCGTCGCCGCCGTTCTCCTTGGCGAAGGCCATGACCTCGCCGAAGAAGGCCATGATGGCGCGGCCGCCGTCGCGCGGCAGCTTGCGGCCGACGAGATCGAGCGCCTGGATGCCGTTGGCGCCTTCATAAATCATCGCGATGCGGGCATCGCGGACGAACTGCTCCATGCCCTGTTCGGCGATATAGCCGTGGCCGCCATACATCTGCTGCGCCTGCACCGCGTTGGCAAAGCCGTAGTCGGTGAGGAAGCCCTTCAGCACCGGCGTCATCAGACCCATGTGGTCGTCGGCGGCCTGGCGGTCCTTCGGGTCCTCGGAGCGATGGGCGACGTCGCTCTTCAGCGCGGTCCACATCACGAAGGCGCGCGCGGCCTCGTTGAAGGCGCGGATCGAGAGCAGCGTGCGGCGCACGTCGGGATGGACGATGATCGGGTCGGCCGGCTTGTCCGGCGCCTTGGCGCCGGTGAGCGCGCGGCCCTGGATGCGCTCGCGGGCATAGGCAACGGCGTTCTGATAGGCGACCTCGGATTGCGCGAGACCCTGAACGGCGACACCGAGGCGGGCCTCGTTCATCATCACGAACATGCCTTGCATGCCCTTGTTCTCTTCGCCGATCAACCAGCCGGTGGCGTTGTCGTAGTTCATCACGCAGGTGGAGTTGCCGTGGATGCCCATCTTGTGCTCGATCGAGCCGCAGACGACGCCGTTGCGCTGCCCCACCGAGCCATCGGCGTTGACCAGGAATTTCGGCACCACGAACAGTGACACGCCCTTGATGCCGGCGGGCGCGCCCTCGATGCGGGCGAGCACGAGGTGGATGATGTTGTCCGCGAGGTCATGCTCGCCAGCCGAGATGAAGATCTTGGTGCCCGTGATCTTGAAGCTGCCGTCGGCCTGGCGCACCGCCTTGGTGCGGAGCATGCCGAGATCGGTGCCGCAATGCGGCTCGGTCAGGTTCATGGTGCCGGTCCACTCGCCGGCGACCATCTTCGGCACGTAGGTCTGCTTTTGCTCCGGCGAGCCATGAACGATCAGCGCCGCGGTCGCGCCCATGGTGAGGCCGCCATACATCGAGAACGCCATGTTGGCGGAGATCTGGAATTCGTTGACGGCTTGCGAGAGCGTCACCGGCAGGCCCTGGCCGCCGAACTCGGTCGGCGCGGAGAGACCAAGCCAGCCGCCCTCGGCGACCTGCTTGAAGGCGTCCTTAAAACCCTTCGGCGTGGTGACGCTGCCGTCCTCAGTGCGCTTGCAGCCTTCGAGATCGCCGACGCGATTGAGCGGCTGGAGCACCTCTTCGGCGAGCTTGGCGGCCTCGCCCAGGATCGCCTCGCGCACGTCGCTCGAGGCATCGGAGAAGCCGGCGAGGTTGTCGTAGCGGTCGATCTGGAAGACGTCGTTGAGCAGGAAGTTCACGTCTTCGACGGGGGCTTTATAGATCGGCATTGCGTTCTCCCGGCATGGGGCTTGAAGTGGCGGAATTCTCTAGGATTGGGCGGCGAGCTGCTCCGCCATCAGGCGGTGCAGCATGTTGATCGCCTTGAGCGGACGCACCATCACCTTGAAATGGGTGATGCGTCCCTCGGCATCGAAGGTGATGATGTCGACGCCGTTGATCTCGATGCCGTCGATGATGGTCTTGAATTCGAGCACGGCGCCGCTCGCGTTCTTCCACTCCCCGACATAGGTGAAGCCGGGACCACCGAGCACCTTCTCGGCGCTCGCGAGATATTTGAAGGTGATGTCGCGGCCGCGCTGGGGCGAATGCACGACGGGGCTTTCGAACACGGCGTCAGGATGCAGCAGGTCCCAGAGCGCGGCGCGGTCATGGGACTTCATGAAGGCGTACCAGGAATCGAGGCCGGTCATGGTCAGGATGCCTCCCTAGATTAAAGCCTTGGCAAGAAACTCGAAAACAACCCCATGCACAGTAGCGAGGGGTTGATTCGGCTGGGTTTTCCGGTCGGGTCTTGAACCCCGACCTTGGATCACCTCATATGCACATTGACGCATATGCACCAATGCGCATAAAGTCAAGTCAATTGGTCGGGACTTCAAGAAGGAGCTGGTGCCATGGCGCTGGGCGACGCAATCCTCGCATGCCTGACGGAACGTCCGATGACGGGCTACGAGCTCGCCAAGACATTCGACTCCTCGATCGGCTTCTTCTGGAAGGCCGATCACCAACAAATCTACCGCGAACTCTCCAAGCTGCGCGACCGCGGCTATATCCAGGGGCGCGAGGTCGTACAGTCCGGCAAACCCAATAAGCTCATCTATACGCTCACTCCGGAGGGCCGAACAGCGCTGCGGCACTGGGCCGCGCGGCCGAGCACCCCGCCCTCGATCAAGGACGACCTCTTGGTGCGGCTGCATGCGCTCGACAGCATCGATATCGAGCCCATGCGCACCGATTTGATGGACCGGCTGGAGCACCACCGCGACCGTCACGCCAATTACGAGCGCATCCTGAAGAAGCGTTTTCCGGACGGCACGGCGGAGGGCAGGCTCGACCTCGGCAATCTGCTGCTGCTCCGCCTCGGCGCCCGCCACGAGCAGATGGTGGCCGATTTCTGCGAAGAGGCGCTCGAGGCGCTGTCGGCCATGAGCGGCAAAGGCACGGTGGTGCCGCTGGAGGACAGCAAGCGCGAGGGCAAGGGCTAGGCCCGGGCTTAGAACTTCGTCACGACGGGCTTGTCATCCCAGTTGAAGCGGACGTTCACGCCGGCGCGAACGATGTCGTCGGTCAACCGGACATCGCGGGTGCTGACGGTGAGTGCACCAGTCGGGACGGCCGGGTCGACATATCGCTTGCTGCCGAAATCGACGTGAACGTATTCGAGCTTGAAGCTTACCGCGCCCCAGCTATCGGTCCACGCCGCCCATTCGCCGCCGAGACCGGCCGCGAGGGCCGGTGCGGGTCTTGGAGTCCGTGACCTGCCCCTCCGGACTGGACACGGTGACCTCCGTGCCGGCGAATGCGACGCCGGCGGTGCCGTAGATCAGGAACTGATCGATCGCATAGCCGATGCGGCCGCGAAACATGTCGATCCAGCGCTCCCGCGTGCTGCTCAAGGCTGTGCGATTGAAGGGCGGCAGATCCTGCGCGGAGCCGTGCGTGTTGGTCCATGAGGCGTCGTTCTCGAATCCGAGCACCGTCTTCTCGATCTGAAAATCGCAGCCGAAAGCCCCGCCCGCGACCCCGCCGGTGAGATTGAAGGTACCTGTGAGCGTGGGACCGACGGCATCGCCGGCGCGCGCGACGTGCTCGCTCTTGCCCCAGGAGCCGCCACCCTGGACGCCGACATAGCAACTCGTCCAGTTGAAGCCTGCGGGCGCCGGCGCTTTCACCACGGGCTTTGCCGCCGGGGCATCGGCGGCAAAGGCGGACGATACCAGTCCGGCCGCCATCGCGGCCACGAGCAACCATTTCATCTCAGCAACAATCCGCTCAGGCGGAGCGCAAAACGCAAGCGCTCGCTATCCCTGAGACGGGCCGGCGATGCCGGCGGCGAAATTTTTGTCGAAGGCACGCCGGTCGTTCACTCCCTCTCCCGCTTGCGGGAAAGGGTCGGGGTGAGGGCTTTCTCCTCTTGGGGGTTCTCGCCTAAAGGAGCCACCCTCTCCCCAACCCTCTCAGCGCGAGCGAAGCTCGTCGCGCCCCGCACACGGGGGAGGGAGCACACCGACCCCGCGGTGGCGCCGCGGTTCCCGCCGCCCAACTTTAAGACACCGGCGCCGCATTCCTTAACCCGTTATTTACCGTAACAGGAAAAAGTCGGTTTTCGAGGCAGACGACCCGCGCCAAATCCGATTGTCTTTGCAACCGGCACGCGAGGGAAGGCTGGAGGCGCCGGGGTGGGGCGCTGAAGTCGGAACCGGACAGAGTCATGAATTCGCGCGTATCGTGGAGTGTTGACGGCATCGATCCATCCGTCAGGGAGCGGGCCGAAGCTGCTGCGCGTCGTGCCGGCATGTCACTCAACGATTGGCTGAACTCCACGCTCGGCGAGACTGCACCGCCGAGCTTTCGCCCGCCTTACGATCAGCGCCAGCAACAGCAGCACATGCCGAGTCAGGAGAGCCGCGAAGTCGCGGACATTCACCAGCGGCTCGACGCGATCACCCAGCAGATCGAACGGATCTCGAAGCCCGCGCCGCGCCAAGACTCTTCTCGTGAAAGAGACGTCGCGCGCGAGCAGGGCGTCGCGCGCCAGCTCAACGACGCGATCTCGCGGCTCGATGCGCGGCTGTCGCAAATCTCCCGCCCGCAGCAGCCGCAGCAAGCTCAAGCGCCGCGGCCCGCGCCCGCGCCGTCACCGGTCGAAATGCGCCAGCGCCAGGCCGATGCGGTCGAGCGTGCGGCAACACAGGTCTATCGCAGCTCACCACCCCTGAGCCCTGCCTCGTTCGACGTCGCGGTCGCCGAGATCACCGCACGCCAGAGCGAGCTCGACAGCTTTACGCCGAGGCAAATGCCGCCGCGCGCCGCGCCCTCGATTGCACCCGCAGCACCTTACGCGCCGGCCATGGCGCCGCCCCCGCCCGCCTATGCGCCGCCGCAGCAGCAGCCGGGGCCTGATTTCTCGGCGCTCGAGCGCCATCTGCTCAAGATCACGAGCCAAATCGAATCGCTGCAGCGCCCCGACAATACCGAGCAGGCCATCTCCGCCTTCCGCGGCGAGCTCGCCGAGATCCGTCAGGCCATCACCGAGGCGATGCCGCGGCGCGCGATCGAATCGATCGAGAACGAGATTCGCTCGCTGCACCGTCGCATCGACGAGACCCGCTCCAACGGCACCGACGGCCAGGTGCTGTCGGGCATCGAGCGCGCGCTGTCCGACATCAAGCAGGTGCTGCGCACGCTGACGCCGGCCGAGCAGCTCACCGGCTATGACGAGGCGATCCGCAATCTCGGCGCCAAGCTCGATCTGATCCTGCGCGCCAATGATGATCCCTCGACGGTGCGCCAACTAGAGGACGCGATCTCGGCGCTGCGCGCCATCGTCTCCAACGTCGCCTCCAACGAGGCGCTGGCACGGCTGTCCGAAGACGTGCAGCTGCTGTCGTCCAAGGTCGACCAGATCACCCGCGCGTCCGGCCACAGCGACAGCTTCGCGGTGCTCGAGCAGCGCATCGCCGCCCTCACCGCCGCGCTGGAAACGCGCGAGCGGCCGCAGCCGTCCGAAAGCACCGAGCATCTGGAAGCCGCGATCCGCGCATTGTCGGACCGCTTCGACCGCATGCAGGTCGGCAACGATTCCGCATCGACTTTCGCCCATCTCGAGCAGCGGGTCTCGTACCTGCTGGAGCGGATCGAGGCCGCCGCCGATCCGCGCAACGGAAACTTAAGCCGCGTCGAGGACGGACTGCACGATATCCTGCGCCACCTCGAGCGGCAGCAGGCGACCTATTCCGCGCTGGCCGAGAGCCGCAATTCGGCGCCGCCGGCCGATTCCGGCGTGGTCGATCTCGTCAAGCGCGAACTCTCCGACATCCGCTTCAGCCAGGCCGAGACCAACCGCAGCACGCAGGACTCGCTTGAAGCCGTCCATAGCGCGCTCGGCCACGTCGTCGATCGCCTCTCGATGATCGAGGGCGATCTGCGCGCGGTGCGCTCGGCACCGCCAGCCCCTGCGCCGCAGCCGATGCCCATGTCGTCGATGCCCATGGCGTCGATGGCGATGCCGATGACCGCGCCCATGGAGCCCGCGCCGATGGTGCGCGAGCCGTGGCAACAAGCGCAGCAGCAGCCGAAATACGATCCCAAGCCCGAGCTGCCGAATCCCGCCGCCGCGCAGCACCCGCCGCACTCCGCCTTCGTCGCCGCGCCGCGCGAATTCCACGCCGCTGCTCCGGCCGCGCCGCCGCCGGTGCCGGCTGCCCCACCCGTTCCGCCGCGCGCAATCAGCGAGATCCTGGAGCCGCACACGGCGCCGGCGCGCGCCGCGATCGCACCGGAATTGCCGCCGGATCATCCGCTCGAGCCGGGCACCCGGCCGGGCGGCCGTGCCGCCACGCCCTCGGAGCGCATCGCCGCCTCCGAAAGCGCGATCAGCGAAATCCCCGCCGCGCCGAAAGAGCCGGTGTCGTCGTCGAGCTTCATCGCGGCGGCGCGCCGCGCTGCCCAGGCCGCAGCGGCGCAACCGCCCGAGAAGCCCGCCCGCGGCGTCAAGGCCGCGCTCGCGTCCCGTGCAAAGGACAAGGGCCAGAGCCAGGAAGGCGGCTCGACCATCACCTCCAAGATCCGCTCGCTGCTGGTCGGCGCGAGCGTGGTCGTGATCGTGCTCGGCACCTTCAAGATGGCGATGAACCTGCTCGAGGGCGGCGGCCCGGCGCCGGCGCCGCAGGCGATGGAGAATTCGTCGCCCGCGCCCGCGCCGCAGCCGGCACCGCCGCCGGTCGAGACCAAGCCCGCCGCGCCCGAGCAGATCACGCCGTCGATGACCTCGCCGACGCCGATCGGCCGGCAGTCGCAGAACAATGCCGCGCCGGCTCCCATGAATAATTCCAGCGGCACGGCTTCGGTCGAAATCCCGCCGGCGCCCACCGTGCCGCCTCCGCCCGCGGCGTCGAGCGATGTGACTGGCGCGCTGTCGGGCACGAGCCGCGGCAGGCTCGGAACGATCCAGGTGCCGCCGAGCGAAAAACTGCCTGACGCCATCGGCGGCCCTGGCTTGCGCACCGCCGCGATGAAGGGCGATGCGACCGCGGCCTACGAGATCGGCCTGCGCTTTGCGGAAGGCAAGGGCGTCGCCACGAATTACGACGAAGCCGCCAAATGGTACGACCGCGCGGCGCAGGCCGGCGTGGTGCCCGCGACCTTCCGCCTCGGCACGCTCTATGAGAAGGGCCTCGGCGTGAAGAAGGACGCCGACATCGCCCGCCGCTACTACACCCAGGCCGCCGAGCGCGGCAACGCCAAGGCCATGCACAATCTCGCGGTGCTCGATGCCGATGGCGGCGGACGCGGCGCCAATTACAAGAGCGCGGCGCAGTGGTTCCGCAAGGCGGCCGATCGCGGCGTCGCCGACAGCCAGTTCAACCTCGGCATCCTCTATGCCCGCGGCATCGGCGTCGAGCAGAACCTCGCCGAGTCCTACAAATGGTTCAGCCTCGCGGCCGCCCAAGGCGATGCGGACGCAGCCGGCAAGCGCGACGATGTGGCCAAGCGCCTCGACCCGCAATCGCTCGCCGCCGCCAAGCTCGCGATCCAGACTTTCAGCGCCGAGCCGCAACCCGACGACGCCGTCAACGTTCCCGCCCCGAACGGCGGCTGGGACAGCGCGCCCCAGGCGAGCGCCAAGCCCGCGCCGAAGCAGGTTGCGACGAGGCGTTCGGTCTCGGCGGCGCATTAAAGGCGCATCGTTTTAAGTCGACAATCGAGCCGCGTGCTCGGTGCACCTCTCCCGCTTGCGGGAGAGGTCGGCGCGTAGCGCCGGGTGAGGGCTTTCTCCTCTGGGGGAGTCTCACTGCGGAGACACCCTCTCCCCAACCCTCCCCCGCAAGCGGGGGAGGAAGCGCGCCTTTGTCCTGACAGCTATTGAACCCAATCTCTTCGCTCTCGCTTCACCCATTCACCACGCCCCAAATTCCCGGTCCCGCCCGGCGCCGAATTCCGCTATTGAGAGACGCGGCAATCGTTCCGACCTTCCCGCGAGCATTTCCGCGCACTCGATCCGTCTCGCCGGAGCGTGGTCCTTCGATGCAGCTCTATCTCCCGATCGCCGATCTGCCCGTCAACGTCTTCCTGGTGTTGGCGATGGGCGCGGCGGTCGGCTTCGTCTCCGGCATGTTCGGGATCGGCGGCGGTTTTCTCATGACGCCGCTCTTGATCTTCATCGGCATCACGCCGGCGGTGGCCGTCGCTTCGGTCGCGAGCCACATCGCGGCCTCGTCCTTCTCCGGCGCGATCTCCTATTGGCGGCGGCGCGCGATCGATCCGGCGCTGGCGAGCGTATTGTTGTGCGGCGGCGTCACCGGGACGGCGCTCGGGGTGTGGACCTTCACGCAGCTGCGTGCGCTCGGCCAGCTCGATCTGATGATCGCGCTCTCCTACGTCGTGCTGCTCACCACGGTCGGCAGCCTGATGTTCTCCGAGGGCCTGCGCGCCCTAATGCGGACCCGGCACGGCGCGGTGCCGCCGCGGCGCACGCATAACTGGATCCACGGCCTGCCGCTGAAGATGCGGTTCAAGCGCTCGAAGATCTATCTCTCCGTGATCCCCGTGGTGACCGTCGGCATCGTGATCGGCTTCATCGGCGCCGTCATGGGCATCGGCGGCGGCTTCATCCTGGTGCCGATCATGATCTACCTGTTGCGCGTGCCGACCTCGACGGTGATCGGGACCTCGATGATCCTCACCCTCGTCACCATGCTGTTCGCCACCATGCTGCATGCGGTGACCAATCATCTCGTTGACGCCGTGCTGGCGCTGATCCTGATGGTCGGCGGCGTCACCGGCGCGCAGTTCGGCGCCCGTGCCGGCCAGAAGATCCGCGGCGAGCAGCTGCGGCTGCTGCTCGGCCTCCTGATCCTGTCGGTCGGCGTGCGCTTCGCGATCGAGCTGGTGATCCAACCTGCGGATCTCTTCACCATCCGCGAGCTCGGGGTGACCGGATGACGCGCGCGGTTCTCGTAATCCTTCTCGTCCTCTTGTTTGGCGGCGCCGCGCGCGCCGAGCGACTGATCGTGTCGGTCTCCAACCACCGCGTCACCGTGACGCCGAACTATTCCGGCGAGGAGCTGGTGCTGTTCGGCTCGGTCGAGCGGGACGCCACGACGCCCACTGATCGCACCGCTTACGATCTCGTCGTCACCGTGATGGGCCCGCGCGCCGATATGGTGACGCGACGCAAGGAGCGCAGATTCGGCATCTGGATCAACACCGACTACCGGCAATTCCTGGAGGTGCCGAGCTATCTGGCGCTGTTCGCCAACCGTCCCTTCAACCTCATCACCTCGCCCGAGATCGCGCGGCGCCAGCAGATCGGGCTCAACAACGTGCTGCTGACGCAGCGTGTCAGCGGCGATTACGCCGACGTGGTGCCGGACGATGCGTTCCGTTCGGCCTTCATCCGCCTGCGGACCGAGCGTGGACTCTACCGCGAGGATGCGAGCGCGGTGACGTTCCTCACGCCGACGCTGTTCCGCACCGGCATTCCGCTGCCGGCGGAAGTGCCGATCGGCACCTACGAGGTCGAGATCAAGCTGTTCGCGAACGGCGCGCTGGTCACCAAGACCGAGACCGCGTTCGAGATCGTCAAGGTCGGCTTCGAGCAGTTCGTCGCGACCAGCGCCCGGCAGCACGGGCTGATCTACGGCCTCGTCACCGCAGCGATGGCGCTGATGACGGGATGGATGGCGTCGATCGTGTTCAGGAAGGATTGAGAGCGCCGCGCGAGCCACGCGCTTGCCGTCATGCCCGGGCTTGTCCCGGGCATCCACGTTCTTAATGCGGCGACAAAGACGTGGATGGCCGGGTCAAGCCCGGCCATGACGAGGACGAGGAAGCATTCACGATGGCTTACTTCACGGCGCCTCGATCACCGTCGGCACGCCCGGCTCCAGCAGGCGGAGCCGAGTTCCGAAGCCGAGCACGTCAAACGTCTTGCGCAGGTCCTCGCTGTTCTGGCGGAAATGCGCCCAGCCCTCGGTATGCAGCGGCACGATCATCGCGTCAGGAAAGGCGCGCGCGGTCTCGATGGTGTCGTTGGTGTCCATGGTGAGATGGAACGGCCCGCGCGTTTGCGCCGCCCCCGCGAACGGCAGCACCACCCGACATTTGAAGCGGCGCGCGACCTCGGCGACGCCGTCGAACCAGGTGGTGTCGCCGCTGATATAGATGGAATGCGTGTCCTTGCGGCTCGACTGCACCACGAAGCCGATGACGTCGCCCGACAGCGGCTCGATGCCGGCCGGCCCGTGACGCGCCGGCGTCGCGGTGATCGTCAGCCTGTTGCCGTCATCGTCCTTCAGATGCGCGGTGGCCCAGGGCGCGAGGCCCTCGACATGGCCGCCGAGGCGTTTTGCGCCGGCTTCGGTCGTCAATGCGCGCGGCGCTTTGAGGAGAAAGTCGCGGCCGGAATTGTCGAGATTGTCCGAATGCTGATCGTGGCTGAGCAGCACGGCATCGATCGGACCGATCGCATCGGGCTTCATTGCGGGACCGATGGTCTTCTCCAGCTTCACATGCGGCAGCTGATAGGCGCCAGGCGCATCAAAGGTGGGGTCGGTGAGCAGGCGAAAACCGTCGATCTCGATCAGCGCAGTGGGGCCGCCGATCAGGGTGATGGAAATGGGCATGAGGAACTCCTCTTACGCGACGGCCTTTGCCGGCCGCGTCACCAGGTAAATGCCGAGCGCCACTGGAATGATCCCCAGGAGGTCGCGCATCTCGATGTGCTCGCCGAGCACGATGTAGGCGAACAGCATGCCGAGCGGCGGCATCAGGAAATGATAGGCGCTGGCGGCGGTCGCGCCACACACTTTCAGGAGATGAAACCAGAGCCAGTAGGCGAGGATCGAGCCGCCGAGCACCAGGAACGCGAAGGCGCCGATCAGGCTCGGCGTGAAATCAATCGCGTGGACGTCGGCAAAGGTGAGCGCGATCGGCGTCAGCACGATGCCGGCCGCGAGGTTCTGCACGCCGTTGCCGATCCACAACGAGCCCTTCGGCGCCAGCAGCTTGAACAGGATGGTGCCGGCGACGATGGAGGCAAGCGAGGCCAGCGTGAAGACGATGCCGTGGAGACTATCGGTGCCGACCGACAGGCGATGCCAGACGATCAGGGTGACGCCGATGATGCCGAGCGACAGGCCGCCCGCCTTGCGCCAGCTCATGCCCTCGCCGAGCAGCAGCGCGGCGAGCGCCGCGGTGAACACCGGATTGGCCGAGACGATCAGGCCGCCGAGGCCGGCGGAGACCGATTGCAGGCCGGTGTAGCCGAGCCCGAGATAGAGCGCATTGTTGGCGATGCCGAGGACAGTGAAGATCACCGCATCGCGCCATGACAGCGACCAGTCGCCGCGGACCATCGTGGCGCCGAGGATCAAAATGCCGGCGAGCGAGAAGCGCGCCGCGAGCAGGATCAGCGGTGGGCAATGGGTGACGCCGATCTTGCCGGCGACGAAGGCGTAGCTCCAGAGCAGGCAGAACAGGCCGATATAGAGCGGCAGCGCATTGAAGCGGCTGCGGGGGACGGACATCGAAGGGGCAAGCGACATGACATTTCTCCTGAGCCTTCGACATAGGGAGACGGCTTGCCATTTGGAAATTAAATGATTAACTGCCGACCAGTGGTTTTTTAAATGGAGGCCGCCATGCTCGATCTGGAGCTCCTGCGCAGCTTCGTCTCGGTGGTCGAGGCCGGCGGCTTCACCCGCGCCGGCGAGCGCGTTCACCGCACACAGTCGACCGTCAGCCAGCAGATCAAGCGGCTGGAGGAGGATGTCGGCCAGGTGCTGCTGCACCGCGACGGCAAGGACGTGCGTCCGACCGAAGCCGGCGAGCGGCTATTGTCCTACGCGCGGCGCCTGCTCTCGCTCGCGGAAGAGGCGCGCGACATGCTGCGCGAGCCTGGCGGCGAAGGCGCGATCCGGCTGGGCATCCCCGAGGATTTCGCGGCGTATCGGCTGGCAAAGCTGCTCGGCGCGTTCTCGCGCTCGCATCCGGGGCTACGCCTCGACGTGCGCGCCGACCAGAGCAAGAACCTGTCGCGCGATCTCGAACGCGGCGAACTCGACCTCGCGCTGTTCAAGCGCGGCGCCGGCGAGAAGGGCGCGATCGCGGTGTGGCCGGAGCGGGTGCACTGGGTCACCAGCAAGAGCCATCCGGTCGACGTCAATGTGTCGTCGGTGCCGCTGATCGGCTTCCCGCTCGGCTGTCTCTATCGCGCCGGCGCCATCCACGCACTGGAAAGCGCCGGTCGCCCCTGGCACATGGCCTATTCGTCATCGAGCCTCGCCGGCATCCAGGCCGCCGTGGCCGCCGGCATGGGCCTCAGCATCTTGTCCGAGATGTCAATCCAGTCCGATCACCGCGTGCTGACCGCGAAGGACGGTTTTGCTCCGATCAACAGGACCGAGGTCGCGCTGATGGCCGCGCCCGATGCGAGCCCGGCAACTCTGCGGCTTGCGGATCGTCTCGCCGAGTTCTGCGATACGGTGCAGGCGAAGGCCGCATGAGCGCGCGAGCGGCCCGACCTCAATTCGCCGCCGACACCAGCCTGTCGCCGCACGCATTGGCGTAGAACTTGCCGCCGCATTGACGCTTGATGACGGCGCAGCGGGCTTGGGGCGAGGCATTTTGCGGGACAGTAAAGCTGCAGCTGAGACCATCGGCGCTGCGGCCGGGCTTGCCGGCGGCGAACGCGGCGCTGGAGGCGGTGATGCAGACCACGAGCAGGGCCGCAGCGGCGATTTCGATCAGCAGTCGCATCATGGGCGTCTCTCTCCACACTGATGGCTGAATCCGACCGCAATCTAGCACGGAATCCAGGTTTCTCCGTGCATGCCCGGGTTCCCAAACCGGCCCATTCCTTGCATAATTTTACGCCAGCGCAGTGCATGCGCGCGCCGGCGATGGTTCCGGCGCAGCGGCAAGACGCGTAGGGTGAGTAGCAGTTTTTCGACCAGGAAGTGACGGCCTTGCAAGATCAATCGTTCCAGCCCAGTTTTCCCGCGCCCGGGCAGCCCATCGACGAACTCGCGCTGGCCGAGATCAAGGGCGCGATCCTGGCGAAGCTGCGCCTTGCCATCGGCAAGGACGCCGGCATGGCGACGAAGCACGACTGGTACCAGGCCGCGGCGCTGGCGCTGCGCGACCGCATCGTGCATCGCTGGCTCACCGCCGAGAAGCGCAGCTACGATGCCGGACGCAAGCGCGTCTATTATCTCTCGCTCGAATTCCTGATCGGCCGCCTCTTCACCGACGCGCTCAACAATATGGGCCTCTTGAAGATCTTCGAGGTCGCGCTCGGCGATCTCGGCGTGTCGCTGCCGGACTTGCGCAAGTGCGAGCCGGACGCGGCGCTCGGCAATGGCGGCCTCGGGCGGCTTGCCGCCTGCTTCATGGAGAGCATGGCGACGCTGTCGATCCCCGCGATCGGCTACGGCATCCGCTACGATTACGGCCTGTTCCGCCAGATCATCAATCAGGGCTGGCAGCAGGAATATCCCGACGAATGGCTGAGCTTCGGCAACCCCTGGGAATTGCAGCGGCCCGAGGTGATCTACGACGTCAATTTCGGCGGCGGCGTCGAGCATGTCGACGACAAGGGCCGCGACCGCGCGATCTGGCATCCGGCCGAGACCGTGCAGGCGATCGCCTATGACACACCGATCGTCGGCTGGCGCGGTCAGCACGTCAATGCGCTGCGGCTGTGGTCGGCGCGCTCGCCCGATCCGCTCAAGCTCGATGCCTTCAACAAGGGCGATTACGTCAGCGCCAGCGCCGAGCAGGCGCGAGCGGAGGCGATCTGCAAATTCCTCTATCCCAACGACGAGAGCCCGGCGGGCCGCGAGCTGCGGCTGCGCCAGGAATATTTCTTCGTCTCGGCTTCGCTGCAGGATCTGGTGAAGCGGCATCTTGCGTCCGACGGCCAGCTGCGCAGCCTGTCGTCGAAGGTCGCGGTGCAGCTCAACGACACCCATCCGAGCCTTGCCGTCACCGAGCTGATGCGGATCCTCGTCGACCTGCACAATTTCCGCTGGGACGAAGCCTGGAAGATCACGGTCGCCACACTCTCCTACACCAACCACACGCTGCTGCCCGAGGCGCTTGAGACCTGGCCGGTCGAGCTGTTCGAGCGGCTGTTGCCGCGGCATCTCGAGATCATCTACCGCATCAACGTGCAGCACCTCGCGCTCGCCGAAGCGCGCGCGCCCGGCGACATCGACTTCCGCGCCTCGGTCTCGCTGATCGACGAGAAGAGCGGCCGCCGCGTGCGCATGGGCCAGCTCGCCTTCGTCGGCTCGCACCGCATCAACGGCGTCTCGGCGATGCATTCCGACCTGATGCGCGAGACCGTGTTCCACGACCTCAACCATCTCTATCCCGGCCGCATCACCAACAAGACCAACGGCATCACCTTCCGCCGCTGGCTGATGCTGGCGAACCCCAAGCTCACCGACCTGTTGCGCGAGACCTGCGGCGAGGCCGTGCTCGACGATCCGACCCAGCTCTCGCTGATCGAGGCGCGCGCCAGCGACGTCGAATTCCAGAAGAAATTCCGCAGCGTCAAGCTGCACAACAAGGCCGCGCTGGGTCGCCTGATCGGCGAGCGGCTCGGCATCAAGGTCGACCCGAGCGCGCTGTTCGACGTGCAGATCAAGCGCATCCACGAATACAAGCGTCAGCTGCTCAACGTCATCGAGACGGTCGCGCTGTATCAGTCGATCAAGGACGATCCCAACGGCAATTGGGTGCCGCGGGTGAAGATCTTCGCCGGCAAGGCGGCGGCGAGCTACCGCTACGCCAAGCTGATCATCAAGCTGATCAACGACGTCGCCGAGGTCGTCAACAACGATCCCGCCATCGGCGGCAAGCTGAAGGTCGTCTTCCTGCCCGACTACAATGTCAGCCTCGCGGAAGTCATCATTCCAGCGGCCGACCTCTCCGAGCAGATCTCGACTGCCGGCATGGAAGCCTCCGGCACCGGCAACATGAAGCTGGCGCTGAACGGTGCCATCACCATCGGCACGCTCGACGGCGCCAATATCGAGATCCGCGACCAGGTCGGCAGCGAGAACATCGCGATCTTCGGCATGGAGGCCGGCGATGTGATGATCCGCCGCAAGCAGGGGCTGGATGCCTCCGACGTGATCCGCAGGTCGCCGAAGCTGCAGCGCGCCATCAACGCGATCGGCACCGGCGAGTTCTCGCCTGGCGATCCCGGCCGCTTCGAATCGATCGCACACGCGCTGCGCTATCTCGACCATTACATGGTCAGCGCCGATTTCGATTCCTATTACGAGACCCAGCGCGCGGTCGATGCGCGCTGGCTGGTCTCGCCGGCCTGGACGCGCGCCTCCATCCTCAACGTCGCGCGCATGGCGTGGTTCTCCTCGGACCGCACCATCCGCGAGTATGCGCAGGAGATCTGGAACGTGCCGGTCAATCCGATCACGCCGCCGTTCCAAGACGCAGAGGACCAGCGCGGCGCCACGGCCTGATTTTTCCGCGGCGTGAAATCGGCGTTACGCGACAGGTAATTGCACAGACAGGCGATAGCTGTGATATGACGACCGTCATTCCGAGGCGGCTCGCAGAGCCGAACCCGGAATCTCGAGACGGAAACGAACATGCACGCCAAGCTCCCGCACCCCTTCGACGACGCCACCCGCATCACGGCGGGTGACTCGAGTTGGCAGGGGCATACCAGCGACGATTACTGGGCCTTTGTCGGCCCGTTCGGCGGCGCCACGGCCGCGACCATCCTGCGCGCGCTGATCGAGCATCCGCAAGCCGCCGGCGATCCGCTGGCGCTGACCGTCAATTACTGCGCGCCGATCGCCAAGGGCCCGTTCGATCTCGACATCCGTCTGGTGAAAGCCAACCGCTCGAGCCAGCACTGGAGCGTCGAACTGTCGCAGGGCGGCGGCGAGGTCGCAACGCTCGCCACCGCCGTGTTCGCCGAGCGCCGGCCATCCTGGGAGCACAGGGTGGCGCAATATCCCGAGACAAAGCCGTTCGAGCAGACTCTGCCGTTCCCGAAGATCCAGGCGTCCTGGGCCAACCAGTATGAATTCCGCTTCGTCGAGGGCGAGATGCGCATCGGCCCGCCGCAGGCGGAATTCGCCAGCACCTATTCAAAGCTCTGGATCAGCGACCGCGAGCCGCGCAGGCTCGACATGCCCTCGCTGATGTCGATGTCGGACGCCTTCTTCGGCCGCATCTTCCACGCCCGGCGCGAGCTGGTGCCGTTCGGCACGGTGTCGCTGACGACCTATTTCCACACCGACAGCGAGGAGCTCGCCGCAGAGAACATCACCCGCGTGCTCGCGACGGTGGACTCGAAGATCATGCACAAGAGCTACGCCGACCAGAACGCCGAGCTCTGGTCGCCGAACGGCCGGCTGCTCGCGACCACGACGCAGATCGCGTATTTCAAGGCGTAGCTGCTCTTCCCCTCTCCCCGTTCTTACGGGGCAGAGGGTTGGGGTGAGGGGCTGCTTCCGCGAATACAATAAAAGACGGACTCGCGGAAAGTCCCCCTCACCCGCCGCGCTACGCGCGTCGGCCTCTCCCCGCGCGCGGGGAGAGGCGAAGGTCCGCAAAACAAAAAGGGCGGCCTTGCGGCCGCCCTTTTGCATTGAAGACGGAGCGATTACTCCGCCGCGAGTTTCACGTCGGGCGCCGCGGCGCGCACTTCGGCGTCGACCTGGGCCTCGAACTTGGCAAAGTTCTTCTGGAACATGCCGACCAGCGCGCGGGCGGTCTTGTCGAACTCGTCCTTGTCCTTCCAGGTGTTGACCGGGTTGAGGATCTCGGCCGGCACGCCCGGCAGCGCGGTCGGGACCGCGAAGCCGAAATACTTGTCGGTGCGGAATTCGACGTTGCGCAAGGAGCCGTCGAGCGCGGCGGTGAGCAGGGCGCGGGTCACCTTGATCGGCATGCGCGAGCCGGTGCCGTACTTGCCGCCGGTCCACCCCGTGTTGACCAGCCAGCAATCGACATTGTGCTGGGCGATGAGGTCGCGCAGCATGTTGCCGTAAACGCTGGGGTCGAGCGGCAGGAAGGGCGAGCCGAAGCAGGTCGAGAATTCCGGCTGCGGCTCATTGCCGAGACCGCGCTCGGTGCCGGCGACCTTGGCGGTGTAGCCGGAGAGGAAGTGATACATCGCCTGCGCCGGCGACAGCTTTGCGATCGGCGGCATCACGCCGAAGGCGTCGGCGGCGAGCATCACGACGTTCTTCGGCTGCGGCGCACGGCCGGTGCGCGAGGCGTTCGGGATGAAGTCCAGCGGATACGCCGAGCGCGTGTTCTCGGTCTTGGAGCCGTCGTCAAAATCGACCACGCGGGTGTCTTCGTCGAGCACGCAATTCTCGAGCACTGCGCCGAAGCGGGTCGAGGCCGCGTAGATCTCGGGCTCGGCTTCCTGCGAGAGCTTGATGCACTTGGCGTAGCAGCCGCCTTCGAAATTGAAGACGCCGTTCGGGCCCCAGCCGTGCTCATCGTCGCCGATCAGCGTGCGGTTCGGATCGGCCGACAGCGTGGTCTTGCCGGTGCCGGACAGGCCGAAGAAGATCGCGGTGTCGCCGTTCGCGCCGACATTGGCCGAACAGTGCATCGGCATCACGCCGCGCTCGGGCAGATAGTAGTTCAGCGTGGTGAAGACCGACTTCTTCATCTCGCCGGCATAATAAGACCCGCCGATCAGGACGATCTTGCGGGCGAAATCGATCGCGACGACGTTCTCCGACTTGCAGCCGTGCCGTTTGGGATCGGCGCGGAAGCTCGGCATGTCGATGATGGTGAGCTCCGGCGTGAAGCTCGACAGCTCGACCGCCTCGGGGCGGATCAAGAGCGTGCGGATGAACAGCGAGTGCCAGGCGAGCTCGGTGAAGACGCGCGTCTTGATCCGGTAGGCCGGATCGGCGCCGCCGTAGAGATCCTGCGCGAACAGGCTCTTGCCTTCGGCGTGCTTGAGGAAGTCCTGGTAGAGCGTCTCGAACTGCTCTGCGGTGATCGACTGGTTGCCGGCCCACCACATCTTCTTGTCGGTGGTGGCGTCACGCACCGTGAACTTGTCCTTCGGGCTGCGGCCGGTGAACTCGCCGGTGTCGGCGCAGAGCGCGCCGTCGGCGGAGAGCACCGCCTCGCCCGCGGAGAGCGAGTATTGATAGAGTTGCGGCGCACCGAGGTTCCAGTGAACCTGCTTGAGATTTTTTAAGCCGAATTTGTCGGCACCAAAGGCACCGTTGCGCACGCCCGTCTCTTGCACGAAAAAATCCTCCTAGAACCCGCGACACTCAGCGCGGCCAAGCTTTGGCACCATCGCGGTCACCGTTAATAATAGACCATCCGGCCTCGGCTGGGCGACCTAATACTGATGAACGCTGGCGTTGCCAAGCTGATCCCGCAGGATTTGGTTTATTCAAGGACCGCGCCAAACGTCGCGCATGTCAGCTCTGAGCAGGCGCATCATAAAATCGCAAATGATCGCGCAACCAAATACGCATTTCTGCGTTGTTTGAGGTTTTTGCGATGCACAACCCAAGCACGGACTTCAAGTCCGGCCTATCGTACCTCTCCTTCGCCGACGAGCGCGAACGGTCCCCACATCGCGGGGTAGGCATTGCGCGGTGACGAAGTGTCATCAACGTAGGTTAACATCGCGCGGCGCAAGGCTTCGGCACGCCCGATCTTTGGTTCGTTTTTGAGCAGCTCGAAAGTCGACGTGGTCAGGCGGGTAGCAGCTTCCGAGTCCACCGCCCAATGCGAGACCAGCAGCGCGCGGGCGCCGGCGTAGAAGAACGCGCGCGCCAACCCCGACAGCGCCTCGGCGCCGGGCTTGTCGCCGGCGATCGTGTTGCACGCCGACAGCACCACCCAATCCGCATTGAGCTTGAGCTGGGCGACCTCGCTCGCGGTCAACAAGCCGTCGTCGAGCTCGGTGGGCTGATCGGGAATGGAGAGCGCGAGCGAGGGCTCACCAAGTCCCTTGATGTCGCCGGCAACGAGGCCGTGGGTGGCGAAGTAGATGATGCTGTATTGAGCAAGCGCTGCACGCTTCAGCGTCGTCTCGCTGGCGTCGCGACCGAGATGGATGTCGGCATCGGTGGCGCCGACATCCTTCGCCACCGCGTTCAGCTCGTCGGCGGTGTCGGGCAGCTGCGGCAGCGCTTTTGCAAGCTGCGCGCGATCGACGCCGGCACCGCGCCAGAAGTCGGTATAGGCGATGGTCGCAATGTTGCGCGCGGCGACCTTGCCGCTTGCGGCGCGCCGATCGGCCGGACCTTCCAGCGCCGGGTTGAACACGGGATCGCCAAAGCCGGTCATCGGCTTGACGCCCTGATCCCGGCGCGCAAACGCACGCAGCGATTTCAGGCTGATCACCGACGGCAGCACCGACACCGCCTGACGCCGCAGCAGCCAGGCGGCGCTGCGATAGCCTTCGAGCGTGTCCGGGATCGCAGCCTGCGGCTTCTCCGTGACCAGCAAGTGAAACGGCAACGCGGTAAGCGCCGCCGACGGCACCACCAGCAGGTTGCGCTTGTCCTTCGTCAGCGCCTCGACCGGGCCGAGCAACGCGACATAGAGCTCGTTGGCAAGCGCAAGGTCGAACAGTCCCGATTTGCCCGAGCCATCGCGCGCCTTGCCGACGTCGAGCCCCTTGCGGAATGCGGTGACCTTTTGCGTCAGCGCGTCCGCACCGAGCGGAATCTCTTTCCAGTCGACGCCCTCACGCGTGATCGCGATGACATAGCTCTGCTTGTCGACGACGGAATAGAGCACCATCGCCTCGTCGGCAGACAGCAAGGGCTGGATGTCCTTCAACGTCAGCGGCAGCGGATTGGACAGCGAGGCATAGTCGGGAAACTCGACCGCGAGCGTGTTCTGCAAGCCCGCACGCTCCTTGGCGATCGCGGTGATCCGGGCGCAGCTGCGCTGCTCGGCGACAAGATCCCGCTGGGCGGATTGCTTCGACACCGCGGCGATGATCGCCTTGTCGAGCGCTTCGCTCTCGGCCGCGAGGTCCTGGTCCTTGCGCACGAGCTCGGCGAGCCGATCGCTGCCGGCGGCGAGCCGGACCGCAAGCTTGTTCACGGCGGAGGCGGCGGAGGATTGCGTGCCGCGCTGGATCGCAGCCAACGCTTCATCCAGCGCCCTGTCGTCTGGCAGCAGGGAATGCTGGCGCGCCGCGAACAGGATCGGCAACACCACGCGCAGCTGCGCGCGGTTCGCCGCGAGCGTCTTTTCGGCGAGCGGCAGCGCATCGGCTGTTCGTCCCGACACCTGAAGGAAGGCGGCGAGATTGCTGGTGGAGGTCGCGACATCGGGATTGTCGGGTCCGAGCGCACGCTCGCGGATCGCCAGCGCGCGGCGATAAAGCGGCTCGGCCTCGGCATAGCGCCGCTCGTGCTGATAGAGCCCCGCGAGATTGTTCAGCGAGCGGGCCACGTCCGGATGATCCGGTCCAAGCACCTTCTCGCGGATTGCGAGCGAGCGCTTGATCGGCGCTTCGGCCTCGGCATCGCGGTTGAGATCGCGATCGACCTGGCCGATGTTGTTCAGGACCGTGGCGACCGCGGGATGCTCGGCCCCGCCGACTTTCTGATAGATCGCGAGGGCGCGCTGGAACAACGGCTCGGCCTCAGCCTGCCGTTCCTGCTTCACATAAAGCGTGGCGAGATTGTTGAGGGCCCGGCCGACATCGGGATGCTCGCGCGACAGGCCTTTTCCGCTGACGGCCAGCGCACGCTTGAACAGCGGCTCGGCTTCGGCGAAGCGGCCCTGCCGCTGATAAAGCGCGGCGAGATTGGTCAACTCCGCCGAAACCAGCGGCGTTTCGAGACCGAGCGCCTTTTCCATCAGCGCGATGGCGCGCTTGTAGAGCGGCTCGGCGAGATCATCCCGCCCCTGACCGGCATAGACCTGGCCGAGATTGTTGAGCGCGGCGGCGAGCTCGCGGCCGTTGTCACTCTCCATGCGCGCGGCCATGCCTTGCGCGAGCGGCAGCGCTTCCGAATACTTGCCGGCACTGATGAGCGCGTTGATCCGCGCGCTTTCCGCGGCAAGGCCTTTCTGGGCAAGACTGGGAGTGGCAAGCGATATCGTGGTCGCGAGTGCCAAACCCGCAACCAGCGTCAAACGACGGCGTGTCATGAACCCTCTCGCGGCCGACTTCGAACCATTACGGTCTTGGGTCGCAGCGATGGGGGGCCGCGTTCAAACGGCTGCGCTTCAGTCCACCTTTGTGCGCGCTTCGCCAGCGAGGCGGACCAGCATCTTGCGCAGGCCCGTGCCGTCAGTCACGCGCTCCGGAAAATCCAGCCGGAGCGCGGTCTGGCCATCCTGCATGTCGAGGCCTTCGGGATCGCAGCCGGTGCAGCGCCAGTCGCCGGCGGGGGCGCCGAGGAGCTTTGTTGCATAGAGGCCCATGGCGTCGCGATGGTCGGCGTTCATGTGCTCGACGGCCCCCTCCTCCGCCGCGAGCAGATCCTCGGCGCCAGTGAGGTCGGTGAGGAACTGTTCGGGCTTGAGGTCGACGATCCGGCCGAAGCCCGCAACCAGATGGGTTCCCGTCGGACGGATCCGGAAGAAGGAGAAATCCTTAAATGAAACAAAAGCTTCCGCGGACGGATGGGCATTGAGATACCGTCGCTGGAGGAGATCCTTGTCCGCCCCGGCCCCTTCGGCCCGGCCCGACAGCATGATTCGGGCGCCCTCCAGGGGATCGCCAGCGGCACGTTCGTCCAGCATCAGGGAGACCCTGTTGTCGGCCAGGATATTCCTGGTGTGCACGGCTAAACCCGAGATCAGCAGGATCGGCGAGCCATCCGGATGGCTCGCCAGATTGACCAGGGAACAATAGGGATCGCCTGAGCCCGCCATCAAGGTTGCGAGAGCGCCCTGCCGCGACCGCCGCAGCAGCGATTTGGCGAGCTTTTCGGGAGCGAAATCGGGGGTCGGTTGCATCGGCTTTCTCGGCTCAGGTGGTTGCAAGGTGGGTCTTTTTTCGGGTAAACGGGGGTCTGGTTATGGGTCGAGATGCGGCGAATCTGCCGTGTTTCGTGGAACTTGGTCACACTTCAGCCCAGCTTGCATTGCTCGGTGACAAGGTTCGTACGCCACTTCGGCACCCATGTATGCGGCGCATCACTGGATTGCTCGCCGTTTCAAGCCACGACCCAAACGGAAAGCAGAAAGCAGAGGCTCATGCCCACAATCGCTTTGGTCGACGACGACCGCAACATTCTCACATCCGTCTCGATCGCGCTGGAAGCCGAAGGCTACCGCATCATGACCTACACCGACGGTGCCTCCGCGCTTGACGGCTTCCGCACCACTCAGCCCGATCTTGCCATCCTCGACATCAAGATGCCGCGCATGGACGGCATGGAGACGCTGCGGCGCCTGCGCCAGAAGTCCGACCTGCCGGTGATCTTCCTGACGTCCAAGGACGAGGAGATCGACGAGCTGTTCGGCCTCAAGATGGGCGCCGACGATTTCATCCGCAAACCGTTCTCGCAGCGCCTCCTGGTCGAGCGCGTCAAGGCGGTGCTGCGCCGCTCGGCGCCGAAGGACCCGACCGTCGCACCGAAGGAGAACGACGCCAAGGCGCTCGATCGCGGCCTTTTGCGCATGGACCCCGAACGGCACACCTGCACCTGGAAGAACGAGCCGGTGACGCTGACCGTCACCGAATTCCTGATCCTCCAGGCGCTCGCGACCCGGCCCGGCGTGGTGAAGAGCCGCAACGCGCTGATGGATGCAGCCTATGACGACCAGGTCTATGTCGACGACCGCACCATCGACAGCCACATCAAGCGGCTACGCAAGAAGTTCAAGGTGGTCGACAACGAGTTCGAGATGATCGAGACGCTGTACGGCGTCGGCTATCGTTTCAAGGAAGCCTGAAGCTCAGCGCGCCTTCGCGAAAGATTGAGAGCATCGCCGGTTCTCGTTTCATCGGGACCGGGATCGCTCCAAGGCGCGACCGGGACGACGCTTTGGATTGCTGTTTGAGGATGATCCTTTCGGAAAACCGCTGCACACTTTTCCGGATCATGTTCTAGGATGCGAGGACCCTTCGCACGAGATGCCTAACGCGGGCGTAAGCATTGCTTGACCGAACGCAGCCTGACGAGAACCAGAACGCCGGGGATATCGGATCCGACGGCGTTCCGGAGCACGTTGCCGACGACAAGCCGGCCGCGCAGGGCTGGCGGCCGCTGAACTGGCTGAAGCGCGCCGGGCAGTTCTTCTTCGCACTGTCCTTCTCGAGCCTGACCCGCCGCATCGTCTCGCTCAACCTCGCCGGCCTGGTCGCCCTGGTGGCGAGCATCTTGTACCTGTCGCAGTTCCGTGCCGGCCTGATCGACGCGCGCGCGCAGAGCCTGCTGGTGCAGGGCGAGATCATCGCCGGCGCGATCGCGGCCTCCGCGACCGTGCAGACCAACGCCATCACCATCGATCCCGACCGCCTGCTCGACCTCAAGACCGGCGACAGCTATGGCGGGACCGACGATTCGCTCGATTTCCCGATCAACCCGGAGCGCGTGGCGCCGGTGTTGCGCACGCTGATCTCGCCGACCAAGACCCGCGCGCGGATCTTCGATCCTTACGGGACCTTGCTGCTCGACAGCCGTGACCTCGACAACGTGCTGAGCTTCCCGCTGCCGCCGCCGTCGCAGAAGCCCGGCCTCGTCGAGCGCGGCATGGTCGCGATCCGCACCTGGCTGAACCGCGGCGACCTGCCGCTATATCGCGAGCTCGGACGCGAGAACGGCAATGGCTATGCGGAAGTGAGCGACGCGCTGCAGGGACAGAAGCGCTCGATGGTGCGGGTCAATTCGCGCGGCGAGGTGATCGTCTCGGTCGCCGTGCCCGTGCTGCGCTCGCGCGCCATCCACGGTGCGCTGATGCTCTCGACCCAGGGCGACGAAATCGACCAGATGGTGACCGCGGAGCGCCTTGCCATCCTGAAGGTCGGCGGCGTCGCCGCCGCCGTCATGATCATGCTGTCGCTGCTGCTGGCGAGCACGATCGCCGGGCCCGTACGCCGGCTCGCCGACAGCGCCGAGCGCGTCCGCCGGCGCATCAAGGCCCGCATCGAGATTCCCGACTTCACCCGCCGCCGCGACGAGATCGGCCATCTCTCCGGCGCGCTGCGCGACATGACCAGCGCGCTCTACAGCCGCATGGAGGCGATCGAGATGTTCGCCGCCGACGTCGCCCACGAATTGAAGAACCCGCTGACCTCGCTGCGCTCCGCGGTCGAGACGCTGCCGCTGGCGCGCAACGAGAACAGCCGCGCCCGCCTGCTGGAGGTGATCGAGCACGACGTCAAGCGGCTCGACCGCTTGATCTCCGACATCTCCGACGCCAGCCGCCTCGATGCCGAGCTCCAGCGTCAGGATGCGATCCCGGTCGATCTGCGCCGTCTGCTGACGACGCTCGTCTCCGTCGCCAACGAGACCAAGCTCGGCCACGACGTCGCGGTCGAGACACGGTTCGAGGGCCGCGGTCCGACCGACACCTTTGCCGTGACCGGCCACGATTCGCGGCTTGGACAGGTGGTCTCCAACCTGCTCTCCAACGCGCAGTCGTTCTCGGAAGCCGGCAATAAGGTGCGCCTCACCTGCCGCCGCGTGCGCGGAGAGATCGAGATCGTGGTCGACGATGACGGCCCCGGCATCCGCGACGATGCGCTGGAGCGCATCTTCGAGCGCTTCTACACCGACCGGCCGCATCAGGGCTTTGGCCAGAACTCCGGCCTCGGCCTGTCGATCTCCAAGCAGATCGTCGATGCCCATGGCGGACGGATCTGGGCCGAGAACCGCGCAGGCCCGGTGGACGAGGACGGCGCACCGACCGTTGCCGGCGCGCGCTTCGTGGTGAGACTGCCGGCGCTATGAGCCAAGGCAGCTTGAACGAAGGCGGACCCAGCATTCACGCCTCCGCAGTCAAGGTCGGCAATCTGGCGGTGCTGATCCGCGGTCCGTCGGGCTCCGGCAAATCGCGCCTCGCCTTCGATCTGATCATGGCGGGGCGATCAGGCATGGTCGAACCGGCCGTCCTGGTCGGTGACGACCGTGTCCATCTGGCGACACTCGGCAAGGAAATTGAGGTCCGTCACGCACCGACACTCGCCGGCCTGATCGAGATCAGGGGCCTCGGAATCCGTCGCTGCGACTTCGTGGAGCGTGCGACCGTCGGTCTCGTGGTCGATCTGGACGCTCAGGACGCCGAACGGCTGCCTCGGGCAGAATCCCTGAAAACCAGCATTTTGGGTGTCGAAATACCGCGAATCCCCGTCGGCCGCGACTATTCGCCCCTCCCTTTGGTTGTCGCGGCCTTGACCACTACCAAGAGTTAACCTTCTGCTAAGCCCTGAGGCGATTGTTTGAAGGGAAATGGTAACCATATGAACCCCACTATCGCGGCCGAGTAGACCGGCGCAGCTCCCCTCATCCATCCGTCTAGATTCAGGGAGATACGCAACATCCCCTCTTGCGCGGGGGCTCTGGATGGTCAAAGTGGCGCGTTCGTGCGGTGCACCAAAAGCGCCCGCGAGGAGTTTTCCGATGATTGGTCTAGTACTTGTGACCCACGGGCGCCTTGCCGACGAATTCAAGGCAGCGCTTGAGCATGTCATGGGCCCACAAAAGCAAATCGAAGCGATCACGATCGGCGCCGAAGATGATTCCGATCTCTGCCGAAGCGACATCATCGAAGCGGTTAACCGCGTCGATTCCGGCGACGGCGTTGCGATCCTCACCGACATGTTCGGCGGCACGCCGTCCAACCTTGCGATTTCCTGCATGAGCCGGCCCAAGGTCGAAGTGCTCGCGGGAATCAACCTTCCCATGCTGGTGAAGCTCGCCAAGGTGCGCGAGGAGCGTTCGCTGCCCGACGCAATCGCAATGGCCCAGGAAGCGGGCCGCAAATACGTCACCATCGCCAGCCGCGTGCTCGCCGGCAAATGAGCGAAGAGGCGCCGCAAGCGGGGACGGGCGTGCCCGCGGGCGCGATTTCCAAAGAGCTTCTGATCATCAACAAGCGCGGCCTGCATGCGCGGGCTTCGGCGAAGTTCGTCCAGGCGGTCGAGCGCTTCGATGCGCAAGTGTGGGTGACGCGCGGCGGCGAGACCGTCGGCGGCACCTCGATCATGGGCCTGATGATGCTCGCTGCAGGCCCGGGTACGACGATCACGGTCGCGGCGGCCGGAGCGGAAGCGGAAGCTGCGCTTGCCGCGATCACCGAGCTCGTCGAGAGCAAGTTCAACGAGGAAGGGGTTTAGGCCCTTCTCTCGCCGCGCGCTCAGTGCCGTAGGGTGGGCAAAGCGAAGCGTGCCCATCACGTCTCATGATTGTTGAAAGGTCGTGGGCACGGCGCTTCGCGCCTTTGCCCACCCTACAAGACCGACGACGTCGTGGTCACTTCGCCGGCGGGGCGATGTAGACGTTCCAGCTCATCGACGGGCCGGCCTTGCCGTGGGTGAAGCGGCGCGTCGTCATCACGATGCGTTCGGCGTTCGGTGCGACCTCGGACACCCATTTCTCGAACGCGGGCAGGCGGCCGTCGGTCGGGTCGAACACGCCGATGAAGCCGTACTTCTTCGCGTCCTCGCGCGAGGTCAGCCCGGAATCCCAGGCCTCCAGCGGCATCAACGCCGCCGGGTGATCCGCGCTGTAGAACACCAGCGGCTGGATCTGTTCCATGGTGCCGGCAACGACGGCCCACCGCGAGCCGAAGCGGGTGTGCCAGGCCTGGGTCAGTTCGCGCGCGAGATCCGAGCGCGCGCCATAGATCGCGGCGTTGCCGGCATTGGCCGCCATCTCGCGCGCGGCGATCCAGGGCGAAGCCGCCAGCGTCGCGACGCTCAGCACGAGCCAGATCGCGGCGATGTTGAACAGCACCGCGCTCTGCACCCGCAGCGCCGGGATCGCGACCAGCGCCAGCGGCACCAGGAAGAACAGCGAGATGCCCCAGTCCGTCTTCATGTAGATGCTGAAGGCGAGCGCGCCGAGCGGCGGGCCGACCGCGACGATGATCTGGACAATCCAGACATTCAGCGCCTGCGCAAGATTGACGCCGGCATTTTCGCCGCGCGCCCAGGCCCGCGTGACGACGCGCAAGGGCGCACGCACGAGCAGCGTGAGCCACGGCGGCACCAGCGCCATCGCGAGCGCGGCGAGCGCCACGGGCAGCGCCAGCAGCGCGAAATTATGCAGGGCATAGCCGGCCACGAGCTGATGCACGAGGCCAGCATCCTCGAGGCTGTAGGTGTCGCCGGCATAGGTCAGCGGCACGAAATGCGCCTCCGCCAGCCAGACGATGTGCGGGATCATCGCCACCACCATCGTCGCGATCGCCACCCATGGCGCTGGCGACAACAGGAACCTCATGCGATCCGGATGGATCAGCGCGGCAAGACCGATGGCGCCGATCATGGTCAGCACCCAGTATTTGGTCATCAGCGCCAGCGCGCCGGCAAGGCCGAGCCAGACGCCGGATTGCCACGTCCGCTTCTCGAAGGCGTTGAGATAGGCCAGCACCAGCAGCGGCAGCGTGACGAGCTGGAGCAAATCCGCGTTGTACTTGAAACCCTTGAAATTGAAGATCGGGTAGAGCGCGACCATCACCACGACCAGGAACGCGCGCCGCGCATCCACCACGCGCAAGGCAACCAGCCAGCAGATCACCATGCCGACGCCGACGGTCGCCATCGCCAGCGCATAGGTCGCCCAATCCGCCGCCGGGAACACCTTGAACCAGAGCCCGGCGACCCAGCCCGACAGCGGCGGGTGCTTGCCGTAGCCCCAGAGGAATTGCTGGCCCCAGCCATAGGCTTCTGCGACGTCCATATGAACGTCCTGCGCTGCCTTGAGATTGATCAGGATGAAGGTCCAGAGCACGGCATGCAGGATCGCGAGCTGGATCACCAGCCACAGCCGCGCCTCGGGGCGGATCGCGCAGGCGACCAGCCAGGACCGGAAGCGGTTGTAACTCAAGCGGGTCTTCGCCCGCGCTCTGGCCGTGGGAAGAGAGGTGGTCGACATGGCCCGCTTGCTAGCGCGTTTTGGCCCCGCTTGGAATCAGCTTGGCGTGAACAAAGACCCTGAAAATACAGCAATATGGTTGCCGCACGGGGATGTGAGTGGTATCCCGCGCCCATGACGACCGTCCCCATTTCCAACATCCGCAATTTCTCCATCGTCGCCCATATCGACCATGGCAAATCGACGCTGGCCGACCGCCTGATCCAGATGACCGGCGGCCTCTCCGACCGCGAAATGGCGGGCAAGGAGCAGGTGCTCGATTCCATGGACATCGAGCGCGAGCGCGGCATCACCATCAAGGCGCAGACGGTGCGCCTGTCGTACCGCGCCAAGGACGGCAAGGATTACATCTTCAACCTGATGGACACGCCCGGCCATGTCGACTTCGCCTACGAAGTCTCGCGGTCGCTGGCGGCCTGCGAGGGTTCCCTGCTGGTCGTCGACGCCAGCCAGGGCGTCGAGGCGCAGACGCTCGCCAACGTCTACCAGGCGCTCGACAACAATCACGAGATCGTCCCGGTCCTGAACAAGGTCGACCTGCCCGCGGCCGAGCCGGAGAAGATCAAGCAACAGATCGAGGACGTCATTGGCATCGACGCCTCGGATGCGGTGATGATCTCGGCCAAGACCGGCCTCGGCGTTCCCGACGTGCTGGAAGCCATCGTCACCCGCCTGCCGCCGCCAAAGGGCGACCGCGATGCGACCTTGAAGGCGCTGCTGGTCGACAGCTGGTACGACGTCTATCTCGGCGTGGTCGTGCTGATCCGCGTCGTCGACGGCGTCATGAAGAAGGGTAGCCGCGTGCGCATGATGGGCACGGGCGCCGCCTACGACGTCGAGCGCGTCGGCTTCTTCACGCCGAAGATGCAGCAGGTCGAGGAGCTCGGCCCCGGCGAGATCGGCTTCATCACCGCTGCGATCAAGGAAGTCGCCGACACCCGCGTCGGCGATACCATCACCGACGACAGGAAGCCGGTCGCCGACATGCTGCCGGGCTTCAAGCCGGCGATCCCCGTGGTGTTCTGCGGCCTGTTCCCGGTCGACGCCGACGACTTCGAGACGCTGCGCGCCGCGATGGGCAAGCTGCGCCTCAACGACGCCAGCTTCTCCTTCGAGATGGAAACCTCGGCCGCCCTCGGCTTCGGCTTCCGCTGCGGCTTCCTCGGGCTCTTGCATCTCGAGATCATCCAGGAGCGGCTGTCGCGCGAGTTCGACCTCAACCTGATCGCGACCGCGCCGAGCGTCATCTACAAGATGAAGCTCACCGACGGGACCGAGCTCGAGATCCACAATCCCGTCGACATGCCCGACGTGGTCAAGATCGCCGAGATCGACGAGCCCTGGATCGAGGCGACGATCCTCACGCCCGACGAATATCTCGGCAGCGTCCTGAAGCTGTGCCAGGACCGCCGCGGCTCGCAGAAGGAGCTCACTTACGTCGGCTCCCGCGCCATGGTGAAATACGATCTGCCGCTCAACGAGGTCGTGTTCGACTTCTACGACCGCCTGAAGTCGGTCTCCAAGGGCTACGCCTCGTTCGACTATCATCTCACCGACTACAAGCCGGCCGACCTCGTCAAGATGCAGATCCTCGTCAATGCCGAGCCGGTCGATGCGCTCTCGATGCTGGTGCATCGCACCCGCGCGGAAGGGCGCGGCCGCGCCATGGTCGAGAAGATGAAGGAGCTGATCCCGCCGCACATGTTCCAGATCCCGATCCAGGCGGCGATCGGCGGCAAGGTCATCGCCCGCGAGACGGTGCGCGCGCTGCGCAAGGACGTCACCGCAAAGTGCTACGGCGGCGACATCACGCGTAAACGAAAACTTCTGGAGAAGCAGAAGGAAGGCAAGAAGAAGATGCGGCAGTTCGGCAAGGTCGACATCCCGCAGGAAGCCTTCATTGCCGCGCTGAAGGTGGACAGCTGAGACCGTCGTAGATCAGTTCGCCGACCTCGTGCCCGGGCCTGTCCCGGGCATTTTCGTTGTTGGAGCCGCGGAGAAGCCGACCGGACGACAAAAATGTCGAAAACAACCCCATGCACAGTAGACTTGTTCGGATTGATGATTTTTGATTTTCAGAATTGAGCTTGCTCCGTCGGGCAAAACAGGGGCATAATGCAATCCTCGCGGTGTGTGGCACATCGCCATTCCCAGGCACGCCACTTGGCGCGAGCCCGCAAGCCCTTCTCCGCATTGATGCTCCGCGATGGATTCCGGGCTCGCGCGTAGCGCGCCTGGCAATGACGATGCGGCGAAGAGCTTGATCATCGCGACGGGATAGATCGCGTTCACGGCAGGGTGGCAAAGCGCGTATAGCCGCCAGCCTTGCCCTCCGCCGCCCGATAGGCCACCATCCCAGCGCGCACCACCAACAAAACCAAGCGCGAGGAAACGCATGAGCAAGCCGTCGGGCTTCGACTATGGCTGGGTCATTGTCGCCGCGGGCGCGCTGATGACCTGTGTCGGGTTCGGCACGATGCTGTCGCTGGCGGTGTTCTTGCAGCCGATCTCGGAAGCGATGGGATGGTCGCGCGCCGGGGTGTCGGCAGCGGCGACGCTGGATTTCCTCTGCATGGGGGTGGCCGCGTTCCTGTGGGGCACGCTGTCGGACCGGTTCGGCACGCGCATCGTGGTTCTCGCAGGAAGCGTTCTGCTCGGGCTCGGTCTCGTCACCGCGAGCCAGGCGACGAGCTTGTGGCAATTCCAACTCAGCTTCGGCGTGCTGATCGGGATTGCCGCCGGCAGTTTCTACGCGCCGATGATGGCGCTTGCGAGCGCGTGGATCGAGAGGAATCGCAGCCTTGCGGTGGCGCTGGTCTCCGCCGGCATGGGCGTGTCCCCGGTGACAATCGCGCCGACCGCAAGCTGGCTGATCACGGCCTATGACTGGCGCACCGCGATGCTGGTGATCGGCTGTGCTGCCTGGGCGCTGCTGATTCCAGCCTGCTTCCTGGTGCGTCCGGCGCCGGCAACGGCGGGCGCCGCCACCACAGACGCAGGACCCGAAGTCGAGCTGACAGCGGCGCAGGCGCTGCGCACGCCGCAATTCATCGCGCTCGCGGCCGCGCATTTCGCCTGCTGCGCCGCACATTCAGGCCCGATCTTCCACATGGTGTCTTACGCGATGGTATGCGGCATCGCGCCGCTGACAGCAGTGACGGTCTACAGCGTCGCCGGCGTCTCAGGCCTCGGCGGACGCCTGCTGCTCGGCGCACTCGCCGATCGCATCGGCGCAAAACCCGTGCTGGTCGGCGGCCTGTTCGTGCAGGCGATGTGCATCGCGACTTATCTCGCGGTGGCCCAACTCGGCGAATTCTATGCGCTATCGGTTGTGTTCGGTCTCGCCTATGGCGGCGTGATGCCGCTCTATGCGGTGCTGGTCCGCGAATATTTCGGCGCGCGCATCATGGGGACCGTGTTTGGCGCGGTGTCGGCGTTCGCGAGCCTCGGCATGGCACTCGGCCCCTGGGCCGGCGGGCTGGTGTTCGACAGTTTCCAGCAATACACGTGGCTGCATGTCGGCTCCTTCGCGATCGGGCTTGCCGCCGTTGCGGTGGCGCTGAGCTTTCCGACCAAACGGAGGCAGACACTCGGGCTTGGCCGCGCGACGGCGTGAGGAAGGACGCATGAGCAGGCGTTTGCTGCTGCTTTGGATCGTTCTTTCTTTGCTTTGGGGCTGTGTCGCTGGCTCGATGGCCATCCTTGTTTGGAAGGGAGATGCCCATGCGCGCGCTTACGAGCGCGCATCGGCTGCGGTCTGGGCCAAGTACGATAGTGACTGTGCGTCGTTCAAGACGAAGGCACCTTTGTGCGATTTTCCTCCCGCCAAGCCACCTGTTTCTGCGATTCCGAACTTCGCTTATCCAGCGGTGGTTTTGGGTCCTCCTCTCGTGCTCTTCTTCTTTGGCTGGGTGTGGCTCGGGGTAACTAGCGGCTTGCGCCGATAAACACACAGCGGCGAGCAAAGCGAAGTCCAATTACCGCTTTCTTCCCATCGAGGTAGCTCTAAATTTTTCACACTGCATAGGAATATTTGCAACAATATAAGCGAGCGGCTGCCTCGCGATGCACGCCGACTTTCTGGGTGGCAAATGAGCAATTGGCGTGCATCCGTGCACCATAATTACAGGGTATTCATCCTCGACAACGAAGGCCACATCATCAACCGCGCGCACCTATCGTCGCAAAATGACGAAGCTGCAAAGGAACGCGCCAGGCACTTCGCCAGCTCCGGGCTGGCCGTGGAGTTGTGGGACGGCCCCCGCAGGATCGCGACCGCCATCGAAAGCCGGACGATGCGACCAATTGCGTGTTCGCGATCACGGCGCATCGCTACCGTCGACGTCGTCCACGATCTCGCTGCCGCTGAAACAGTCTGGCGCAGTCTCGAGAGTCCAAACCATTCCGCAACACCGTACCAACGGTTCGATTTTCTCGCCGCTTGGCAGCGGCAGGTCGGTGAGCGCGCCGGGCTTTCGCCGTTTCTCGTGATCGCCAGTGATGACGACGGCAGGCCGCTGGTCCTGCTGCCGCTCGTGTTACGGACGGTCCTCGGGATACGCTGCGCTTGCTTCATGGGCGGGAGCCATTCAACTCTCAATATGGGCCTGTGGGAACGCGACTTCGCGGCGGCAGCAACCGAACATGATCTCTACTCCTTGATAGCGATGCTCGCCGCGCGCGACGAAGCCGACGCGCTCGTGCTGCGCTCGCAGCCGACCTACTGGTTCGAACTGCAAAACCCGCTGAAACTGCTGCCTCACGAGCCCTCGACCTGCCCCTGCCCAGTGCGCACGATCGAGCCCCGCGCCACACCGGTGAGCCTGATCAGCGAAGCTCTCCGTCGCCGGCTGCAGCGCAAGGAGCGAAAGTTGCAACGGCTTGCCGGCTATCGCTATCATATCGCGTCTGATGACGCTGACATTACCCGCCTGCTCGACTGGTTTTTCCAGGTCAAGGCGCAACGAATGGCCCAAAGGAAGCAGCCATTCGTGTTCGCCGAACCTGGCGTGCAGGAATTCATTCGCGCTGCCTGCATAACTCGGCTGGCCGATGGCGGCCGCGCGATCGAAATCCATGCGCTCGAATGCGACGAGGAAGTGATCGCGGTCTTCGCCGGTGTCTCGGACGGCCACCGCTTCTCCATGATGTTCAACACCTATACCGTGTCGCAGAATGCGAGGTTTAGCCCTGGCCTGATCCTCATGCGCGAAGTTATCGATCATTTTGCGGGTCAGAACTATCGCGCCTTCGACTTCGGTGCCGGCTCGTATGATTACAAGCTGCTCTTCTGCAAGGACGAGGAGCCGATCTTTGACAGTTTCATCCCGCTCAGCGTGCGTGGCCGCTTCGCCGTCGGCGCGATGTCCGCCGTCAAGAAGGCTAAACGGTTTATGAGAAGTAATCCGGCGCTGCTCGACGTCGCTCGGAACCTGCGCAGCAGATTCCAGCGTGCAAGAACTTCCGAACAACTTCTCTGAGTTTCTTACTTCAACACTGCTAGTCAAGTTCTGACACACACGGACAGGCTGTCATCGACGCGACCATCGCCGCTACCCTGGGCAGATTGCAGGGAAAATACCTTCAAGGCTCTGGAAAACTCGGCGCTCACGTTTTTGGAGTGCTATGCGGTGCCGCGATACTTCTTCGACGTCAGGAGCGGATTGGCCTTCTACCCCGATGAGGAAGGCGTGGAATTGCCTTCGCAAGCAGATGCTGAGGCAGAGGCTCTAGATTCCCTGGCGCAATTGGCCCGCGATCTGGCGAAGGAAGCTCCAGGACAAGACCATCGGCCAGATGTTGCCATCGAGGTCAGAACAGCGTCAGGCCCGGTCTTTCAGGCTGCGTTGCTCTTCGCGGCTAATAGAACCACGTTGCAATAATGCGCTCGGGACGGAGTGATCGAGACTGGCGGCCGCACAGCGCTTCGGCGCGCTCACCGAAATCCGAACGAATGTCGGACCGGTCGAGCGGACATGTGACCGATGTCTGCAAGCGACCCAAAGCGGACGTCCAACGTCCGCCATTTATTGAGCTTCTACATAGCGAATAATGCTCTGGTTCTGAACGTTTGCGACCAGTTCATCCGCGCGGGACAAAAGCCGACGGAGCAAGGGTGATGGATTTGCCCGATTGTATCCCAGGGCGAGGTTCGTAGGATGGGTAGAGCGAAGCGAAACCCATCGCGCCGACGCGACATCTCACAATTTTCGTCAAGTTGGTCCGATCGTGCGGATGGTGTTTGATGGGTTTCGCTTCGCTCTACCCATCCTACAAGTGCCAACGCCGGGATCCACCGAGTCAGATCATCCTCACCCGATCGCGAAATCGGCTGCGGTCTCCGCGTGGATCGCCGTCGTGTCGAACGTCTCGACCGTTGTGTCGTCCGCGCCGACCAGCATCGTGATCTCGGTGCAGCCGAGGATGATGCACTCGGCACCTGATGCGACGAGCGCCGCCATCACATCCTGGTAGCGGCGACGTGAAGGATCGGCGACGACGCCAAGGCACAGCTCGTCATAGATGATCCGGTTCACGTCGGCCCGCTCATCGGCGGGAGGCACGAGCACGTCGAGGTCGTGCGCGCGCAGCCGGTCGATGTAGAAGGTCTCCTCCATCGTGAACCTGGTACCGAGCAGCCCGACGCGCCGGTATCCTTTGGACCGGATGCGCTCTGCCGTTGCGTCGCCGATGTGGATGAAGGGGATGGTCAGCTTCGACGTGATCTCGGGCGCCAGCTTGTGCATCGTGTTGGTGCACAGCGCGATCGCCCGTGCGCCGGCGCTTTCGAGGCGCCGCGCGACCTCGGCGAGGCTGGATGCTGCCTCCTGCCAGCGGCCGGCATACTGCATCTCCTTGATCTCCTGGAAATCGTAGGAATACATCAGCAGCGGCGCCGAATGCAGCTTGCCCATGCGGTCGCGCACGCGCTCGTTGATGAGCTTGTAATAAAGCGCGGTGCTCTCCCAGCTCATGCCTCCGATCAGACCAATGGTTCGCATGCGCGTGTCTCCGACGAATTGCTGGATCGGATCGTAGACGAAGACGTGGAAGCTCGCCATGACGATGCGAGGTGTAGGAACTCCCGGCAACAACCTTGCCGTTTACAGGGATTTCCGCGAAGCTGGGCAGCGTAAGGCGAGACGGACAATTATTTTCAGGGAGGACGCATTCCATGAAGATTTTAGTGGCATCCGCTTTGGCTACGTTGTTGGTGACGACCGCAAGTGCTCAGGACTCTCCATTCCGCAAGGAGCTGAAGCGGGGCGACCTGACCGGCACCAACATGGAAATCATCACGAGCACCAGCGAAATAAAGCCCGGAGAGACGTCGACCCGGCACATCCACCATGGCGACGAATCGTATTACTTCCTCGAAGGCGGCACGATCGAGCTGCCGGACGGAAAGCAGGTGCCTATCCCAACAGGCTCTGTCGGCTTGAACGCAAGGGACGTACCGCACGGCGCCTACAAGGTCGTCGGTGACAAGACGATCAAGCTGCTGACCGTCCACATCGTCGACAAGGGCAAACCGCTTTACGACACGCCGCCGAAATAGCGCGGAAGATGGGATGAGCTCTGCGAAGCGCGGCCGGCCGCCCGTTGACGCAGCCGCGCCCCGACGCTAAATGGCCATGTCGGAAAAGGCAGACTTGGTCTGGTAAGCCCAAGTCCTTTCGGTAACGAAAGCTCTGGTCTTTGGCCTCGCGCCCGAGATCCCCACGACGAACAACGGTCGCCAGTCAGGCGATCCCTCGTTCGTCCGTGAGGTCCTCGGGTTCGGGAAACGCTCCGGTCGAACATCGACAACGGAGCGATTCATGCAAAATCCCGACACCATCCCCTATGACGTCATCATTGCCGGCGCAGGTCCGGTCGGCCTGTTCCTGGCCTGCGAGCTCAGGCTTGCGGGCTGCTCAGTGCTGGTGCTGGAAAAGACGCAGGATCCGCATTCGCCGCTGAAGGGCCTGCCGTTCGGGCTGCGCGGACTTTCGGTGCCGACCATCGGGAGCCTCGATCGCCGCGACCTGCTGGACGATCTCACACGCCGCGCCGCCGGCCGTGACACGCCGGCGGCCGCGCACTGGATGCAGCAGCAGCGCCGCCCGGGCGGCCACTTTGCCGGCATCCAGTTCTTCCACGACCAGATCGACAGCGCGCAATGGCCGTATCGCCTGCCCGGTCCGATCGGCAGCATCGCGGCCGACATGGCGAGCATCGAGGCCGTTCTCGCCATGCGCGCGGCGACGTTGGGCGTCGAGATCCGGCGCGGCTGCGGCGTCGAGGCTCTCGCGCAATCGGACGATGGCGTCACCGTTGCAACGGCTGGCGGAATGGTCCGGGGTCGCTGGCTGGTCGGCTGCGACGGCGGACGCAGCATGGTGCGAAAGACCGCCGGTATCGGTTTCGCCGGCACCGATCCGGAATTCACCGGCTATTCCGCGCTGGTCGAGCTGGCCGACCCGGCCGCGCTCACGCCGGGCCGCCATTACACGGCGTCGGGCATGTACACCTATGCGGCGCCCGGCACGATCGCCATGGTCGATTTCGACCGTGGCGCTGCTCACCGCAGCGAACCGGACCGCGGCCATATCGAGGCGATGCTGCGCAAGATCTCGGGCCTCGATGTGAACGTGACGGCCCTTCAGCTCGCCACCACCTGGACTGACCGCGCGCATCAGGCCACCTGCTATCGCAAGCGCCGCGTCTTGCTGGCGGGCGATGCCGCCCATATCCATTCGCCGCTGGGCGGCCAGGGCCTGAACCTCGGCCTTGGCGATGCCATGAACCTCGGCTGGAAGCTCGCCGCGACCATTCGCGGCAATGCTTCGGCCGGCCTGCTCGACACCTATGCGGCCGAGCGGCAGCCGGTGGGAGCACAGATCCTCGACTGGTCGCGCGCCCAGGTCGCCCTCATGCGTCCGAGCAGGAGCTCGCGCGCGTTAAAGGCGATCATCCGCGACCTCATCGACACGCGCGACGGCGCGACCTATTTCGCCGAGCGCGTCTGGGGCGTCTCGCTCCGCTACGATCTCGGCGATGCCCATCCTCTGGTGGGCCGCAGCGCGCCCGATTTCGCACTCGCCGATGGAAGGCGGCTGGGCGAGCTGCTCAGGACAGGACGAGGGCTGCTGCTGGACTTCGGCGCCCAGCCATCGCTGCAGGCGCTTGCGCGCCGCTGGATCGGCCGGATCGATCATGTTGCAGGCGAGCCTGAGGATCGACTGGGGTTGAGCGCTTTGCTCGTGCGCCCGGACGGCATCGTGGCGTGGGCCGGCGGGGAGCCGCCTGACCTCGATGAAGCGGCTCGCGCTACGGTGCGATGGTTCGGTGAACCCGTGAGGCTACCGTAGCGCCCTGCAGGCCCTTACGACGCTTTCTGCTTCGCCGCGACGTAGCGTGCAAAATTGTCGAGGATCGCCTGCCAGCCGCCCTTCTGCTGCTCGACCGAGTGGGTCGATTCAGCATCGAAGACGACGCGGACGGTGACGCCCTTCGGACCGGGGACGAACTCGACCTCGGCCTTGCGATCGCCGAACGCATATTCGATCAGCTTGTGCTCGACGATCGTCGTGTAGGTGCCGGCGAAGTCAAAACCCATGCTGCCGTCCTTGGCCTCCATGCGCGACGAGAAGAGGCCGCCCTCCCGCAGGTCCACCGTCGCCTTGGTCGTGTGCCAATCGTCGGACGCGGCGTTCCACTTCACGATGTCGGCCGGCGTCGTGTAGGCGCGCCAGACCTGATCGATGGGGGCGGCGACGCTGGTTTCGACGGTGATCCTCATGGGCATTGCTCCAGTTGCGGCTCTGATGGCTCGAATTGACGAAATCACTTTCACATGTGCCGGGTCCGTGTCCAGCACGTCCCGGGACGTGTCTCCCCAAGGACGATCGAGACCGGTCCGTGCCGACATGGTGCGGCCGTCAATGCGCAAAAAAGTTGGAAAAATGTCGTCGGCACGACTGCTCGCCGCCCGCTGGGGGCTGTCGGGGCGCATTGCGCTCCCCAGGCAACGCTATCGACGGGGCGCCGAGAGCTCGTAATTCACGCAGTCCATCTTGATGTCGTACGGACCCTGATAGATGCCGTCGCTGACCCACCGATAGACCTTGCGGTAGGTGGTGATCTGCTCCGAGCGCGGTTGATGGCCGGCCGGACGGTTGACATCGGAGATCGTCTTCGACGACGTCTCGGTCAGGGTCAGCTTCTCGTCGGGATGGTCGTCACGCTTGAACACCATCGTCGCGGCAAGCCCCGAATTGTTGTCGGTTGCGCTGAAGCTCGCGCTCAAAAGCTGATCGTTGACCGCCCCGAGCAGCGGCCCGCCGACCCAGCCCTTCGGCAACATGATCAGCGAGGAGCGATTGAAGATGATGACCGGTGCATCGCCGCTCGGCAGCACGCCCCGGCAGCCGTAACGCCATTCGCTGGCCGCGACCGGCGAAGCATTCGCCATGAACGCAAATGTGATCAGGCCAGAGAGAATGGAGCGAATCGGACGATTCTTGGCGATGGCGGAAATCAAGTCGCGCATGGCTGGTCAGATCGGCCTTGTCTTGCCTCGAATGGCCATCGACCGTTTCAGGACCTGTTGGGCATCGGCATAGCGCCCCTGATCCCGGTAGAGACCGGCGAGGTTCTCCAGCACCTCCGCCAGATCCGGGTGGTTCGGCCCGAGCGTCTTCTCCATCGCGGCCGCCGATCGCTTGAACAACCGCTCGGCCTCGGTGTTGCGGCCCTGACGCGCGTAGAGCGCGGCCAGATTGTTCTGCGCCTGCGCGACGTCGGGATGATCGGGACCGAACGCCTTCTCGGTCACCGCCATCGCCCGCTTGAGCAGCCGCTCGGCATCGGCATAGCGATGCTGGTGGATGTAGGCATCGGCCAGATTGCTCATCAGCACGGTGGCTTCGGGATCGTCGGGGCCGAGCGCTTTCTCGAGGATGGCGAGCCCGCGCTTGAACAGCGGCACCGCCTGGTCGTACCGCCCTTCATTGCTGTAGACGGCGCCGAGATTACTCAACGCCAGCACCACCGACGGATCATTGGTTTTCTCGCCAATGGCGATCGACCGCTTGAGCAGCGGCTCCGCTTCCGCGTAACGCTCTTCCGCGCGGTAGAGATCGCCCAGATTGTTCAGCACCATCGCGACTTCGGCATGATCCGGACCGAGCGTCCGCTCCCGGATCGCCAGCGCGCGCTTGTACAGCGGCTCGGCGACCGCGTATTGCCCGAGATTATAGTGGATCGTGCCGAGGTCATTCAGCGGCATCGCGACGTTCGCATCGTCGGGGCCGAACTCCTTCTCACGAAGGGCCAGGGATTTCTGGGCCAATGGCAGCGCTTCGGTGTACTTCCCGGCCCGGTAAAGCTGCTTCATCTGCCGCGTGAGCGTACCCGCCTCGTCCTCCTCGGCATGGGACGGCGCGGCGAACGACAGGCTCAGGGCGAGCGCGGTGACCGCGACACGGATCGATGCTTTCAGGGCCTTCATCGCGCGCTCCTTCGTCGCGGCTTTTCGGGACTTACGCGCCGTTGGTGCGTCCGGAGGCCGGAGAGGTTCAATGCAGGCGCGGCGCCGACGGACCCGATCACCGTCGGGGGACGCCGCGGCGGTTGAACCAACCGCAAATCCAGCCGCACCAAACCAGGTCGCACCAAAGCATCATCGTGCATCCCGCCGATCGATGCGCGACACCGATGAAACGGGTCCATGCATGCGGTTCTTCCTGTGTGAGGTCGTTGCTCGCATCGTCGCGATCTATCTGTGCGTCGATTGCGGCCGCATGCTGCGGGACGGCTATACGGAGCGGGAAATCAGGGCTTTCAGTCCCGATCTCGTGGACTGGCTGCTGGACTGGTCGCGCCAGGTGGTCCAGAGGGACACCGCGCCGGTCTCCTACTGGATGGAAATGGGCCACCAGGCCGTGTGCCTCGCGGCGTGCCTCGTCGTTGCGATCTTCTGGTGGTGGCTGCCGAACGGCTGAGGGGCCCTTCGGCCAAACCCGATGTCACTGCAGCTCAAAGCGCCGGCAGACCGGGCGGCGGCTTGCGCATGTTCGACGCCTGTTCATAGGCGTAGGCGAGACGCAGCAGCTTGTGCTCACTCCAGGCGCGGCCAGCGAAGGTGACGCCGAGCGGATAGTCGGGCGTGTCCTTGCCGTCGGCTCCCGAGACGAAACCGCCCGGTACCGCGACGCTGGGATAGCCTGCCCTGGCGGCAATCGCCGCGCCGGTCGCGCCGGGGAACAGGACGGCGTCCAGCTTGTGCTGGTTCATGTAGGCGTCCATGCCGCGCGTCCTGGCGGTGAGGAGGTCCATCGCGCGCGCCGATTTGTACTCGCGCTCGCTCAAATCGCCCCTGGTGCTGTTGGCGGCGAGGAACAGGTCGTGGCCGAAGCGCAGCGCCTTGTCGGCATGAGCCTCGTTGAAGGCAACGATGTCCGCGATGGTCTTGATGTCGGTGTGGGTCGCCCAATCCTTCAGGTAGAGGTTGAGATCGTGCTTCAGCTCGTAGAGGAAGACGATCCGCTGCACGACCGCATTGCCCTTGTTGCCGCTCAGCGGATTGCGGTTGAGCACGGCCATGATCGTGCCCGGTCCGCTCATCCAGCCCGGCGCCGGCATGCTGGACCGCACGATGACGGCGCCGAGATCCTCGAGCATCTTGATGGTCTCGGCCATTAACTTCGTAGCGTCAGGCGGAAGCTTGCCGTAGTAGGGATCGTTCAAGGGATCGGCGGGATCGCTCGGCACGCCGATGCGCGCGCCCTTCATCGCATCGCGTGCGAGGTCGGCGGTGTAATCGGCGGGCCTCTGCTGCCGCTCCGTCACGGGATCGAGGGGATCCTTGGCCGCCAGCACATTCAGCAGCATCGCTGCATCGCGCACGGTGCGCGTCATCGGCCCGGCGGTGTCCTGGCTGTGCGCGATCGGCACGATGCCGGCGCGGCTGATCAAACCAACGGTCGGCTTCACGGTGACGAGGCCATTGCGGCTGGCAGGGTGCAGCAGCGAGCCTGAGGTCTCGGTGCCGATCGAGGCCGCGCACAGGCCGGCGGCGACAGCTGCCGCCGAACCCGAGCTCGAGCCACCGGGGTCGACGACCGGGATGCCCCGATCATCCAGCAGCGTCGGCACGTAGGGATTCTTCACCTGGCCGCCGAGCGAGGAATAGCCCCCCGGCATGTCGATCGCGAGGATGTTGGCGAACTCCGTCAGGTTCGCCTTGCCGAGGATCACGGCGCCGGCGTTTCGCAGCAGCTTGACGATGGTGGCGTCACCCTTGGCGCGCGCGCCGTCCAGCGCCAGCGAGCCCGCCGTGGTCGGCTGCTTGTCGCCGGTGGCGATGTTGTCCTTCAGCAGGATCGGCACGCCCGCGAGCGGCCGTTTGGCCGACGGCCTGACGCCGTCGAGCTTGCCCGCGATCGCGCGTGCGTCGGGATTGAGCGTGCGGACGGAATTGAGCATGAGCCCGTTGCGGTCATAGGCCGCGATGCGCGCAAGATAGGCCTCAGTCAGCGCCGTGGCGGTGACGTGCCCGCCCGCCAACGCATCGACGATGTCGCCCATGGATGCGTCCTCGAGCGTCAGCCCGGTCGCCACGGCGCGTGTGACGGCCGGGGCGGGGCGAGCGTCGCGTCGGGGTGGCTTCGTCATGCGGTGCCTCTTGGACGGTACCTTACGAATATGCTACCAACGGTAGCATTAACTGCGATTGCGCGACAAGCTCATGGCCATGAACTACACGATCCGGCCCGCACGCGAGGACGACGCAGCTGACATCAGCGGCGTGATCCTGCGCGCGCTGCGCGAAACCAACGCGAAAGACTATACCGACGAGATCATCGCGCGGGTCGCGCGCAGCTTCAGTCCGGACGCCGTGCGGCAGCTGATCGGAAGGCGCCGCGTTTTCGTCGCCAGCATCGGCAGCCGCATCGTCGGAACGGCAAGCCTCGACGGCAGCGTGGTGCGCACGGTCTTCGTCGCTCCCGACGTTCAGGCGCGCGGGATCGGCAAGCTGCTGATGGCGGAGATCGAGCAGACGGCGCGGGCGAGAAACATTCCCTCGCTGACCGTTCCTTCGTCGGTCACCGCCGAGGCTTTCTACGCAAAGCTCGGGTTCAGTGCCGTGCGCGACAGCTATCATGGTGACGAGCGCACGATCATCATGGAGCGGCGGCTGGATGATCCGACCTAGGCCGGTCTAAGCGCCGTCATCCTGAGGCGCGAGGCATGCGATGCGAACGCAGCGCAGGCCGAGCCTCGAAGGATGAACGGCCACGATGCAGCCGGGCCGTCGCCCTTCGAGGCTCGCCCAGCGGCGCATTCGCGCCGCTCAGCTTGCACCTCAGGGTGACGGGGGAGCAAGTTGGTGGCCTGCAAATCAGGCCCCGGATGTAATCTTGATCCCAGGCATCAAATAGATCACCATCGCGCATCTACCGCTCACGGCAGAAGGAGCGAGGAAGCGCAGCAATGAACGCAACTCCCGGAGTGGGCCTCATCGAGCGTACCCGCGCTCTCGCACCGCTGATCGCGGGCGAGGCGGACGAGATCGAGCGGACGCGGCGGCTGACGCCGGCGGTCACCTCCGCGCTGATCGAGAACGGCCTCTATCGCGCGCTGCTGCCGCAAAGCCTCGGCGGCGCGGAAGTCCCGATCGAGAGCTTCATGCAGATGCTGGAGGAGGTGGCGAAGGCGGATGCGTCCACGGCCTGGTGCCTCGGCCAATGCAGCGTCTGCGCGATGATCGCGGCCTGGCTCGATCACGATACCGCGCAGGAGATCTTCAACACACCGCCCGGCATCCTCGCCTGGGGCGCGATCGCGCATGAAGCGCGCGCCGTTGAGGGCGGCTATCGGGTCACCGCGCGCTGGGATTTTGCCTCGGGCTCGCGGCAGGCGAGCTGGCTGGGCGCGCATGTGCGCATCGTCGATGGCGACGGAGTGCCGCGCAAGAATGCCGAGGGATCGCCGGAGGTGCGCACCATCCTGTTTCCGGTCGCAAGCGCGGTGCTGCACGACGTCTGGCAGGCGATCGGGCTCGCCGGCACCGGCACGGATTCCTACGAGGTGCGCGACCTGTTCATCCCCGAGCGCTTCACCGCGTTCCGCGACGTGACGCCGGCGCTGCGCGAGCCGGGTCCGCTCTACAGGATCGGCACCGGCTTGACGTTCAGTCTCGGTTTTGCCGCGGTCTCGCTCGGCGTCGCGCGCGCCACGCTGGATGCGGCCATCGCGCTCGCGCGCGGAAAACATCAGTCGCTCGCGGCAAGCGCCATGCGGGACAACGGGGCGGTCCAGGGCCTGATCGGCCGCACCGAGGCGGATCTGCGCGCCGCGCGCGCCTATCTCTATGCGACGGCGAATGCGATGTGGCGCGATCTCGTCGCGACCGGCGAATTCAGCGCGGCGCATCGCAGCGCGGTGCGGCTCGCGGCGACCTGGACGATCCACCAATCGGCAAAGGTGGTCGACACCGCCTATCACATGGCCGGCGCGACGGCCGTGTTCCGCAGCAATCCGTTCGAGCGTCGCTTTCGCGACATGCATGCGATCGCGCAGCAGATCCAGGCGCGGGATACGCATTACGAGGATGTGGGGAAGGTGATCCTGTCGACGCCCGCGCCGTAGTCCGCTCGTCCTCTCAAGTTCGGCGCCATGTGGCGATCGCACCAGGGCGTGCAGGGCTGGATTTCCGGCGCTGCTCAACCCAATTTGATCATGCAGCTCAGCCGCTTGAAGTAGCGTATCGCAACGGCATCCGGTCCGGTGCATTCAGGGGATTGGCGACAAGCAAAGGGGGATGATATGCGTCGGATTCCAACCGTGATCAGTATGATCCTCTTCACGTTGGCCGTGGCAGATACCGCGTACGCGGAGAAGGTCTATTACCTTCACGACCCAGGCGGCAACACCGCCGCACACATCTACACATATACGCACGTCAATGCGGAATATGATCGCGTCGTGATCGATGGCCGCTGCAAATCGTCTTGCACGACGGTTCTTGGGGTCGTTCCGCTCAACAAGATCTGCATCACCCCGAGCGGCTACTTCATGTTTCACGCGGCGCATCACGGCGACCGCAGCATCAATCCGGGCGAGACTCAGCTGATGATGTCGTCCTACGCGCCCGAGGTTCGCGACTGGGTGATGAAGCACCACGCGCTCGACCAGGTTGACCCCTACACGTACCTGTACGCCAGGAACGTGACGTTCATCCGGCACTGTCCCCGGTAGGGTTGACGGCAACGCCGGTGAGATCGTCGGAAGACCTGTACCCCCTCACCCGGAATCCGCGCTATGCGCGCATTCCGACCTCGCCCCGCAGACGGGGAGAGGTGAAGCCTCACGCCACCAGCGCGGCGTCCTCGTCGACGGCATCGATGCCGCGTTGTGCGGCCAGGAGGCTGATGATCTCCGCATTCGGGCGGGCCTTGCTGAACAGGAAACCCTGCCCTTCGTCGCAGCCCTCGGCGCGCAGACAACTCAGCTCGGCTTCGGTCTCGACGCCCTCGGCGGTGATGGTGACACCCAAACCTTTGCCGAGACTGACGATGGAGCGGATGATCGCCTGCGCCTCGCGGTTGGCGCCGAGGTCGCGCACGAAGGACTGGTCGATCTTGATCTTGTCGAAGGGGAAGCTGCGCAGATAGCTGAGGCTGGAATAGCCGGTACCGAAATCGTCCATGGAGATGCGCACGCCGAGCGCGCGCAGCGCATGCAGCGTCGCCAGCACCTGGGCGCTCTTCTCCAGGAGCAGCGTCTCGGTGATCTCGAGCTCGAGCCGGCGCGGCGGCAGGCCGGACTGCTTCAGCGCGTCCGTCACCATCGAGAGCAGGTTGCCGCTGCGGAACTGCAGCGGCGACAAATTGACGGCGACGCGGACGTCGTCGGGCCAACTCGCGGCATCCAGGCAGCCCCGGCGCAGCATCAATCCGCCGAGCGGATTGATCAGGCCGGTGTCCTCGGCGACCGGGATGAACTCGGCCGGCGAGACCATGCCGCGCTCGGCATGCGGCCAGCGCACCAGCGCCTCGAAGCCGGTGATGCGGCCGCTCTGGAGATCGATCAGCGGCTGGTAATAGGGGCGCAGCACGTCGCTCTGGATCGCATCGCGCAGCTCGACCTCGATCTTGCGGCGGCTCTGCGCTTTCGCATCGAGCGCGGCCTCGAAGAAGGCGAAGCTGCCGCGCGCATCCTGCTTGGCGCGCGACAACGCCATGTCGGCGCTCTTGAGCAGCTTCTCGGAGTCATCGCCGTCGCCCGGCGCCATCGCGATGCCGATCGAGGCGCCGATCACCACGGAATGGCCGTCGAGCAGATAGGGGTCGGAAATGGCCTCCAGCAGGCGTTTTGCGAGGCCCGCCGCATCCTCGGGTCGCGTCAGCCCGCTCTGCACGATCGCGAACTCGTCGGAGTTGAGCCGCGCCAACGCGTCCTCTTCGCGCAGCGTCGAGCGCAGCCGTTTGGCGACGCCGCGCAAGAGCTTGTCGCCGATCGCATGCCCGAGCGTGTCGTTGACCGCCTTGAAATTGTCGAGCCCCAGCATCAACAGCGCGACCTTCTCGGCGCTGCGCCGTGTGTGCAGCAGCATCTCGTCGACCTGCTGGCGCAGCAGATTGCGGTTGGGCAGGCCGGTCAGGCCATCGTGCTGGGCCATGAAGGCGAGCCGCGCCTCGGCGCGCTTGCGCTCGGTGATGTCCATCAGCGCGAGCAGCACCGCGGGCCGCTCGGCATAGGTCAGTTCGCGCGAATAGATCGCAAGGTCGATCAGCGCGCCGTCGGCCTTGACGTGCTTCCAGGTGCGCGCGACCTGCTCGTCGCTGGAGCGATCGGAGGTCCAGGGTGGCTCGCTCTCGAAGGCCTGCAAGGCCCGGATCGTCAGCTTCTCGAACTCGGCGCGGCCATAGCCGTAATGCGCGATCGCGGCGTCGTTGACGCCGAGAATACGCTCGTCGTCCAGCGCACAGACGATCATGGGCACGGGATTGCCGTCGAACAGCAGGCGGAACGAGGCCTCGCGCCGCTTCAACTCGGTGATGTCGACGCGCAGGCCGACGACGCCGCCGTCCTCGGTGCGGCGCTCCTCGATCAGGATGACGCGGCCGTCCGACAGCGTCTGCTCGTGGCGCTTGCCGGGCTCGTAGAGCTTTTTCAGCCGCTCGGCGATCCACTCGTCCTCGTGACCGGCGGCTTCCGGATAGTCGCCGCGGGCGACGCCGACGCGCAGCGTGTCTTCCAGGCGCGCGCCCTCTTCGAACAGATCGGCGGTCTTGCTGTAGATCTCGGAATATTGCTTGTTCCAGAGGACGTAGCGGCCTTCGGGGTCGAGAATCACGATGCCCTGCGGCAGCAGGTCGACGGCCTGGCGCAGCCGCTCATGCGATTTACGCGCTTCGATGATGGCAGCTTCCGCGCGGCTCTGCACGAGCAGGTCTCGTTCGGCAGGGCGCACGCGCGCAAAGCGCGGCTTGCGGGGCTGTCGGCCAGCCCGGGCGAGCACATTGCGCTTTCGCTTTTTTGTTTTTTGGGACCCCAAACTCAACTTCACACGTCCTAGCCGCGCCCAGCGGCCGCAAGTGTTGGAGCAAGTGTCTGAAAAAAAAGTAATCTTGGGCGGTCTCGCACCGGCGGGCTCCGGTCCCGCACGCTCCCGTCTGCCTGTTTGCAGGGCGCAGGCCACGTCTACGGACACATCAAGCCCACCGGCGCGTCGCAATCAGCACGCGATCTGGCGCAAAATTGCGCGCCTGCGTGAATCATTTCCGGGATCGCGCGCGATTGCATGCGGGCCGGGTCTATTCCCCACGCCGCGCACGAATTTTGGTCAATGCAGTCTAAGGTTATCGGGCCGTTAAAAATCGGCCGACTGACACAGAATTTTGCAACGGCCTAGTTGGAAATGTGGATCGTGGTGTTGCGCGCACGCCGTGAGGGCGGCGCCCACGAGCCTAATTCTTAACCCTGACGCGGCGTTGGGTTATAAGGATGTCAGCATGAGTCCCCGCCGCATCGCCCCCCTCCTGCTCGTCATGACGCTCCTGGCCGCCGGCGACGCGCTGGCCCAGGACAAGGGCAGCGTCACCCCGAAGCCGCTGCCGCCGCTGGCCAATCCCAACGATCCGCATCTCGGCGCCAAGGAGCTGTTCGCGCGAAAACTGCTGCCCTCGACGGGGCCGGCGCATGTCATCGGCTCCTACACCAAGGGCTGCATCGGCGGCGCCATGCAGATGCCGCTCAACGGCGACAACTGGCAGGTGATGCGGCTGTCGCGCAACCGCAACTACGGCTATCCTGACATGATCGCGCTGATCAAGCGCCTGGCTGCCAAGGCGCACAAGGACGCGGGCTGGCCGGGCATTTTGGTCGGCGACATCGGCCAGCCACGCGGCGGCCCGGCGCTGTCGGGCCATGCCAGCCACCAGATCGGGTTAGACGCCGACATCTGGCTGACGCCGATGCCGGACCGGCGGCTCTCGCGCGAGGAGCGCGAGGAGATGTCGGCGGTGATGATGGTGCGGCCGGACCGGCTCGACGTCGATCCGAAGGTGTTCACACCTAGCCATGTGCTGGTGCTGCGCGACGCGGCACAGGAGCCGGCGGTGCAGCGCATCTTCGTCAATGCCGCGATCAAGAAGGCGCTGTGTCGCGAGGCCAAGGGCGACCGTTCGTGGCTGTCGAAGATCAGGCCGTGGTGGGGCCACGACTATCACTTCCACATCCGCATGCGCTGCCCGGCGGGCGCCGGCGACTGCGAGGGCCAGCCGTCGCAATCCGACGACGAGGGCTGCAAGCCGTCCGACCTCGCTTATTGGTTCTCGGACGCCGTGCTGCATCCAAAACCGCCGCCGGAGCCGCCGAAGCCAAAGCCGCCGATGACGCTGGCGCAGATGCCCGCGGCCTGCAAGGCGGTGCTGCATGCAGGGGATGCGAAGCCGTAGGGCAGTTGGGCGTGCTGCCGCCTCCCTCTCGGTGTCGTCCCGGGGCGCGAAGCGAGCCCGGGACCCCTGCGCGAGCGCTTGCGCTCGTCGCATAACCACAGGAAGACGTGTGGCCCGAAGCAGGTCACTCCGAATCCCCGTAACACACCTGACTGTGGCTATGGGTCCCGGATCGGCGCTCCGCTTCGCTGCGCTTGTCCGGGACGACAGTTGCGATTGGGCGCGCGCCCCGAGATGACGAAGTAGTTGGTTGGTTCGCTCCAATCAAATGCGCTAAGATCGGTTTGCCGCCCTGGCCGTAAGCCCGCGGCATCCCGGGATGCGCATCCCGTTTACAACGAAGACTTTCCGCAAGCCGCGCCCGCGCGCGGCCAACGATGAGATTTGACATGCGCATCCTCGCCCTCCTCGCTGTGCTTTCGCTCAGTGCGACCTCCGCCCTGGCCGCCGAGGAGCCGAGCGGCTGCGACAAGTTCAAATGGCCGATCGAGCGTGAGCGCGCGGCGCTGACGGCGCCGGACCGGACCAAGCTTGCCTCGGGGGCCGAGCAGGCTGCGCTGCCGGCGGCCGCCATCACGCTGGGGCTGGTCGCGCCTCAGGACGCCAAGCTGCCGACGCCGCCGGAGCGGGCGCCGAAGGACGGCACCTTCGCCGGCTTCACCAGCATCAAGGCGGCGAAGGCCGGGCTCTACACGATCAGCCTCTCCTCCGGAGCCTGGGTCGACGTGGTCCAGGACGGGCATTTCCTCAAGCCCGTGGCCTTCAGCGGCGCCACCGATTGCCAGGGCATCCGCAAGACCATGAAATATGAGCTCTCGGACAAGCCCTTCGTGCTCCAGGTCAGCGGCGCCAAGGACAATTCGCTGTCGATCGCGATCCTGCCGGCGCAATAGATTAGACAAACGGTCGCCTTTGACCTGAAGCCCCAGCCTGCTATCTTCGCAACTGCGATATCCCCGCCGGCCGTAAGCCGCTGCGGGGACACGTGGAACAGCGCTTCCGCCCGTCGCGACCAGACTTAACCCAACGCCAGATTTGCGCGTGCGCCTGCGCGCGCGAGCTCGCACGGAGCGCATCCATGATTCGTATTGCCGGACTTTTCACCGCCTTCGCCATCCTCGCGAGCGCGAGCCTCTCGCCTGCCAGCGCCGAGGACAAGACCATCACCGTGTTCGCCGCGGCCTCGATGAAGAACGCGCTCGACGAGGTCGATGCCGCCTACACCGCCAAGACCGGCGTCAAGTTCAGCGTCTCCTATGCCGCGAGCTCGGTGCTCGCCAAGCAGATCGAGCAGGGCGCGCCGGCCGACGTGTTCGTCTCGGCCGATACCGACTGGATGGACTACGCGGCTTCCAAGAAGACCATCAACGAGCCTTCCAGGGTCAACCTGCTCGGCAACAGCATCGTGCTGATCGCGCCGAAGGATTCCAAGGTCGACAACGTCACCATCGCACAAGGTTTTGATCTCGCCAAGCTCGCCGGCGACGGCAAGATCGCGACCGGCGACGTCAAGTCGGTGCCGGTCGGCAAATACGCCAAGGCTGCGCTGGAGAAGCTCGGCGCCTGGCAGGCCGCGGAGCCGAAATTCGCGATGGCCGAGAGCGTGCGCGCCGCACTGACGCTGGTCGCCCGTGGCGAGGCCGCGCTCGGCATCGTCTATTCCACCGACGCCAAGGTCGAGCCCGGCGTGAAGATCGTCGGCACCTTCCCGGCGGACTCGCACCCTGCGATCATCTACCCGGTCGCGGCGACCACGACCGCGAAGCCGGAGACGAATGATTATCTCGCCTTCCTCCGCTCGACCGCCGCCAAGACCATTCTGGAAAAATACGGCTTCAAGTTTCTGGTCAGTCCGACAACCTGATTTTTGCGGCTTGATTTTGCCACCTGATATTACGACTTGATGCTCGACATCTCGCCCGCCGAATGGACGGCGATCCTGCTCTCGCTCAGGGTCGCCGTCATCGCCACGCTGGTCGCAACGCCGTTCGGCATTGCGCTGGCGTGGCTGCTCGCCCGCAAGGATTTCTGGGGCAAGTCGGTGCTGGATGCCGTCGTGCATCTGCCGCTGGTGCTGCCGCCTGTCGTCACCGGCTATCTGCTGCTGCTCACCTTCGGCCGCCGCGGCCTCGTCGGCGGCTTCCTCGCCGATCATCTCGGCATCGTGTTCGCGTTCCGCTGGACCGGCGCCGCGCTCGCCTGCGGCGTGATGGCGTTTCCGCTGCTGGTGCGGCCGATGCGGCTGTCGATCGAGGCGATCGACCGAAAGCTCGAGCAGGCCGCCGAGACGCTCGGCGCCGCGCCGTGGAAGGTGTTTTTCACGGTGACGCTGCCGCTGGCGCTGCCCGGGGTGCTCGCCGGCATGGTGCTGGGCTTTGCCAAGGCGATCGGCGAGTTCGGCGCGACCATCACCTTCGTTTCCAACATTCCCGGCGAGACCCAGACGATTTCCTCGGCGATCTATTCGCTGATCCAGACGCCCGACGGCGATGCCGCGGCGGGCCGGCTCGTGATCGTCTCGATCGTACTGGCGATCGGCGCGCTGATCGCCGCCGAATGGTTCGCCCGCCGCGCGACGCAGCGCCTGCACGGGAATTGATCATGCTGCGCGTCGACATCGAAAAGAAGCTCGGCGAATTCTCGCTCTCGGCATCCTTCACCGGCGAGGGCCGTGTCATCGGCCTGTTCGGCGCCTCGGGCGCCGGCAAGAGCTCGCTGGTCAACATGATCGCCGGGCTGTTGCGGCCCGATCGCGGCACCATCGTGATCGACGGCGACACCGTCGACGACACCGCTTCCGGCATCCATGTGCCGACCTATCGCCGCCGCATCGGCTATGTGTTCCAGGACGCGCGGCTGTTTCCGCATTTCAGCGTCGCGCAAAATCTCGACTACGGTCGTCGCATGAATGGCCTCGCGCCTGATCCTGGCCAGCACAAGCGCATCATCGACCTGCTCGACATCGGCGCGCTACTCGACCGCCGCCCCGGAAAGCTCTCCGGCGGCGAGCGCCAGCGCGTCGCGCTCGGCCGTGCGCTGCTGTCGAAGCCGCGCCTCCTGCTGCTCGACGAACCGCTCGGTGCGCTCGACGAGGGCCGCAAGCTCGAGATCCTGCCCTATCTGGTGCGGCTGCGCGACGAGGCCAATGTCCCCATGGTCTATGTCAGCCACGACGTCGCCGAGCTGCGCCAGCTCGCCACGCAAATCGTGATGCTGAAGCAGGGCCGCGTGACGTCGTTCGGCGGGGTGAAGGTGCTGACGTGAGGCGACGTGCGTGTGCTGGTGAGCGTCGCCTCAACCACCGCAGTCATGCCCCGGCTTGACCGGGGCATCCAGTACGCCGCGGCTTCTCCGTGTCCACGCACCGTCTCTGGAATACTGGATTGCCCGCTTTCGCGGGCAATGACAGCGGGGGTGTAGTGTGTCTACCAGCCGCGATCGACGTTGCGCACCTCGCCGGTCCGCGCATCGACATCGACCTCCATCCAGCGACCGGTGCGGTCGCGGCCTTCGATCTGCCATTCATCGCCGAGGAAGTTCGTGTGCGAGACCGTCGTGACGCCGATGTCCGTCGCGACATCGAGCGCGACTTGCATCGAGATCTGGTCGCCGGTGTCATAGGCCATCGCCGGCGCAGCCGATCCGAGACCGATCGCGACGATGGCAGGCAAGATGAAACTTCTCATGGAACTGCTCCTGTCAAAGACGTTGACCGTCACGCGAAGAACGAGCAACGCAGCGGAGCGTTCCGGAACCAGCGGTCACGAAGGCGCGCAAATCTTCGGCGGTTGCGGCGATCTGGTGGCGGTTTCTCGTCATTCCGGGGCGCCCGAAGGGCGAGCCCGGAATGACGGAGAGGTCAGACCCCCGCGACCGAGGTCCACACATCCGCCAGCTTGCGGCGCAGCGCCTGCCGGCGCGTCAGCGGCGCGGGCGGCTCCTCGTCTTCGGGCAAGCGCAGGCCTACGACATTGACGCGGCCGCCGGAGATGCTGCGCGCGACCAGCACGATCGCGTCCAGCGGCAGCTCGGCGCCCTCCTTCGGCGCGCGGTCGAGATGGACGTCGAAAAAGTCGGCGAGCGTCAGCTTGCTCTCGTCATCGCTCACCTTCACGCCGTAGATCTCGGCGAGCTCGGCCAGCGTATGCTCGCCCGACACCATGAAGTCGCCGAGCAGATGCGGATCCGGCGCCGAGCTCGGCTGCATGTCGACGAAGAAGCGGTCGAGCGCTTCGGCCTTTTCCGGCGGCGCCAGCAGGTAGATGTAGTCGCCGGGCGCGATCGGATCGGCCTCCGTCGGCGTCAGGATGTTCTCGTTGCGGATCACCAGCGTCGGCTTGGACCAGGACGGGATCAGGCCGCGGCGGAAATAGAGGCTCTTGGATCGCACCGGATAGCCGACGAGCTGCTGCTCGAGCTGGCCGGGCAGGTCGAGCTCGACACGACGCGGGCCGCGCTCGGCGCGCGGCAGCGCAACGTGCAGCTTGCGCGCGGCGGGCGCCAGCGTCCAGCCCTGCAGCAGCAGCGAGATGATGACGACGACGAAGGCGACGTCGAAATAGAGATAAGCCTTCGACAGGCCGACCAGCATCGGGATCGAGGCCAGGAAGATCGCGACCGCGCCGCGAAGGCCGGTCCAGGCGATGAAGATCTTCTCGCGCCAGTTGAAGCGGAATGGTGCCAGGCAGACGAACACCGCAAGCGGCCGCGCCACCAGCATCAGCACCAGCGCGACGGCAACGGCCGGCAGCACGCTGGCACCGAGCCGGATCGGCGAGACCAAAAGGCCGAGCAGCACGAACATCACGATCTGCGCCAGCCAGGTCGCGGCATCGAGGAAGGTCACCACCGAATTATGCGCGCGGGTCGGCCGGTTGCCGATGATGATGCCGGCGAGATAGACCGCGAGGAAGCCGGAGGCGTGCATGATCTGCGAGCCGCCGAAGATGACGAGCGCGCCGGTGGTGACGAACGGCGCATGCAGGCCCTGCGGCAGCGCCACCTGGTTCAGCGCGATGACGACGAGGCGCCCGCCGATGACGCCGACCACAGCGCCCAGCACCGCCTCCTGCACGAACTCCATGAACACATGGCCGGGCGAGCTCGAGCCGAGCGAGATGTATTCGACCAGCATCAGGGTGAGGAAGATCGCGAAGGGATCGTTGGTGCCGGATTCCGCCTCCAGCGTCGCGCCGACGCGCGGGCGCAGGCGCAGGCCCTGGGTGTGCACCAGCAGGAACACCGCGGCGGCGTCGGTCGAGGCGACCACGGCGCCGACCAGCAGCGATTCCGCCCAGTTCAGATCGAGCGCGAATTTCGCGAAGGGCGCCGTGACCAGCGCGGTCAAGAGCACGCCGACGGTGGCGAGCACCAGGGACGGGGCGAGCACGGTGCGGATGCTGGCAAAGCGCGTCTTCAGGCCGCCGTCGAACAGGATCAAAGCGAGGGCCACCGAGCCGACCAGATAGGTGGTGCCGACGTCGTTGAACTGGATCTGCCCGGGGCCGGAATCCCCGGCGAGCATGCCGATGGCAAGGAAGACGAGCAGCAGGGGCGCGCCGAAGCGCAGCGCGAGCAGGCTCGACAGGATACCGGCCATCACCAGGACGGCGCCGAGCAAAATGGCGAGGCTGAAGGAGTCGAGGGAGGCCATCCACCTTCCGGGTACAAATCGCTGGATTTGCATCCTTATCGTCGGCATTCCCCCGCGCCAACCCATTTTCGCTACTCGCGGCAATCTGCCCGTATTTTGCGGCCTTAACGCGCTTCACTTCACGGTGTATCGATGGCCCGGCCGCACCCTTTGTGGGATTCTGCGGCACCCTCGAATCAATCCTCTCCCCGCCTTCCGACGAGACCGATGGACATGGACCTCAAAGACTTCATGGAGTTCGTGCAGACGACCGCGCGCAGCGTCGGGGCGGAGATTTCCTCACCCTGGTTCTACCTGCAATTTGGTCTCATTCTCGCGGCAGCCGGCCTCGCCTATGCCGCCGAAGCCGGCATTCGCAATCGCGTCGACATGACATCGCTGGCGATGGGCTGGCCGCTGCCGCTCCGGCACTTCTCGCGGGTGATGATGTCGAGCGCCTCGACGGCGGTGTTCACCCTGCTCGTGATCATTTCCCGCGTCGTGATGTACCATGCGACCTGGCCTAGCCGCAGCTATCTCCTGATGGTCGCCGCCAAGATGGGGCTGGCCTGGCTCGTGATCCGGCTGGTGACCTCGGTCCTGCGCAACGCCTTCATCGTCAAGCTGGTCTCGATCACGGCCTGGTTCGTCGCGGCGCTGTCCATCATCGGTCAGCTCGATTCGACGGTCGATCTGCTCGATTCCTTCGCCATCGTGCTCGGCGGCCTCAGGCTGACGCCGCTATTGGTGATCAAGGCCGGCGCGCTGCTGCTGATCGCGCTCTGGGCCACCAACATCGCCAGTAATTTCGCCGAGAGCCGGATCAATTCGACCACCGATCTGACGCCGTCGGTGCAGGTGCTGCTGGTCAAGATCATCCGCATCGGGCTTCTTGCCGTCGCCATCGTGATCGCGCTCGGCGCCGTCGGCATCGACCTCTCGGCGCTCGCGGTCTTCTCCGGCGCGGTCGGCGTCGGCATCGGTATCGGCCTGCAGAAGATCGTCGCCAATTTCATCTCGGGGATCATCCTGCTCGCCGACAAATCGGTGAAGCCGGGCGACCTCGTCACCATCGGCGACAACACCGGGCGCATCAGCGCGATGAAGACGCGCTATATTTCGGTCGCCGCCGGCGACGGCCGCGAATTCCTGGTGCCGAACGAGGACCTGGTGACGCAGAAGGTCGTCAACTGGACCTATACCGACAAGAACACGCTGGTGAAGATCGCCTTCGGCACCAATTACGACGCCGACCCGCGCCTGGTCACCAAGCTCGCCGCCGAGACCGCCGCCGCCCATCCGCGCGCGCAGAAGGGCAAGCCGCCGAACAGCATCTTGACCGAGTTCGCCGAGGCCGGGATGAAGTTCTCGCTGACCTTCTGGATCGCGGACCCCGACGGCATGGACAACGTCAAGAGCGACGTGATGCTGGCGCTGTGGGAGGCCTTCAAGCGCGAGGGCATCCGGGTTCCCTACCCTGTCCGCGAAATCCGCGTCCGCGGCGGCGCCCTGCCGGTCGAAACCACCGTAGAAGTCCCAAATTAGGCCCGCTTTCGGGCGCATGCTGCATGCTCGGCTTGCATGAACGCCGGCAATCATTAAATTAGGGCCTGAAATCAAGCCTTTCCGCCGACATCGAGATTCAGCCCAGAAGACCGCACAAGCATGAGCTACGTCGAAGCCACCGATACCTCCCTGCGCAAGACCGGACAGATCAAGCTGCATGGGCCTGCCGCCTTTGCCGGCATGCGCAAGGCGGGAGCGCTGGTGGCAAAGTGCCTCGACGAGCTCACCGACATCGTCGCCCCCGGCGTGCCGACCTCTGTCATCGACGAATTCGTCCGCGACTTCGCCTTCAGCCACGGCGCCTATCCGGCGACGCTGATGTATCGCGGCTATCGCTACTCGACCTGCACCTCGCTGAACCACGTGGTCTGCCACGGCATGCCCGGCGACCGTCCGCTGAAAGAGGGCGACATCGTCAACATCGACGTCACCTTCATCGTCGACGGCTGGTACGGCGATTCCAGCCGGATGTATGCGGTCGGCCCGATCGCGCGCAAGGCGGAGCGGCTGATCGAGGTGACGTATGAGGCGATGATGCGCGGCATCGCGGCGGTGAAACCCGGCGCCACCACCGGCGACATCGGCCACGCCATCCAGAGCTTTGTCGAGCCGCAGGGCATGAGCGTGGTGCGCGATTTCTGCGGCCACGGCCTCGGGCGCATGTTCCACGACGAGCCGAACATCATCCATATCGGCCGGCCCGGCGAAGGCGTGCAGCTCAAGCCCGGCATGTTCTTCACCATCGAGCCGATGATCAATCTCGGCAAGCCGCATGTGAAGATCCTGTCCGACGGCTGGACTGCCGTGACCCGCGACCGCTCGCTGTCGGCACAGTTCGAGCATTCGGTCGGCGTCACCGCCACCGGCGTCGAGATCTTCACGCTGTCGGAGCGGCACGGCGAGAAGCAGATCGGGTGATGGCCGCCTAGCGGCGCCGGCGGAACGACGATGGCGCCCGCTTGTAGGTCGCGGCAAAGGCGTCGTTGAAGCGGCGAACGCTGCCGAAGCCCGCCGCAAAGGCAATCTCCGCCAACGTCATCTCGGTCTGATCGATCAGGCGCTTCGCCTCCTGCACGCGCCGCGTCGCCGCGATCTCGCTCGGGCTCGCGCCGGCATGGCGCAGGAACAGGCGCAGCAAATGGCGCGGCCCGACGCCGAGCGCTTCGGCCAGCTCAGCGGCAGTGGCGCGATCCAGAAAACCGTCATTGATCAGGCGCATGCCGCGCGCGACCGTGGTCGCCGTGCCCATCCAGGCCGGCGACCCCGGCGCGGTCTCCGGCCGGCAGCGCAGGCACGGGCGAAAGCCGGCCCGCTCGGCAGCCGCCGCGGTCGCATAGAAGGTGACGTTCTCGGAGCGCGCCGGGCGAACCGGACAGACCGGGCGGCAGTAGATCTTCGTCGACCGAACGCCGGAAAAGAACAGGCCATCGAAGGCACGCGCCCGCGCGAGGCGCGCCCGGTCGCAGGTCGCCCAATCGAGATGCGGTGGTAGCGCCGGTGGCTGCGCGGAAACCTTCGCCATGATGAAATGATAATTCATCCGACTTCGCCGGGTAGCTGAAATCGGACTCGGTCGGGCGATGAGGTCCGAATTCAGCCAGCCTGCGCCGGCGCGCCGGATCATGGTCCCGGTCCATCCGGGAGCAGATTCGCATGAGCACGCAGGCGCAACGAACGACGTCAGGACAAATCACTCTCGTAGTCGAGATCGGGCTTCTGCTGCTGCTCTCGCTGATCTGGGGCAGCTCCTTCACGCTGATCAAGGTCGCGGTGCCCACGATTCCGCCGTTCACGATGGTTGCCGTGCGCGTGACGATCGCGGCCATGCTTCTCCTGCTGCTCGCCATCGCACAGGGACACGCCCTTCCCCGCCAGAGGTCGGTCTGGGCGGCCTTCTTCGTGCAAGGGCTGCTGCAAAGCGCATTGCCTTTCACCCTGATCAGCTGGGGCGAGGTCTCCATTCCGAGCGGTCTTGCCGGGGTGCTCAATGCCACCCCGCCGATGTTCGTGCTCGCGATCGCAATGAGCACCGGACGAGCGCGGCAGACCGTCACCAGGTGGAAGATCATTGGCGTCGCGCTCGGCCTCGCGGGCGTGGCAGTCACAATGGGTCTCGATGCGCTGTCCGGGATCGGCAGCGCCGCGCCGCTGGCGCAGGCGGCCGTGCTGGGCGCGAGCCTCTGCTACGCGCTCGCACCCATGTGGGGCCAGCGGTTCTCGAAGCTTCCCGCCATCGTCACAGCTGCCGGCGCCATGAGCTGTGCCGCGATCCCGATGGTTCCCGCCGCACTCATCCTCGAGCGGCCCTGGACGCTCGCGCCGACGTCGCAGGCGGTCGCGGCCGTCATCGTCCTCGCCATTGTCTGCACCGCGCTCGCGATGGTGATCTATTTCCGCCTGATCCGCACACTTGGCCCACTCGGCACCACCAGCGGCAGCTATCTGCGCGCGGGATTTGCGGTGGCGCTGGGCACGGCATGGCTCGGCGAGCGCTTCACCCTGTCGAGCATGGCCGGAATGGCGTTGATCCTCGCCGGCGTCGTCGCCATCACGATGCCGCCATCGGCACGGACCAGCCGGGGCAATTGAAGGTTGCAAAAACGGCGATCCGCGGCGATGCTCCGGGCCCGATGCCCGCCAAGCCAGACCACGACAAGAGCAAGCCGGAGGATGCGCCGCATTATCACGGCCATCGCGAGCGGCTGCGCGAGCGTTTCTATAGCGCCGGCGCGGACGCGCTCAGCGACTACGAGCTCCTGGAGATGGCGCTGTTTGCGGCGCTGCCGCGACGCGACACCAAGCCGCTTGCGAAGACGCTGATCAAGACGTTCGGCTCGTTCGCCGAGGTCGTGCACGCGCCGGTGGCGCGCCTGCGCGAGGTCGACGGCGTCGGCGAAGCTGCGATCAACCAGCTCAAGCTGATCGCCGCGGCGGCGCACCGCGTCGCCAAGGGCGAGGTCAACAGCCGCAACGCGCTGTCGTCCTGGAACGAGGTGATCGACTATTGCCGCACCAGCATGGCCTTTGCCGACAAGGAGCAATTCCGCCTGCTCTTCCTCGACAAGCGCAACCAGCTGATCGCCGACGAGGTGCAGCAGACCGGCACAGTCGATCACACCCCGGTCTATCCGCGCGAGGTGATCAAGCGCGCACTGGAATTGTCGGCAACCGCCTTGATCCTCGTGCACAATCATCCCAGCGGCGATCCCTCACCCTCGCAGGCCGACATCCAGATGACCAAGGCGATCATCGAAATCGCCAAGCCGCTCGGGATTGCCGTGCACGATCACATCATCGTCGGCAGAAGCGGGCATGCGAGCCTGCGCGGGATGCGGCTGATTTGAATGCCGTCGACTCTTGGGGCTAATCTTGGGACTAACTTTGGGGCTAACTCAAGCGAACCTGACCGCGAACCTCGCAGAACGACGCGATTGGAGAGAGTCCCTCAACAACCGGGCGTTGGAGCGAGGACTGGCCTGCCTCGCAAGACATCAGAAGCCTTTTCCGCGATCATGATGACTGCTGCGTTGATGTTGCCGCCAATCAAGTCCGGCATGACCGATGCGTCGGCAACGCGAAGGTTCTCAACCCCATGAACGCGCAACTCGCTGTCAACAACGGCCATTCCATCGCTTTCCGGTCCCATGCGGCAGGTGCCGAGCGGATGATGGACGGTGATACCCGTGGTCGCGATATGGGCGTCGAGCCCGGAGTCCGACCAGCTGTCCGGGCCCGGCGCCAGTTCGGCGGCGATGAACGGTTTCATCGCAAGCTGATGCCCGACGTCGCGCGCCAGCCGCAGGCCCTGGCGCAAGACGATGCGGTCGTGATCAGTCGCGAGATAATTGCCGACGATCCGTGGGGCGGTTAATGGATCGCGCGAAACGAGGTCCAGAAGCCCCCGGCTCTCCGGCCTGAGCAGGACGACCCGGCAGGAGAAGCCGTCGGCATAGGGCTGCACGACCGGGCTGAAGTAGGGTCCGGCCGTCATGGGAAGCGCGACGAACATGAACTGCACATCCGGCACGTTGCCGCCGACCCCAGTGTTCAGGAACGCCATGGCGGCCGCGGGCAGGTCGCTCGCGATGCCGGTGCCGAACAGCTGTTGCCGCACCAGATCGATCGCGATCCGGTCGGCGCGCATGCGTCTGTGCAACGGACCGGCGCCGCGTCGAGCATAGGCGACCGGCGCGGAGATGTGGTCCTGCAAGTTCCGTCCGACACCGCGCAGCGTCATGCGGACCGGAATGTCGTGGCGCTGAAGAACGTCGGGATCGCCAATGCCCGACAGCATCAACAGATGCGGCGAACCGATGACGCCGGCGGCAAGGATGATCTCGCGATCGGCGTGTGCTGTCTGCGTCCTGCCGCCGTGCAGGTACTCGACGCCGACCGCGCGTCGGCCCTCGAATATCATGGAGCTTGCCCGGGCACCCGTGACGATGTCGATCCGGCCGCGCCGCAGCGCCGGCCGCAGATAGGCAACGGCCGCGCTGCATCTGCGTCCACCGCGGATGGTCGATTGCCAGCGGCCGAAGCCTTCCTGTTGTGCGCCGTTGTAGTCCGGTGTGGCCGGATGGCCGGCTGCTTCTCCCGCCGCCATGAAGGCGTCCACGAGAGGATCCTGGTAGCGGCAGAAGCGCGTGGTGAGCGGGCCGTCGCCGCCGCGCCAGGCGTCGGCACCTCCTTCCCATGATTCCTGCCGCCGGAAATAGGGAAGGACGTGCGCATAGGACCAGTCGAGAAGCCCGGCCGACGCCCAGCGGTCATAGTCGCTGCGATGGCCACGCACATAGGCCATGGCGTTGGTCGAAGATGAACCGCCGATGACCTTGCCGCGCGCGAATTCGATGGGCCGGCCGCCCATGCTCGCTTCGGGCTCGGTGAAGAAGCCCCAGTCGTTCCGCTGCTTGAGAAACATCCGCGGCCACAGCAGCGGGACGTGGATATGCAGATCACGATCCCAGCCACCGGCTTCCAGCAGAAGCACGCGCGTGTCGGGGTCCTCTGTCAGACGGCTGGCCAGCGTGCAGCCAGCGGACCCGGCCCCAACAATGATGTGGCTGTATGTAACCATCTCGTCCTCCCTCGATATGGTTTAGTCCTTTGAGGTGAGAGCTGAAGTCCGCCGATGATCACTCGTGAGTGAAATGGCTTATACAGGCGCCTTCATGTGCTAACGTGATCATCACAATCGATCACTCTTACACTCCCCTGTCCACGTCCCCTGCTACGACCAGCACTTGAAAATCGATCGTGTGTTCAATGTGACGCACGGAGGCATAGTGTCATGCACAATCATCCCAGTGGCGATCCCTCGCCCTCGCAGGCCGACTTCGAGATGACCAAGGCGATCATCGACATCGCCAAGCCGCTCGGGATTGCCGTGCACGATCACATCATCGCCGGCGGAAGCGGCCACGCCAGTCTGCGCGTAATGCGGTTGATCTAGGGCCGCAAATCAGGCGACAAGAACGGCATGAGCGACTGGCTGCACAATCTGCCGGTGCCCGTGATGGCGCTGGTGATCTTTGGGTTCACCTTTTCTCTGGCCGCGGCGATCTTCGCAGGCATCGCGCTGGCTGCGACGGAGGAGCGCGCCAAATCGCTGAAGGCGATCTCGCCGGGGATGCTGCCGGTGCTCGGCATCATCTTCGGCCTGTTCGTTGCCTTTACCGCAGCGCAGGTCTGGGGCGACAGCGACCGCGCCAGCGCCGCGGTGAGCCGCGAGGCCAGCGCGCTGCGCAGCGTCGTGCTGCTGTCCGCCGGCCTGCCGGCGGAGCAGGAGACCAGGCTGCGCGGCCTCGTGCGCGACTATGTCGGGCAGGCGGTGACGGTGGAATGGCCGTTGATGGCGCATCAGCAGGCCTCGCTGAAGGTGACGCCGCCGGCGCTCGCGGAAGCCCTGCAGCTCGTCGTCGCCATGACGCCTCAGGGTACGGGGCAGGCGAACGTGCAGCGCGAGCTGATCGCCGCGCTGGAGCAGGCGCTGGATGCGCGGCGGCAGCGGATCATCGTCAGCCTCGCCGCGGTCAATCCGGTCAAATGGTGGTGCCTGTATCTCCAGGCCGCCTGCGCGCTGCTGGTGATCGGGCTCGTTCATTGCGACAATCGCCTGGGATCGGCGATCGCGATGGGCCTGTTCGCGACCGGCGTCGCCACCTCGGTGCTGCTGATCGCCGCCCACGACCGGCCGTTCGCCGGGCAGATCTCGATCCAGCCGGAGCCGCTGCTCCAGATCATGCCGGCGGACGCGAAGAGTTAAAGCGCGAGCGCTCGAGCCTTAATAGCAATAGCGAGGATCGACCCGGACGTAATAGCCGTCGGGGCGCTGCATGTAGCAGCCGCGCTGATAGGCGTAATAGCCGGAGCGGCGGCGCTCGCCCTCGGAGGCGATGGCGGCGCCCGTGCCGGCACCGACGACGGCGCCGATTGCCGCGCCGCGGCCGCCGCCAAGCGCGCCCCCGAGGATCGCCCCGCCGACACCGCCAATGATCGCGCCGCCGAGGGCATCCTGGGCCGCCGCTTCATGCACCGGCATCGCCGCCGCGACCGTCAGACATGCCGTTGCAAAACCTCCAATACGAAGACCTCGAAGCATGGTTCGCCCTCCCTGTGGTGAGGCAAGTCTTAACGCCCGCGATGGATTCAAGCCAGATCAAATCGCCTGCCTTGCGGCTCCGGGCACCGGCAGAGGTTGCCCTGGGACGTGGACTGATCAAGACGCAGCCTTAGCCTGATTGCCGCGAGCTGAACGAAGGCAAGATAGTTGGCGGCGAGCCTGTCATGGCGCATCGCAACCGGGCGACATTGTTTGATCCCGATGGCCAGCCACCGGTAACCTGGCCCCGAAGCTCGCTTTGGTTGTTTATTCGTGGTACGCGTTGACGACCGCGCGCGCCGATCTTCTGTTGCCAAAGCACGCTTCGTTTATGCGAGGATGGCGAGAATGACGAGTACGGGCAGGCACCGCTCTGGATACACGCTCTTCGCACGTCTCCTGCTTGCAGTGGGCATATTGCTCACTGGCGTGCTTCCGGATCATGCGGAGGAGGCCCCAAGCTCGCGTGGCGAGACGCTCTACCGCACGCGCTGCTCGTCGTGTCACGAGGGTGGCGTGGCACGCGCGCCTGACGCCAAAGCGCTGCGGCAATTCAGGCCCGAGCGGATGAGCTTTGCCTTGATGTTCGGCATGATGAGCCAGCAGGGGCGCGACCTGAGCCAACAGGAAATTCAGGACATCGTTCGCTATCTCGTCGGGACACCATCGGAGCAGCAGCAGCAGCCACTACCGGATTCCACGTGCGGTGAGCGGGGCCCCGCGCTTGCGGACGCTTCGTTGCCGCGCTGGAACGGCTGGGGCGTCGACATCGCTCAACACCGGTTTCAACCCGCTGTCATGGCCCAGCTTTCGCCGGACGATGTTCCGCGCCTGAAGCTCAAATGGGCGTTCGGCTTTCCCGGCGATACCAGAGCCTACGCGCAGCCGACGGTTTGGGGCGGCCGGGTCTTCGTGGGCAGCGCGGGGGGCAAGGTCTATGCGCTGGATGCCAGACTCGGCTGCCAGCGCTGGGTGTTCGACGCCGGCTTCGGCGTACGCACCGCGATCACCATCGGTGAGGATGAGCGGGGCACGACCGCTTATTTCGGCGATCAACGCGGCGAAGCTTATGCGCTCGATGCCGAGAGCGGGAAGCTGCTGTGGAGGAGACGTGTCGATGCGCATGCGGGGGCCCTGATCACGGGCGCGCCGACATTGGCCAATAATGTGCTCTATGTGCCGGTCTCCTCCATCGAAGAAGTGTTGGCGATCGATCCACGCTATCCTTGCTGCACCTTCCGCGGTCTGATTGCCGCGCTCGACGCCAGGACCGGCGAGGTGCTGTGGCGCGGCTATGTCAGCCCGCCGGCCCAGCCAATCCGCCTCAACGAGATCGGTGTCCAGCTCTTCGGACCCTCTGGCGGTGCGATCTGGTCGTCGCCGACCATCGACCTCAAGACAAACCGGATCTATGCGACGACGGGCGACAGTTATCTGGACCCGGCGTCCACGACCTCCGACGCGTTTGTGGCCTTCGATCTGGGCACCGGACGGCTCGCCTGGTCGCGGCAGATGACCGAGGGTGATGCCTACAACGTCGCGTGCGGCAGCCAGTATCGCGCTAACTGCCCCGGCACCAAGGGTCCCGATTTCGACTTCGGCTCCTCTCCGATCCTGGTCGATCTACCTGACGGACGTCGTGCGCTCGTTGCCGGCCAGAAATCCGGCATGGTGTACGCGCTCGATCCGGACCGCGATGGTGCCGTCATCTGGCAGCGCCGGGTGGGACTCGGCAGCACGCTCGGCGGCGTGCAATGGGGCTCGGCTGCGGACGATGCGAACGTCTATGTCGCGGTGTCCGATGTCGGCCTGAAGGCCGTGCCGCCGGACACGGCCGGCGCGCAAAAATCGGTCTTTGGGACACCCATGAAGCTCGATCCAAGTCAGGGCGGCGGGCTGTACGCGATGAACCAGGCGACGGGCGAGATCGTCTGGCACGCGGCACATCCGGGCTGCGGAGATCGGCCGGGATGCAGCCCTGCGCAGTCCGCTGCGGTCACCGCGATTCCTGGTGTGGTGTTCTCCGGCGGACTGGACGGCCACCTGCGGGCCTATGCCGCCAAGAACGGCGAGATCATCTGGGACGTCGACACCATGCGGGACTATGCGACCGTCAACGGCGTGTCGGCGCATGGCGGCTCGCTCGATGGACCGGGACCGGTGATCGCCGGGGGCATCCTCTACGTCAACTCGGGCTACACAAATTATGGTACCGCGCCCGGCAACGTGCTGCTCGCCTTCTCCGTGGACGGACAATAGGCGGGAAGCGAAGCGGGCATGATTTATGAGTACGCACCCCGATCCCCGGCTTCGCGGGGCTTCGGTCGCGGCGGCCTCACTTGCCGAGCACGAAGGCGACGACGATGCGCTCCGGCGTCTGCTTGAATTCCGTGGTGACGGATTCGCGGACAAGTCCGGCGAGCTCGTTCAACGGCTTGTCTTCGTAGGGACGCGGGAATTGGACCGTCACCACCACCAGCCGCCCATTGTGCCAATTGAAGCCCACCGCCGGCTTGACGCCGGTCGATTGTTCGAGGTCGGTTTCCACCGCTTTCGATTGCTTGAGCCCCTCCGTCACCGTGCTGAAGGCATCGCAGCCCGCAAGTGTCGTTGCGCAAGCGAGCAGCAGCATAAATCTGGACATGAAGATTCCCACCGGTGACGATGGCGAACATGATTGGGCATAAAGCCTGCGTCGTCAACGGGCGGTTGCGCTACCGAATCGATACACGCCATCTTGACGGCCGGCGCGAGCGGTCAGCCGGGCTCGATCCAGCGCTGCACGGCCTCCGCGGTGTCGGCGGGCGTGGTGTTGAAGCAGATCGCCGCGTCCGGCGCCAGGCGATGGACGAGGTTGAGCACCTTCTCGAACATCAGCAGCCGCTCCTTCGGCTCGCGCAGGCCCGCGCCGATCACGATGCAGTCGAAGCGCTCGTCGCGCAGCGCCGCGGTGACAGCGGCTTCCGCCGTCAGATCGAGGTCGATCAGGCAGCTCGTGACCTCGAAGCCGAGATCGCGCAGACGCAACAGCTGCGCCTCGATATAGTCGCGCACGAGCTCCGGCGTGAGCTGCGGGAACGCGCCGTAATCCGCATTGCCGGGTTCGATGCCGATCGCGAGGACGCGTTTGGCCATGCAGGGCTCCTTGCCGAACCTTCCGGCTCGTCAACCGACTGACGGCCCCGCCAGTTCCTTTGGGGCGGCCGCCCGGCCGGCGCCGATCCCCGCCCCATCCTGCCGCTCGTTTCCCGCCAAGGCTGTAAGCCAGTTCACATGCGCCGGGCGGACAAGGTGCCACATTCGAAGGGGATCACGCTGGAGTCACGCGCTGATCACGGCGCCTGATTCACTCTGATCTGCGCGACCCCCGGCCAATTTTCATCGATTTCGCAATTCATCGCTTTTCACGGGAGCAGGACATGAAGGTGTCATTCGAGGCCATCAAGGACGAATACGAACGAAACTGGTCCAACATGAGGATCCGGCCCGGGCGGGCCGACGCCGCCACCGAAGCGGCGCGCAAGGCCATCAGCCACAAGGACACGTACACCGAGATCCAGAACAAGACCGACGTGCCCTGGTGGTTCGTCGCGGTGCTGCACTCGCGTGAATCCAGCTTCAACTTCAACACCTATCTCGGCAACGGCCAGGCGCTCAATCGCGTCACGACCATCGTCCCCAAGGGGCGCGGCCCGTTCGCCTCGTTCGCCGAAGGCGCCGTCGACGCGCTCAGGCTGGAGGGATTCGTCGGCGCCCGCGACTGGGGCATCGCGAGGACGATGTTCCGCCTGGAGCAGTACAACGGCTTCGGCTATCGCGGCCGCGGGGTCAACTCGCCCTATCTCTGGTCGGGCTCCAACGTCTACGGCCCGCCCGAGCAAAGGGGCGGCAAGTTCGTCGGCGACGGCTCGTTCGACCCGGGCACGGTCGATCCGCAGCTCGGCGCCGCGGTGATCCTCAAGGCGATGATGGAGCTGGATGCGTCGATTACCTTCGACGGCGGCCCGGCCATGCTGAGCCATCTCGAACCCGAGGAGCAGATGGCGTCGACGGCGCTGTTGATGCAGAAATGCCTCAACAACCTCGGCGCCAGTCCCATGCTGGATGAGGACGGCATCGTCGGACCGAAGACCAAGGCGGCGGTGGCGCAGTTTCAGCAAGAGCACGGCATCACCGAAACCGGCGTCCTCGACACGATGACGGTTGCCGCCATCACGCGCGCGGCGCAGCAGCCGGTCACCCCCGCGCCGACCGGCGACCTGTCGCAGATCCTGAAGCGGCTGGAGGATCTCGCCCAGATCATGCGGGGCGGCCCGCCGACGCCAAGCACGCCGCCCGTGACCACGCCGCCGGCTGCCAACGATCCGATCACGCTGTTCGAGCGGCTCTTCGCCCTCATCAACAACAAGACGGTGCCGGTGTCCGGAACGACCAATGCGGCCAACCCTGCTCCCGTCGACCAGTTGAAGCAGGTCGTCGATCTGCTTAGCACGTTGCTCAACAAGGACGGCAAGCCCGTCCTCGGCCAGGTCAACGGCGCGCTCGGCGAGACCATCGGCAAGCTCCTCAACGGCAAGAAGACCGCGCTCGGCCTCGGCGGCGCGGTGCTCACCGCGCTGCTCTCGGCGGTGACGGCGAGCCCCAATGCCGGAGGCATTGCCGGACTGCTCGGGACCATCGTGTCCGCGGTGCCGGGCCTCGGCCAGTTCGCGATGCCGATCTCGCTGGCGCTCACCGCCTGGGGCGTGCTCGGCAAGCTGGAGAAATGGGCGCAAGGCACCGCGCCGCCGCCGAAGCCGACGACCTGACCGCTTCCACGAAGCACTCCCAACCGCTCGGGTTCGACACCTTCTCGAGCGGTTGGAGCGCCGTCGATCGGGTGGCCCTGGACGGCCGAGCAAGTCATCGTGCCTGCGTCGTGTCGAACCAAGCAAAGCTAGGGGCTTCGAACGAAGATGGCCGCATCGCTAGAACCCGAAATCGGAGATGTCTTTGCACGATGTCAGTCCTATTACCTGGACAACGAAGGTTCATTGTCACGAACAGGCTCGGCGTACGAAGCCGTTCGTGAAGCGCTCACTGCGATGTTGGAAGTGATGGCCCTGCTTCACGCAGAGCTCTACAGAGATCAGGGCTACAAGGTCGACAAGCAACACCCCGGCTATCTCATCAAATCCTACAGGGGCCTGCTGTTTCGCATCCCCTATCACGTGCTGCCGACGTTCCCGTCCGACGAGTCCTTGCCCGCCATCTGGGATCTTTCTCGAAAAATTCGCAACAGCAGCAAGTCCACGATTTCAATCAGCGGAAGCAACGTGCTCAGGAAACTGTTCGAAATCGTCGGCGACATCGATTTTTGCGAGTACTTCCGGGTCGCCCATGGATTCGACCGCGTCGTCAGGAACCTGGACGGCGATGCCAACGTGATGTGCCTGAAGCTCACGGTCTCGAATCCGGATCCCGTCTGGAAGTGGGACGAGCAAAGACCTACGGCTGACGCCCTCGCCGAAGCGATAAAGCCTGCTGTCCTTAAGCAATCCACGTTCAAGATGGATTATGTCGGCGACATCGCTCATTTCGGGATTACGGAGATTTCCAACATTGTCATCGCGCTCGACGGCGATGGAAAGTCGGCAGGTCTGGTGAAAACGCACGCCGGGCAGGAGGTGCCGCTGACTTCAGTCGATTGGCTGCCAAATCAGATGAACGATCCGATCGATATGGGCCGCTACATCGACTGGCTGGCGAGAGCGATCAAGTCGCTTCAGCGAGAGGGCGATATGCGGAAGTGTCTCAAACGATGCGCTTCACTCTCGCGCATTCTTTATCTACCCAGAATAACCGACGACATCGCGGCACTGGTGGACGAACACCGCCCGTTTCTTCTGAACTACCAACTCGGCCAACTTCAAAGGCTTTGCACGATGTTGAATACCCTGGAGGGAAAGCGACAGACCAAACTCGCGGCCATTGCTGAGGCCCAGCAGACCAGGCTTTCCGCAGAATTTGAGACGCTGGGTCAGATGGAGCCCGAGGCCCCCCAGCGTTTCGCGAACGAAGCGCATTCGATTGCCAACAGGCTGCTGACATATGTTCAAACCGACGACTGAGAGCCACCTGGGGAGGGAGCCATCGGCACCGAGAACAGAAGATTGATGGACGCACTCGAAGCATGGCCGCTTGATCGTGAGCAGCGGAGCTTCATCGATGCCGCTGCGGGAAGCCTGGACAGCGGCAAAACCGACAAGCTTGCGGCTCTGCTGGAACAGGCCGCCAACACCGTTATCCGTTGCATGGCTTCTGTGCGCGAAGCCGAAGAAAAGGAGATGCTCGAGCGGAAGCAAGCGGACAACCATCTTGCCGTGACCACTGGACTCGACGAAGTGAGGGAGCCCACCTTCGAAAGTTCGTCTCGTCCGACAGGCAACTATGCGATCGGGCCGAGCCCGCTTGCGCAGGCGGATGCACTGGAACACGCTGTGGCCTATCAGCAAATCGAGCGGCGGCTCGACGAGGTCACACAACTGATGCTGCTGCGCGGCGGCGGGGCGCCAGCCGTCACCTCGCCTGCTGTCAGCGATGTGTCCAACCTGGTCAGGCAGCTGGTCCCGTTCGGCGACAAGGCGGCGTCGTTACCTCAAGCAACGGCCTCGGCCAGCCCGGCCTCGCTCGATCAGCTGAAGCGGGTGGTCGATCTGCTCAGCGTCCTGCTCAACAAGGACGGCGCGCCCGTTCTCGGCCAGGTCAATGGCGCGCTGGGCCAGACGATCGGCAAACTGCTGGACGGCAAGAAGTCGGCGCTCGGCATCGGCGGCGCGCTCGTCACCGCGCTGCTGTCCGCCGTGACGGCGAGCCCCAATGCGGGAGGCCTAGCCGGACTGCTCGGCACCATCGCGACCTCGGTGCCGGGAATGAGCCAGGTGGCGATGCCGATCCTGCTGGGCCTCGCCGCCTGGGGCGTGCTCGGCAAGCTGGAGAAATGGGCGCAAGGCACCGCGCCGCCGCCTACTGGCGCAGCATGATCAAGGGATCGGCGGTATCGGGGACGCGCCGCCACTGCGCGTTGTCGTCGGCCTCGAACTGCCAGGTCTCGCCTGATTTCGACATCAGGATGATCTGGCCGCGCTCGAGCCGCCATTGCGTCGGGTTGAACTGCGCGATCGCCGCGTCGCATTTCGGCTTGAGGAAGACCTGGAAATTGTCCTGGCCGGCTTCCGTGTTGGTCAGCGTCAAACCGCAGATCGGCTGGCCGTTGCCGCGCACCATGGCCCAGTCGCCGATCATCTGGTCCATCGACTTGGCCATCGAGCGCGCGGCGGCGAGGTCCTGCAGGATGTAGACACCCTCGCCCTGGCGCAGGCCTTCGAAGATGCCGGCCTCGACCTCGGTGAAGTCGATCACGGCTTCGCCGGTCGCATCCTGCAAGCGGACGATGTCGAGGCCCTTCACGCTCCAGGCGACGATATCCTTGGTGAAGGGCAGCGCGGCCTTGCAGGCCGGCTCGAGCTCGAGCTTGTAGCCCTGCCCCGCGGCGTCGGCCTTGAGCGTGACGACGCAGGTCTTGCTGCGCTCGGTGGTCGAGAGCTCCCACTGCCCGGGCATCGATTTCTTCAGGGTCGTCGCATCCTGCGCACGCACAGGGCCGATCGCGACAACGCATGCCGCGATGGTGAATGCAACGACCCGAAGAGCTCTCATCAGCGCCCCTTGAACGGTGTCTCGGCAACCGGCGTCAGCGGCGGCTTGCCTGAGAACCATGACTTGAGATTGTCGACCACGAGCTGGTCCATCGCATTGCGCGTGACGACTGAGGCCGAACCGATATGCGGCAACAGCACGACGTTCTGCATGCTCTTGAGCTCGTCCGGCACGTTCGGCTCCGCTGCGAACACGTCGAGGCCGGCGGCGAGGATGGTGCCTGATTTCAGCGCCTGGACCAGCGCCGGCTCGTCAACCACCGAGCCGCGCGCGACGTTGATCAGCACGCCGCGCGGGCCGAGCGCCTTCAGCACCTCGGCATTGATCATCTTGTTGGTCGAGGCCCCGCCGGGCACGATCACCATCAGCGTGTCGACCGCCTTCGCCATCTCGATCAGATCAGGATAGTGCTTGTAGGTGACGTCCTTGGACGGATTGCGGGAGTGATAGACCACCGGCACCAACGAGGCATCGAGCCGGCGGGCGATGGCCTGGCCGATCCGACCCATGCCGACGATGCCGACCTTGCGGTCGCGCAGCGAGCCGACGCTGAGCGGATAGTTCTGGGTCTGCCAGAGCCCGGAGCGGACGTAACGGTCGGCCTTGATGAACTCGCGCAAAGTCGAGATCAGAAGACCCATCGCGACGTCGGCGACCTCCTCGGTCAGCACGTCGGGCGTGTTGGTGACGATGATGTTGTGCTCGGCGGCGTATTTGGCGTCGATATGGTCGTAGCCGACGCCGAAGCTCGCCACCATCTCGATCTTGGGCAGCTGCGACAGCGACTCCCTGTCGGCGCGCACCGTGTGATAGGTCACCGCCACGCCGCGGATCTTCTCCCGGACCGCCGGCGTCAGCCGCTCGAGGTCGCCGCGGGTCTCGGCCTTGTGCACGACGAAATGATCGGAAAAGCCATTCTCGAGGATCGGCCGGACCGGTCCATAAATCAGAAGATCGATCTTTTCGGACGAAATCGAACCGGTAGACATCAGCTTTCCTTTCCAAGCGCGCTTTCGTGCCAGCGCCGTAAAACGAGGTGGGAAACTAGCGCCAGCACCCCATAGATGACAATCCCGGCCAGCGACAACAAAAGCAGCGCCGCGAACATGCGGGGTATGTTCAACCGGTAACCCGACTCGGCGATCCTGTAGGCAAGGCCAGAGCCGGCCCCGGCCGTGCCCGCCGCGATCTCGGCCACAACCGCGCCGATCAGCGACAGGCCGCCCGCGATACGCAACCCACCGAGGATATAGGGCAGCGCTGCCGGCAGCTTCAGGAAGCGCAGGGTTTGCGGCGCAGAGGCGCCATAAAGCTGGAACAGTCCGGCCAGATTGCGGTCGACCGAATTGAGCCCGAGCGTGGTGTTGGACAGGACCGGGAAAAACGCGACGATGAAGGCGCAGGCGACGACCGCGGTCTGCTGCTCCAGATAGATCAGGAGCAGTGGCGCAATCGCGATGACAGGCGTCACCTGGAGCACGACGGCATAGGGGAACAGCGAATATTCGACCCATTTCGACTGGTTGAACAGCAGCGCCAGCGCGATGCCGCCGATGCTGGCGGCCACAAATCCCTCGAGTGTCGTCAGGAGCGTGGTGGCGAGCGATTGTGACAGCACCGCCCAGTCCTTGATCAGCGTCAGGAATATGACGGAGGGCGCGGGCAGCACGTAAGGCGGGATCTCCTTGATGCGGACCACCAGCTCCCAGACCGCGAGGCCGGCGGCGAACACGATGACGGGGAGCACGAAACGCATCGCGCGCTGCGCGGCGGATGGTTTTGCGATGATGGAGCTTTGCGCGTTCATAGCGTCGACTGCCCCGAATAGGACGGCGCCAGCGCGGCCGACACTTTCCGGCAATAATCGGAATAGGCGGCGGAGGTGCGGAACTCCTCGCCGCGCGGCTCGACCGTCTCGATGCGGATGTCGGCCTGGATGCGGCCGGGGCGCGCCGTCATCACCACGACGCGTTGCGACAGATAGACGGATTCGAACACCGAATGGGTGACGAAGATGACGGTCTTGCGGAGGCTGCGCCACAGCGCCAGCAGGTCGTTATTGAGGCGAAAGCGCGTGATCTCGTCGAGCGCGGCGAACGGCTCATCCATCAGGAGGATGTCGGGATCGGTGACGAGCGCGCGCGCCAGCGACACCCGCATCTTCATGCCGCCGGAGAGCTCGCGCGGATAGGCCTCGGCGAAATCGGCAAGACCCACGCTCGCCAGCGCCTCATCGGCACGCGCACGCGCTTCCGCCTTTGGCAGGCCTGCAAGCTTGAGCGGCAGCCGCACGTTCTCGCGCACGCTGGTCCAGGGCATCAGGGTCGGCTCCTGGAACACGAAGCCGATGCCATGGCCCGGCTGCGGCACGCCCTCGTGCCGTGCCACCCGCACCGTTCCTGACGAAGGTGCGCTGAGCTCTGCGATGATGCGCAGCGCGGTCGACTTGCCGCAGCCCGACGGGCCGAGCAGCGAGATGAATTCGCCCTTGCGCACGGCAAGGTCGAGCGGCCCGAGCGCGATGACGCCATTGTCATAGACCTTGGTCACGCCACGCAGGCTGACGGCGAGGTGCGTCAGGCCGGTCTCGACCACGGGCGAAGTTTTGGCTGACGACATCGCGCCTACGTTACGGCTTGCTCGGGCGCAGCTCGACGCCGACGCCCTTGTTGACGAAGCGCAGCGTGTAGGACTTGCGGAAGTCGAGATCGGCCTTCACCACGCCCGCCTTCACCATCTTGTTGAAGAAGGAGGTGTAGCGCTCGTCGCTCATCGCGCCGATGCCGTTCTTCAATGACTCGCCGGAATCGACGATGCCGTATTCCTTCATCTTGGCGACGGAGTATTTCAGCAACTCGTCGGTCATCTCCGGGTTGAGCTGCTTGATCATGGCATTGCCGGCGGAATTGTCGCCGTAGATGTAATTGTACCAGCCGATCATGGAGGCATCGACGAAGCGCTGCACCAGGTCCGGCTTCTTCTCGGCGATCTCGCGGCGGGTCTCGATCAGGGTCGAATAGGTGTTGAAGCCGTAATCGGCGAGCAGCAGCACGTTGGGCTTGAAGCCGGCGGCCTTCTCGACCGCGAAGGGCTCGGAGGTGACGTAGCCCTGCATCGCGCTCTTGGGATTGGCGATGAAGGGCTGCGGGTTGAAATTGTAGGGACGCACGTTCTTCTCGCTGAAACCGTATTCGGACTTCAGCCACTGGAAATAGCTGGTCATGCCCTCCTTGGAGACGAACAGCGTCAGCGGCTTGAGGTCCTCGATCTTGGCGACCTTGGCGTCGGGCTGCGTCAGCATCACCTGCGGGTCCTTCTGGAACACCGCGGCGATGGTGACGACGGGAACGTTGTTGGCGACCGCGTCGAACGACATCAGCGTGTTCGCGGCCATGAAGAAATCGATCTTGCCGGCGATCAGCAGCATCCGGTTGTTCTCGTTGGGCCCGCCGGGGACGATGGTGACGTCGAGGCCGTATTTCTTGTAGGTGCCGTCTGCGACCGCCTGGAAGAAGCCGCCATGCTCGGCCTCGGCGACCCAGTTGGTGCCGAAGGTGACCTTGTCGAGGGTTTCGGCGCGCGCCGGCGCAAGAGTGACGACAGCGGCCAACAAGCCCGCCGTTAACGCTCGCCGCAGATGAGAGGGGGTCATGATGGCACTCCGTCGATCGCTTCTAGCCGACACCAAACCAACGCGATAAAACCGCATGAAGTTCGGGGACGCGAGCCGGCCTGGCCCGCGTCCCCTCATAACCCCAAATTACGTGACAAATTCGGGCAAAGAAACCTTGATGACGCCGTCCCGCGACTGGACCGGGATCCGCTGGGCCGACGCTGCCCTCGCGGATGTAGCGCGCTGGATCGCGGTGCTGCCGCTGGCCGCGACCGAGCAACATGGCCCGCATCTGCCGCTCGAGACCGACGTGCTGATCGCCGACGCGTATCTCGCGCGCGTGCGCGAGCTTCTGCCCGCAAGCGTTCCGGCCAGCTTTCTTCCCGTTGAACCGGTCGGGATCTCCACCGAGCATATCGACTATCCGGGTACCCAGACTTTGCCCACCGAAACCGCGCTGAAGCGATGGACCGCAATCGGCGAGGACATCGCACGGCGCGGGGTGAAGAAGCTCGTCATCATCACCAGCCATGGCGGCAACAGCGCGGCCATGATGCTGGTGGCGCAGGATCTTCGCGCGCATCACAAGCTCTTCGTGGTGACGACGTCGTGGTCGCGGCTCTCAGGGGCGGACACATTGTTCCCGGCCGATGAGGTGCGCCACGGCATTCACGGCGGCGCGGTGGAGACCTCGATCATGCTGGCGCACTATCCCGATCGGGTGCGCAAGGAAGCGATCGCGGATTTTCCCGCAAGCAGCATCGCGCTGGAGCAGCAATATCGCTGGCTGTCGACGCAGCGGCCGGCGCCGTTTGCCTGGCAGGCGCAGGATCTCAACGCCAGCGGCGCGGTCGGCAACGCGACCCTGGCCGTCGCGGAGAAGGGCGAGCGGCTCATCGACCAGGGCGCGCGCGCCTTTTGCGAGTTGCTGAGCGAGGTCGATAACTTCGACGTGAACAGGCTCGCCAAGGGCCCCCTCGGCTAACCCGCATCCTGCTGGAATCGCTGGGGAAAGAGCTTCGCGCCAGCCGCGCCTCTGGGGCGTTCGAACCGGACGCGACAAGGCTCCGTCCAATTGGGCACGCGGACCACAACGGACCGCCTCAACCCGGATGGAGTTTCACATGTCGATCAAGACCAAGATTGCCGCCGCAGCTCTCGCGGCCCTCGCCGTCACCGGCACCATGGTGTCCACCACTTCGCAGGCGCAAGCCAAGCCGCCCGGCTGGGTCTTCGGCGTAGGCGCCGGCATCGCCACCGCCGCCGTGGTCGGCTCCGCCATCGCCGCCAGCAACGACCCCTATTACTACGGCTATCACCGCTGCGGCTGGGTCGCCCAGTACAACGCCTTCGGCCAATACGTCGGCCGCGTTCGTACCTGCTACTGATCCAGGTACCTGAGGCCGATCTCACACGTGGATCCTGCGTCCGACACGGGCGCCTCATCCACCCCGTGTCGTGCCCCCGACCCCGCCCGGCTGTCCCCCCGGGCGGGGTCATCCATTTGGGGAGCCCGGGAATTTGTTGCAGTGACGTCACACAGCGGTGCGAACCATCGTCTGCGGCAACGGGCGCCAGTTGCTATTGCGAATTAATCGCAATAAGGTTCCGAGCAGGCTCAGGGGCTTGGCGAAAAGCTCGGAAGAAATCGCGGCGAATCGCGATCATCTCCTCCGATCGCGTCAGCACCCGAGTCCTGATGACAGGGCCGCGGCGAATCGGCAGGGATAGTCCGGCGAGGCATATTCGCGTTTGGGGGCGTGCGCTTGACGTTGAGAGGTCACCGTTACAGGTACTTGCGGACGGCCGCGGCGATCGCCTCGGGCGTGCTGACTTTTCCCGCCGCGAGCTTTGCTGCCGATCTGCCGCTGAAGGCGCCGGCGCTGAGAGCGGTTTATGACTGGACCGGCTTCTATATCGGCGCGCATGCCGGCTACAGCCGCGGTTCGTCGCGCTTTGCCCTGAACGACGGCACCGCACTCGGCGACAGCGGCCTCTTCAGCGGCATGATCGGCGGCGTGCAGGCCGGCTACAATTACCGCCTCAACTCCGGCTGGCTGGTCGGCGTCGAAGGCGATTTCTCGTTTCCCAACTACATCACCTCGAATTCGATCGTGTCGTTCCTGGCAACGCCGGCCAACACGGTCACGCAGCAATGGGACTACACCGCCAGCCTGCGCGGCCGCGTCGGCTACACCAGCGGTCCGTGGCTGGTCTACGCCACCGGCGGCTTTGCGTGGATGGGCGAACGCTATTTCGACGCGCCGGCCTCCGGGGAAGCGGTGCCGAAAATCCTGAACACGCGGCCCGGCTGGATCGCGGGCGCCGGCGTCGAGTACGGCTTCGCACCGCATTGGAGCGCGCGGCTCGAATATCTCTACAGCCGCTTCGACGGCGCCCACGTCGCCTTCTCCACGGGCGCCCAATACAGCTCGTCTTCGCTCGACGTCCAGTCGGTCAGGCTCGGCCTCAACCGCAAGGTCGATTGGCCGGGCATGCCGGGCTACAATCCGAACAGCTCGCTGATCGACACGGAATCGGATCGCTGGGAGATCCACGGGCAGAGCACGTATATCCCGCAGGGCTATCCGTCGTTTCCTGCCCTCTACAGTGGACCGAACTCGCTCTCGCCGTCGCGCCAAGCCAAGGCGACCTGGAGCAACAGCCTGTTCCTGAACGCGCGGCTGTGGGACGGCGGCGAGGTCTATTACAATCCCGAGCTGCTCCAGGGTTTTGGATTGAACGACACGGTCGGCGCCGCCGGCTTTCCCAACGGCGAGGCGCAGAAGTCGAATTTCCCCTACCCGCACTACAACACCTCGCGCCTCTTCGTGCGTCAGACCTTCGGCTTCGGCGGCGAGCAGGAAGAGCTTGCGAGCGGTCAGCTGCAGCTCGGCCAGAAGGTCGACGTATCCCGACTCACCGTGCAGGCCGGCAAGTTCGCGGTGGTCGACGTGTTCGACGGCAATGCCTATGCCAAGGACACCCGCAAGGACTTCATGAACTGGTCGATATGGGCGCCCGGTGCCTTCGACTATTCCGCCGACAAGGTCGGCCTCACCTATGGCGTCACCGCCGAGCTCAACCAGAAGCAATGGGCGCTGCGGGGCGGCTATTTCCTGATGGTCGCGGAGTCCAATTCAAATCATTTCGACACCAGGGTCGGCGAGCGCGGCCAGTACGTGCTCGAGCTCGAGACGCGCTATTCGCTGTTCGGCCAACCCGGCAAGCTCAGGACCATGGGCTGGGTCGACAGCGCCAACATGGGCAGCTTCCGCGAAACGCTCGACAATCCCGCGCTCAATCTCGACATCGCACAGACCCGGCGCGGCCGTCTCAAGGTCGGTTATGTCGTCAACCTCGAACAGGCGATCACCGAAGATCTCGGACTGTTCGGCCGCTGGAGCTGGAACGACGGCAAGACCGAGACGCTCGCGTTCACCGACATCAACCGCAGCCTGTCCGGCGGCCTGTCGATCAAGGGCACTAAATGGGGCCGGCCCGACGACGTGATCGGCATCGGCGGCGCCATCAACGGACTGTCGCAGGACTATCGCGACTTCCTCGCCGCCGGCGGCCTCGGCGTGTTGGTTGGCGACGGCGCGCTGAACTACCGCAACGAGCGCATCCTCGAAACCTATTACGCCTACGCCCTGAACAAGAATCTCACCCTCACCGCCGACTACCAGCTCATCGTCAATCCCGCCTACAACGCCGATCGCGGCCCGGTGTCGGTGTTTTCAGGACGGTTGCACGGCGAGTTCTGAGCGGGCTCAGAACAGCAGCGCAACGCCCGAGACGAGCAGCAGCGCAAGCACGAGCTTGCGGAACGCGGCCTCGTCGATGCGGCCGAAAAGTTTCAGCCCGAGCCAGGTGCCGGCGAACAGGAACGGCAGTCCGAGCGCGAACAGCTTCGCCGTGTCGAGCGTGAGCGATCCCTTGGCACCGAGCCAGAGCGCCGCCATGGCGAACACCACCACTGCGACGGGCTGGAACGTGGCGCGCTGGACGTCCTTGGGCAGGCCGCGCAGATTGCACCAGATCGTAATGATGATGCCGGCAAGGCCGGTCAGTCCGCCGAGCAGGCCGTTGACGAAGCCGACCGTCATGTCGGCAGCCGGCGGAACGACCACCGCGACCTTGAGCTGCGGCCGGAAGAATGCATAGAGGCTGTAGGCGATCAGAATTGCTCCAACCGCGATGCGGACACTCTTCGGATCAGCCCAGGTCAGAAGCGACACCCCGGCCGGCACGCCGATGACTGCACCGACGATGAAGGGCCACAGCCGGCGCCAGTCGAGCGCGGCACGCAACTTCCAGACCGAATAGCCCTGCACCAGAAGGCCAAAGCCGACGATCAGGCTGGCGCTCTGAAGCGGCGTCAGCACGTACAGCCACAGCGATGCCGCGACGAGGCCGAAGGCGAAGCCGGAGAGGCCGGCGACGAACGCGCCGGCGAAGGTGGCCAACAGAAAAAGCGGAAGCTCGATTGCGATCCCATCCATTGCTCGCTCCATAGAACAGCGAGCAGCGCTTGCGTGGGATCACCACTTCACGGGGAGGCCGCGACATCCCCGGCGATGTCAGCCTAGGCGAAACCGCATCTTTCTACAACGGACCTCTAAAGCGCGATGAGATTTGGATGAATCATCGCGCTTTAGGTTGTTGTTTACGCATGATCTCCGGAAAACCGCTTCGCACTTTTCCGGATCATGCTTTAGGCGGCCCGGATCGCCTCCAAAAACTTTCCGACCTCAGCCTTGAGACGCGTGCTCTCGCCGGACAGCGATCTGGCCGCCGTGAGCACGTTGGAGGATGCCGATCCGGTCTGGCTCGCGCCGCGCTGCACGTCGACGATGCTGGCGGAGACCTGCTGGGTGCCGCGCGCCGCCTGCTGCACGTTGCGGGAAATCTCCCGCGTCGCCGCACCCTGCTCCTCGACTGCCGAGGCGATTGCGGAGGCGATCTCGGACATGCGGTTGATGGTGTCGCCGATTGCCTTGATGGCGCCGACTGAATCCTCCGTCGCCGTCTGGATTTCCGTGATCTGCTGGCTGATCTCACCGGTGGCCTTGGCGGTCTGCTCGGCCAGCGCCTTGACCTCGGAGGCGACGACGGCGAAGCCGCGCCCGGCTTCGCCGGCGCGCGCCGCCTCGATGGTGGCGTTCAGCGCCAGAAGATTGGTCTGGCCCGCGATCTGGCTGATGAGCTCGACGACGTCGCCGATCCGGCCCGCGGCCCTGGCGAGCTCGCCGACATGGCCGTTGGTGCGCTCCGCCTGCTGCACCGCCTCGCCGGCGATGCGTGCGGAGTCCTGGACCTGCCGGCTGATCTCATCCACCGACGAGGCCATTTCCTCGGCCGCCGCGGCCACCGTCTGAACGTTGGTGGAGGCCTGCTCGGAGGCGGCAGCAACGGTCGCCGTGACCTTTTCCGATTGATCGGCCGAGCTGGTCAGCGTTCCCGCCGAGACCTCCAGCTCGGACGATGCCGACGAAACGGTGTTGATGACGTCGCCGATCATCGCCTCGAACTCGCGCGCGACCTGGTCCATGCGCTGGCTGCGCTTGAGCTTGGCCTCGGCCTCGATCGCGGCAGCCTCGTCGGCGGACTTCTTGGCGAGCAGCGAATCCTTGAAGTGCTGGAGCGACCCGGCCACCTGGCCGATCTCGTCGTTGCGGCCGGTCGCGGGGATCTCGACCTCATGCCGTCCGGCCGCGAGCGCTCCGATCACGTCCGCGAGCCGGCCGAGCGGCGTCACCACGCGTCTGCGCAGCATCATGGTCACGCCACCGAGCGTCCCGAGCAGCGCCAGCACCGCGACGCCGGCGAGCGCGAGCATTGCCAGCGCGCCGTCGCGCGCGGCCGCGGCGCGCTCGGCCGCTTCCGCCAGCGCTGCATCACGCACGCCGTAGAACATCTGGATGGCCGGCACGATGACGCTGGCGAGCTCGTCGGCGTTGATCCCGTACTTGCCGTCGGCTCGCGCCGCAGGCATCTCCTTCTCGACCGCGAGCGCGGCCTTGCCGAAATAGGACTCCGTCGCCGCCTTCAATGCGGCGGCGATCCGGGGCGGATTTCCGAGCTGGTCGACACCGGCCTCGATGTGTTCGCGATCGGTCTCCACACGCCCCTGCATGCGGTCCATCAGCGAGAACTCGGCCGTCGTGAGCGGCCGTCGCGCGCTCAGCGCCGGCGACAGGGTGGCGGCCCGGCTGCCGGCGGAAACGCGCAGGTCCTGCGCCGTTCGCGCCAGGCTCAAGAGCGCCGCCAGCGAGGAGTCGGCATTGACGACCTTCCCCTCAAGCCGGTTCATGATCGGTTCGATATTGGCGATGACCTCGGCGACGCCGGGCAGGAAGCCCTTGATCACGGCGCCGTCGCGCGAAGCCAGAGGAACGCTCATCGCGCGATCTGCGGACGCGGTGATCTCCTTCAGCCGGCGCAGGGTGCGGTCGAGACCATCGGCCATGGATGCACCGTCATCCAGCACCATGATGGCCCGCCTTGCGCCTTCGAACGAAGCCTCGGCGGCTTTGGCAGCCTTCGCGGCGGCGTCGACCTGGGCCTGCGTCGCGGTGCCTTCCTGGAAGATCGGAGAGATGTAGGGGGCGCGAAGCCCGGCGACCTGCTGGCTGACCATCAGGGTCGCACCAAAGGCCTCGACCGTCTTGATCGCGTCGGAGCGGTTCGTGAAGATGCGGGTCTGGGGTACGAGCACCTCGGCGCCGAGAATGACTGCAAAAACCGTCACCGTCAGCATCGACAGTGCGAAAAGCTTCCCGATCCGCATCCTTGGGTCCCCGAATACATTGCTGCAAATGTCGAAAACCTAGCTGCCGGCGGCTAAGAGCCCGTTAAACAACGGCAGGCCCGTAATTCCGCGGATATCGCGGGCGCTGACCTCCCAAAGGTTCCCGCGGGGTGGATGCGACAGAATTGCCGGCATCTGCTCGCAAAATACCTATATCAATGCTTGTGCCGCCGGCCGGCCACACTTGCTTACAACCGGAACGTCAATGCTCTCCGTCGAACTCGTCATCGTCGTCGTCCTGATCGTCATCAACGGCCTCTTGTCCATGTCGGAGCTGGCCGTGGTGTCCTCTCGTCCGGCCCGCCTCTCGCTGCTCGCCGCCAAGGGCGTGCGCGGCGCCGAGCGGGCGCTGACGCTGGCGGCCGATCCTGGAAAATTCCTCTCGACGGTGCAGATCGGCATCACGTTGGTCGGCGTGCTCTCGGGCGCATTCTCCGGCGCGACGCTCGGACAGCGGCTGACGCAATGGCTGGTCGAGCTTGGTCTCTCCGCCGGGATCGCCGACATCGTCGGCGTCGGCATCGTCGTCACGCTGATCACCTACGCCACGCTGATCGTCGGCGAGCTGGTGCCGAAGCAGGTGGCGCTGCGCGACCCCGAAAGCATCGCGGTCAAGGTCGCGCCGGCGATGCACATGCTGGCGAAGATATCGCTGCCGCTGGTGTTCCTGCTCGACCTCTCCGGCAAGCTGATCCTCACGCTGCTCGGCCGCGGCGGCAAGGCCGAGGAGAAGGTGTCCGAGGACGAGATCCACCACCTCGTCAGCGAGGCCGAAAGTGCCGGCGTGCTCGAGCCGGGCGAGAAGGAGATGATCGCCGGCGTGATGCGGCTCGGCGACCGCCCGGTCGGCGCCGTCATGACGCCGCGCACCGAGGTCGACGAGATCGACTTGAACGATCCGCCCGAGGCGATTCGCGAGATCATCGTGAAGAGCCCGCATTCGCGCTTTCCGGTCTCGGACGGCGACCGCGACAAGCCGATCGGCGTGCTCCAGGCCAAGGATCTGCTGGTCGCCTATATGAACGAGCGCACGCCGGATCTGCGCGCGCTGGTGCGCGAGGCGCCGGGCATTCCAGCCAGCGCGGACGCGCGCGACGTGCTGGCGATCCTGAAGGCAGCGCCGGTTCACGTCGGCCTCGTCTACGACGAATACGGCGCGTTCGAAGGCATCGTGACCGCCGCCGATATCCTGGAATCGATCGTCGGCGCCTTCCATTCGGAGGAGGGACCGCCGGAGCCGGCCTATGTCAGGCGCGAGGACGATTCGCTGCTGATCTCCGGCTGGATGCCGGTCGACGAATTCGGCGAGCTGCTCGGCATCGAACTGCCGCCGCACCGCTACAACACGGTCGCGGGCCTCGTGCTGCAACAGTTCAGCGTGCTGCCCAATGTCGGTGACGCCTTCGACTTCGGCGGCTGGCACATCGAGGTGGTCGACCTCGACGGTCGGCGCATCGACAAGATATTGGCGAGCCGGTTGAGTGAGGTGGAGACGGGTTAGCGCCAATCTCAAGTGTCGTCCCGGACAAGCGTAGCGAAGCGAAGCGCGATCCGGGACCCATAACCCCAGGGAGGAGTTTGGCGAAGACTCGGAGTTACCAGCTTGCGCCGCGACGTCTCCCTGTGGTTATGGGTCCCCGCTTTCGCGGGGACGACAGCGGAGTTGATGGCGCTAACTCACGTTACACGCGCCGAGCCTCACCCGAACTTCACCCCGATCCGCTTTTCCTTGCGCCAAACCACCGTGCAGGAATGATGCGTTCCGTCGGCGGTGACGAACAGGGTGAAGTGTTCGGGGATGCCGACCGGGCTGGTGACGTCGAGCGCGGCGCCGGTGCCCGAGAAATTGCGAATGGTGCAGTCGATCCCGCCGCCGCCGAACTCGATCGTTCCGGCCTTCAGCACACGATGCCTGGCTTTGTCGCGCCGCTCATCCATGGGTCTAATTTACACCCAAAGCTGACACAGACGTTAAAGCTCGCCCCTTCTCACAGACGAATTCGCGCCGCCGCGACGCGCGGCGATATCAATCGGCGGACCTGACAGTCACAGCGCCGGCTGGAATGTCTCCGCCTGCGCCATCCGCCAGGCGTCACGGAAGCGCGGGTCTTGCGTGCCTTCGAGCAGCTCGCCCGGACGCAACGCCGGATAAAGCTGCGCGAAGGATCTCACGTCGGTCGTCGAGGTGCGCTGGGTGAAGTGGATCGGGCGCAGCTCCTGCGGATGGGTCAGGCCGGCGGCGGCAATCAGCTCGGTCAGCGAATGCAGCGTGGCGTGGTGATAATTGTGCACGCGGTCGATCTTGAGCGGCACGTAGAGCGCGCGCGCCCGGGTCGGGTCCTGCGTCGCGACGCCGGTCGGGCAGCGGTCGGTGTGGCAGCTCAGCGACTGGATGCAGCCGAGCGAGAACATGAAGCCGCGCGCCGAATTGCACCAGTCGGCGCCGATCGCCATCGCGCGGGCCATGTCGAAGGCGGTGGCGATCTTGCCGGAGGCACCGATCTTGATGCGGTCGCGCGCATTGATGCCGACCAGCGCGTTGTGGACGAAATTGACGCCTTCGCGCATCGGCATGCCCAGATGGTCCATGAACTCCAGCGGCGCGGCGCCGGTGCCGCCTTCATTGCCGTCGACGACGATGAAGTCAGGATAGATGCCGGTCTGAAGCATCGCCTTGCAGATCGCCAGGAATTCCCAGGAATGGCCGATGCACAGCTTGAAGCCGGCCGGCTTGCCGCCGGAGAGGCGGCGCATCTCAGCGATGAACTGCATCATGCCTGTTGGCGTCGAGAAGGCGCGGTGCGAGGCCGGCGAGATGCAGTCCTCGCCCATGGCGACGCCGCGGATCTTGGAAATCTCTTCCGACACCTTGGCCGCCGGCAGCACGCCGCCATGGCCGGGCTTGGCGCCCTGGCTGATCTTGAGCTCGACCATCTTGATCTGGTCCTGGCTCGCGACGCGGGTGAATGCCTCGGGATCGAACGTGCCGTCGAGATGACGGCAGCCGAAATAGCCCGAACCGATTTCCCAGATGATGTCGCCGCCCATCTCCTTGTGATAGGGGCTGAAGCCGCCCTCGCCGGTGTCATGCGCGAAGTTGCCCTTCCTGGCGCCGGCATTCAGCGCGCGCACGGCATTCGGGCTGAGTGCGCCAAAGCTCATCGCGGAGATGTTGAACACCGAGGCCGAATAGGGCTTGGCGCAATCGGGACCGCCGATGGTGATGCGGAATTTCTCCTCGGCGTGCGTCTTCGGCGAGACCGAGTGATGCATCCACTCATAGCCCTCGCGATAGACGTCCTCCTGGGTGCCGAACGGCCGCTTGTCGAGCTGCATCTTGGCGCGCTGATAGACTAACGAACGGGTGTCGCGCGAGAACGGCATGCCGTCCTTCTCGCTCTCGAAGAAATACTGCCGCATCTCGGGGCGGATCTCTTCGAGCAGAAAGCGCATATGCGCCGAGATCGGGTAATTGCGCAGGACCGCATGGCCCTTCTGCATGAGATCGCGGACGCCGAGCAGCGTCAGGGCGCCGAAGATCGCGATCGGGATCAGCAGGATGTCGAAGATCTTGCGGTCCGCAATGCCGACGCCGATCAAGAGCGCAGTGACCACCGCGCAGATCGTCAGCACGATGAAGCGCGGCGAGAACGGCAGCAGCAGGGTTTCCAGTACCCCCTCTTCCGCCAGTGCCAGACGTTTGGGCGATTCTTGCTTGTTGTTGTCGTCGGCCACGGTCCCATCCTCTCGTCAGCATGAGGGCGGTACGATACGCCCGCGCCTGTCATACGGATATGACGCGGCCGTTGTTTCAGGCTAGCGAATTCGTCCGAGGAAAATCAATCAGCCCGGTGGGCGGGTTTTGCAGTGCAGCAGAGGGGGATGGGGTTTGGACGGCGAGACGGGAACAAGCGGCGTAATCGAAAGTGGAGTCCGCGGGAGTGTCCACAAACTCAGGTGTCGTCCCGGGCAAGCGTAAGCGCAGACCCGGGATCCATAACCACAGGATGTCGTGGCTGAGAGAAGGCCGTCCCTCCGAGTCCTCGCATAACCACTCCCTGTGGTCATGGGTCCCGGATCGGCGCTCAGCTTCGCTGCGCTTGTCGGGGACGACGGGGTGGGTGTGACGCGAAACCGCGCCACCCATTCAACCGCGCTTAGCGCTCGACGAACGCCTTCTCGATCACGAAATGGCCGGGCTTGTTGCCCGAGCCCTCGATGAAGTCGCGGCCTTCGAACATGACCTTCAGCTCTTCCAGCATCGCCGGGCTGCCGCACATCATGATGCGGTCGGTCGCGATGTCGAGGGGACCTTGCCCGATGTCGTTGAAGATCTGCTCGGAGTTGATCAGGTCGGTGATGCGGCCGCGGTTGCGGAACGGCTCGCGGGTCACGGTTGGATAGTAGATCAGCTTGTCGGCGAGCAGCTCGCCGAACAGCTCGTCCTCGCGCAGGGAGGCGACGAGCTTCTCGCCATAGGCGAGCTCGGAGACCTGGCGGCAGCCATGCACCAGCACGATGCTCTCGTACTGGTCGTAGACCTCGGGGTCCTTGATCAGGCTGGCGAACGGCGCAAGGCCGGTGCCGGTCGAGAGCAGCAGCAGCCGCTTGCCGGGGATGAGGTTGTCGGTGATCAGCGTGCCGGTCGCCTTGCGGCCGACCAGGATGGTGTCGCCTTCCTTGATCTTCTGCAGGCGCGAGGTCAGCGGGCCGTCCTGCACCTTGATCGAGAAGAACTCGAGCTCTTCCTCGTGGTTGGCGCTCGCCATGCTGTAGGCGCGCAGCAGCGGCCGGCCGTCGACCTCGAGGCCGATCATGGCGAACTGGCCGTTCTGGAACCGGAAGCCGGTGTCGCGCGTGGCGCGGAAGCTGAACAGCGTGTCGGTCCAGTGCTGGACGGAAAGAACCTTCTCTCGGTAAAACGCGCTCATGATTTTCGATATTCCGAATAATTGCGGTTTTAGGGCAAAAGCGTTGCCCGGCCCCTGAAAGCGGGGCGGACACCATTGCCATGGCGGAGGATTTCGCGTGTGTGATCTACGCCATTGAGGCCAATAATCAACCTCGTTCCGGATGCAATTGATGCTGGGCTATCAGGCATTTGCCGCAGAACTGGTCGCATTATTAACGGTTTTGCTGCCGAGCCTCGTTTAAGGGCAATTTCTTTTCCCTCCGGCGCTCGATGGCAGCACTTAATTTCCATCGCGCTCGCGAGAATTTCATTAAGAATAGCTCTGATTTTCACCCCGGAATGGCGCCGATACCCGCATTTTTGCGGCTTTTGGCGACAGGAACGATCGAGACAGATGGCGAGTGGCGAGCGGATCTTCGTCCAGGCGATCAGGCGCTATTGCGCGGACCATGGCATTGCGGTCGATGTCCGCTCCGGCGGCTGGCTGATCGCGATGCGCCGGGGCGAGATGCGCCGCTTCGCGTTCGGCTACGATATCGGCCTCAACAGCGCCATCGCCCATCGTCTCGCCAACGACAAGTCCGCGACCGCCGAGGCGCTGACGCTTGCGGGCGTGCCCTCTATTCCGCATCACCTCTTCCTCAATCCGAAGCTGGGCAAGACGATCGTTGGCGCCACCTGGCGAGAGGAAATGCTTGGGCTGCTTCGCGACCATCCGCAAGGCGTGGTGGTCAAGCCGAACGAGGGGACGTCGGGGCGCTCGGTGTTCAAGGTGACGAGCGAGACGGAACTCGACCACGCGGCCGGCGAGGTCTTTTCGATGAGTGCAGGGCTCGTGATCTCGCCCTATGTCGCGATCGAGGACGAGGTCCGTGTGATCCTGCTCGGCGATGTGCCCCGCATCGTCTACAGCAAGCAGCGCGGCGCGGATTGGCGGCACAATCTCGATGCCGGTGCCAAGCCGGTGCTGCTGGAGGACGGCGAGGTCCGCGCAGCTTGCGTGAAGCTCGCGATCGATGCCGCGAGCGCCATCGGCATCACCTTCGCTTCGATCGACGTGGTGCGCGACGACGGCGCGTGGCGGGTGCTGGAGATCAATTCCGGCGTGATGATGGAGGCGCTGGGCAAGCTCCATCCGGAGCTGGTGCAGGCGACGTATGACGCGGCGCTGGATCGGGTGTTTGGCGATGCTCCCGCGAGCAGCAATCTATCACCGTCACCCTGAGGTGCCGGAGCGAAGCGGATGCCTCGAAGGGCGACGGCCCTGCTGTAGCTGCATCCCGGCCGTTCATCCTTCGAGGCTCGCCCAGCGGTGCTCTGCACCGCCGGGCTCGCACCTCAGGATGACGGATGCCCTCAATTATTCGCGCTGGCGGAATCGTCCATGGCCTTGAACGCTTCCTCCAGCTGCAGCGAGATCGGCACGTTCAGCCGTTCGCCTGTGGGCAGCCTCGCGATGAACCATTTGTTGTAGAGCGGGACGAGGTCGCGGTTGGAGCCGAGCTTGCGGAAGGCGCGCTCGACCACGGCGGAGAGCTGCGGCTCGCCTTTCTTGAACATGATGCCGTAGGGATCGTAGGACAGATAATCGCCGGTGACGCGGAACTTGTCCTGCGCCTTGTGGCGCGCGATCAGGCCGAACAGCAGGATGTCGTCGGTGGCGAACGCATCGGCCTTGCCGTCGACGAGCATCTGGTAAGACTGCTCGTGATCGGCGCCGGTGAGGATGTTCAGCCCCAGCGAGAACTTCTTGTCGGCCGCCTGGATCGCCTGCTCGTTGGTGGTGCCCTTGGTCACCACGATGGTCTTGCCCTTGAGGTCGGCCAGCTGCCGGACGCCGGACGCCTTCGGCACCATCAGCTTGGTGCCGGCGACGAACATCAGCGGCGAGAACGCGACGCGCTTGCCGCGCTCGGCGTTGGCCGTGGTCGAGCCGCATTCCAGATCGATCTTGTTCTGGAGCACCGCGTCGATGCGGTCGTCGGAGGTGACCTTGACGTAGTCGATCTTCAGATTGGGATCGTCGACCTCGATGCCGATCTCCTCGACGATGGCCTCGCACAATTCGAGACTGTAGCCGATCGGCCGGCCCGACTGGTCGAGGAAGGAGAACGGCGGCGAGCTCTCGCGATAGCCGAGCCGCACGGTGTGACTGTTCTTGATCGCCGACAGCGTCGGGCTAAGCCCTTCGTTGCCGCCGGTCTGCGCAGTGACGCCGGTCGCCAGCAGGCATGCTGCCAGCAACAGGCCACCCGATATCGCCAATGAGCGGCGCATGATGCACCTCCGTCAATGGCCAGCCATCGCAGGCAATTCGCCGGCCACCATGTCGGGCGTCGACGCCTCGCCGGGTCCGAGCTCATGCTCGGGCCCGAGCTCGCCTTCCCACTTCGCGACAACGGCAGTCGCCAGCGAGTTGCCGATCACGTTGGTGGCGCTGCGGCCCATGTCGAGGAAGGTGTCGATGCCCATGATCATCAACAGGCCCGCCTCGGGGATGCCGAACTGCGACAGCGTCGAGGCGATCACTACGAGGGAGGCGCGCGGCACGCCGGCAACGCCCTTGGAGGTGATCATCAAGGTCGCGAGCATCGCGAGCTGCGTCGCGAGCGACATCTCGATGTGATAGGTCTGCGCGATGAAGATGCTGGCGAAGGTGCAGTACATCATCGTGCCGTCGAGATTGAAGGAATAACCGAGCGGCAGCACGAAGCTCGAGATCCGCGACGAGGCACCGAACTTGGTGAGGCCCTCCAGCGTCTTCGGATAAGCCGCTTCCGAGCTCGCGGTGGAGAACGCGATCATCAGCGGCTCGCGGATCAGCTTCAGGAGATGGCTGTAGCGCGGCCCGATCACGACGAAGCCAACAATCACCAGGATGGCCCACAGGATCGCAAGCGCGAGATAGAAACCGCCCATGAACACGACGAGCTTCCACAGCACCCCGAGACCGTTCTTGGCGACGGTGGCGGTGATGGCGGCCCACACGGCGAGCGGCGCGAACAGCATCACGTAGCTCGTCACCTTGAGCATGATGTGGGCGACGTCGTCGATCATCGCCAGGATCGGCTTGGAGCGCTCGGGCATCGAGCCCATCGCCACCGAGAAGAACACGGCGAAGATGACGATCTGGAGAATCTCGTTCTGCGCCATCGCGTCCGCGATCGAGGTCGGGATCAGATGGGTGAGGAATTTCTCGATCGAGAACGCCGAGACCGGCAGTCCGGTCGATTGCCCCGCCGCAGGCAGCGTGCCCGGGAAGTTCGCGCCGGGCTGGAGCAGATTGACCATGACGAGGCCGAGCAGCAGCGAGACGAAGGAGGCGCTGATGAACCAGCCCATGGTCTTGGCGAAGATGCGTCCGAGCCGCGAGCCGCTGCCCATATGCGCGATGCCGCCGACCAGGGTCGCGAACACCAGCGGCGCGATGATCATCTTGATCAGGCGCAGGAACATCATGGCGATCAGGTTGATCGAGGACGCCCAGTCGGCGCGCGTATCGGGCAGGAAGTTGAAGATCGCCGCCCCCATGACGATGCCCAGCACCATCGCGGCCAGAATGTATTGCGTAAACCTGTTCGACATTGAAAGACCCCCACTACATCGGCCGCTTCATGATGTCGCAGATATGACAGCGACGCAACACGCTTCGCGTGCATTCGTATTGCGGGATGTTCCCATTGCGAAACAGAGGCGCGCGATCTAGCTTTCATGCAGCGCACAACGAATGCAGCTTGCACGTTTCCTTTGCGGCGGCTGCATCAATAATCGTCAAGCCAACGGAGAGGGAAACGCCATGAGCGGCACCATCAATCGCCAGATCCTTCTGGTGGAAAAGCCCAGCGGCAAGCTCGGCCCCGAACATTTTGGCATGATCGATGGTGCGATGCCGGAGCCGAAGGACGGCGAGGCTTTGCTGCGCGTGCGTTACATCTCGCTCGACGCCGCCAACCGCGCCTGGATGCACGGCGCCACCTATCGCTCCGCCGTGGAGGCCAACAGCGTGATGGCCGGAGGCGGCATCGCCGAGGTCGTCAGCTCCAAGGCGCCGGAGCTGGCTGCCGGCGACATCGTGTTCGGCGACACCGGCTGGCAGGAATATGCCGCGGTGCCGGCGAAGCATCTGACCAAGATGCCGAAGCTGGAACCTATGACGCATCTGCTCAGCGTGTTCGGCATCGCCGGGCTCACCGCCTATTTCGGCTTGCTGGAGGTCGGAAAGCCCAAGGAGGGTGAGACGGTCGTGGTCTCCGCGGCCGCGGGCTCGGTCGGCTCGATCGTCGGGCAGATCGCCAAGATCAAAGGGTGCCGCGTGGTCGGCATCGCCGGCGGTGCCGACAAGTGCAACTGGCTGACCTCCGAGCTCGGCTTCGATGCCGCCGTCGACTACAAGGACGGCGCGGTGTTCAAGGCCTTGCGCGCGGCGGCGCCGAAGGGGGTCGACGTCTATTTCGACAATGTCGGCGGAGACATTCTGGAAGCATGCCTGCCGCAGATGAACAATTACGGCCGCATCGCCTGCTGCGGCGCGATCTCGCAATATGACGGCACACCGGCGGCGCACGGCCCGCGCGGCGTGCCCGGCCTGATCGTGGTGAAACGGCTCGTGATGCAGGGCTTCATCGTGATGGACTACATGAAGGACAGCCCGCGCGCGCTCGCCGATCTCCAGGGCTGGGTGAAATCCGGCAAGCTGAAGGTGCAGGAGGACATCATCGACGGCCTCGAGAACACGCCGAAGGCGCTGATCGGATTGCTGGCTGGCGAGAACCGCGGCAAGCGCATGGTGAAGCTCTGACGACGTATTGTTTGAGCATGCTCTTTTCGGAAAACCGCTGCATACTTTTCCGGATCATGCTCTAGTTACGTCGCAATTGCGACGCTAATATCTACTTGCGGTAGAGGTCGAAGCGGCCAATGATGCCGCTCGCGACGCATCATCCGCGAAGATTGTTTGCATCACTTTTAATAAAGCGTCGGCGTTACCGACAGGGCAGGAATTCACCCCAATGTTCAACACGTTGAAACATGCTTCAACGCGCACCGCGCTGTTCGCGGCGGCGCTGTTCGCAACTGCAACAGCCGCATTCGCGCAAGCCCCGACCGAGGCCCAGAAGAGCGCGATCCGCTCTGCATGCCGCTCGGATTTCATGGCGCACTGTGCGAGCGTGACGCCGGGCGGCGTGGAAGCCTATCAATGTCTGGCAAAGAACATGTCCAGCCTGTCGGCGGGTTGCCAAACGGCAGTCCGCGCGGTCGAGCCCGCTGCGGCTCCGAAGACGGAAGCCGCGCCCGCAAAGTCTGAACCGGCGAAGTCCGAGCCTGCAAAGACGGAAGCTGCGCCCGCCGCCGAGCCTGCGGCCAAGCCGGCAGCGGCAGCCGCCCCGAAAGCCGCCGCCGTAAAGCAACCGAGCAGCGCACAGGTCGCCGCGGTCAAGAGCGCGTGCCGGGCGGATTATCCCAAGGTGTGCGCCAGCGTGCCGCCCGGCGGCGCCCCCGCGCTCGAATGCCTGGAGAAGAACAAGGCGAAGGTTTCGCCGGCCTGTGAGAAGGCCGTGACCGCCGCGGTTGGTGGTGGCGGCGGCGCGGCTGCCGCAGCGCCAGCGGCTGGCGCATCAGCAGCGCCCGCCGCGGCGCCGGCCGTGATCGTGCTGCGCCCGCTGCGGCCGCGCGAAGAGCTGTTCATCGTCCGCTCCGCCTGCGGCGCCGACATCCGCTCGCTCTGCGCCGGCGTCGCGCCCGGCGGCGGCCGCATCATCCAGTGCGTCTCTAACAATGCGGCGTCGCTGTCGCCGGCGTGCAAGGACGTGCTGGCACCGTTCGCGGCGCGATAGACAACGCACAGCTCACGCGCCATTGCGCGTGTCGAGATTTGGCAGCGCGCGAATGAATTTTCGCGCGCCTGCCGCGACAAATCTTTTGCCGACATCCGATTTCGGATCACGACAAGACCGGGAGAACACCATGCGTTCGTTGCTGCTCATGGCTTCCGCGCTCCTCGCTTTCGAGGCGACCATGACCTTCGAGGCCAAGGATGCCAACGCAGTGGTATGCGCCCGCGGCGTCTATCGCGCCGGCTGCGCCGGCGCCAACGCCGCCGTCGTGGTCCGCAAGCCGGTTCCGGTGGTTCGTTGTACCCGGGTGCTGGTGGACGGGGTCTACGTGAAGCGCTGCGTCTGACCCCCTGGGTGGTCAATCCGGCCCGGTTTGGCTATGATTCCTATCTAGCGGTTTCGGACAGGCGCAAACGCGTGTCCGGAAGCGGGCTTCGGCGCGCCACGCCCTGCCGATAATTCCGCTGGCGTGGGAGGCCGGAGCACACTAGTCTACCCCCAAGATAGTAAGTATACTGTCAATTAGGGAGGAAGACGTTGCGGATCGCCGTGATTGGCGGGGGGCCCGGCGGGCTCTACTTCGCCTATCTCTGGAAGAAGCGTCACCCCGAGGATCAGGTCGACCTGTTCGAACAGAACCCGGCCGACGCGACCTGGGGCTTTGGCGTCGTGTTCTCCGACCAGGCGCTGGAGTTCCTGCGCGCCGACGACCCCGAGACGGTCGACGCGATCGCCCCGCATATGGAGAGCTGGGAGAACATCACGCTGAGCCTGCATGGCGACAGCGTCGCCATCGACGGCGTCGGCTTCGCCTCGATCGGGCGGCTCGAGCTGTTGAGGTTCCTGCAGCAGCGCGCGCTCGATGCCGGCGTTACGCCGCGGTTCGACACGCAGGTCCATTCCGTCGACCAGCTCAACGGCCACGATCTGATCGTCGCCGCCGATGGGCTGAACTCGCTGGTGCGCCGCGCCTATGAGGGCGATTTCGGCACCTCGCTGTCCTACTCCTCCAACAAGTTCGTCTGGTACGGCACCTCGAAGCGGTTCGACACGCTGTCGCAGACCTTCGTGAAGACCGACCGCGGCGCCTTCAACGCCCATCATTATCGCTACTCGCCAAGCATGAGCACCTTCCTGGTCGAGTGCGACCACGCGACCTGGCAGGCTTACGGCTTCGCCTACAAGGACGTCGAGCAGTCCAAGGGCGTCTGCGAGGAGGTGTTTGCCGACACGCTCGGCGGCCATTGTCTCGTCTCCAACAAATCGGTGTGGCGCAACTTCCCGTGGGTCTGGAACGAGCACTGGTCGTTCAAGAACATGGTGCTGATCGGCGACGCGCTGCATTCGGCGCATTTCTCGATCGGCTCGGGCACGCGGCTTGCCATCGAGGATGCCATCGCGCTCGTCAAGGCGCTGGAATCGGATGCGCATATGTCGACCGCGCTGCATCGCTACCAGGCCGCGCGCAAGCCGATCGTGCAGAAGCTCGTCAATGCCGCACGCACCTCGGCCTTCTGGTACGAGCACTTCGCCCAGCACATGCAGCTCGAGCTGATGGACTTCGCCTACAGCTACATCACCCGCTCCGGCCGCATCGACGATGCACGCCTGCGCCACATGTCGCCCGCCTTCATGGCGCGCTACGAGGCCACCAGGAACGGCGGAGACGCCAGCGGCGAGGCAACCGCATGAGCAATGAGATTCGTGACCAGGTGCCGACCGACAGCGTCGGGGCACGCGAGATCGGCTTTGCCGTTCCGGACATTTACAACGCCAGCCGCGTGCTGTTCGACAATCTCGGCAAAGGCCATGGCGACAAGGTCGCGCTGATCGGGCCGGCGGGCAAGCGGACCTATGCCGAGCTGTGCGCGGAAGCTTGCCGCTGGGGCAACGGCTTTGTCTCGCTTGGCTTGAAGCGCGGCGACCGCGTGCTGCTGTTCCTCGACGACACGCCGGCTTATCCTGCCGCCTTCTTCGGCGCGGTGCGGGCCGGCTTCGTGCCGCTCTTGATCAACACACTGACGCCGCCGGATCTGCTGCAATTCTATCTCGCCGATTCCGGCGCGGCCGTTGCGGTGGCGGACGCCGAGTTCTGCCCGCGCTTCAATGTGGGGGCCTGCAAGGACACGAAGCTGCATACACTGATCGTCGTCAATGGCGAGGTCGGCGAGCATGCTGCGCCTGCGGCGCTCGCGACGGCAAGCTGGCTCGCGCCATTCCCGACCGAGCTTGCCGAAGCCGACACCGATCGCAACGAGATGGCGTTCTGGATGTACTCGTCCGGCTCGACCGGCCGGCCCAAGGGCATCGTGCATCTCCAGCACGACATGGCCTATAGCGAGGTCGCCTTTGCGCGGAACGTGTTGCAGCTGACGCCTGACGACATCTGCTTCTCTGTGCCAAAGATCTTCTTCGCCTATGGGTTCGGCAACTCCGTCACCTTCCCGTTCTCGGCCGGCGCCGCAACGCTGCTGCTGCCGGGCCAGCCGAAGCCGGCTGCGATCTTCGCGGCGATCGAGCAGTACAGGCCGACGGTCTTCTTCGGCCTGCCGACGCTGTACACGTCGCTGACCAAGGCCGAGGGCGCGGACAAAACGAATTTCTCGTCGCTGCGCATGTCGCTCTCGGCGGCCGAAGTGCTCTCGGCCGAGGTCTTCAACGGCTGGAAGACGCTCACGGGCCTCGAGATCGTCGAAGGCCTCGGCTCGACCGAGGTGCTTCACATCTATCTCTCCAACCGCCCCGAGCAGAAGAAGCTCGGCGCCGCGGGCCTGCGCGTACCCGGCTACGAGGTCGCGCTGCGCGACAAGGACGGGCGCGACGTCGGCGACGACGAGGAAGGGATTCTGTGGGTGCGCGGCGATTCCAACACGCCGCTGTACTGGAACCGGCCGGACAAATCCGCCGAGACCATCCGCGAGGGCGGCTGGATCTACACCGGCGACCGTTTCGTCCGCGATAGCGACGGCTTCCATTTCTTCCGCGGCCGCGCCGATGATCTGATCAAGATCTCCGGCCAGTGGGTCTACCCGCTCGAGGTCGAGCTCTGCCTCGCCGACCATCCTGATATCCGCGAATGCGCCGTTTTCGCCGCCGAGCTGCCGGACCGGCGCATGACGCTGAAGGCGGTGGTGGTGATGAACAATCGCGCGACGGACCAGGGCGAGGCGACGCGGCGGCTGCAGGACTATGTGAAGGGCAAGCTGCTGCCCTACAAATATCCGCGCGAGGTGATCTTCATCGACGAGCTGCCGAAGACGGGCACGGGGAAGATCGACCGGCAGGCATTGTTGCGGATGTGAGGCCAGGACGCAGATCCACGCACCGCAATCGTAGGGTGGGCAAAGCGAAGCGTGCGCACCGTTGCCCATTAAGAGAGAGATCGTGGGCACGGCGCAAGAGCGCCTTTGCCCACCCTACGAGATCTGAGTGTGCGGCGCGACCATCGCCTCATTCCCCTCACCCGGCCTTCCCAAGATGCTCCAGCGCATCCTCGGCTCGCAGCGGCACCCTTGAGGCCTCGTTGTTGAGATCGACGAGCTGCGTCAGCAGCCCCATCAGCGCCTTGCGGTCCGCTGGCTTGAGCGGCTCCAGCATGCGGGCCTGGGCGCGCTCGACGGCAGGGATGATCTCGCGCAGGATCGCAACGCCGGCCTTGGTCAGATAGAGCAGCTTGATCCGCTTGTCCTCCGGCGCCGGCTTGCGCTCGACAAACTCCTTGGCCTGCAGCCGCTCGATCACGCTGCCGAGCGTGGAACGGTCGAACGCGATCACCGCCGACAGCCGCGTCGCGTCGATGCCGGGATGGGTGTGGATCGCGATCAGCGCGGCGTATTGCACCGGCGTGAGGTCGAACGCCCTACACTCCTCCATGAAGATCGAGACCGCGATCTGCTGCATGCGCCGGAACAGATAGCCCGGCGCGGCATAGACCGCGTCGATCGTGATCGGCGCGGCAGGCTTACTCGGCATCGGGCTGCTTCTCCGGTGCGGCATTGGCGAAGGCCGGCAGCGCCTTGGCGGCGGCTTCCGCCTTCAGCAGGCGCGGATAGGCCGAAACATCGACGCCGAAGCGGCGCGCATTGGCAAGCTGCGGCACCAGGCAAAGATCGGCGAGCGTCGGTGCATCGCCGAAGCAGAACGGCCCCTTCTCGTCCTTGATCAGCGTCTCGCAGGCCGACAGGCCCTCGCGGTTGACCCACGCGGCCCAGTCCTGGACCTTCTCTTCGGCAAGACCGAGCTCGCGCAGCCGTGCCAGCACCTTCAGATTCTGCACCGGATGGGTGTCGCAGGCGATCGCCAGCGCGAACGCCCGCACCTTGGCGCGGTGCAGCGGATCCTTCGGCAGCAGCGGCGGATTGGGATGGGTCTCGTCGAGCCATTCGATGATGGCGACCGATTGGGTCAGCACTGCGCCCGCATCGTTCTCCAGTGTCGGCACCAGGCCTTGCGGGTTGATGGCGAGATAGGCTGGCGCGCATTGCTCGCCCTTGCGCAAGTGATGCGGCAGGTGCTCGGCGCCGAGGCCTTTGAGGTTCAGCGCGATCCGCACGCGATAGGCGGCGCTGGAGCGGAAATAGCCGTGCAGCTTCATCGAGACCCTCCCTGTTATTTCTGTCATTCCGGGGCGATGCGTCAGCATCGAACCCGGAATCTCGAGATTCCGGGTTCGGCTCTTCGGGCCGCCCCGGAATGACGTTTCCCTGTGCGTTGACGCTACCTAGATCGTCAGTATACTGTCAATCAACAAAACAAACGGGAGCGCACCATGGAAGCCGTGACCAAGACGCCCGAACGCGAGGCGTTTTACAAGAAGATCGACGGCGAGAACCTCACCGCGCTGTGGACGGTGATGAGCGATTTGATCACGCCGGAGCCGAAGAGCGCGTGCCGGCCCCACCTCTGGAAGTTCGACGTCATCCGCGACTACATGACGGAAGCCGGCAAGCTGATCACCGCCAAGGAGGCCGAGCGGCGCGTGCTGGTGCTGGAGAACCCCGGCCTGCGCGGGCAATCCAAGATCACGACATCGCTCTATGCCGGCGTGCAGATGGTGGTGCCAGGCGATGTCGCGCCCGCGCACCGCCACAGCCAGTCGGCGCTGCGCTTCGTGCTCGAGGGCAAGGGCGCCCACACCGCGGTTGACGGCGAGCGCACCGCGATGGAGGCCGGCGACTTCATCATCACGCCGTCGATGACGTGGCACGATCATTCCAATGAAACTGATGAGCCGATGTTCTGGCTCGACGGGCTCGACATTCCCCTGGTGCAGTTCTTCGACTGCTCGTTTGCGGAGGGGTCGAAAGAGGACCAGCAGAAGATCACAAAACCTGCCGGCGACAGTTTTGCGCGCTACGGCCACAACCTCTTGCCGGTCGATGTGAAGCGGAGCTCGAAGACGTCACCTATCTTCAGCTACCCCTATGCCTACACCCGCGAGGCGCTGGAAAAAGCTCGCGCGAGCCAGGAATGGGACGCCTGCCACGGGCTGAAGCTGAAGTTCAGCAACCCCGAGACCGGCGATTTCGCGATGCCGACCATCGGCACCTTCATCCAGCTGCTGCCGAAGGGTTTTAAGACCGCGCGCTATCGGTCGACCGACGCGACGGTATTCTGCCCGATCGAGGGACGCGGCCGCAGCCGCATCGGCGATGCCGTGTTCGAATGGGGCCCGCGCGATCTGTTCGTGGTGCCGAGCTGGCAGTGGGTGACGCACGAGGCAGATGACGATGCGGTGCTGTTCAGCTTCTCGGACCGGCCAGTGCAGCAGAAGCTGGATCTGTTCCGTGAGGACCGCGGGAACGCGTGAGGGTCTCGTAGGGTGGATTAGCCACAGGTCTCGTAGGGTGGGCAAAGGCGCGGAGCGCCGTGCCCACGTCTTCGCGACTCATGAAGGAATGGTGGGCACGCTTCGCTTTGCCCACCCTACGGCAGCTACGGGTTGCGGTGGATTTGGCTACCGCCAGTGCAGCAGCCGCGTTTCCAGCCAGCCGATCACCTTCCCCACGACAAGCCCAAACACCGACAGGATCACCACGCCCGCGAGCAGCTGATCGGTCTGCATCAGATTGCCGGCCTGCAGCACGAAGGCGCCGATGCCGTATTGCGCGCCGATCATCTCGGCGCTGACGACGAGCAATAGCGCTACGGACGCGGTGATGCGGAACCCGGCGAGGATCGCGGGCAGCGCGCCCGGCCAGATCACCTTGCGCACGATGGTGGCGAAGGGAACGTTGAAACTTTGCGCCATGCGGATGAGGTTGCGCGGCACCGCATCGACGCCGCTATAGACCGAGATCGCGGTCGAGAAGAAAACACCGAGCGCAATGGTCGCGATCTTCGGCTCTTCGCCGATGCCGAGCCAGAGGATCAAGAGCGGCAGCAGCGCGATCTTCGGGATCGGGAACAGCGCCGAGATGAAGGTGATGCCGACGCTGCGCGCGAGCCTGGACAGGCCGATGGCGAAGCCGACGGCGACACCGGCGGCCGTGCCCAGCAGCCAGCCGACGCCGATGCGGAGCAGCGAGGCCGAGAGATGCTGCCAGAGCGCACCCGACATCGCGAGCTCATAGATCGCGCGCGCGATCGCCGATGGCGCCGGCAGGAACAGCGGATTGACGAGGCCTGTGCTGCCGGCGACCTGCCAGATCGCGATGACGAGGGCGAGCGCGATCCAGCCGCCGAAGCGGCTCGAGGCGGGCACGAAGCCGGCGCCGCGGAAGCGGACGCGCCGGGTCGTCTCGTCTTTCGTTGATGTGTGCGCCGCGCGGTCAAGCATGCTGGACCTCGCGCTCGGCATCGATCGCCTCGTTGCGGATCAGCGACCAGATCTGGTTCTGGAGCGCGAGCAATTTCTCACGCGCCGCCGCCTCGCCGCGCGCGGCCCGCGTCATCGGCACGGTGACGACCTCGCGAATGCGGCCGGGCCGGCGCGACAGCACCACGATGCGGTCAGCGAGGCGCGCCGCTTCTTCGAGATTGTGCGTGACATAGACCGCGCCCATGCCACCGTCGGCGAGCAGGCGAACAAAGTCTTCCATCAGCAATTCGCGGGTCTGCGAATCCAGCGCCGAGAGCGGCTCGTCCATCAGCAGGATCGCGGGCTTCACCGCCAGCGCGCGCGAAATGCCGACGCGCTGGCGCATGCCGCCGGAAAGCTGTTTCGGATAGGTCGTGCGGAAATCGGTCAGGCCCGTGCGGCGCAAGGCGTCGTCAACCAAAGCGCGGCGCTGCGCGGCCGAGAGCTGGGTGTGCAGCAGCGGAAATTCGACGTTCTCCTCGACCGTCGCCCAAGGCAGCAGCGCGAAATCCTGAAACACGAAGGTGAGCGGATTGAGACTGTCCGCCGGCGGCGCGCCGCGCAGCTCGGGTGTGCCGGAGGTCGGCTGCAACAGGCCACCGAGGATTGACAGCAGTGTACTCTTGCCGCAGCCGGAAGGGCCGACGATCGCTACCACCTCGCCGGCACTGAGGGTGAACGAGATGTCGTCGAGCACGGCGAGATCGCCGAAGCGGTGGGAGATGTGGTTGGCGATCAGGTCCATTCTATCTCGTCGATCCCTTGCTCTGTCGTTCCGGGATGGTCCGAAGGACCAGACCCGGAACCTCGAGATTCCGGGTTCTCGCTTCGCGAGCCCCGGAATGACGGATACATCAATCCGCCTTCACATAATCCTTGGCGATGATCGCGTTCGCGTCAAAGCCCTTGTCAGCGAATCCCTGCTCCTGGAGCCATTTGATCTGGTTGTCGACGTTCTTCACGTCGAGCTTGCCGTCGGGATCGATATAGGCGCAGTTGCCGACCACCTGCTCGACCGGCAGGTTGGTGTATTTGGCGATGATCTCCAACAGCGGCTTGGTCTTGTCGTTGATCGGGGCGACACCGTCCTTCATGGAGGCGAGGATGACGTCGTGATATTCGCGATCGGCTTTCGCGAGCACGCCGAGGAATTTCGTCACCAGCGCCTTGTTGGTCAGCGTCTTCGGCGAAGCGAACACCGCGCCCAGCTGCCAGGGTGTCTCGTCGCCGACCCAGCCCAGGAATTTAGCGCCGCCCTCATCCATCAATTTTCGCGCGGTGGAGATCGGCAGCAGCGCCGCGTCGACGGTCTCACCCTTGAGCGCGGCAGCGGCGTTCGACAGCGATTGCAGCGGCACGATCTTCACGTCGGCGAGCTTGAAGCCGTATTTGTCGGCGAGCAGGCCGAGCGAATAATGAAAGGAGGAGCCAACCTGCGTGACCGCGATGCGCTTGCCGGCGAGGTCCTTCGGCGCCTTCAGGCCGGCCGCATAGGCGTTGTTGCTGGCGAAATAGCCGATCAGGGGATAGCCGGCCTTCTCGCGGCTCATGCCGCCGATCACCTTCAGCGTGCCCTTGCCGGCAAGATTGTAGAGACCGGCGGTGAAGGCGGTGACGCCGAAATCGACGTCGCCCGAGGTGGTCGCGACCGCGATCGGCTGCGCAGCATCGAAGAATTTCAGCTCGACGTCCAGGCCGGCCTCGCGAAAGTAGCCCTTGTCCTGCGCGATGAAAACAGGCGCGGAGGACGACAGGCGGAGCACGCCGACCTTGGCCTTCAGCGCGTCCTCGGCCCGGGCCGTGCCCATCGCCATGATCGCCAACAGGCCAGCAGCTGCGAGCCTTGCAATTCCGATCATCCCGTTTCCTCTCGTGCTTGTCTTGCAGTCCGTTACAGGCCCTCGGGCACCGCCTGGTCCCGCCCGATGAAGGCGCCCTGTTGTTTCAACGTTTCCTGCAATTTTTCAATGGGGATTTCGCGGGGGATCCGGTTTCCGGAAAGCGCCAGCGCGGCGGCGGAACCGGCGGCCTCGCCCATCACGAAACAGGCACCGGAAACCCGCGCCGCCGATTGGCCCTCATGGGTCATCGAGGCACAGCGGCCGGCGACCAGGAGATTGTCGACGCCTTCGGGCACCAGCATGCGGTACGGCAGCTCATTGTAACCGCGCGATTCCGGGATGGGCGGGAAGGTGAAGACGACATCGCCGGGAACGTGGGCCTCGATCGGCCAGCCGTTGACGCCGATGGAATCCTCGAACGAGGCGCAGCCGAGCACATCCTCGCCGCTGAGCTGGTAGCCGCCCCTGACGCGGCGCGTCTCGCGGATGCCGAGCTGCGGCGGCAAATCGACGATGTAGGATTTTTCAAAGCCCGGCACGGCGCTACGCAGGAACTCGTAGGCGGCGAGCGCCTGCTTGCGGCCCTCGATCTCGCCGCGGGTGAGATCATCGGGCTCGACGCCGTTGATGGCGTGGCCGTCCTCACGCGCGACTTGCGTAAAGTTGACCCGCCATTCGATGCCAGATTTTTGCGGCCGCACGATCGCGCTCTTGCGCGGGAATGTGTGGGTGCCAGCGGCGAGCGCTTTCTCCATCAATTGCGGGATGGTGCGCCAGGCTTCGCCCGCCTTGTCGGGATCGATGCCGTTGAGGCGGAGCATCATCGAGGGATAGAGCGGATGGCCGTGCTCGTCGCCGATCTCGAACGGCGCGCCGGCCCAGACCGCGAGATCGCCGTCACCGGAGCAGTCGATGAAGATCTCCGCGCGCACCGCCTGCCGGCCGGCCTTTGTCTCGACCATCAGCGCGTCGATGCGGCGGTCGTCGCCCATCACCACGCCGGCGCCGAGCGCGTGGAAGAGGATGTTGACCTTGTAGCTGGCGAGCAGCTGATCGGCCGCGATCTTGTAGGCCGCGGTGTCATAGGCCTGCGCAAACACCTTGCCGAGGATCAGGTGCGGGGCGTTGAGGCCGTTGAGCAGATCGATCCGCGCCAGGAGCTCGGACGCCATGCCCTGCACCAGCCGGTGGGCCTTGCCGTAGACATTGCCGTGCAGGCCGCAGAAATTGGTGACGCCGGCGGCGGTGCCCATGCCGCCGAGAAAACCGTAGCGCTCGATCAGCAGCGTCTTCCGGCCCGCGCGCGCCGCGGAGGCCGCAGCGACGATGCCGGCCGGGCCGCCGCCGAGGACAACGACTTCATATTCGCCATAGAGCGGCACTTTCCGTGCCGGTTCTTCGATCATGGCCCGCATGGCGCGTCCGCTCCCAAAATCCCTTGCTTGCAGACGACTATGAATTAACGCGCAGCAGGCTACAATCCACCAAAATACGCGATCAGCTTTCGCGAATCGAGAAAGGTCAAAATGGACATCCTGGTGAACCTTCAGGCCTTCCTCGCCACCGCCGATGCCGCCGGCTTCTCCGCTGCCGCGCGAAAACTCAATGTCTCGACCTCGGTCGTCGCAAAACGCGTCACGCAGCTGGAGGCGCGGATCGGCACACCGCTGTTTCATCGCTCGACCCGGCAATTGCGGCTGACCGAAGCGGGCCAGCGCTACGTCCATCGCGCCCGCGGCGTCGTGACTGACGCCACTGACCTGCTCTCGCGCATGGGCGAAAAAGGCCACGATCTCGTCGATCACCTCCGCATCAAGGCGCCGACCTCGCTGACGGTGGCGCGGCTCGCGGATGCCTTCAGTGCATTCCAGACCCAGAACCCGCGGCTGAAGCTCGAGATCGTGCTGATCGATCGCCCGGTCGATCCCGTCACTGAAGGATTCGACATCGCCATCGGAGCTTTTCCGCATTCCTTCGGCGGCGTAGTCGACGAGCCCTTGTGCCCGCTGAAGCGACTACTCTGCGCTTCGCCTTCCTATTTGAAGAAGCACGGCACGCCAAAGCATCCCCGCGACCTCGTCGAGCATCGCTGCCTCAGCTTCATGCCGACGGGTCCTGAATGGGTTTTCGACGGGCCGCGCGGCCGCATCAGCATCCAGGTCAGCCCGCTGCTCTCCTCCAACGAGGGACATGTGCTGGCGCGCAGCGCCATCGCCGGCAACGGCATCGCGCTGATGTCGCATTATCTCGTCGCGGATGCCTTGCGCGACGGCACGCTCAAGCCGGTGTTGCGCGACTTTCCGATTCCGGAATTGTGGGTGAAGGCTGCGATCCCCGAACGCCGACGCAATGCGGCAGCGGTGCAAGCGCTGCTTACGCTGCTGAAAACGTCACTGGCGCCGTCGCTGTGAGCCGCATCGTGTTACCGTCACAAGATGGCGGTTGCTCTCGGACAATGAACCTGAGAGAAGAGCCGCGCCATGAGCGCCGCTGCGTACTGGCTGGCCCAGTCAAGCCGGGCGACGAGAGCAACCTGGTTCAACGAATGGATTCGACGCTTTTGAAATTCGCTCTGCCCGCTCTCGTCGCTCTCGCGATCTCTGCCACGCCCGCCGCAGCGCTGGAGCAGAACTGCCGCTTCATCCAGGCCAAGCCCGATCGCGAGGCCTGCTACAAGCGCCAGGAGGAAGAGCTTGCGGCGAAGCGCAAGCCCGCCGCGCCGACTGACGAGAGCAAGACGTTCGAAACGCTGCGCCAGATGCGGCAGGACGACGATGCCGTCTATCGCAGCATCAACAACATCTGCCGCGGCTGCTGACGTTCAGCTTTTGCCGCCGCCCCAGTTCGCCGCCCGCTTCTCCGCGAACGAGGCCAGCCCCTCTGCCGCCTCCGGGCTCTGGCGCTTGACCGAATGCAGGTGCACGAGCCGCTTGTAGGCGGCATCGTCCACCGCCATGCCGCCGAACGAGCTTTCGAGTGCAAGGCGCTTGGTCTCGGCCATCGCCTCCGGTCCATTGGCGAGCAGCTGTTCGACCACCTTGCGACCTGCCGCTTCGAGATCGGCGAGCGGCACCACCTCGTGGGCGAGGCCGATGCGGCGGGCGTCCTCGGCGCCGAAACGTTCCCCGGTCAGCGCGTAGCGGCGGACCTGCCGCACACCAATGGCATCGCAGAGCTGCGGGATGATGATCGCGGCGGTCAGGCCCCAGCGCACCTCCGTGATCGAGAACAGGGCGTTGTCCGCGGCAATCACGACGTCGCAAGCCGCGATCACGCCGGTACCGCCGCCAAAGCAGCCGCCCTGCACCAAGGCGACGGTCGGGATCGCCAACGTGTTGAGCCGCTGCACGGCCTCGAACGTCGCGCGTGAGGCCGCCTCGTTGGCCTCGGCCGACTGCGGCCGCACGCCGTTGATCCATTTGAGGTCGGCGCCGGCCTGGAAATGCTTGCCGTTACCCTTGAGCACGACGACACGCAGGTTCGGCTTCTGACCGAGATCGTCCATGGCCGCGAGCACGCCTGCGATCAGCGCGCCGTCATAGGCGTTGTTGACCTCCGGCCGGTTCAACGTGACGGTCGCGACCCCACGCTCATCGAGGGTCCACAGGACGGGGTTGGCAGTCATTGGCGATCCTCCGGTCGTTCGTTGGGCGCGCACTATGGCCGAGGCAACGCATCCCGATCCATATCTTTCCAGCGTGGGGCGGCCGCGCCCATCGCATGGCGGCTTGTGTCATGCTGCCGCCGGACGGCATCCAGGGACCAGGCAAAGCGATCAGGGACGGGACATTACATGCGCATCTGCATTTTCGGCGCGGGCGCCGTCGGCAGCCATATCGCGGTCAGGCTGGCGCGCGCCGGCCATGAGGTCAGTTGCGTGATGCGAGGGGCGCATCTGGAGGCGGTCCGCGCCAACGGCCTGAAGCTGCGCGTCGGCGATTCCGAGGTCAGTGCGAAGGTGAACGCCTCAGGCGATCCGGCCCAGCTCGGCCAACAGGACGTCGTGATCTCGACGCTGAAGGCCACCGCACTGACGGGACTGGTGTCCAGCATCAAGCCGCTGCTCCAGGACGATACCGCCATCGTGTTCGCGCAGAACGGCATTCCCTGGTGGTATGGCATCGGCCTGCCGCCGCGGCATCCGACCCCGCCAGACATTTCCTTTCTCGACCCCGGCGGACGTCTGCGCGCCTGCATCCCGAAGGAGCGGATTATCGGCGGGGTCATCTTCTCGTCCAACGAGGTAACCGCGGCCGGCGTCGTGCAGAACCTGACGCCGGACCGCAATCGCCTCCTGATCGGCGAATGCGACGACCGCAATTGCGAGCGCATCACGAAGCTGCGGAGCGTGTTCAACGATGCGCGGCTCGAATCGCCGCCGGTGGCCGAGATCCGCGAGGCGATCTGGTCAAAGCTGCTGACCAACATGTCGCTCTCGGTGCTGTGCCTGCTCACCGGCCAGACCGCGCGCGGCGTGCGCGACGACCCGGCCTTCGCCGACGTCATCCCGCGCATGCTGAACGAGGCCAACGACATCGCCCAGCACTTCATCCCCGAGGTCAAGCGCGTGACCCGCAGCGGCCCCGCCCCCAACCACAAGCCGTCGCTGCTGCAGGATTACGAGCTCGGCCGCGCCATGGAGATCGACGTGCTGGTGAAGGCCCCCGCCGCCTTCGCCCGCACCGCCGGCCTGTCGACGCCGACGCTAGACCTGGTCGCCGCGCTCGCGATCCAGAGGGCGCGCGACAAGGGGCTCTATTCCGCCTGAGCTTTAGCCGAGATCGTCGATCCAGGCGGCGAGCGTGTCGAGCACTTCGGCAAGCGCTTCGTCGTTGGTGCGGCCGGACTTCTTCAGCACCGCGAAGGAGTGATCACCACCTTCGATCTCATGTAGCGTCGCCTTCGCCCCGAGCGCTGCGATGACCGGCTTGAGATGGCCGAGATCGGCCAGCCCATCGCGCGTGCCTTGCAGGAACAGCATGGGGATCGCGACCTGAGCAAGGTGGTCGGCGCGCTCGGATGACGGCTTCTTGTCGGCATGAAGGGGAAAGCCGAGGAAGGCTAGCCCCTTTACGCCCGGCAGCGGAGCCTTGGATTGCGCCTGCGAGGTCATGCGCCCACCGAACGACTTTCCACCCGCGATGAGCTTCAATCCGGGACAGAGCCGCGCCGCTTCCGCGACCGCCGCGCGGATCGCGGCATGCGCGACCGCCGGCTGGTCGGGACGCCCGTGTTTCTTTTCCATGTAGAGAAAATTGAATCGGAACGTCGCGATGCCGCGATCCGCCAAGCCCGCTGCGGCCTTCTCCATGAAAGCGTGCCGCATGTCGGCGCCGGCGCCATGCCCCAGGACGTAGCAGGCGCGCGCGTTGTCCGGCTGCGTCAGGATCGCCGAGACCCTGCCGATGCGCTCGATGTCGAGCTTGAGCTCTTGCGTTTTGACAGCCACAATCAATCATCCCGACAGATGCCGTTACGGCCGCCTTGGTAGCGCCACCGGCGCAGCCTGAAAACACAATAATTGCCGCGGCCGACTAGCCTACCAAGCCGGAAAGCCGCATCAATCGAGGTAATCATGTCCTACCGCTCCTCCTGGATGACCGAAGAGCTCGACGTCTTCCGCGACCAGTTCCGGAAATATCTCGCCAAGGACCTGGCGCCGCGCGCGGAAAAATGGCGCGAGCAGAAGATGGTCGATCGCTTCGCCTGGCGCGGTCTTGGCGAGATGGGCGCGCTGCTGGCGAGCGTGCCGGAGGCATATGGCGGGCTGGGCGCGACCTTCGCCTATGACGCCGCCGTGCTGGACGATCTCGAAAGCACGGTGCCGGAGCTGACCACCGGCGTCTCCGTGCACAGCGCCATCGTCGCGCACTACATCCTCAATTACGGCTCGGAGGAGCAGAAGAAGCGCTGGCTGCCGAAGATGGCCTCGGGCGAGATGGTCGGCGCCATCGCCATGACCGAGCCCGGCACCGGCTCGGACCTGCAAAGCGTCAAGACCACGGCGAAGAAGCAGGGCAATTCCTACGTCATCAACGGCCAGAAGACTTTCATCACCAACGGCCAGGCCGCCGATCTCGTCATTGTCGTCGCGCGAACCGGCGAGGCCGGGGCGAAAGGCATCTCGCTGCTCGTGGTCGAGACTGAAGGTGCGGACGGTTACAAGCGCGGGCGCAACCTGGACAAGATCGGCCTGCACGCCTCCGACACATCGGAGCTGTTCTTCGACAACGTCACGGTGCCGCCGGAAAACCTGCTGGGCAAGGAGGAAGGCCAGGGCTTCGTGCAGCTGATGCAGCAGCTCCCACAGGAGCGCCTTGCGCTGGCGGTCGGCGCCGTCGCCTCGATGGAGCGGGCGGTCAAGCTCACCACCGAATACACCAAGGAAAGAAAGGCGTTCGGCAAGCCGTTGATGGACTTCCAGAACACCGCCTTCACCCTCGCCGAGCGCAAGACCGAAGCCATGATCGCGCGCGTCTTCGTCGACTGGTGCATCGAGCAGCTGATCGCCGGGGATCTCGACACCGTGACGGCATCGATGGCGAAATACTGGTGCTCGGACAAGCAGGTCCAGACCGCCGACGAATGCCTCCAGCTGTTCGGCGGCTACGGCTACATGCAGGAATACCCGATCTCGCGCATCTTCATCGATTCCCGCATCCAGAAGATCTATGGCGGCACCAACGAGATCATGAAGCTGTTGATCGCGCGTTCGCTGTAGTCCGTAATAACATCATTCTATGGTTGTTGGCGTGGAACGGGAGCGATAATCTCCACAGAGAGCTGGCGAGGCCCGGAGTGTCCGTGTCATGCGAAAGCGACCCGCGTCAGGAAAGCGACCCCGGGGCAAGTCGCCTCCTGATACCACATCGCGTTCAGGCAAGAAGCGACCCTCGGATCACAAGAGATCTTCAGAAAAGAGATCTTCGGAAAAGAAATCTTCAGATGCGAGCTCTTCAAACAAGAGCTTGGAGACTGTCTACGTCTTCGATGCAGGCCGCGTTTGTCCCGGCGACATCCTGCTGACCAGGGTCCCACTGAAGCTCCTCGATCACTCGACATTCCAGAGCAGCGCGATTCAGGCCGGGACCCGGGCGCCCTTCAGCCACGCCGCACTTTGCATCGAGCACGGCTTGATGATCGAAGCCGTCGGCGCCGGCGTCTGCCGGTTCGCCCTCGGCGCGACCGGCGTACGATCGAAGGCCAATGTGAAGTTCCTCAGGCTCAACCTCGACGTGGTCAACGGGCCACAGCATGCTCAATTGGCCGCGCATTTCGGCCACCAATATCTCTCGCGCGGCTACTCGCTGCCCGGAGCGCTCGGCACCCGGATCGCTCCTCTCCGCAAGAAAGCGCGCGGAGATCTGTTTTGTTCGGAGCTGGTCGCGCGAGCCTATGACGAGGCGCGCTGTCCGCTCTTGCCCGGCAAGAAGCCGAACAGAATCGCACCCGGCGATCTCCTGAAGTCGGACGTCCTGCGCGACGTCACCAAGCTCGCGCTCGTCCCGATCCAGATCGACACGCCGTTGATGTATTATCTGGACGACGGCTCTCATTTCGAACGGGTGGCGCACTGGGAAGTGCGCACGAAGCTCAAGATCGTGCAGAGCCCGCCGGTCCAGCGTGAGCTGGCTGCACTCGGCGCCAGCGTGCCGGGCTTCTTCGAGCTCGAGAAGGTGTTGCGGCAAGCCTCGTCGTCCGGGCTCGACGACGCCATCCATGACGAGCTGGTCCGGCACGATTTCAGCGCCGAATACACGCGCAGGACACTCGTCTCGGTCGATCTCAAGGAGCCCGGCGAAATCCTGAGTGCGGAATTCGCCGCGCGTTTCGAGCCGCCCGAGGACCAGCTCAAGAACCTGAACAAGGACACCCTGGAGTTCCTGCTGGAGGAGCGAAAGTCAGCAATCGTCTCGTTCCAGAATGACATCGCTTCGCGGAAGACGGATATCGAGACATGGGATCGTCATCGAAGCAGCCGGAATTCACGAACTTTCGACTATCTCACGACCATGCAGCGTCCATTGCTGGACGTCAGCGAGCAATTACTCAAGCTCTTCCGCAAGGAGCTTGACGCCCTGACGGCGGAGCAAGAACGCAGAAGAGCATCCGCGGCGCAATAGCGGCTCCCATAGCGAGAGCACCAATCACACCGGCCGGCGAACCGCCGGTCCGCGCAGCTACTTCATCCGCTTGTCGGCGGCGACGAAGTCGATGAAGGTCCTCACCTTCGCGGAGAGATATTTGCGGCTCGGATAGACCGCGAACAGTTTTCCGACAAAGATGATGTGTCCGGGCATGACGTGTTCGAGGCGTCCCGCGGCGATGTCCTCCGCGACCAGCCATTTCGGCAGGAAGGCGAGGCCCATGCCTCCGAGCGCGGCCATGTGCAGCAGCGTTTCGTTGCCGCTGCGCAGCACCGGATTGAACTTGATGGTTTCGGGACCGTGCTCCCCCGCGAACGAGAAGCTCTCGCCCGGATAAAGCGCGTAGTGCAGCACAGGGGCGCCGGAGAGATCGGCGAAGGTCGCCGGGCGGCCCGCGCGTTTGAGGAAGGCGGGAGCGGCCACCATGTAGAACGGGACGTTGGTGATGGGGCGCGCGATCAGCGCCTCGTCCGGTGCGCCGGTCGCGCGCAAGGCGAGGTCGAATCCTTCTTCGACCAGATTGACCAGCCGTCCGCTGAGATCGACGTCGAGCCGCACCTCCGGATAGCGCGCCTGGTAGTCGGCCAGCACGCTTGCGAAGATCGCATTCGCCATCCACACCGGCGCGGTCAGCCGCAGCGTGCCATGCGGAATGACGGTCGCGTTGCTGACGGCTGCCTCGACCTCGTCGAGCGAATCCAGCATCTGCCGCGCCTGCTCGAAGTAGAGCGCGCCGCTTTCGCTCAGGCTGACCCGCCGGCTGGTCCGGTTCAGCAGCCGCGTGCCGAGCCGCTGCTCGAGCTGCATCACGTGCTTGCTCGCCATGGCTGGCGAGATGCGCAGGCGCTGCGCCGCGGTCGCGAAGCTCTTGAGCTCCGCGACCAGGCAAAACACCCTCATGCTGACCAGAGTATCCATCAGATCATCAACATCCAGGAAAGGAACCTATCCTGAAACGCATAATGATCAAAAATGGAGAAACTATCAAATGGTGGCAACCCTCACATCTTGGAGAACCACCATGTCCGCCACCACCACTCTTGAGACCGCCACGCCCGGCCGCGCCCTTCGCATCGGCCTCTGGGCCGGCCAGGTCCTCATCGCCTTCGTCTTCATCTCGGCTGGGTTCGTCAAGCTGACCACGCCCATTCCGCAGCTGGCCGCGATGATGCCGTGGGCCGGGCAATATTCCGAAACCTTCGTCCGCTCCATCGCGCTGGTCGATCTCGCCGGCGGCATCGGCATTATCCTGCCCGCCCTGACGCGGATCCTGCCGCGGCTGACGGTGCTGGCCGCGCTGGGTTGCGCGGTGCTGCAGGTGATCGCGCTCGTCTTCCACCTCTCGCGCGGCGAGGCGCCGGTCACGCCGCTCAATGTCGTCCTGCTCGCGCTCAGCCTGTTCGTGCTGTGGGGACGCAGCCGCAAGGCGCCGATCGCGCCGCGTCAGTTCTGACCGGCAGGACGCCGTCGCCATGATCTCTGCCAATGGATGGTCCCGCAGGGGCCTGCTCGCGGGCACCGCGATCCTCACGGCCGGCGGCGCTGCCGCGGCCAAGGAGGATCGTCTTGCCGACGGCGTCGTGATCCTGATCGATAGCAACGAGCCCTATGTCATGGGTCACGCGATCAGCTATTCGGCCAATCTCGCAAAGCACTTTGCCGAGAAGGGCATGCGATTGCTGATCGAGGTCGTCGCCAACGGCAAGGGCATCGACGTCTTCCGCGCGGACAAGACGCCGCTGGTCGAGCCACTCGCAACATTGCGGCAGTCGGTGCCGAACCTCAGCTACAGCATGTGCGCCTCGTCCAAGGCGATCGCGGAGTCCAAGGAGCAGATCTCGATTCCGCTGATCGCGGGCGCGAGCCTCGTCCCGTTCGGCATCGGCCGCGTGGTCGATCTGCAACTGAAGGGCTGGGCCTATATCCATGCGTAGAAGCATCCCGGCGCTGTCGCGGCGGTCGGTCCTGATGGCCGCGGCAGCCTCTCTCGCTGTCCCGCGCGCAAGTGGCGCGCAGGACAGCTGGCCGCCGGTGTTCGAGGCCGGCCGCAGCCAATTCACCGTGGTGCGGCCGCGCGCGGTGATGCCGCAGCTGAAGCTCCAGGATCTGCGCGGCAAGGACGTCGCCGTGGCTGCCAAGCCGGGCCGCATCACATTGGTGAACTTCTGGGCGACCTGGTGCCCGGCCTGCAAGCTCGATCTGCCCATGCTCGCAAGCCTCGCCGGATCGCGGCCCGACCGGCTCGACGTGGTCGCGATCTGCACCGATACCAAAGACCTGCGCAAGATCCGCAGCTTTCTCGGCGGCCTCGCCGTGCAGAACCTCGCCTGTTATGTCGACACCTATGACGCCGCGGCTGAAGCCTCGCGCGCGATGTTCTCACTCGTCGGGATGCCCATCACCTATCTGGTCGGAACGGGCGGTCGCATCGAAGGCTATATCGCTGGGGCGCCCGACTGGCTCTCGCCAGCCGGCACGCGGCTGCTGCAATTCTATCGCGAGCAGGGTTAGTGCCGTCTCAGTTCGGGTGCCACCAGCGGCCGCCGATGACGACGCCTTCCGAGACGATCTTGCGGTCGCCGATCAGATGCTCGCCGACGACGTCCTCATAGTCGAACTGGCCCTGCCTGACCGAAATCAGCGTGGCGTCGCCGACACTGCCCGGCTTGAGGCTGCCGAGCTCGGGCCGCCGCAACGCCATCGCCGCATTCACCGTCGAGGCCTCGACCACATCCGACAGCTCCATGCCCATGCACAGGAACTTCGACATGGTCGTGACCTGGTCGAAGGCCGGGCCGTCGATGCAGAGCTGATGGATGTCTGAGGAGATCGTGTCCGGATAGAAGCCGTTGGCGAGCATGGCGCGCGCGGTCTTGAACGCGAACGAGCCCTTGCCGTGGCCGATATCAAACAGCACGCCGCGCTCGCGCGCGTCCAGCACGGCCTTCTTCACCGTGCCCTGCGCCGTCGCCGGCGTATTGGGGAACGGACGGAACGCGTGGGTCAGCACGTCGCCGGGACGCAGGCGGGCGAGCACGTCCTCATAGCTCGGCGGCGGATGGTCGATATGCGCCATCAGCGGCATGCCGACCTCGTTGGCGACCTCCAGCGCGATGTCGAGCGGCACCGCGCCTGACGTGCCTGAGGAATGCAGGCCGACGCGGACCTTGATGCCGACGATGAGATCGCGGTTGGCATCGGCGACCTTGGCCGCCTCGATCGGATTCATCAGCCGCAGCTCCTCGCTCTCGCCCACCATGATCCGGTGCGAGAAGCCGAAGATGCCGGCATGGGAGACGTGCAGATAAGCGAGGATGCGGACCTGGCTCGGCTCGATCACATGCTTGCGGAAGCCTGCGAAATTGCCCGGCCCGGCGCTGCCGGTGTCCACCGCCGTGGTTACGCCGGAGAGGCGGCAAAATTCCTCGGCATCGATGCCGAGCGAGGTGCCGCCCCAATAGACATGGGTGTGGAGATCGATCAGTCCCGGCGTGACGATGAACCGCGAGACGTCGCGCACATCGGTGCCCGGATCCGCCTTGAGCCCGCTGCCGATCGCGGCGACCTTGCCGCCCGAAAATGCGACATCCGTCACGGCGTCAAGCTTTTGGGAAGGGTCGATCACCCGCCCACCGCGCAGGATCAGGTCGAAAGGCATTCTGGTCTCCGGATGTAGCAGTGAGGCGGCTGACCATCCGTCAGCCGAAAAGGAAGGAAGACCCGACTTCTAGCAATTTTTGCGCCGGAGTCCTTGGCAAACGGAGACGATGCCCATGACAAAATGGCGATCCCGAGAAGAGCTGCGGCATCGGACGCCGTTTCTCCCCGGGATCGCCTCGATACGGCTATTCGGAGCGGACCGTGGCGAGGCGCTCCAGCGCCTTGCGGACACCGGCGCCGTAGGCCGGATCGGCCTTGGTGCAGTTCGCGATATGCCGCTCCTGGATGTGGACCGCGGCACCGCCGACGGCGCGTGCCGTGTTGTCGAACAGGACCTGCCGCTGCGTCGCGTTCATCTTGCGGAACAGATCGCCGGGCTGCTGATAGTGGTCGTCATCGACGCGGTGATCCCAATGGGCGGCCGCGCCGTCGATCTCCAGCGGCGGCTCGTTGAGATCGGGCTGGTCGGTCCATTCGCCATGGCTGTTCGGGAAATAGGTCGGCGTCCGCCCGAGATTGCCGTCCGTCCGCATGGCGCCATCGCGGTGGTAGCTGTGATACGGACATTTCGGGGCATTGACCGGAATGAGGTGATGGTTGACGCCGAGCCGATAGCGCGCCGCATCGCCATAAGAGAACAGGCGCGCCTGCAGCATCTTGTCAGGCGAGAAGCTGATGCCGGGCACGACATGGGCGGGCGAGAACGAGACCTGCTCGACCTCGGCGAAGACGTTCTCCGGATTGCGGTTCAACTCGAAATAGCCGACCTCGATCAGTGGAAAGCTCGCCTTGGGCCAGACCTTGGTCAGGTCGAACGGGTTGAACGGAAACGCCAGGGCTTCCTTGTCGGTCATAACCTGGACGAACAGGGTCCAGCGCGGGAATTCGCCGCGGTCGATGCTGCCGAACAAATCGCGTTGATGCGACTCGCGGTCCTTGCCGACCAGCGTCTCGGCCTCGGCGTCCGTCAGGTTCGCGATGCCCTGCTGGGTGCGGAAGTGAAACTTGACCCAGGTCCGTTCGTTGGCAGCGTTGATGAAGCTGTAGGTGTGGCTGCCAAAGCCATGCATGTGGCGATAGCTCTTCGGAATGCCGCGCTCGCTCATGACGATGGTAACCTGATGCAGCGCCTCCGGCAGCAGCGTCCAGAAATCCCAATTGTTGTCGGCGCTGCGCATGCCGGTGCGCGGGTCGCGCTTGATCGCGTGATTGAGGTCGGGGAAGCGCAGGGGATCGCGGAAGAAGAACACCGGGGTGTTGTTGCCCACCATGTCCCAATTGCCTTCCTCGGTGTAGAACTTTAGCGCAAAGCCACGGATGTCGCGCTCGGCGTCGGCCGCACCGCGCTCGCCGGCCACGGTCGAGAACCTTGCGAACATCGGCGTCTGCTTGCCGATTTGCGAGAAGATCTTCGCCTTGGTGTAGCGAGTGATGTCATGGGTCACCGTGAAGGTGCCGAAGGCGCCGGAGCCCTTGGCATGCATCCGCCGCTCCGGAATCACCTCGCGATCGAAATGGGCCAGCTTCTCGATCAGCCAGACGTCCTGGAGAAGCGCGGGGCCGCGGCGGCCCGCGGTCATGATGTTCAGATTGTCGCTGACGGGTGCGCCCGTCGCATGGGTCAAACGTTTCGGTTCATCGGTCATGGGATGGTCCTGGATATGGGGCTATTGGCTATGGCTGCCCGCGCGCGAAGTCTCACGATCGCACGTGTTCACGCCTGTCGGTTTCGAGATCGCACCTTGGTTGCGGAAACGCTGGTCAACCGTGCCAGTGCGAGCCGCGGATGACGCTGCAGAAATTGCCGCGATGGAAATGCGGCTCCTTGTCGGCGATGACATCAGCCTTGACGTTGCCGAACGTCGTGTCCGGCCTGTACTTGATGCCGTCGTAGAACGCCTGGATGATGTCTTCCTTGAAGTACGGCGTTCGTGGAAACGCCTTCACCACCGCCTCGCGTTCCGCGTCGGAATAGTCCTTGTAGGTGAGGCCGAGGACATCCATCTCGACACCGGCGGTCACCAGCGCGACGACGGGATGCATGTGTTGCGGCACGCCCGGCGTGGTGTGCAGCGCGATCGCGGTCCAGACTGTGTAGGCGTCCGCTTCGGAGATGCCCTGGCTGCGCAGGAAGTTACGGGCGGCGTGCGCGCCGTCGACTTCGAAGCGTTCATGCTTGCTGCCATGGCCCGGCATCAGCCCGATGTCGTGAAACATCGCGCCGGCATAGAGCAGCTCGCGGTCGAACTTGAGCCCGCGGCGGATGCCGGCCAGCGCGCCGAAATGATAAACGCGGCTGGAATGGTTGAAGAGCAGCTCCGTTTCGTTATCGCGGATGTACTCGGTGATGGCGCGCGCCAACCTGCTGTCGGGAATGGCGGCGGCCTCGGTGATCTCTTGCATGACGGTCTCCTGAAAATCTCGGGTCGCCGGCAACATAAATCTGGGCTATCCTGTCCTCAATCGACGTAATACGTCGAAAACGGACAAATGCCGACCGAGGCGGACATGAGCGCAAAGCCGAAACCGAGGACTGTCGTGATCGTGGCGCTGCCGGGCGTGCAGCTGCTCGACGTCGCGGGCCCTCTCGACGTTTTCGCCGAGGCGAATTTGCAGGCTGGCTATGAAGCCTATGCGCTGCTGGTCGCGGCAGCGGAGCCGGGCCCAGTCCACAGCTCCTCGGGGGTCCGGCTGATGCCTGACCGCATCATCGATCGCGGCTTCCAGGAGAGCATCGACACCTTGTTGATCGCGGGATGCCCGAACGCCGCCGATGTGCCGGCCGATGGCTTGGTGATCGATTGGCTTCGCCGGCGGGCGGCCAGGGTAAGGCGCTTCGGGTCGGTCTGCTCGGGCGCCTTCTTCCTTGCCGCAGCGGGCCTGCTCGATGGCAAACGAGTCACGACGCATTGGGCGGTGGCAGACCGGCTCGCCGAAAAATTCCCGTCGGTCAGAGTGGACAAGGACGCGATCTACGTCACCGACGGCAGGCTCCGCACCGCCGCCGGCGTCACCGCGGGACTCGATCTCGCACTCGCGCTTGTCGAGGAAGACCTCGGCCGCGAGATCGCGATGAAGGTTGCGAGCCAGCTCGTGATGTTCTTCAAGCGCCCGGGCGGGCAAATGCAATTCACCCGCAAGGGCGAGACTGTCCCCGCCGGTCGCGCCGCGCTGCAGGAGCTGCAGCGCTGGGTCGCCGCCAATCCCGGACTCGACCACAGCGTCGCGAGCCTCGCGGCGCGCATGGAATTAAGTCCGCGTCACTTCGCGCGGCTGTTCCGCGCCGAAGTCGGCATCACGCCCGCGACCTGGGTCGAGGAAGCCCGCGTCAACGCGGCGAGGCGCCTGCTGGAGCTCGGCAACGAAGCGCCCAAGCAGGTGGCCCTGCATTGCGGCTTTGCCGACGCGGACACCTTGCGCCGCGCATTCGTGCGCCATGTCGGCGTGACACCCGCCGAATACCGCAAGCGCTTTGCGCGGATCGTGGCTTGACGTGAGAACAGCCCGATCGCGGTAGCCGACAGACAAATGCGTTGGCGATCAGCGAGAATGGCGATCCCGGGATGACTCGAACATCCGACCTACGGTTTAGGAAACCGCCGCTCTATCCGGCTGAGCTACGGGACCGCGTTGAAGTTGTTGGCGAATTCTACGAGCATCAGATCTTGCTCCGAATTCGCCGCTTCACACGCCAATCTCTAATGAAAGAGCAGCCGCACATCAAGCGAACGCTTGCGGCAGCGAGGCCGGAACCATGCCGGACGCCGGCTGTCCGGTGTCCTCTCGCCTGAAGCTGCCGCTTCCAGGCGACCTATCAGCGCACCCGCCCCGGTTGCCGGCCGGACCTGCCCCCGTGCGGTCAATTTGAGCTTGACGCATCCTCGATTGCGTCAAAAATCCAACCGTGACATTGGCCGCTGTTGTTGTCCGTGCCAACCGCGCGCAGCTGGCGCTGTTGTCCGGGGGGCAGCTGCAAGATTGCGACGGTGCCGAGCGCTGGGAAAAAAGCGCCGTCCCGAACGTGGGACGGCAGTTCAGGGAGGATCATGAAGAGTGACGTCTCTGGCAGGTCGATCGTGCGCTGCGCATAGACGCGGCTTCCGGGACTGCCATCCGCGCCAAGCGCGGTGATCATCAGAAGGTCGCCGCGCAGCTCGACAAGAATGATCTCCTCGTGAGTTTTACTTGTCGGAACGTGCGGAGCGTCGCAGGTTGAGAAACGAAGTTTGTTCTTCATTCGGATTGAGAAGTCGACCATTCCGTTGCCCCGGCTGACTGGCTGGAATTGAAAGTGATTGCAGGGGCTGGCGGGTAAACTTTCCGGGCGATGTCCCGGTGCCGAAATATCTAGCTCTAGGTATCCCACCGTTGCCTCTTGGTGCTGTTGCATCCTGTTGGCCGGAATAAGGCTTGCGTGTGAGAGGATCGTGAAGGGCCTCATCGCGACAACGAAAGATCATTTCACGGTGAAATAACGGGACCTATCCTTAAGATCGGCGAGGTAGATGCGAGGACGCCATGGCATCACATGGGACCATTTCTTCTACGCAATTTCGCAGGACCGCCCATTTTCAGCCACGCTCGGGGGAGCCTGGGCAAGACCCCGGCGGCTTCTGCCACTTCATCTCGACGCCTACGGAGGACCAGCGCTTCACGCTTGGCGGCGAGCGATTTGACCCATCGGATCCCGATCAATGGGCGCGGGCCGAGAGCCTGATGAAAAGGCTCGCGCATCTGATCAGGTTCAATCCGGACGAGAATAAAGCGAGGCCAAATCCCAACCTGCCGAGCGGCTACACCTACTTCCTGCAGATGGTCGCGCACGACCTCGTGCACAGTGCGATCTCGACCTCGCTCGGCGAGGGGCAGACGGCCGGGCTCAGCAACGTACGAAATGCCCCGTTACGCCTCGAGACCGTCTACGGCGGCGGACCGACCGAATGCCCGCACGCCTATGAGGCCGCCCCGGTCGCATTCCGCAGCAAGCTCCGGCTGGGCAATTCCCGGATCGACCGGGACGATCAGGACCATCGCGGCCCGAGAAAGGACATCGCGCGCGGCACGACGAGCAGTGCCGCCCAGCTTGCCCGAACGGCGAGCTATCCCGAAGCCCTGATCGCCGATCCGCGCAACGATTCCCATGCGATCATCTCGCAGATCGTGGTTCTCTTCCACGAACTGCACAATTGCATCGTGGATGAACTGGTGCGAGGGGGTAATCTGCTCCCCACGGCCAATCCGTTCGCTGACGCGCAACGACTGTTCACGACCGCACGGACTGCCTGCGTTCTGATCTACCGGAATCTGATCCGTCAGGACCTGCTTCCGCGCATTCTGCATCAGGACGTCTGGCAGGCTTACACCACCGATCAGAAACCGTCCTCCTCGCTCGACGGCGGCGAATGGCGGGCTCCACTCGAGTTCACCAACGGGTTCTTCCGTTTCGGCCATTCCATGATCCGGCCGATCTATCGCTTCAACGGCGGCCCGGGCAACGCCTTCACCATCGAGCAGATCCTGGCGCGCACCTCCGACAAGTCGCCCTCCGACGTTCCTCTGGAAACCGCATGGCTGGTGAATTGGGATCTGTTCTTCACCAGCGACCCCAATGCCGGAAACGTCAGCATCCGGATCGGCCCATGGTCTCAGGTCGGTATCGGGGAGGAGGTCCCCGGCGAAGGCGATCTGATCGCGCGCGACCTCCTGAGCTCCATTGCGATCCAGCCCTGGTCGATCGGGCCTCTCGTCGACCGCCTCAGGACCACGCACGGATCGCTGCTCGACAAGTCTGAATTGCTGGCCGGAAAGATCGGTTCGCGGCCATGGGCTGCGCGCATCTCCGAATGGTTGGCCAAGCGATCGGACGCGACCTTCGGCTCCTTCAACAAGCTTTCGGAGAAGGAAATCAAGACACTCGCGAACGATCCGCCGATCCCGCTGTTCGTCCGCTTCGAGGCAGGACTCGACTCCGGCAACCAGGGCGAACGCCTGGGTATCCTGGGCTCGATCGTCGTCGCCGACGTGATCTGCGGTGTCTTGCAGTCCGATCGGCTGCTGCCAGACAATCCCGCAGGCGGGTTGCAGAGCGAGCTCGCGTCCTTGTCGGCGGCAACGCTCGGCAAGGCCGGGAACGGTCAAGCCAACATCTTCGCATTCCTGGCGGACATCGAGAGCCCCGGGCCAAAGATCAGCCTGACCACCGTTCGGCGGTTTCTCAACGACAGACAACGCGTCACCCAAGCATGACAACCATGTAGCGTGAAAGGAGAGAAGCGATGGCCTATCCGAGAATCAACGTCAGAAACATTCCAGGCAATCACGAGAATTGGGGCAAGCTGGTCAAGACCTGGTCCACCGGCAAGAACTACGTCCGCCATGTGATCACCGACAAGGATCCGTTTCCGGCTGACGTCGACCCCAAGAACGAATTTCCCAAGCCGAAGGACTTCCGCGAGTTCGTCGCGCAGGCCCAGGCTGCCGGTGTTCAGCTGTTCTTCGACGACGGCGAGCAAAATGCCGACGTCACGGGCAACGAAGGCCTGAAGCTCGAGATGATCGACGTTCCGCTAGATACGCACTACGTGAAGCTCCCGCACCGCGACAGGATCGCGGAGTCCGAAGCTCGGCAGTTGGCCGGCCCGCCCTATCCGTTGCCGCTCTTCTACGAGCGCATCCACGGGACAAAGCCGCTGCCTGGAGAGACGAGCAGCCCGAGCCAGAAGGCGAGGCTCCACGCCGAGCGGGTCGGCGAATACACCATCAATACCTGCGGCTGAGGACCGCGCTCACCACGGTCCGAACTCGATACCCTCGACGGGGGCGCCTGCCGCGGCAAGACCTTCGGCCAGACGCTCCCAATCCGAGCGAATCGCGATCGGAAAGACGTGCAACAGCCAGCGCGTGATGCTCTCGCGCGTTGGCTTCTGCTGGCCGTGCCAATCTGCAGCAACGCGCTCCATCGCCATCTTCAGATCTGCCCTCGCCTCGTCGAGGCGACCGAGATGCGCCTTGGCCGCGCATTCCCATATGATGAAGGCTGGCGACATCCCGAGATCCTCGCGAGAGGCATCGCAACATCCCGCATAGTCGGAGCATAGAAACTTGATCGCGCCAGAATAGGCGATCTGCGGCGCCGTGGGGACCGGCGTGATCCGGAGCGATGTGGCCGAGAGCTTCGCTGCACGCTCGTATTCGCCGCAATACGCACAGATCTGGCCCGACGCCATCAAGGTCCAGGGATCATTTTCGTTCAGATCGACCGCAAGCGCCGCGTGCAGCGTCGATTCGTCCATGCGGCCGAGCAGCTGGTAGGTCCATGCCAGCGCCAGCTGCGCACGCGAATCCAGCGGATCGAGCTGGATCGCACGCTGTGCTATGCGCAGCGTCTCGGGATGCTTGGCCCGATCGCGAAATTGTCCTGGAAGCGCGATATGCGCGATGTTGCGATATTGGACGAGGCCACTCAAGGCGGGAGAGAAATCCGGCGCATCGGCGAGCAGGCTCTCGATCAAGGCGGCGGCCGCCGGCCAGTCCTTTGAGGCCATTTGCAGCAGCAGGGCCTGGCCGCGCAACCATCGATCGTGGATCTCCAGCGTGATCTCGCCTCCGGCTGCAAGGCGCCGCAGCCGCTCGGCCGAGACATGGATGTTCAGCGCCATCGCGATCTGGCGGACGATCCGCTCCTGCGTTTCGAACCACTCGGTCAGCGTGATCGAATGGCGCTCGCTCCAGATGCAGACGGAATTGGCCGCATCGCGCAGGGTGACGACGAGCCGAACCGTGCCGTTCAACTCGTAGGTACTGCCCTCGACGATGTATTCCGGCGGGGACGACCAGGTTCTCGGCTCCGATTCCCAGACCGGCGGCAATGTCCGCACCGACCATTCGCGAAAACGCGCGAGACAGGCAACGAACTCGTGGCGAAATCCGTCGACCAGGTGACGCATCCCCTCAGGCACGCCGCTCGCCTGGAACGCGCAGACGGATATGAGCAGTCGCTTCGGGGCGGGGGCCAGCATTTGCGACACTCCGTGCAGGCTCTGGGCAATCGCCGGGGCCTGCTGTTGCTCGCCTGGACCCGGCATCTGCTTGATGCGAACGATCAGCTCTTGAGTCTCCTTGGATGGCTCGATGTCGTAGTCGGCCTCCAGCAGGTCCCAGAGAGATTTATAGATCTTCAGGGCTCCGCCGACGTCGCCACGCGCCGCGCGCGTCCGAATGAGGTGCTGGCAGGCGATTTCGTGCGTTGGATCGAGGTTGAGCAGAGCCAAAGCCGCGTCACTTGCTTCACGAGAGTCCCCCTCGCGGGGCAACAAGCGCTCGAGCGCGAGCGTCAATCTGTCATGGAGCAGCTGGCGCTTGGTCAGCAGCCAGACCTGGAAGGCCGGATCGAGATTGTCGAGACCGGACAGCAGGGTCTCGGTGATCCGCTGGGTATCGAGCAGGCGCGGATGCACCGTGCCTTGCGCTGCAGCCGCAAGCACCTCGTCGACGTCGCAGCGGCGCCGGTCGCGGGAGAGCGCCAGGTTCTGCTTGTCGGCCCGGAATCCCTCAAAGCCGGCATTGTCGAAGGCAAGCCTGAGGTCATGGACGACCTGCCGCAACGAAGCCCGCGCATGTTCTTCGTCGCTCTCGCTCCATAAGAGCCCGACCAAGCGTTCGCGCGTATCCTGCGTGTTGTCTGAAAGAGCAAGATAGGCTGTCAGTGCCTTGGCCTTGCGCGTCGCAAGTGAAATCTCACGCTCGTCGACCTTGGCGGCGAAATCGCCAAGAAGGCGCAGGGCCAATTGACCGCTCGCCAGCGCTTCCTGAATCCCCGTTGCCACCTCTGAGGCTCCACCAATTGCCGGAGTCATGGTCAACCACGCTTACCCAATCTTACGAAACGCAACCAACAGGCGTCCAGCGATATCTTGGCTTCTAAAATAGTGGAATCTCCTGCCGGGCAAGAGCCGAGCTCCCGCGCACTTGGGAGAATCGCTTCGTCGAAACTGCTGCCGAAAAAGGTTGCAAATCAGGCGAAACGGCCCTTGCGACGGCAACGCCAAGGTCGTGCCGGGTATGATCGACAAGAAAGAGCCGGATACCTCGGTCCCGCAGATGGCTCACCAGCCCCTTTAGTCCGTCAGCCGCCGTCGGCAGGCTCGCAGCCTCCGCCGACATCGCCCGCGGTTGAAGCAATGCGCAATTCTCTGCCGCGAACGCTGCGCGACGCAGATGGCGACGATCCGCTTCATTGAGTGCGGCATCGCCACTCTCGGCCCGCTTGGCTGCCGCGACCGGTGCAGCCAGCTCCATCTGGCACATCTCGAGCACCGCGGCCCTCGCCGCGTCGCTCGCGGCCAGCCTTGACGACAGTCCACATGCCATTTCCCGGCCGTCGCGCCCCAGAGATACGGCCGCAACGACGGGAACGCCGATGTCGGTCGTGATATCGAGCAACATGGTACGCCGCGTCGACTCGCCCTTGCGCAATCGCCCGATCAATTCAGCCCCGGCTTTGGTAACCGGATGCTCCAACGCAAAGCCCTTCGGGCGATGGCCACCCAGCCACCACATCGCGGCCGCGTCACGCTCACACAGCTCCAGAACCGCGCGAAGCGTGGCGGCTTCAAAGCTCGGTCCCGCAGCTGCACCCGACGACAATGCGACGACCGGATCGATCGCCCTTCGCTCCTGTGGGCGCCGCAAGCAGAGATCGGCCGGCAAAAGTCCGGCTTCTCCGGTTGCAGCGTCAACCGCGTTGACGCAGTCGATGGGTCGGTTCGCGCCTGACACGGCCTGGCCGACCCAGCCGTCGGAGACGAGGCGCGTTCGATCGCACGCAGCGACCGTTGCCGCGATGTCGCCCGGCCGTTCGAACTGGGAAAGATACTCGGCTGCCTCACCCAGACATGACACCAGCGCTGTCGCTTGCGTCTCGCCATTTCCTGTGACGCTTAGTCGCGCCCCCACGCCAGCCATCGCGCTCGGATCGGGGACGATGACGATCTCGCCGCCGATGCAGTGAAAGCCCGGGGCAAACGGCGATGCGATCGAGAACGCGCGGCTCAGACGTCCCGTAAGCGCGACGAGCTCGGGTGATGCGAGACCAGCAATGCTGTCCAGCAGCTTGGCGTCAGCTTGGGAACGCAAATCCAGGGCAGCGAGATTCATGAATCGATCCCGGCCAGTTTTCGGTCATTCGCACCGCCATACTAGCTTAAGACGCACGCAAGCCAAACAACCCGCCCAAGTGCGCGTGTCGTCATCGCATCCCACAACCTCAATTTGGCCGCTGAAAACAAGCGAGTTCGTCAAACCAGCGTGAAAAATCGTGCTGAATGGCAATTCTGACTGCTTCCCGGGATCACCCCGTCTCTCGTGACAGGTCACGCTGCAATGACGCCTGCCTGCTTAAGGTGCCTGCATCCGACGCAAACGATTGGTCGCAACACCAGTCAGGAGGCGCACCATGAAGTTGAGAATGTTGACAGAATCGCGCGTTGCGATGCCGGAGACACCGGGCCGCCGCGCTCGACGAGATCTGCCGGCACTCGAACGCAGGTGGGGCGCGGTCCTCGCGGTCGACATCGTCGGCTATTCCAGGCTTACGATCCTGGACGCGGAATTAGCCTATTTTCTATACAAATCTCATCGACGTGAGCTGCTCGACCCGAAGCTTGGGGAGTACGGAGCTCGTTTCTTCAAATCGACCGGCGACGGAATCCTGGCCGAATTCGAGACCGCAATTGATGCGACCTGCTGTGCCGTCGACATCCAGAAGGGGATGATCGAGCGCGGCCGAGGTGCCGCCAAGGACAAGCAGATTATCTTTCGCATGGGCCTGAGTTGCGGACCAATCCTGGCCGACGTCGAGGATATCTATGGCCACGATGTCAATGTAGCCGCACGTCTGCAAACGATCGCACCAGCAGGCGGGATCGCGATGACCGACGAAATCGCAACCCGCGTCGAGAGTGTGCTCGCCATGCAACTCGATGACGTCGGGGAGCAATATTTTCACAACATGGGACGCCCCGTGCGCGTCTTTCAATGTAGCTTCGATGATGATGCCATCGAGCCTCGAACGAGGACGAAGCAGTTGAAAGGATCTCAGCCGCTTCGGCGTTCGGTTCAGCGCGTCATGCGCTCCGCCCTCTCCGACAAGGAGAGCAACAGGAGCGGGCGGGTCATGCGACTGTCATAAAGACCGGCTGTGCGCATCCATTTGGATCATGCGCGCGCTCACGCCCTGATATTGTTGTCCTTCACCACCTTGCCCCAATAGGTGACCTGCTTGTCGAAGAAAGTCTTGAAGGCGGGGCCGTCCTGGAGCAGCAGCGTCATCTGCTGGGTCTCCTTGAGCTGGGCGGCGGTCGCGGGCTCGCTCAGGATCTCCTTGGACGCCGTCGCCATGGCTGAGATGACGTCGGGCGGCGTGCCCGTCGGCGCGAAGATGCCCCACCAGGCCAGCGTCTCGAAATCCGGAAAGCCGGCCTCGATCGCGGTCGGCGTGTCCGGCAGCGCCGGCAGCCGCTCGCGCCCGAGCTGCAGGATCGGCCGCAGCATGTTGGTGCCGAGCTGGGCCGCGACCAGCGCCGCCGATCCCGCGATCAGATCGACATGACCGCCGAGCACGTCGTTCATCGCCGGCCCGCCGCCGCGATAGGGCACGTGCATGATCTCGACGCCGGCCTTGTTGCCGAGCACGGTCATGGCGAGATGGCCGAGCGTGCCGATGCCGACGGAGGCGTATTTCACCGCACCGGGCGTCGCCTTGCAGGCGGCGACCACATCGGCAAAGCTCTTGTAAGGACGGCCGGCGCCGGCTGCGATCACGTAAGGCGCAGTGCCCACCAGCAGCACCGGCATGAGTTCGCGCTCAACATCGACCGGCGGCTTGTCGAGAATCGACGGGATCACCGCATGCGAGTCGAACGTGACCAGGAACGTCGAGCCGTCGGCCGGGCTCTTGGCGACCTGCGCCGCGCCGAGTGCGCCGGCCGCGCCCGACTTGTTCTCGACCACGACGATGCGGTTGAGTTTGGTCTGTAGATTGCTCTGGAGCAGCCGCGCCATCGCATCGGTCGAGCCGCCCGGCGGGAACGGCACGACCAGCGTGATTTTCGAGGCCTGTGCGCTTGCCGGTGCCATCGCGAGGATGGCGGGCGCGGCCAGCAGCGCCCGTCGTGTGATCGTCATCGTCCCCTCCCTTGTATTTGCGCTTTGCTTTTTTGCTTTTGAGCGCTTCAGGTCGTTCCGAAGCCCGACCCCGCTTTTTTGTATTCTGGCCGAGGCGGACTAAAGATGTCCAGCACGCGGGCGCCATCGGGGCCGGCGCGCATGGTGTGCGGCACGTTGCCCGGCGTGCGCCAGAAATCGCCTTTCTTCACCGGAATTTCCTCATCGCCCTGGACACGGATAGCGGAGCCGTCGAGCAGCACGCCCCATTGCTCCTCGGGATGATGATGCAGCGTGCCTTGCGCATGCGGGGCCAGCGTCACCACCGACAGCATCGCCTGCTCGCCGGAGAAGATGCGCGTGGTCACGCCGGCGGCGAGCTCGCGGAACAGGCCGTCGCTCGGATTATCGATATTGTGAAATTCGTCCTTCTGGCTCACGCCGTCCTCCCCTTTGTTCTGATCATGCTCAGGACTTGCCGTAGGACCCCTGGTAGCGGCCCTCGCGGATCGCCTTCATGGTCTCCTCCTCGCGCGCGACCTGGGCGCGCACGGCATCAAGCAGCGCAGCTGCGCCGGCGGCAGGGAACGACACCACGCCGTCCTCGTCGCCGACCACGATGTCGCCGGGCGAGATCACGCTGCCGCCGATCGTCACGGGCACGTTGATCTCGCCGGGGCCGTTCTTGTAGGGGCCGCGATGGATCACCGCGCGGGCGTAACAGGGGAAGTCGTCGGCCGCGAACGCCGCGACATCGCGGATCGCGCCGTCGATGACGTAGCCTTCGGCTTTGCGCCACTGCGCGATGTTCTTCATGATCTCGCCGACCAGCGCGCGCGTCTCGTCGGCGCCGCCGTCGACCACGATGACGTCGCCGGGACCGACAAGCTCCAGCGCACGGTGGATGGCGAGATTGTCGCCGGGCCGGGTGCGCACCGTGAAGGCCGTCCCCACCAGCTTGCCGCCGCGATGATAAGGCTTCAGCCCGACGGCGCCCGGCAGCCGGGCAAGATTGTCCGAGATGACCGAGGTCGGCGCGCCGCGAAAGCCCTCGATGATCTCGGCCGGCGGCTTCGGCACGCTGTTGGCTGCAATGGTGATGGTCATGGTTGTTTTTCCTGGATGCCTATTTGAAGAAGGCCAAATCTGGCCCGCGCATTGCAACGATGTCCCGCGTCCGTGAAGATTTTATGCAAATTGTGAAGCAGCTCACAATTCGGACGGTTGGCCCGAGAGATGATTCCCGTCGCTGCATATCACAACACCTGTATTTCTTGGGAGCCGAACATGGCAACCGACAAGGTCTCGTTCATGAAACTGGAGCTGCGGCCTTCCAAAGACATCACAACGCCACCGCCGCCCATCGTGCCCTTCGCGGATTGGGACTACTACTACACGACCCAACCCCTGGGATGGCGCGCCAATACTCCGGTCGAAGGTATGCCGGCCTCAGTGACCGTGCCGACGGGCTTCGTGACAGATCTTGCGAGTATTCCTGCTATCTTCTGGAGCATACTCCCGCCCGGAGCGCGATACTCCTATCCTGCCATCATTCACGATTATCTTTACTGGTTTCAGCCGTGTGAGCGTGCGCAGGCCGACGCCGTATTCAAGGCCGCGATGGAGGACATGAGAGTGCCGGCCGCCAAGATCGCGGTCATTTACAATGCCGTCCACCTTGCCGGCAAAACGGCGTGGGACAACAATACGACATTGCGCGAGGCGGGAGAGAAGCGTGTCTTGAAGATTTATCCGACCAATGCGCTGACAAGCTGGACCATCTGGAAGAGCCAGGACGTCTTTACATGATTTCGTCCTGAAATGAGGAGACGCGGGCATGGCCGTGTCGAGACGGGCGCTGGTGATCGGCAACGGCGGTTACCGGGGCCGTCTTGCGCTCAGATGCCCCCCAAATGACGCGGCGCAAATCAGACAAAGCCTGACCGAGCTCGGCTTCGACGTGACCACCACGTTCGGAGTTGACCTCGATTTCGGCGCGATGCGATCCGTCGTCGACAACTTCATCCGGCTCGTGAACGATCCCGCGACAACGACGTCCTTGCTCTACTACTCCGGCCACGGCGTGCAGATCAACGACCGGAACTATATGATCCCGGTCGATTTCGACCCGCTCAAAAGGTACCAGGAAATCCCGTTCGTTAGCGTTCAGTCGATCGTCGAGCAAATGACGAGCGCGACGGCCGTTCGCATCATTCTGCTCGATGCCTGCCGCAGCAATGCCGAGGCGCAAACATTTGTCGAGAACGTACCCACCGCGAAGGGGCTCAAGATCGACAAGGACGTTTTCCAGGGGGATCAACTGGTCACGGCAAACGGCCTTGCGTCGATGCAGGCCGAGATCAACACGTTCATCGCGTTTGCAGCTGCGCCGGGCAAGGTGGCTTTCGAAGGAAACGTCGGTGAATCACTCAGCCCGTTCACGGCCAGTTTCCTGAAATACATCGATTCCGTCGACTTGCCGATTTCCAACCTCACCAGCCGCGTGCGGTACGACGTCCTGGCTCGCACGAAGAACAACCAGAAGTCCTGGGATCAGTCGTCCTTGATGGAGCCATTCTACTTCAATCCTGGCAGCCTCCTGCTGTTCACCGGCAATCTCATGGCGCTGGTCAGCTTGATCGTTTCCATCATTCCCTACTCGATGGTTCTCGGTTGGAGCCAGGCGACGTGGCCATGGGTCGCCAGCGGCTTGGTCATGCCAACCATATCGCTATGCGTTCTGTTGTTCGGCATGCAAAGCGTCTATTCGCGACTACGAGGGCGATATGTTAGAGAGGCTGACGACGCGGGTACGGTTCGGCGCCATCTCACCACATCCGCACAGAAAGGCATCCTGGGCGGGTATCTCGGATCGTCCGTCAGCGCAATGCTTCTGAGCGCACTTTACTATCTCAACTGGGAAATGGACTACGATTCATTTGCCAGCGTTCCACTCGAAATCACCATCGCGACAACGCTGGCTGCTGGTCTCCTCGGTGTCCTCAGCCTGTTTTGGGCGCGCGCTTCGATTGGCCTTGGGGGCCTCATTATCTTGGCGGCCCCATCACCCATTCGAATCCTGCTGGGCACGACGTTCGGCGGCATCCTGGCTGGCTTGATCGCGACGCCCCTCATCATGATGCGTTTCGGTCCGACGCCTGACCGCCCGCCGATGACACCCGATCTGTTGCTGCCCGGAACGATCTTGGGCGCGTCCATCTTCATCTTCTCGGTCGTAAATTTCGATTTCGAGCGATTGAGCGCGCGCAGGATCTGGCAAAGTGTGAAAGCTTCGCTGATAGCTCTCGGCGTCGGCGCGATGGCAGCCGTCGTCATCTTCAGCCCTCTGTATCTGCTCGGCATCGCCGACGCCGTTAAGACGTATCTCGAGGACAACTATGACAACATGGCCGCCCTGGCAAAAGGCGGCGCAGCCTATGGAATCCCCGTCGGTATCGTCCTGGGAATCGTGATCGGCACCGCCGTCATCCTGACGGAACGATGGTCGAGGAAGCCTGTGCTCGACTGAAATTCAACGACAGAGACGCAGGGACATCAATACATCCCCGCGCGTCTCGCTCTCCAGCCAGCCCCTCAATCGACCGGCGCAAGCGCCTTCGCCGGCATGATCCGGAAGGCGCGTCCCTGCTTCATCCATGCTGCGCGCTCGTCGCGCAACAATGTTCTGCGAACCTTGCCTGAATCATCACGCGGCGGGGCGCTGACGAACTCGAAACTCTCAGGGTGCTTGTAGCGGCTGAGCCGGTCCTTCAGGAAGTCCGCCATGGCGTCGGCAATCGCCTGATCGTCGGCATTGGGCTCCGGCTCGATGATGGCGTGTACGCGCTGGCCCAATTCCGGATCGGGCAGTCCCACCACGACGCACGACCGCACGCCCGGACACTCGGAGACGGCAGCCTCGACCTCGGCCGGATAGATGTTGGCACCGCCGCGCAGCACCATGTCGGCGAGACGGTCGCCGAGATAGAGGTAACCTTCCGCATCCAGCCGGCCGATGTCGCCGAGCGACTCCCAGCCATCGGCACGACGCTTCGGCTCGGCGCCGAGATAGTGATAGGTGGCGTCCCTGCCGTCATTGTTGAGGAAATAGATCTCGCCAGTCTCTCCCGGCGCGACATCGTTGCCGTCCTCGCCGACGATGCGAAGTTTCGCCATCTCGCCGATCTTGCCGACCGAGCCCTTGTGCGTCAGCCATTCCGTGCCTGATATGATGCAGGAGCCCTGCCGCTCGGTGCCGCCATAGAGCTCCCAGATGCGCTCGGGTCCGAGCCAGGAAATCCAGTTCTCCTTCAGCCAGGGCGGCATGGGAGCTGCCATGTGGAACACCGTCTGCAGACTCGACACATCGTAGGCGTTGCGCACATGCTCGGGCAGCGCCCAGATCCGGTGCATCATGGTCGGCACGAAATTGACCCACTGCACGCGCTCGCGCGCGATCTGGCGCAGCGTCTCCTCGGCGTCGAACTTGGTCAGGCCAGTGAGCTTGCCGCCCAAGAACAGCGCGTAGTGCGACACGATGAACGGCGCATTGTGATAGAGCGGACCGGGATTGAGCAGCGAAACCCCAAAGGGAATGTTGAGCGGCGGCGCGGCAGCCGTGTCGATCACGGCCGGCTGATGATCGAGGATCACCTTCGGCCGGCCGGTCGAGCCGCCCGAGGTCATGGCTTTCCAGTAGCGCGCCACCGGCGGCGTCAGCGGCCCGTCCGAAAAACCTTCCGGCACGAAATCCGCAGGCAAGCGGTTCGGCGCGTTCCAGTCGGCCTCGCCGCCGACCACCAGCGCCGGCTTGAGGATGTCGAGCACGGCGGCGGCTTCGCCGCGCGGCAGCCGCCATGACAGCGAGGTCGGCGTCGCCCCGCACTTCCACACCGCGAAGGACGTCTCGAAGAACGCGTTGCCGTTGGGCAAACCGATCGCGACGAAATCGCCGGGCTTGACGCCCTTGGCCGCAAACGCCCGCGCGCGCCGATTGGCGCCGCGCTCGAGCTCGTCCCATGTCAGCCTGTCCTGTCCATGCTGGACGGCGATCGTGCCTTGCGGTTTACGTTCAGCGTACCAGCGCGGCACATCGGACAGGGGCAGCAGCATCGGGCGTTTCCACTTTATCTTCTTGGCGTCGCCTCATGACGAGGCCTCGCGGCATGAACTGTAACAGCGAGCCGACAGGGCGCTGTAACTTCGGGGCCACGTCAAGCAAAAAATGTCAGCATTCCAGCCATGAAATTCCCGAGTTCCATGGGTGACAACCCGGCGATAAAGGGGCAAAAATCCGGCTCGACTCAGTTCGGGTTGAGTCGTGTAAGGAATGCTCTCGTAAAATGTCAGTTGTAGTTGCATCGCGTCGTGCGGCGCCGCTCGTTGCCGCAGCAGGAGTTTTTCTGCTGATGGCGTCGCATGCCCAGGCGCAATGGTGGAAGCGCGCGCCGGTCGATTTCGAGGAATGCGCTGACGCTGCCGAGAAGGCCGCAAACAAGACCGAGAAGACCGCCCAGCTCGCCGACTGCAACGCCAAATTCGCCGGCCGACGCAAACCGGGCGGCGGCTATTCCTATTACGACTTCCTCCAGGACCGCACCTTCGACATCGCCGGCCCCAATCCGACGCCGGAAGAGCAGAAGAAGATCGACGAATCCTACACCGCCTATCTCGCCAAGCAGCGCCGCAGCAACGAGGCGGCGCAAGCCACCGCGCGTCAGCAGCGCGAGCAGCAGGAACAGCAGGTGCAGCAACTCCAGCAGGTCGCGCTACGCACCGAGGCCGAGCGCGTGCCGATGCCGGTCGAGCGGCCCAAGGTGCAGCAGGCTGTCGGCCAGCGAAAGGGTGCGCCCTGCACCAAGGGCTCATTCTCCTGCGAATGGCCGCGCCTGTCGGAAAGCTTGAATGAACTGAAGAAGCTGTTCAATCCGGCGCCGAGCAAGCCGGCGAAGAAGGGGTGAGCTTCTCGCACTGACTGGTAGAGTGGGCAAAGGCGCGCCTTTGCGCGGCGTGCCGACCACATTCTGACGAGACAGAGAAGGTGGGCACGCTTCCGCCTTCGCTCTTCGAGCTTTGGCGGACAAGTCGCTTTGGCCACCCTACGAGAGCGTCACTTCAGCTCGGACGCTTCTTCCCGTTTCGCTTCGGTACGACGACCGGCGTAGTCGCGGGCGGTGTTGGACTGCCCAATTGCGACCTGCTCTCCTGCAATCGCCGGTCATAGCCGGGTGAGTTCATGACGGTCGGCGGCCTTGCCTCGGCGAATGTCGAAGCGGCGAGCGCGACGAGCGCAAACCCGATCAGCAAACAACGCCTCATCGCGCACCTCCTGGCACTCAAGCCGTCCCGCGGATCTGCTGCGGCGTCAGCCGGGGCGGGCCATTGCCTGCGGCTTCCGCCTCCCTGATCAGCGCAACAATGCGGCGCATCAGCGGCACCTCGACATGGTTCTGCTCGGCGAGCGCGATGACCGCGCCCTGGAGATAGTCGATCTCGGTCTTGCGGCCCTGCTTCAGATCCTGCCACATCGAGGAGCGCGCCTCGGGATCGATCTTCATCGTGCGTCCGAGGATCGCGTTGAAGATCATGTCGGGCAGCCGCAGCAAGGTCGGAGACCAGTTCATCGGGATCGGCGTCGACGACACCGGCGTGATGCCGGCTGCCTTCAGCGCGGCCAGGCCCTCCGCCATCTGGTCGGCGAACAATCTCCGCCAGTTGCGGTTCGCCAATTGCGCAGCGAGCGGCATATCGGACAATGCGCTGAGCGCGTTGTTCAGATTGATGATCAGCTTGCCCCATTGCACGCCGGTGATGTCACCGCTGGCGCGCATCGTAAGACCGGGCACCGAGAGCGCCGCGGCGGTGTTCGCCTCATCCTCTCCGATATGGATGTCGCCGGAGGTCGAACGGTGGAAACGCCCCTCGCCCATCGCGATCACGTTGAACGGCACCATGCCCGCGAGCACGCGCCGGCCACCGAGGCGCTCGCGCAGCACCGCGACATTGCCGATGCCGTTCTGCAGCGAAACGATCACCGCGTCCGGCGGCGCATGCCGGGCGATCTGGTCGGCGACATCGGCTGTGTCGGCGCTCTTCACCGTGACCAGCACGATGCCGGCGCTGTGGAAGATGGCCGGGTCTTCCGACAGCGCGAGCTGGCCGGCACCGAGCCTTGTCTCGGAGCCGTCGAAATCGGTCAGCCGGAGGCCGGACCGCTCGATCTCGGTCTTCACCCGCGGCCGCACCAGCAGCGCGACGCGGCGGTGGGATGCGGCCAGCATGCCGCCGACGAAACAGCCGATGGCGCCTGCGCCGGCCACCACGATCGGTCGATCGGTAACCACCAGATCTTGCTCCCCTTAACGACCCGCCTTCGATAGCAGAGGCAGCGTCGGCTGCCCATTGGTTGCGACGCATTCGCCTTGTAACCGTCATGAGAGCCTCATATGTTTTCGCCCCGGGGGCTGTCAGCGGCGAGCGCTCGCCGACGGAGAACGAAGGAGAGCACCATGGGTCTACTCGACGTCCTCAACGGCATGCAGAACGGCCCCCGTGGCCCGAGCACGCCAAGCTCCGAGCAATCCTCCGGCGGCATGTCGCCGATGACCATGGCGCTGCTCGGCCTGCTTGCCTGGAAGGCTTTCAAGCACATGACCGCAGGCCAGCCCGACGCAGCGCCGGCATCGCAGCAGCGCTCGCCGCTGCCGCCTCCGACGCAGGTCAATACCGGCAGCAGCGCGCTTCCCGGTGGCCCCGGCGGTAGCGGCGGTCTCAGCGACCTGCTCAAGGGCGGCCTCGGCGGCCTGCTCGCAGGCGGCGCGGCCGGCACCGTGCTCAGCGGCGGGCTCGGCGACCTCCTCAACCAGCTTCAGCAGGGCGGCCACGGCGAGGCCGCGAATTCCTGGGTCGGCAAGGGTGAGAACAAGGCAATCGCGCCCGGCGATCTCGCCAATGCGCTCGGTGCCGACCAGATCGAGAGCCTGTCCTCCCAGAGCGGCCTGTCGCGGGAAGAACTGCTCTCCGGCCTCAGCCAATATCTGCCGCAGGTAGTCGACCATCTGACGCCGGACGGACGGCTGCCGACGGAGAACGAGCTGTCGGGCAGAATTTAATCGAACTGGTCTGCCTGGCTTGAGCATGATCTTTCGGAAGGCCGCTGCACACCTTGCGCTAAGGCGGCCCTCCGGGTCCGGATCATGCTCTCTACACCTTCACGAAGGGGAGCACTGTCATGAGTTTCGGCGGCCTGTTGTGGATCATCATCGTCGGCTTCGTCGCCGGCCTCATTGCGCGCTGGCTGGCACCGGGACCGAACAACCCGAGCGGCTTCATCCTCACCACCATCCTCGGTATTGCCGGCGCGTTCCTCGCCACCTTCATCGGCCAGGCCATCGGCCACTACAGCCCCGACCAGGGCGCCGGCTTCATCATGGCCACGATCGGCGCGGTGGTGGTGCTGTTCATCTGGCACCGGCTGGTCGCGAGCGGCGTGATAAAAGGGTAGCGGGCTAAGGCGCCAATAATAGAGAGAGGCAAACTGCCTCCTCGCCGTCATGCCCGGGCTTGACCCGGGCATCCACGTCTTTCGGTTCGCGCGGCGACACGTGGACGGCCGGGTCAGGCCCGGCCATGACGTGGAGAGAGCGGGATAGCCATCACGTAATCAAATGCATCCCCGCATCCATGCGCACGACCTCGCCGGTCATGTTGCTGGAGGCCGGCATCGCCAGGAAGCAGACCAGCTGCGCGATGTCCTCGGCGCTTGATGCGACCTTCAGCGGCACCTTCGCGATCACGCTGTCGCGCACCTGTTTTGCCTGTTCCTCGCCACGGCCCTTGGTGAACCAGGGGGTGTCGATATAGCCGGGGCAAACCGTGTTGACGCGGATCAAGGGCGCCAGCGCACGCGACAGCGACAGGGTCATCGTGTTGAGCGCGCCCTTGCTCGCAGCATAGGCGATCGACGAGCCGACGCCGCTGATCCCGGCGACGGAGGAAATGTTGACCACGGCGGATGGGCGCCCCGACGCGTTCGCACCGGCCTCAAGCAGGCTGCGCGCCGCGCGCACCATCTGGAACGGGCCGATGGTGTTGACGCCGTAGAGTCGTTGGAAATCTTCCGCCGAGAGCCCGTCGAGATTGCCATGGGCGACATGCTTGGTGATGCCGGCATTGTTGACGAGGATATCGAGCTTGCCCCAGCCGCCGGCTGCCGCAACGATCTTGCGGCAATCCTCGTCCTTCGAGACGTCGCCCTGCACGACCAGCACCTCAGCCGCGCCCGCCTTGCGGCACACTTCCGCCGTTGCCTCGGCTTCCTTCTGGCTCGACGAATAATTGATGACGAGCCGCGCCCCGCTCCGCGCGAGAATTTCCGCGGTTGCGGCGCCAAGGCCGGAGGCCGATCCCGTCACGATTGCGTACAGACTGTCTTGAGCCATCCGGATGTCCTTCCCCTGTATCTGATGCAAGCCTTCGTTGGCCCTCTTTAGCGAGTTTGCCGCGCCCTGCAAATCGAGCAAACTCCGCTAAGCGGAATTAGCTTATCGCCCATGCCCGCGCCGCAGGTTGACCTGCGATCAACGCTTGTCAGGGCCATGGCTTTTTCCGATCATCGGGCGCAAGAAGACACTGCGCGCCGCCCCATCAGGCCGGACGCGCCAATGGCAAAACACGGGGAACGCTGTGGCGGAGAGTGACAATATCGTCGTCGAGACCGCGGAGAAAATCTTCGCCGATCTCGCCGATCCGCAAACCATCAACAACGACAAGACGAATTCCTGGCAGGCGCCGCTGTGGCAGGCGCTGAGCGAAGCCGGCCTGCCGCTGTCCTGGGTGCCCGACGATCTCGGCGGCTCCGGCGCGAGCCTTGCCGACGGTTTTGCCTTGCTGAACGCCGCCGGCCGTTTCGCGGTCGCGGTTCCCCTGGCCGAAACCATGCTCGCCGGCTGGCTGCTGGCGCAGGCGAAGATCGCCTCGCCCGAGCGCGAGATGACCGTGCTGCCGGCAAGCCCGAAGGATCGCATCACGATCGATGCCGACGGCGCGCTCTCTGGCCGCAGCCGCGGCGTGCCCTTCGCCAAGGCGGCGAAACATTTCGCGGTGCTGGCGCACGGCAAGGACGGCGTTTCCATCGCGCTGGTCGATGCGAGCAAGGCGCGGATCGAGTCCGGGCTCAATGTCGGCTACGACCACAGCGATACCGTGACGCTCGACAAGGTCCAGCCGGTCACCATCAAGGCCGCGCCTGATGGCGTTGACCAGACCAATCTGATGCTGATGGGCGGCGTCGCGCGCAGCCTCCAGATCGCAGGCGCGCTGGAATCGATGCTCGACATCTCCGTGCGCTATTCCAACGAGCGCGTCGCCTTCGAGAAGAAGATTTCGAAATTCCAGGCGGTGCAGCACAATCTCGCACGCCTCGCCGGCGAATCTGCCGCGGCGCTCGCGGCAGCAACGTCCGCAGCCGACGCCATCGCGAATGCAAAATCGTTTAACGACGAGGTCTACCTCGAAGCCGCCTCGGCAAAGATCCGCTGCGCGGAAGCTGCAGAGAAAGGCGGCGGCATCGCCCATCAGGTTCACGGCGCGATCGGCTTCACCATGGAGCACATCCTGCACCGCTATTCGCTGCGCGCGCTGGCCTGGCGCGACGACTTTGGTTCGGAGAGCCACTGGGCGGTCGAGCTCGGCAAGCTGGTGGCAAACCGCGGCGCCGACGAATTGTGGCCGCTCGTGGCTTCGCGTTGATCGGGAGACGAAACACATGACCGCTGCCCTTCGTTTCGATCCGATCCGCCTGCCCGAGAAGTGCGAGCAACTGCGCAAGGAAGTGCGCGCGTTCCTCGCCGAAGAGATCGCCGCCGGTACCTTCGATCCGCACAAGCCCAACCGCGAGGACACCGACGCGCCGGAATTCTCTCGCCGGGTCGGCGCCAAGGGCTGGCTGGGGATGACCTGGCCGAAGAAATATGGCGGCCAGGAGCGCTCCTTCCTCGAGCGCTACGTCGTCACCGAGGAGATGCGCGTCGCCAACGCGCCGACGCGGCGCTTCTTCGTCGCCGACCGCCAGAGCGGGCCGGTGCTGCTGAAATACGCGCCCGAGCACATCAAGATGGAGATCTTGCCGCGCATCTGCCGCGGCGAGATCTGCTTCGCGATCGGCATGAGCGAGCCGAACTCCGGCTCGGACCTGTTCGCGGCGAAGACGCGCGCGACCAAGACCGACGGCGGCTATCTCATCAACGGCACAAAAATCTGGACCTCGTCGGCGCATATCGCCGATTACATGATCGCGATCTTCCGGACCTCACAGCCGACCAAGGAAAACCGCCGTCACGGCCTGACACAATTTCTGGTCAAGATGAAGCAGCCGGGCATCAAGGTGAATCCGATCGGCCAGATCACCGGCCAGTACGAGTTCAACGAAGTCGTCTTTACGGACTTCTTCGTGCCAGAAGATCACGTGCTCGGTGAAGTCGACGGCGCCTGGAAGCAAGCGACGAGCGAGCTCGCGTATGAACGCAGCGGTCCCGAGCGCTTCCTCGAGACCTACTATGTGCTAACCGAGTTGGTTCGCGCGGTCGGCCCCAACCCGGACACGCGCAGCGCCGAAGGCATCGGCCGTCTCGTCGCCCAGCTCCACACCATGCGGCGCATGTCGGTCTCGGTGGCCGGCATGCTGGCGGCCGGCAAGGAGCCGGTGGTCGAGGCCTCCATCGTCAAGGACATCGGCACGGTCTGGGAGCAACAGCTTCCGCACCGTGTGCGCGATCTCGCCGCCTTCGTCGAGGAGACCGCGACCAACCGCGAGACGCTGGAGCGGCAGCTCGACTTCGCCATCAAGACCGCGCCGAAACTCACCATCCAGGGCGGCACCACCGAGGTGCTGCGCGGCATCATCGCCCGCGGATTGGGCCTGCGCTAATTCAATCGAGGACACCATGAGCACGTATACAGATATCGGCGTCGAGAAGGTCGGACACGTCGGCACCATCGAAATCCGCCGTCCGCCGCTCAATTTCTTCGACATCTCGCTGATCAACCAGATCGCGGACGCGCTCGACGAGTTCGACCGCGACATCGAGATCCGCGCCTCGGTTCTCTCGGCACAGGGCAAGGCATTCTGCGCCGGCGCTAATTTCGGCGATCCGGCGCGACAGGCGCAGGAAGCGCGCGAGGCCGAGAAGAAGGCAAAGGGCGATCCGGCTGACAATCTTGGGCCGATCAGCCATCTCTACATCCAGGCCGTGCGCATCTTCCGCGCCAAGAAGCCGATCGTTGCCGCCGTGCAGGGCGCGGCCATCGGCGGCGGCCTGGGCCTTGCGGTATCGGCGGACTTCCGCGTCACCTGTCCCGAAGCGCGCTTCTCTGCGAACTTCACCAAGCTGGGCTTTCATCCCGGCTTCGGCCTGACCGTGACGCTGCCCGAGCTGATCGGCAAGAACAACGCCGAGTTGATGTTCTACACCAGCCGCCGCGTCACCGGCGAAGAGGCGGTGAAATGGGGTCTCGCCAACGAGCTCGTCCCGCAGGACCAGGTCAAGGCGGCCGCGATGAAGCTCGCGGGCGAGATCGCCGAATGCTCGCCGCTCGGCCTGCTCTCCACCCGCGCCACGATGCGCAATGGCCTCGCCGACCGCGTCATGGCCGCGACCAATCACGAGCTCGCCGAGCAGACCCGCCTGCGCGCGACGGAGGACTTCAAGGAAGGCGTGAAGGCCACGGAAGAGCGGCGCGCGGCGAATTTTAAGGGGCGGTAGCTCGCCTCATCCCGCCACTTCGGCCACCGAACTGCAAGACGCCTGGCAACGAGGTTACCAGGCGTCTTTGTTGTCCGGGACGACCGTCGAGTGCGGCCGGGTCGTAGCCTTACGACTCGATCTTCACGTATTCGAAATCGCCCGGCTTGTTATCGATGCCGACCTTCGGCGGCGAGATCCAGGAGGCGAACTTGCCGGTCTCGGTGACGGGCTGCATCAGCGAGGTGATGAAGTCGCCATCGGCCGTCGACGGCAGCCACTCGTCCTTGCGCTTGGACCAGGTGGCCTCGTCGATCAAAATGCCGTCCGGCGTGGCGTGGATGTCCTTGAACTCGCCGATGTGGCGGTGGAAGGCGACGTTGGGCAGCGTCAGCTTGTAATCGTAGCCGGCGGTCGAGATCACCTTGTTCCAGCGCAGCATGCCCTTGACGCAATCCTGGCTGTAGTCGTCGCGCAGGCGCATGTTGAGCGCGGTCAGCGCCGGCTCGTCGACCAGCTTGATCTCGCCGTTGATGAACTTGAGCACCGGATAGGTGGCGTTCTTGAGCTGGTGATCGTCCTCGATCTGGGTCTCGTGATAACGGCCCTTGATGCCGGCGTTGAAGGCGTTCGCCGCGTTGGTCGAGACTTCCGAGCCGAACAGATCGAGCGACAGGGTGTAGTGCAGGTTCAGCTTCTTCTGGATGGTCGGCAGATCGATCACGCCGAGTGCGCGGACTTTTGCGATGTCGGTGGGATCGGTGATGCCGGCTTCGCGCATGGCATCGCAGGTGCGCTGCACGACGCGGGTGATGCCGGTCTCGCCGACGAACATGTGGTGCGCTTCCTCGGTCAGCATGAAGCGGCAGGTGCGCGACAGCGGATCGAAGCCGGACTGCGCGAGGCTGTGCAGCTGCATCTTGCCGTCGCGGTCGGTGAAGTAAGTGAACATGAAGAAGGACAGCCAGTCCGGCGTAGCCTCGTTGAACGCACCCAGCATGCGCGGCGCGTCGGCGTCGCCTGAACGGCGGCGCAGCAAATCATCCGCTTCCTCACGGCCATCGCGGCCAAAGTACTTCTGGAGCAGATAGACCATGGCCCAGAGATGGCGGCCTTCCTCGACATTGACCTGGAACAAGTTGCGCATGTCGTAGAGCGAGGGCGCGGTCTTGCCGAGATGGCGCTGCTGCTCGACCGAGGCCGGCTCGGTGTCGCCCTGGATCACGATCAGGCGACGCAGCATGGCGCGGTGCTCGCCTGGGACTTCCTGCCAGGCCGGCTCGCCGTAGTGCTCGCCGAACGGCACGACGCGATTCTCTTCCTGCGGCGCAAGCAGGATGCCCCAGCGATATTCGGGCATGCGAACATAGTCGAACTTGGCCCAGCCGCGTGGATCGACGGAGTAAGCGGTGCGCAGGTAAACCAGCGATTCCTGGAAACCTTCCGGCCCCATGTCGCTCCACCAGTCCATGTAACCGGGATGCCAGCCTTCCAGGGCTTTGAGCACCTGGCGGTCTTCAGCGAGATTCACGTTGTTGGGAATCTTGGTCGAGTAGTCGACGTTCATGATGTTCATGTTCATGGGGGACCTCCCGTGGGGGACTAGCTCGTTTGCAGGACGCGAATGGCGAATGGCGAGTAGCGAATGGAATCCCCATTCGCCATTTGCCGCTCCCTATTCGCTAGACTCTCGTCATATCGAATTTCGGCTTCTGCCCGCTGCCATAGCGGCGTAGTGCGCCTTCCTCGCCGACCGCGTTCGGACGCTGGAAGATCCAGTTCTGCCAGGCGGTGAGGCGCGCGAAGATCTTTGATTCCATCGTCTCGGGGCCGACGAAGCGAAGGCTCGCTTCCATGCCGGTGAGGCTGTCGGGCGAGAAGCTGGCGCGCTCCTCCAGGAACACGCGGACCTCGTCGTCCCAGTCGATGTCGTCGAGCGCGAAGGTGACGAGCCCGAGCTCTTCCGCCTGCTCGGCGTCGAGCGCGGTGCCGAGCGTTGCTTCCGCGCGCTCGACGTCCGCAGGATCAGCCTGGAAGCGCGACTCCAGCCGCGTCAAACCATGGCTCATCGGATACGGGCCGAAGTTCATCGCGGAGAGTTCGATCGACGGCGGCGGGCGGTTATCGCCCTGGCGCGTGCCGATCAGCATGTAGGAGCGGTCGGCAGCGAACACGAGTTCGGCGAGCGTGCCAGCAAAGCAGGAGCCGGGCTCGATCAGCGTCACCAGCGTGCGCGAGGTGACGTCGATGCGCTTCAGCACACGCTTCCAGTAATGCCTGATCTCGTTGACCAGCCAATGCGCCTTGTTGGCTTCGAGGAAAGCGTCGTTGGCGAGCACGTGAGCACTATCGCCATGGCTCTTGAACACGAGCATCGCGATCTCGAGCTCGTTGATGCGCAAATGCAGGATGGCATCGTCGAGCTCGCGCGCCACCTGCAGCGGCCAGAACGACGTGCCCTGCGCCATCATGCCGTCGATGTCGGCGGGCGGCGCGGCTTCCGGCGCCTTGATCGAGATGGTGGCGATGCGGGCGGCGCGGTCGATGTCCACGCTGACGAAGCCGTAGCGGATGCTGGTCTCGTCGATGTTCCGTTTCAGCGGAGAGAGCGCGATGCCCTTGCCGCTGCCGGCGCGCTTCGATTTGCCGGCGAACTCCTTGGCGCGCTCGGTGATCTTGGCCTCCAACTTCGAATTCGGCGCGATCTCGTCGACCAGGCGCCACTGCACCGCGCGCTTGCCCTTCACGCCTTCCTCGATGGTGCAGAAGAAATCGGCGTGGTCGCGGCGCACCTTGCGCTTGTCGACGACGCGGGTGAGGCCGCCGGTACCCGGCAGCACCGCGAGCAGCGGCACTTCCGGCAGCGCCACGGCAGAGGCGCCGTCGTCGGCGAGGATGATGTGGTCGGTCGCAAGCGCGAGCTCATAGCCGCCGCCGGCGGCCGAGCCGTTCACCACGGTGATGAAGCGCTGGCCGGAATTCTCCGAAGAGTCTTCCATACCGTTGCGGGTCTCGTTGGTGAACTTGCAGAAGTTCACCTTGTGGGCATGGGTCGAGCCCGCGAGCATGCGGATGTTGGCGCCGGCGCAGAACACGCGGTTCTTGGCCGAGCGCATCACCACCACCTTCACCTCGGGATGCTCGAAGCGCAGGCGCTGGATCGCGTCGGCCAGCTCGATGTCGACGCCGAGATCATAGGAATTGAGCTTGAGCTGGTAGCCCTCGAACAGGCCGCCGTTCTCGTCGACATCCATGGTCAGCGTCGCGACGTCGCCATCGACCGCGAGCTTCCAGTGCTTGTAGCGGGACGGATCGGTCTGGAAATCGATGAATGTCGCGCCGCCTGCGAGGCGCCGATCTTCCCCGGCCATGGGTCACCCCTAAGCTTGATTATGCATTTTCGCCGTAGCGTTAGATGCACAATAGTGCATCTTTTGGAAGGCGTCTAGCCCTTAACGACCGGTGCATGCACTTTGTTTCATGCGTCGCTCAAGACCGTCCGATGGCGCCGAGGGCGATCCAGTCCGCCTTGGAGAGCTCGGGACCATCGAGCTTGGCCTGGAGCTGCGCCGCCAGGGCCGCGACCGGAAAGCTCTCGACGAAGCCGTCGCCGCCCGCGGCCACCTTGCGCGAGTTCAGCGCCTGCAACTCGCCGAGCGCATCTCCGAACAGGCGCGCGGCCGAGCGCGACCGCTGCATGCGCAGTCGCAGATTGGCGTTGGCGATGTGGACGCAGGCCCGCAGCAGAATGCGCTCGCGGCCGCCTTGGGGAGCGGCCGCCCACACCGCCTCCAGCACCTCCTGCGCTTCCCAGAAATAGCCGCGGTCGTTGAGCGCGAGGCCGTAGCGCAGCGCCGGATGCCGCGCCGGCACGAAGCCGCGGAAGGCCGCAGGCACCAGCGCCTTGGCCATGTCCAGCGTTTCGTAGTCGGCCTCGGCCCCGCCCGCCTCGCCGGGCACATAGGCCCATCGCGGCCATGACAACTGGCCGCCTGCATGTGAAGGCACATTCATCGATGTGTCTCCGCAATGTCATGCGGCGTGAAGTCCCTGATCGTGGCGCAGGGCCGCCTTTGCAAATTGCTCGATCGCGTCAAGCGTCACCCCTGGCGCTTCACGATGCGGGGAATGCCCCGCGTCTGAAATAATTTTCAAATCTACCGGACAGTAACATTCTTCCTGCGCAATTTCGACCTGGCGCAGTGTCCCATATTGGTCATCGACACCTTGCAGGACCAAGACGGGAACGCGGATATAGGCGAGGTATTCCGAGATGTCCCAATCGCGGAACTTGGGGTCGAGCCAGGCGCCGTTCCAGCCATAGAAGGCGTTGTCGACGTCCTTGTGCCAGCGCGCGAGCTTTGCCTTGAGGTCTGTGGTCTCAAAGGTGGTCTTGATCGCGGCGATCGACTGCACCGAGACGTCCTCGACGATGAAATGCGGCGCGATCAGCACGAGGCCGCTCAGGCGATGATCCTGATGCGCACCGGCATAGATCGTCGCGATCGAGGCGCCGTCGGAATGGCCGAGCAGGAGGCCGCGCTTGAAGCCGATCGCATCGAGCAGCTTCGGCAGCACGTCGAGCGCCTCGCGCTGCATGTAATCTAGCGGCCGCGGCAAGGTCACCGGGCTCGACTGGCCGTAGCCCGCGCGCGAATAGACGAAGATGCCGGCGCCGGTGGCCTCTCGAAGCTTTTCGGGGAAGTCACCCCAGAGGCCCACCGAGCCGAGGCCTTCGTGCAGCATCACGATGGTCGGCGCGTCGGCGGCCTGCGGCGCGAGCCATTTGTATTCGAGGCTGGCGTTGCCGATGGTGAGGTGGCCGGTGGGGGTGAGGTTGGTCATGCTGTCACTCTTCTTCGATCGCGCAGTAAGAACGAGCTGTGTCCGCTTGCTCAGTCGTTCCCTCCCCCCTTGCGGGGGAGGGCTAGGGAGAGGGGTGCCACACGGGGACTCCCGCTGTGACGAAGAACATCTGGCGCGCGACATGAAGACCGGTTGCTGGGCTACCCCTCTCCCCCGCCCTCCCCCGCAAGGGGGGAGGGAGCGCAGCGGAGTTCGCGGCGATAGCGCGAGTCACACGCCGCACGGTCACGCTCAACCCGCCCCTTCCCGCAGCTTGAAGCGCTGGATCTTCCCTGTCGCCGTCTTCGGCAGGGACTCCACCACATCGATCCAGCGCGGATATTTCCACGGGCCGATCTTCTGCTTGACGTGCTCCTTCAGCATCTCCTGCAAGTCCGTCGTCTTGGCGCCGGGACGCAGCACGACGAAGGCCTTCGGCTTCAGCAGCCCTTCCGCATCGGCCTCGGGCACGACGGCGGCCTCCAGCACGGCGGGATGCGTGATCAGCGCACTCTCGACCTCGAACGGCGAGACCCAGATGCCGGAGACCTTGAACATGTCGTCGGCGCGGCCGCAGAAGGTGTAGCGGCCATCGGCGTCGCGGATGTATTTGTCACCGGTGCGGGTCCACGGTCCTTCAAACGTGCGGCGGCTCTTGTGGCGCTGGTTCCAGTAGCCCTCGCCGGCGGAGGGCGCATCGACCAGGAGTTCACCGACCTCGCCATCGGCGACGTCCCGGCCGGCTTCGTTGACGAGCCGCACCGCATAGCCGGGCACCGGCTTGCCGGATGAGCCGTATTTGATGTCGCCCGGCGCATTCGACAGGAAGATGTGCAACAGCTCGGTCGAGCCGACGCCATCGAGGATGTCGACGCCGAAGCGCGATTTCCAGCTGTTGCCGACAGACTCGGGGAGCGCCTCGCCGGCCGAGGTGCAGATGCGCAAGGCCTTGCCGCCGCGCTCGGCCTTCATCGTCTCGTCGTTGAGCATCGCGGCAAACAATGTCGGCACGCCGTAGAAGATCGACGGATTGTATCTGTTCATCAGGTCGAACATGCGCGCCGGCGTCGGGCGCTCGCTGTTGAGCACCACGGTGGCGCCGACCGACATCGGGAAGGTCAACGCATTGCCGAGGCCATAGGCAAAGAACAGCTTTGCCGCGGACAGACACACGTCGCTCTCGCGGATGCCGAGCACTTGCCTGGCATAGGTATCCGCGGTCGCCTGCAAGTTCGAATGCAGATGGCGCACGCCCTTGGGCATGCCGGTCGAGCCCGACGAATAGAGCCAGAACGCCGGCTCGTCCGGATGCGTCGCGGCGGTCGTGAACTGATCGCTCTCGCCCGAGATCTCCTCGGCGAGCTGCTTGTGGCCGTTCTGCTTGGCGCCGGACACCACGACATGCTCGAGATCCGGCATGCGGCCGACGACGTCCTTGATGACAGGGTAGAGCGCCTCGGACACGAACAGCACGCGGGCGCGGCAGTCGGCGAGGATGTAGGCGTACTGGTCCGCGGTCAGCAGCGTGTTGAGCGGCACCGGCACGATGCCGGCGCGGATCGCGCCCAGGAACACGATCGGGAAATTGACCGTGTCCAGCATGATCATCGCCACGCGCTCCTCGCGGCGGACGCCGAGGCGGCGCAGCATGTTGGCGGCGCGGCGGGTGTCGCGCTGGAGCTCGCCATAGGTGAGCCGCGAGACGGTGTCGTCGAAGACGAGCTTGTTGGCTCGGCCCTCCTCGACGTTGCGGTCGAGCAGCCAGGTCACCGCGTTATAGGATCCCTCGCTCACGGACATCTCCCCCGAATTTAGAATTATAATTCATAGAAAGACACTGTGACAGCTTGCTGTCAATGCCAGCAGGCACTATGTTTCATTAAAACGCGCCGCAAGACCTCTTGAAGAAGGCATCCGCTAAAGAAGGTCCATGATCTGTAATCCATGACCGACAGTCCCGACGCCGAATCCCGCTTTCTCGAACAGCTCGGCCAGCGCGTGCGCACCATGCGCGCGCTGCGCGGCATGTCGCGAAAAGTGCTCGCCAAGGTATCAGGAATTTCGGAGCGCTACATCGCGCAGCTCGAGAGCGGCAAGGGCAATGTTTCCATCGTGCTCCTGCGCCGCGTCTCCGACGCGATGGGTGCGCATCTCGAAGATCTGCTCCCCTCAGCCGATCCGACGCCGGACTGGCAGATGTTTCGCGATCTCCTGCGCAAGGCGACGCCGGCGCAGATCGCGCAGGCAAAAGATCTGCTCACTGGGGGCAGTGCGTCCGCGCCACGGCGCGCGCCGTTCTGCGGCATCGCGCTAATCGGCCTGCGCGGCGCCGGCAAATCGACGCTTGGGCGAATGCTGGCGAAGAAGATCGGCTGGAGCTTCGTCGAGCTCAACAAGGAGGTCGAGCAGCAGAACGGCCTTTCGGTCGCCGAGATCATCGCGCTTTACGGCCAGGAAGGCTTTCGCCGCATGGAGCAGGCGGCGCTGCAACAGCTGCTCGCGCGCAACGAGCTGATGGTGCTGGCGACCGGCGGCGGCATCGTCTCTGAGCCGCTGACTTTCGACCAGATCCTGACCTCGTTCTACACGATCTGGTTGAAGGCCGAGCCCGAGGAGCACATGGCCCGTGTCCGCCGCCAGGGCGATCTGCGCCCGATGGCTGATGATCGCTCCGCCATGGCGGAGCTGCGCAACATTTTGCTGAGCCGCGAACCGTTGTACTCGCGCGCGACGGCGGTGGTGGATACGGCGGGACTGTCGGTCGATGCAGCCGCCGCAAGGCTGATCGATGCGGTGCGCCCGGTGCTGCAAAACGAGGCCCGCAGCTTTGGGCTGCGGAGCGTGGCGCTGTAGGCCTCGCTGTCGTCCCTGCGAACGCGGGACCCATACCGCGTGATCCCTCGATTGTTCGCGCTGCTAATCCCGAACGACCAATCTTCGCCAAACTCCTCCCTGGGGTTATGGGTCCCTGCGTTCGCAGGGACGACAGCGGAGTTTGTGGGCGCGCCACAAGATCACTATATCGGAGCCGAACAGTAACCTTGGGACTCACGATGACCTCCAGCGACGTCGCCATCTCCATGTTCGAACGAATTGGCGGCAGGGCCACGATCGACGCCCTCGTCGACCGCTTCTACGACCGCATGGACACGCTGCCGGAGGCAAAAGTCGTCCGCGCGATGCACGCGGACGATCTCGACCTGATCAGGGACGTGCTGAAGCGCTATCTCACCGAATGGACCGGCGGGCCGAAACTCTATTCGCCCGAGAAGGGCCATCCGCGGCTGCGCCAGCGGCATATCGGCTTTGCCATTGGGGACGCCGAGCGCGACGCGTGGATGCTCTGCATGCGCGGTGCGATGGAAGAGACAATCACCGACGCGGCCGCGCGCGCCGATCTCGACCGCGCGATATCGGGCCTCGCCGACTGGATGCGCAACCGGCAATGATCGCATCGGCGCGATGGCATCCAGCGTCTCGACGCAAATGGATGCGCTTGCGCACAACGCTCCATGCGTCAGGCGATTTGAGTTCCGCGCGGATCAACTGTTAAGCTGTCGGCCATGGCAGACATTCTCCCGGATACCATCCGCCGCCTCTACACCGATCCAGGCGAGTACATCGACAGCGATCATCCCGCCGTGCAGAGCTTCGCCCAAGCCGCCGTGCGCGCAGATGCGGGCGCGCGCGAGAAGGCGAGCGTGCTCTACAAGGCGGTGCGCGATGGCATCCGTTACAACCCCTACGTCAGCATGCGCATCGCCGAGACGTTTCGTGCCTCGAGCGTGCTCGCCGCCGGGCAAGGTTACTGCGTCGGCAAGGCCTCGCTCTATGCCGCCGCCTGCCGCGTCCACGGCATCCCCGCCCGGGTCGGCTTTGCCGACGTCAAGAACCATCTCACCACCGAAAAGCTGCGGGCGAGCATGGGCACCGACATCTTCACCTGGCACGGCTTTACCGAGGTGCATGTCGACGGCGCCTGGCGCAAGGCAACGCCGACCTTCAACGACACGCTCTGCGCCAAGGTCGGCGTGGCCCCGCTCGACTTCGACGGCCACACCGATGCACTGCTACATCCGTTCGACGGCGAGGGTCGTGCTTACATGCAATACGTCAACGACCGCGGCACCTATCACGACGTGCCGGCAAAGTTTTTGATGCGCGAGATGGCGAGGGACTACGCCAACATGCAGGGCGAGGATTTATCGGGGCGCGATATGGAGCGGGAGGCGGAGGAGCGGTAGAGGCGAATAAGGTGCGCAGGGCGGTTTAGCCGAAGGCGTAACCCACCCCACGCATCCCAACCTGATCATTGCACGCGTCAAACACCGATTGGTCAAACGCCTCGGCCACAAAGCCCGCGACATAGATCAGTGCCAGGATCGCCGCCGAGATCGCCATCGTCTCCGCGTGCCCAACCGCCCACCGCAACAGCCGCTGCAGCAGGGTCGGCGGCGGAAAGCGGTAGGTGCGTCCATCAGGCGTAATCAGGTCATACGACCGAACCTGCCGCGAGCGCGCGGGAATCTTGCTGGGCAGCATCCGGAACTCTCCTTTCCAGCTCCTCGATCATGCCGCGCGCGATTTCCCGCTCGCCCATGATGACGACATCCGCCCCCAGTCCCTTCAAATGATCGACCTCGGCATCCGCATGCGCCCGCGCTATGATGCGGATATCCGGATTGGCCGCCCGCGCCTGCTGCACGATCTGTCCCGCCTCGAACGCCTCGGGGATCGCAATCACCAGATGCCGCGCTCGTGACGGATTGGTGGCTCCGAGGATTTCCGGCTGCGCGGCGTTGCCCGTAACCGTCTCGATGCCGCCCTGCTTCAGCTTCTCGAGCGCGCTCTCTCCGACCTCGGCGACGAGGAAAGGCAATCGCCGCTGCTTCAGGGCATCGCCGACCAGCGCGCCGACGCGGCCATAGCCGATCACGATCGTATGGTCGGTGAGATCGGTGGTGCGGATCGGCTCGGGCACGGCGGCCGCGGCTTGTGGCGTATCCCGCCTGGGATCGAGGCGCGGCGCGAGCCAGCTAGCGGCCGCGAACATCAACGGGTTGAACATGATGGAAAGGATCGCGCCGGCCATGATCAGGTCGCGGCCTTCACGCGGCAGGATCTGCGAGACGACGCCGAGCTCGGCCAGGATGAAGGAGAACTCGCCGATCTGCGACAGGCTCGCCGAGATCGTCAGGGCGGTTGCGGCCGGATGCCGGAATATGACCACGATCAGGAACGCGGCGAGCGATTTTCCGAGCATGATGATCGCGAGCGTCGCCAGCAGCGGCCAGGGCTCGCGGACCACGCTCATCGGATCGAACATCATGCCAACCGAGACGAAGAACAGCACGGCAAAGGCATCGCGCAGCGGCAGCGATTCCTGCGCGGCCCGCGCGCTGAGCGGCGATTCCCGCAGCATCATGCCGGCGAAGAACGCGCCCAGCGCCAGCGAGACGTCGAACAGCTTGGTCGCCCCGAAGGCGATGCATAGCGCGATCGCGAGCACGGCGAGGCGGAACAGTTCGCGCGAGCCGGTGTGCGCGATGTAATGCAGGATCCAGGGGATCACCCGGCGTCCCACCACCAGCATCAAGCCGATGAACACGACGATCTTGAGGAGCGTCAGCATCACGATGCCGGCGAGCCCGAGGCCAGCCTGCGCGGCCAGCGGCTCGAACGCCGGCTTGCCGTCGGCGCCGCCCTGAAGGCTCGCGATCGCCGGAAACAGCACCAGCACGAGCACCATCGCGAGGTCTTCGACGATGAGCCAGCCGACGGCGATGCGGCCGCGGTCGGTCTCCATCAGGCGCCGCTCCTGCAGCGCGCGAAGCAGGACGACGGTGCTCGCGACCGACAGGGCGAGACCGAACACGAGACCGGCACTGACGCTCCAGCCCATCAGCAGCGACAGGCCAAGCCCCATTATTGTCGCGACCGCGATCTGCACCACGGCGCCGGGCACCGCGATGTTGCGGACGCTGAGCAGATCCTGCAGCGAGAAATGCAGGCCGACGCCGAACATCAGCAGGATGATACCGAGCTCCGAAAGCTCGGTCGCGAGCGCCTGGTCGGCGACGAAGCCGGGCGTGAACGGGCCTACCGCGACACCCGCAAGGAGATATCCGACCAGCGGCGGAATACGGAACCGCTGCGCGAGAGTTCCAAGTACGAAGGCTAATCCAAGCCCAACGACGATGGTGGCGATGAGAGGTGTGTCATGCGGCATTTTTGCCTTTTGACACAGCAAGCACGTTGGCGCACCGTGACCTGTGCGCGCGGGTCAACGCGCGACGCTTGCCCCATCGGGCCGTCAGATCGACCAATAGTTCGGATGCTGGTACGGCCGCGAGCGGTCGCCCCAGTCGAATTCATCGCCATCGACTTCGCAGGGGCCGCTGCTCAATTGCTCCGACGTCAGATCGACCTGAAAGGCCTGACGTCCCGGATCATATTTCAGCGCGCTCCACTGCACGGGATAATGGTGATGCGTACCGAGCAGCCGGCCGGTCTTGATCACGGCGTAGGCGACCGTTCCACTTACCTTCTCGAGCATCAATCGTTCGATCGTGCCGAGCTTCGTGCCGTCGCAACCATAGACGGCGACGTGCTCGACGCGGTCACTGGGAACCATGGTGTGTTGCATGGCGTGCTCCCTGATCTTGCGTGGAACGCATTATAGCACAGGCGGCAGGGATTAGGTGGGCTACAGCAATTGCGACCGCACCGCCTCCGCGCCTTCGCGCAGCAGCGGCAGGAAACGGTCGATCAATTCCTGCGCCGGCACGCGGTCGACATGGGCGCCCATGTTGATGGCGGCGACGATCACGCCGTCGTAGCGACGCACCGGCACCGAGATCGAGCGGAAATGCGGCTCGGCCTCGCGGTCGACCAGCGAATAGCCCTGCTCGTGATCGGCGGCGATGCGCGCCAGCAGCGCCTTGGTATCGGTCACCGTCTGCGGTGTCAGCGCTTCGCGCTTCATCGCCTTCAGGCGCGCGGCGAGATCGGCATCGTCGAGCTGGCCGAGCATGGCGCGGCCGACCGAGGTGCAGAAGGCCGGCAGGCGGTAGCCGATTTCGAGGCCGCCCGAGAACATCCGCGCCGGGCTGCTGCGCGCGATGAACACGACCTCGTCGCCATCGAGCACAGCGAGCGAGGAGATTTCGTTGGCCGCAGTCGCGACACGGTCGAGCACGGGCTGGAGCACGGAGACGAGCTGGTTGGATCGCAAATAGGACGCCGCGAGCGTCAGCACATGCGGCGTCAGCGAGAACAGTTTTCCATCACCGGAGACGTAGCCGCCGCGCTGGAGCGTGAACAGCATGCGCCGTGCGGTCGCACGCGGCAGATCGGCGGCACGGGCGAGATCGCTCAGCGTCATCGGACCGGCCGTCATGCCGAAGCACTGGAGCAGGCGCAGGCCGCGATCGAGGGCTTCGACGAAATCCGTCGCGCGCTCCTCGCTATCGCTTCGCTTAAGCTTGGGCATCGCCGGGACAATCCTGCAAAATAGTGCTTGCTGCTGATCCAAGGCATGTCATAATTCGCCCATTCGTTCAATAGACGAACAAAACATCTCTCCAGAAAAGCGCTTTCCAGAAAAAGGACGCGACCGCCATGATGAGCCGGGAGCAGAACGACCTGATCACCCGCACCGGGCCGAAAGACCCATGCGGCAAGCTGATGCGGAGCTACTGGCAGCCGGCGGCGCTGGTCGACGAACTCGAGGGCGAGCGGCCGATCCGTCCGGTCAAACTGCTCGGCGAAAACCTGGTGCTGTTTCGCGACGAGACGGGACGTTACGGCCTGATCGACCGCCATTGCGCGCATCGCGGCGCCGACCTCGCTTTCGGGCGGCTGGAGCATGGCGGCCTGCGCTGCGCCTTCCATGGCTGGCTGTTCGATGCCACCGGCCAGTGCATCGAGACGCCGGCCGAGCCGAAGGACTCAAAGCTCTGCCAGAACATCCGCCAGCGCTCCTATCCTGTGGTGGAGAAGAGCGGCATCCTCTGGGCCTATCTCGGCGAAGGCGAGCCGCCGGCATTTCCGGAGATCGACTGCTTCGTTGCACCTGACACGCACACCTTCGCGTTCAAGGGCCACATGGCCTGCAACTGGCTGCAGGCACTCGAGGTCGGCATCGATCCCGCGCACGCCTCCTATCTGCATCGTTTCTTCGAGGACGAAGACACCTCCACCGCTTACGGCAAGCAGTTCCGCGGCGCGTCCGCCGGCAGCGACCTGCCGATGACGAAGATCCTGCGCGAATACGATCGCCCGATCATCAATGTCGAGCACACCGAATACGGCCTGCGCCTGATTGCGCTCCGCGAGATCGACGAGGAGCGCACCCATGTGCGCGTCACCAACCAGCTGTTCCCGCACGGCTTCGTCATCCCCATGAGCACTGAGATGACGATCACGCAGTGGCACGCGCCGGTCGACGACGAGAACTGCTACTGGTACGCGATCTTCACGAGCTATTCGAACCCGGTCGACAAGCAGAAGATGCGCGACCAGCGGCTCGAGCTCTATGAGCTGCCCGACTACAAATCGCGTAAGAACAAGGCCAACGATTACGGCTTCGATCCGCATGAGCAGCAGACCGCGACCTATACCGGCATGGGCACCGACATCAACGTCCACGATCAGTGGGCGGTGGAATCGATGGGCGCGATCCAGGACCGCACCAAGGAGCATCTCGGGCAATCCGACAAGGCGATCGTGCAATATCGCCGCCTGCTGCGGCAGGAGATCGAGAAGGTCTCAGGCGGCGAGAAGCCGATGCTGTTCCTGGACGAGGCCAACGCGCGCAGCATCCAGGGCCCGGCGACCATGGATGGCATCGGCCCAACGCGCGGCTGGGAGACTTACTGGATGGAAGTCGACGTCAAGCGCCGCCGCGGCGCGCCGTGGACAGCGCCGGTGCCGAAGGAGATCGCTGACAACGTGCACCGGCTGACGGCGGCGGAGTGACGACTTTGCCCGGCTCTCGTAGGGTGGGCAAAGGCGCAACGCGCCGTGCCCACGATTCTTCCGTTGCGACGATAGACGCGGTGGGCACGCTTCGCTTTGCCCACCCTACGGCAGTTGAGGGAGTGGTGAAGTGACTTTCGTCGTGCGTCATGGGCTGTGGTCGGATGAGCAGAAGGACGCAGCCCAGCGCATGCGTCGTCTCGTCGAGGAAAAGAACCTCGAGGTCATCCGCCTCGCCTTCCCCGACCAGCACGGCATCCTGCGCGGCAAGACCATCATCGCCACTGAAGCGATTGCCTCGCTGGAGAGCGGCTGCTCCATCACCACCACCATGCTCGCCAAGGACACCTCGCACCGCACGGTGTTTCCGGTGTTCACGGCAGGCGGCGGCTTCGGCATGAAGGAGATGGAAGGCGCGGCGGACGTGCTGATGGTCGCCGACCCCACCACGTTTCGCGTGCTGCCGTGGGCGCCGGCGACGGGCTGGGTGCTGTGCGACCTGTATTTTGGCGATGGCCGCCCGGTGCCGTTCGCGACGCGCAACCTTTACCGGCGCGTGCTCGATGAGCTCGGCGCGCGCGGCCACGATTTTGTCGCAGGCCTCGAGGTCGAATTCCACATCTTCAAGCTCGACGATCCGCATATGCGCGCGGAAGACGCCGGACAGCCGGGCACGCCGCCCTCGGTGAGCCTGCTCAGCCACGGCTATCAATATCTCACCGAGCAGCGGTTCGATCAGATGGAGCCGGTGCTGGAGATCTTGCGCCGCGACATCGTCGCGCTCGGGCTGCCCTTGCGCTCCGTCGAGGTCGAGTTCGGCCCCAGCCAGTGCGAGTTCACCTTCGCGCCGAGGAAGGGCCTGGAGCCCGCCGACAACATGGTGCTGTTTCGCAGCGCCGTGAAGCAGATTGCGCGTCGCCACGGCTACCACGCTACCTTCATGTGCCGCCCAAAACTGCCGAACGTGTTCGCGAGCGGCTGGCACCTGCACCAGTCGATCGTCTCGCGCGCGACCGGCGAGAATCAGTTCATGGCGAAGGACGGTGCGGAGCCGCTCAGCGCGTTCGGCAAGTCCTACCTCGCCGGCCTGCTCGACCACGCCCGCGCCTCGACCGTGTTCACGACGCCGACCATCAACGGCTACAAGCGCTATCGCTCCTATTCGCTGGCGCCGGATCGCGCGATCTGGGGCCGCGACAATCGCGGCGTGATGATCCGCGTGCTCGGCGGCACCAATGATGCCGCCACGCGCCTGGAGAACCGCATCGGCGAGCCCGCCGCCAATCCCTATCTCTACATGGCCTCGCAGATTCTCTCGGGCCTCGACGGCGTCGACCGCAAGCTCGATCCCGGCCCCTCCGCTGATACGCCCTACGAAACCAAGGCGCCGCTGCTGCCGAAGTCGCTGCGCGATGCGGTCGGTGCGCTGAAGGACGATCCATTCTTCCGCGAGAAGCTCGGGGCCGAGTTCGTCGACTACTACACCCACATCAAGAACGCCGAGATCGACCGCTTCCTCGCAGAGGTGACCGACTGGGAGCACCGCGAATATTTCGAGGTGTTTTGAGGCGCCTCGTCAGGGCGCCTTCGGCTTCTGCCTGAGGTAGAAGTAAGTCGGCACGAGGCCGAGCGCGACGATCGCGACCATCACCCACCATCCGCGTTGGAACGCCACGAGGCGCTCCGGCAACGATGAAGGTGAGCCGATGATGGCGACGAAGATCGCAACCCCGATCGCGAGCGAGGCCTGACGGATCATGTTGATCACGCCCGAGCCCGTCGCAAACGACGAGGGCGGCAGGCCCGCGGCGCTGACGCCCATCAAGGTCGGGAACGTCAAGCCGACGCCGATGCCGGTTGGAATCATGCCCAGGATCACGAAGGCCGGATGCGGCTCGGGGCCGATCAGGCTCGCCCAGGCGACCAGACCGGCAGCGAACACCACGATGCCGGCCGTGACGACGGGCGCAGCGCCGAAGCGCGCGATCAATCGCCCGGCGAACAGCAGCGAGGTGATCGGCACCATCAGCGGCCCCGGCGCGATCGCAAGCCCGGTCTGCAACGCAGACCATCCCCACGCCGTCTGCTCCCACAGCGCGACCGACAGCAGCATGGCGCCGAAGGCAGCCGAGTACGGCGCCATCACCAGGGCCGCGCCAGTGAATTGGCGGATGCGAAACAGCGCCGGATCGACAAAGGGATTTTTCAGGCGAAGGCAACGCCAGGCAAACAATGCGAGCAGGATGGCCGCGGCCGCAAAGCTGTAGCCGATGGCCGGTGCGCGCAGGCCCCAGTCGCTGACCTTGACGATGGCGAAGGTCAGCGCACCGATGCCGCCGGTCACCAGCACCGCATCGAAGAATTTGGGACGAGGCGCGTCATGGCCCTCGATCTCCGGCAGCTTCCACCAGCCGATCACCATGGCGATAAGGCCGATCGGGACATTGACGAAGAAGATCCAGCGCCAGTTGACGGCGACGAGCACGCCGCCGACGACGGGCCCGAGCGCGGCGGCAAGGCCGCCGATCGCCGTCCAGGTCCGCACCGCACCGCCGCGCTTCTCCGGCGCAAACACCGCCAGCAGCAGACCGAGTGAGGTCGGCGTCATCAACGCGGCGCCCGCGGCCTGCACAATGCGAAACGCGGTCAGCATCTCGACGTTGCTGGCGGCGGCGCAGGCGGCCGATGCCACCGTGAAGAGGCCGACGCCGAGCAGGAAGCTGAGATTTCTGCGATGACGCTCCGCCAGCCGACCGAAGAACACCAGCAGCGCAGCATAGGCGATGGCGTAGCCGTTCAGGACCCACGACATGTCGTCGAGGGAGGCACCCTTGAAATCCTGCCCGATGCTCGGGAGCGCGACGTTGACGATGAAGAGGTCGAGATTGGCAAGGCAGATGCCGACACAGACGATCGCCAGCACCGTGTTCGGCGATGTCGGCGGACGGGGAGGCTTGGGCCGCAGCGAGAGATCGTCAAGCGGCACGGCGCGAGCAAACGTCGCGCGTTCGATACTGTTCATGGATTATGCCTCTTCTTACCGGTCGGCGATCAGCGACTGATCGCCGGCGATACCGGCGAGCACGTTCCGCAGCTCGGCGGCAGCTCGCTTGCCAAACCCGTTTTCGAATTTCTCCTGCGCCGCCAGCCAGAGCGGCCGCGCATCGGCAAGGCGCGAGCGCCCTGCCCGCGTTAGCTTCGCCAACCGGCTTCGGCGATCGGCCTCGTCACGCTCGAGCGTAACCAGACCATCGCGCTGCAGCGGCCGCAGGTTCTGGCCGATGGTCGACTGGTCCATCACCAGCGCTTCCGCGAGGTCGCCGATCGAGGGGGGAGCATCGCCGCGCCGATGGATCTCGGTCAGAAGGGCATACTGCGTCGAACGAAGGCCCGAAGGCTCCAGCGCGGCATCGTAGAACAGCGTCATGTGGCGCGATGCCTTGCGGAGGGCCAAGCAATTGCAGCGGTTTCGTTCGACAACAGGCAGATCTTGCTCAGCCATCTCGCCTCCAATAGCGGGATATCCCGATAAATTGGATGGATGGATATCCCGATATTATTCCGACGTCAACTGGGGCTGGGTTTTTCTGCACTTGGCGGTTCACGCCTCACGCCCCTGTGAGGCGACTTCGTCAAGCTTGTTCCGACGACATCACGTCGGTCGCGGACGAAGCCATTTTCCTCAAGCCGCGAAAACGGCCGGAAAGACAGGAGGGCTATTGGTAGCTTTGATGATCAACACTGGAGTTCGATCATGTTCGGTCAATTGTTCAGCCTGATCTATCGCCTGTCCTGTCGGGCCACCCTGATCGAAATCGGGACGCACCGGCTGGCGCGGTAGCAAAGCGATTTGGGTAAGACCGACTGTCCGATAACGGGGATTGCCATGCGCAAGCTGATCCTGATCTTCGCAATGTCGGTGCTGGCAAGCCAAGCCTATGCGGGCGGATCGCGAAGTCTGAGCCTTGCCGCCACCAATGCGAGCCAGCAAGCGACCGAGCAGCCCGCGGCAACGGTCTCACCGCAGACCTCTCAGGCGCCATCGCAGCCGGCAAATGCCCAGACAGCGACCACCGCGCCAACGTCCGCTCTGGCGGCCACGACGTCACCGGCCGCAACGGGTCCAGCTGCACAATCACCGGCGGCGACAAGCACGACCGGAACAACCAAACCGAAGCGCCACCAGCCTTCCGTCGAAACCCGCGTGGTGCGTGAGTTGCACCGCCACGGGATCTATTGGTGATCGCTCACCAGCGGTAGCCGAGCGTTGCGATGACGGTCAGCGGCGCGCCGCGGTAGCAATATCCGACCTGGCACGTGGTGTAGTGCAGATTGAACAGGTTCTTCGCGTTGACCTGGAACTGAAGTCCCTTCAGCTCCTTCGCCGCCTGGCCGAAATCATATTTCAGCGCCGCGTCGACCAGGGTCACCGAGCTGTTCTTGAACGTGTTGGCGTCGTCGCCATAGCTCCAGGACATGTAGCGCACACCAGTGCCGACGCTCAATCCCGCGAACGGGCCGGCCAGCGGCAGGGCGTAATTGCCCCAGAGCGTCACGGTATGCGGAGGATTGCCCGAGGGAAACTTGCCGACCAGCGAGCTGTCGCCGGCCTGCTTGGTCACCATGTCGAGATAGGTGTAGGACGAGGTGATGTCGAAGCCATTGCCGAGGCTCGCGAGCCCCTGCAATTCGAAGCCGCGGCTTTGAATCTCGCCGCGCTGGACCGTCACGCCCGTGCCGGTCGTGACCAGGCCGCCATCCTGGGTCAGGTCGAAGACCGCAGCCGTGATGAAGCTCCGCGTCCCCTGCGGCTGATACTTGACGCCGATCTCGGTCTGCTTGCCCGTGGTCGGCTTGAAGAAGGCGCCCGACGGATCGACGCCGAGATTGGGAAAGAACGACGTCGAATAGGCGACGTAGGGCGCAACTCCGGAATCGAACACATAGGTCAGCCCGGCTCGCCCGCTATAGGCCTGATCGGACTGCGTCTGATGGGTCAGCGCGAACAGATCCTCGCCCGTGGTGCGGACCCAGTCGCTGCGGCCGCTTAGTGTCAGGATCCAATGGTCGAGCTTGGCCTGGTCCTGGACGTAGACGCCGGATTGGGTCTGCCGCTGGGCTGTGGAGGACGAGATTGCGGGATCGGGAATGGATTCCGGCGCATAGACCGGCGCGGCCAGATTGAGCGAGGAAACGCCGAAGCCGAAGCCCTGCTTGTCGTTGAACGTCGACGCGGTGTAGTCGGTGCCGACCAGGAGGGTGTGCTGCACGGGGCCGGTGGAAAGCTTCGCCTCGACCTGGTTGTCGATGATGGCCGATTGCAGCGTGTCGTGGACGTAGCCGGTGTAGCGTGAGACCACGTCGCCCACGGGAGCGCCGAGAAAGCCCACGTAGCGGGTGACTGCATCGACATCGACGTAGCGGAATTTCTGACGAACGGTGACGGCGTTGTTGAACGCGTGCTCGAACAGATAGCCCACGCGTCCCTGCTCCTGGTCCAGGGAGTTGTAGGATGGACTGCCGGTGAAGATGTCGGTCGTCGTCCCTGTCCCCGTCGAGTAGGTGAACATGGATCCGGGCGTCTTCGATTTCTGGTAGGCGCCGAGAACCGTCAGGGTCGTCGATTGATCCGGCTTCCAGGTGACGGCGGGAGCGACATAGACACGATTGTCCTTGCCGCCGGGCACGAACACGTCGGCGTCGCGTACCACGCCGGTCAGCCGATAGGAAAATTGGCCGCCAGGATCGACCGGACCCGACAGATCGAAATTGCCCTGAACGCGATCACGGTCGCCGAACAGCGTCTGCACCTCGTGGAACGGTTGGCTGGTCGGCAGCTTGCTCTGCAGGTCGATCAATCCACCGGGCGAGCCGAGGCCATAGAGCGCCGAGCTCGGCCCGCGCACCACCGTGATGCTGTCGACGCCGTAAGGCTCGGTCTTGAACACGCCGAGACCGGCCCCGACGAGGCGTAAGCCGTCGAGATAGATGCCGTTGTAGGTGATGTCGAAGCCGCGGATCGAGATAGCGTCGAAGCGTGGATCGTAGCCGGCGGCATCGATGCGGACGCCCGGCTCATAGCCGACCGCTTCCGTCAGCGTCTGCACGGCGCGGTCGTTGAGCTCCTTGCGCGTCACGACCGAGATCGACTGTGGCGTCTCGAGCAATGGCGTGTTGGTCTTCGTGCCTGCGGAACTGCTGTTCGCCACATAGCTGTGCTCGCTCGACGCGTTGCCGCGACCGGCATCGCCCTCGCGCGGGTCCGGATTTCTGGCTGGGCCGGAGCCGGCATTGCGCTGTGCCGCGACGCGGCCGCGCTGCGATTGCGACGTGCGCTGTGAAGACTGGGCACGCGGACGCGGCTGGCTCGGTGCCTCCACCGTGACCGGCGGCAATGTCGCCGCCGTCTGACCCGAATTGGCCGTCGAGACCTGTGCGGCCGACGGGGCCGCGTGCAGGAGCATTCCCAGGCCGGCCGCTCCCAGACCAGTTCTCACCATCCATTCCCAGCCGAGCGTCTGGCCGTCGTTCCGCTTCATCGTCTTCCCCGAGCTCCGTGTTCGAACAACCGGGGAGTAACCAGATCGGGGCAGCCGCCGCCTTTGCGCGCGCGCAAATCACCTTTGATCGCGCGTGGAGGCTTTCAAGTCTGCTGACAGCGGCTCGGCGAATAGCCAAAGCGCCTGCGGAAGGCCGTCGCGAAATTTGCCGGATGGGCATAGCCAACCCGATAGGCCGCCTCGGTGACCGACAGACGCTGGCGAATCAGGAGGGCACGCGCGGCATCGAGCCGCTGGCCCCTCAGATAGTCGATTGCGCTGACGCCGTAAGCCATCTGGAATTTCTGGTTGAAGGACCGGCGGCTGAGCCCTGCGCTCCGCGCCAGCTCGTCGATGCTCCAGGGGTAGGCGAGATCGGCGTCCATCCGCTCCTTCACCGATTGCAACCGCATCCGCTGGAGGTCGGCTGCCGGATCGACCGCAATCCGGCCGCGCTCGCCGAACAAGGCGTGGACGACGATCTCGGCCGCATGCGCCGACCGCAGCAATTGCGCGGCGTTTCCAGCGACCGGCGGCGAGAACATCTCGGCTGCAACGGCCTGTATGCGCGCAGACGCCGCCAAAGCGACGGTGGCTGTATCCGACCCGTCGCTCGCGAACAGCGCTCGAAACTCGTCCCCGAGTCCAAGCTCGTCGATGGAGGCCCGGGGAAGCGCCAGGCCGATCGCAGGATGCTCGGCACAGTGCACCGAGCGTTCGACGGCGAGAGCTTCGCGTACGGCGATTGCCGTCATCTGCCTTTCACCGCCGGGCACGCGCGTCAGAATGCCGCGGCCAGCGCCGTCGTCGAACGTCACGGTGATGAACAGGCCGGGGGCCACGACCGCGCGCCCGTCAGGGTCGGCTCGAAACTCACCTTTGACGAACACACAGCCCGGAAAATTCAGCCATTGGGCTGCTGCGGAGCCGATGATGTCATCTTCAGGCCGTCCGACAATTTGATCGTAGAAGTCCTGCATTGCATCCGCTTACGCCGCGGACTTTGGCCGCTGGCGGCGACGCGCTCAAGACCTCTGCGTCCAGTTTGGAGAGCTTCTGGATTGTGCTCGACCTCTACGCCTGCGGCAGATCGGCGCGCGCTGCGGATCAGGAGACGCGTCAGATGCCCAGATATTTGTGCTGCAGATCCTGCTCGGCCATCAGCTCGTTTGACGTGCCGCTCCACACCGTCTTGCCGCGCTCGATGATGTAGTGGCGGTCGCAGATGCGGGCGAGGTGATCGACGTTCTTGTCGACGACCAGGATCGACTGCCCGCGGCTCTTGAGCAGCGACAGGCAGTTCCAGATCTCTTCGCGGATCAGCGGCGCAAGGCCCTCGGTCGCTTCATCGAGGATCAGCAGTTTGGGATTGGTCATCAGCGCGCGGCCGATCGCAAGCATCTGCTGCTCGCCGCCGGAGAGCTGGTTGCCCATGTTGGCGGCGCGCTCGGCAAGGCGCGGGAACATCACGTAGATGGCGGCAAGCGTCCAGGGATTGGGGCTATCGAAGCGATCGGCGGCGGCTGCGACCAGGTTTTCGCGCACGGTGAGGTTCGGGAATATCTGGCGTCCCTCGGGCACGAGGCCGACGCCGAGTTTTGCGATCCGATACGACGGAAGCTGCCGCACTTCGGCGCCTGCAAATCGGATCGCGCCCGATCGCGCCGGCGTCAGGCCCATGATGGAACGGATGGTGGTGGTCTTGCCCATGCCGTTGCGGCCCATCAGCGAGACCATCTCGCCTGCTTTGACCGACAGCGACAGGCCGAACAGCACCTGGCTGAGGCCGTAGCAGGTCTCGATGCCGTCGACGTCGAGCAGGGTGTCAGCCATGGTGCGTCACCACATGCTGGTCGCCGAGATAGGCGCGCTTGACCTCGTCATTGGCGCGGATCGCGGCCGGATCGCCGGAGGCAATGACGCGGCCATAGACCAGCACCGAGATGCGATCGGCCAGCGCGAACACGGCCGGCATGTCGTGCTCGACCAGCACGATCGAAACCTCTTTGCGCAGCTCCTGGAGCAGTTTCACCATGCGTTGGGATTCGGTGACACCGAGACCCGCCATCGGCTCATCCAGCAGCAAAAGCTTTGGCTTGCTCGCCAGCGCGACGGCAAGCTCGAGCTCGCGCCGCTCGCCATGGCTGAGCTTGTTCACCACGACATCGGCGCGATGGCCGAGGCCGACGCGATCGAGCGCGGCGTGCGCGGCATCGCGCAGGCTCCTCTCCTTGCGCGCATTGGCGAAGAAGCGGAACGAGGTGCCGGCATGCGCCTGTGCCGCCAGCGCGACATTGTCGGCGGCGGTGAAGTCGAGCAGCAGCGAGGTGATCTGGAACGAGCGTGCAAGCCCCAGCGCGCAGCGGCGATAGGCCGGCAAGTAGGTGATATCGCGTCCCGCCAGCGAGACACTGCCGGAATGCGGTTCGAGATGCCCGGTGAGCTGGCTGATCAGCGTGGTCTTGCCGGCGCCGTTCGGGCCGATGATGGCGTGCAGCTCGCCGGCCGAAACGTCGAGCGAGACGTTGTCCGTCGCAGTGATGCCGCCGAAGCGGCGCACCAGCTTCTCGACGCGGAGCAAGGGTTCAGCCACGGCCCGCCCTCCCCAGCATGCCCATGATGCCGCCGCGGCCGAACAGCACGATCAGGAGCAGCAGCGGCCCCATGATCAGCGCCCAATATTCGGTGATCTGCGACAGGAATTCTTCCAGCAGCAAAAACACCACCGCGCCCATGACGGGACCGAACAGCGTGCCCATGCCCCCTAAGATCACCATCACCATGAGGTCGCCGGAACGGGTCCAGTACATCACGGCCGGGCTGACGAAATCGGTGTTGTTGGCGAGCAGCGCACCGGCGAGGCCGCACATGGTGCCCGATATGACGAAGCAGACCAGCTGGTAGCGCTTGGCCGGGAAGCCGATCGCCTGCATGCGCTGCTCGTTGGAGCGCAGGCCCTGCACCACGAGGCCGAAGCGCGAATTGACGATGCGCCAGATCAGGAAGATCACGGCGAACAAGCAGGCGAGACACAGATAATAGAACTGTGTGCGGTCCGACAGGTTGATCAGCCCGGAGAAATCGCTGCGCTTGTAGACGGTGAGGCCGTCATCGCCGCCGTAGCGTGCGAGGCCCGAGGCGACGTAATAGGCCATCTGCGCAAAGGCGAGCGTGATCATGATGAAATAGACGCCGCGCGTGCGCAAGGAGAGCGCGCCGATCACGAGCGCGTAGATCGCGGACGCTGCCAGCGCGACCGGAAACTGGATGAAGCCGGAGCCCACACCTTCCTGCGCCAGCATGCCGACCGCGTAGCCGCCGATACCGAGATAGGCGGCGTGACCGAAGCTCATCATGCCGCCAAAACCCATGATGAGGTTGAGGCTCGCGGCCGCCAGCGCCAGGATGACGATGCGGGTGAACAGCGTCAGGATGAAGATGTTGCCGGAGAGGTACGAATAGAGCGGCAGCAGCACGAGACCCGCCAGCATCAGGGCCGTGACGGCCTTGCTCACGCTCAAACCCTTCATCGACGGTTGGCCGGAAACAGCCCCTCCGGCCGCACCACCAGCACGATCGCCATCAGGAGATAGATCAGCATGGACGACAGCGCGGGGGCGGCGGTGGAGGCGGCGGCGCCGCTCAGCACCTGCCGCAGCAGATTGGGCAGGAAGGCGCGGCCGAGCGTATCGATCATGCCGACGAAGATCGCGGCGAGGAAGGCGCCGCGGATCGAGCCGATGCCGCCGATCACGATGATGACGAAGGCGAGGATCAAAATGTTCTCGCCCATGCCGATCTGCACAGTGAGGATCGGCGCCTGCATCAGCCCGGCAAGGCCGGCGAGCGCGGCACCCAGGCCGAACACCAGCGTGTAGAGCAGCTTGATGTTGATGCCGAGCGCCCCGATCATCTCGCGATTGGAGGCGCCGGCGCGAATGAGCATCCCGATGCGCGTGCGCATCACGCCGAGATAGAGCAGCAGCGCCACCAGCAGCGCCACGATGATGATGGCGAGTCGATAAGCGGGATAATGAATGCCGGGCAGGATCGGCACCGGCACGGTGAGCCAAGCCGGCAGCGGCAGCGCGAGGCCCGCCGGCCCCCAGATCAGCCGCACCGCTTCATTGAAGAACAGGATCAGACCGAAGGTCGCGAGCACGTGGTCGAGATGATCGCGGCCGTAGAGATGCCGCAGCGCCGTCATCTCCAGCACGATGCCGAGCACGAGCGTCGCCCCTAACGCCATCAGCGCGCCGAGTAGGAAGCTGCCGGTCCACGCCGCGAAGGTCGCGGCGAAATACGCGCCCATCATGTAGAGCGAGCCGTGCGCGAGGTTGACGAGATCCATGATCCCGAACACCAGCGTCAGGCCGGCGGCGAGCAGGAACAGCAGCAGGCCGAACTGCAATCCGTTCAAGAACTGTTCGACGACCAGCAGCATCAAAACTCTTTCAGGCGCACGCGATATCGCGCCGATGTTCGAACACAGTCGCCATCAGTGAAAGAGCTCCCCCTGCCTCTTCAAGGCGGAAAAATGGGTAATGGCAGTATCGTTCCGAGGCAAGAGCGATTCGACACCAAACATGCACTTTGTTGCATGCCGATGCATGCGATCAAATGCTGCCTTGCAAGAAGGCTGCCGCGCAGGATGGGTCAACCTGCCGCAGGCTTACCGCGGACGAGAAGCGGGTTCTTCCCTGCGGTCCATCCTTCGAGACGCCCGCTTTGGCGGGCTCCTCAGGATAAGGACGGCGTGCGCGGCAACCATCTCAACGGGCACCGAGGCTGCCCAGCCTCATCCTTGGGAGCTTGCGAAGCAAGCGTCTCAAAGGACGAGGCGCGCGAAGACTGTCGCCGGAAACCATATGCGATCGCCCTCTCCCGTTGCCGGGGAGAGGGCGTGTGCTTCGTCGGAATGTAGGGCGATGCGCCTAGTGCGACGTCATCTGCTGGGGAAGATCGTCCGGTTCGGCGAGCACGCTGTTGGCCGTCGAAGCCTCCAGCGCCGCCATCCGGAACAGATAGGCGAGCGTCGCCAATCCGGAATCGTCCGCCATCTGCGCCAGCTCGAGCGCCATGTCCGACATGTAGCCGAGATTCTCGTCCTTGGTCTGCGCCATGATCTGGCTGTCCCGCATCATGTTCGACATCTCAGGCGCTCTTTCGTTGCGCGGCAGCGAGGCCGCAAAGGTTGGCACGGGCGATGCAGTCGATCCGCGGACCGTCCTGGCGCACGACATCCTTCATCCCGATCCGCTCGCGCACGACATCGAGCGATTCCTGGCGAACCTCGATGGTCGCCGCCATGGTCCAGGAATCCTCGATCAGCGCCGGTAATCCCAGCGGGGTGACGACGAAGCCGATGTCGTGGAAGCGCGGCAGCCACCACGTCTCCATGACGAGACAGAGCCGCTCGATCCCCTGATCGAGACAGAACTCCTGCGCCGCCGCCATCAATTGCAGATTGAGCGCGCCGTCGCGGCGCTCGCGCGACACGAAGAAGCGCGACCACTCCCAGACCAGCGCGTCCGCCGGGCATCCCCGCACTGCGGCCAGATGCGGGAACACCTCGCTCATCATGGTCGGCTTGGTAGTAGGGTACAGCCGATAGCCGCCGAGCACGCGGCGGTTCTCGAGCGACAGCAGGTAGATCGAATCGTCATTGTCGTAGGCGTCGATCTCGCGGCCGTCGGGTTTGCGCAGCGCCTCCCACTTCCGTTCCTCGACAAAAATCTCGTGGCGCAGCCTGAAATGCTGCTCGAGGACATCCTCGTAGAGGTGCCGGTTTGCGGCAGAGATCACATGAATCATCGACTCCCCCATGGCTTGAAATAATGGGGGAATCCTCATGGAAAACGCCGGGAGCGACTATTGGGAAATTTCCCAGTACGCGCCGATTTCAGGGCGTGATGATTCTTTGCCGGATCGCGAGCGCAACCGCGTGCGTGCGGTTGACGGCGCCAAGCTTGCGCGCGGCAGTTGCAAGATGCTCTTCGGCGGTGCGCTGCGTGATGTGCAGGATCTCGCCGATTTCCCAGGCCGACTTGCCCTGCGAGGCCCAGGCGAGCACCTCGCGCTCGCGCGGGGTGAGACGCGCTGACGGATGCGGCGCCGGCGCGAGCAGACGACGAATGTGGTCGAAGCCATACATCGCGATCAGGTGCAGCGCCGGCTTGCTGCGGGCGTTGAGATCGAGGTGGACGCCGCCGAGCGAGACGCCCGCTTCATAGCCGGTCAAGCCGTGGATCGGCACCACGAAACCCCGCGACATGCGGAAATCGGCCGCCCGCCGCATCACTTCCGCAGCACCCGGCTCGAACTCCGCATCGTAGGGGGCTTCCGACCATTCGAACGGATTCACTGTGTGCCGGCACTTGCGGATCACGGGATCGACGCGGTCGTAGCTCTTTTCCGTGTAGAGGCTGAACCACTCCGCCGGCCAGCGCTTGGCAAGCACCATCTGGGCGAAGCGCTGATCGGGATTGGGCAGACCGGTGACGATGATGTGCTCGAAACCATACCGGCTGAACGCGGTCGCAAGCGCGTCCATGGTGTCTGGAACCTTGGTATGGGCTCCCAGACCCTCGATGAAGTCGAGCGCTTCCCGGCCATAATCTACGGCGGACATCGGTGCGTTTCCTGACCCTCGACGTCCGCTATAGCACGTATTTGGGGGCTCCCTCAATTCGCCGCTCCCGTAGTTTTCCGGTGCCCACGCGCTCTGAACGTTTAATCTACTTGTGGAAGAAGTGACGTCAAGATACACCTGCAAGCGTCTGAAGCGGGAAAACCACGATGGAAGACGAGGACATCGCCCTCAACAGCGTGCTCGGCCTGGAATTGAACCGCGTGTTTTTCGCCGTCCGTGAAACGGCAAACAAGCAGAAGATCATCGAGTTCGCGCGCGAGGTGCTGCAAAGCGAGCGCACCAAACCGGCAGACACCGCCTCGCCCGAAGGCCCGGCGAGCTAGTCCACGCAGTTGAAGCAACGACGCCGATGGAACAGATCGCGCGACAACGCCACCCTTCCATTTGAACGCGCAGATTTTAGTCGAAACACTCTGACCGCGAAGTTATCCCTCCTTCTCCCCTTGTGGGAGAAGGTGGCGCGAAGCGCCGGATGAGGGGCCTCTCTCCACGAACCCAAACCCGCATCTGAATGTTGCGGAGAAATACCCCCTCACGCGTCTCGCCGCTCCGCGGCGAGCCACCCTCTCCCACAAGAGGAGAGGGTAAGCGAGCGCAACGCGCCATCATCCACACCACCACACACTTGCCGCTGGATGACACCGCGGCTCTCGTGAGATGATCGCCGCCACGATCTCTTTCGGATGCCAATCCTCTCGGATGCCACGACCATGATGACGCTGCGCCAGGTGGAAGTGATCCGTGCCGTGATGGTGACGGGCACCATCGGCGGCGCGGCCAAGCTGCTCAACGTGTCGGCGCCGGGGATCAGCCGCCTCGTCAAATACACCGAGCGCTCGCTCGGCATTCGCTTCTTCCAGCGCCAGAACGGGCGCTACTTCCCGACGCCGGAAGCCGAGAATATTTTCGAGCAGATCAACGGCGTCTACAAGAAGGTCGACGATCTCTCCGAGATCATCTCCAAGATCGGCCGCGGCGGATTGTCGGAGCTGCGCATCGGCTCGGTGCCGAGCATCTCGCAGGTGATGGTGCCGCGCGCGATCGAGCGGGTCCGGCGTCGCTATCCCGATCTCGGCATCGACATCAACATCCTCAAGCTCGAGGAAGCGATCGACTATCTCCTGCTCGGCCGCGGCGAGTGCGTGGCGATGAGCTACCGCCTGGAGCATTCCGGGCTCGACTTCATGCCGCTCGCCTCGGGCGAGCTCTACTGCATCGTGCCGCCCGGCCACGAGCTGGCCGGCCGCAAGCAGGTCTCCGCCGCCGAGATCACCCGCTATCCGCTGATCGGCATCGATCCCAACGACCCCTACGGCCGGATCATGGCCGAGATCTTCGCGCGCCACCGGCTCGACTACAACATCACCATCCGCGCGCGCTTCGGCACCACGGTCTGCGCGCTGGTGAAGGCGGGGCTCGGCATCGCCATCATCGACCAGTTCACCGTGGCCCATGGCGGCTATCCCGGCATCGAGCTGTTGAAGATCACCGAGCCGACGCGCTTCGATACCTATATCGCAGTCAAACGCGGCGCACCGCTGTCGCTCCATGTCGAATATTTCATCGAATCCCTGCGCGCCGAGATGCGCGCGGTCGAGCCGTCCCGCGGCAACGGCAAGACCGCCTCGGCACGCGGACGCAAGAAATAACATGATGTTAGGTTTGCTGGATAAATGGGTAATTGTGTTAGGCGGAGGAAAGGCTATCGTTACGGTTGGAAGCCCCTTGGAATTGCGCGGGTTTCCCCGCTAATGGCCGATACCGAACGCTCCCAACGAGACGATAGCGAACCATGTCAAAGCGCGGATACGCCGCCAGCAAGAAGCTCCTCACCGGCCTGATCGGCGCGCCGATCGCGCATTCCGCGTCCCCTGCGATGCATGAGCGCGCCGCCGAGGCGCTTGGGCTGCGCGGCCATTACCAGCTCATCGAGGTCGCCGGTGCGGACGCGACCGGCCTCAGCATGATGCTCGAGGGCGTGCGCCGGCTCGGCTTCGCCGGCGTCAACGTCACCTTTCCTTACAAGGAGGCCGTGGTGCCGCTGCTCGACGAATTGGCACCGGCTGCGGCGACCATGGCGGCGGTCAACACCGTCGTCGTTAGGGAGGGCCGACTGATCGGCCACAATACCGACACGACAGGCTTTGCGCGCGCCGTCAAACCGCTGCTGGCTCCTGCCGGAAATGCCGTGGCCGTCATCGGCACCGGCGGCGTCGGCAAGGCGATCGCCTTTGCGCTGGCAAGCCTGAAGGTTGCGGATCTCCGCATCTTCGACAGCGAGCCGGCGCGGGCCGAGAAACTCGCCGCGCTGCTGGCCAGGCATGGCGGCGCGCGGGTGGCCGGAAGTGTCGAGGAGGCGCTCGACGGTGCAACCGGCCTCGTCAACGGCACGCCGGTCGGCATGCTGCCGAACCGGGACACCCCGGTCGCGCCGGCGCTTTTGCGCGAAAACCTGTGGGTCGCCGACGCCGTCTATTCTCCGCTGATCACGCCGCTCCTTGCCGCAGCGCAAGAGAAGGGTGCGAAGATCATGACCGGCCGCGAGCTTGCGATCTACCAAGCCGCTGACGCATTCGAACTGTTCACAGGCCTTGCCCCCTCGACTGAAGTCATGGGAGAGGCTTTTGACGCCGTGATGGCCGCGCGCAGCGCCGCGTATCAGGCCGCTTGAAGCGAAGCGAACGGACACAAGGCCGCTTGCAAAATTGAACCGGGAGGAGAGGACGATGAAATCAACGCTACTGGTGGGCGCGCTGCTCACCGCAATCACGACGGCGGGCGCCTTCGCCCAGGCGATCAAGCTCGCCGACGTCGCCGAACTCTCGGGCGGCGGCGCCACCGTCGGCACCAACTGGAAGAACGGCATCGACCTCGCCATCGAGGAGATCAACGCCAAGGGCGGCGTGCTCGGCCGCAAGCTCGAGGTCACCCACGCCGACTCGCAGTCCAACCCCGGCGTCGCCCGCGCCCAGGTGCAAAAAGCGCTCGATGCTGAACCCTACGTGCTGCTCGGGCCCGGCTATTCCGGCTCGGTCAAGGTCACCGCCCCGCTCGCGGCCGAAGCCGGCATCGCGCAGATCATGGGCGGCGAAGCCGCCGAGCTGACACAGGCCGGCAACAAGTTCCTGTTCCGCACCTCGTTCGGCCAGCAATCCTCGATGCCGAAGGTCGCCAAATACATCCACGACGAGATGAAGGCGAAGTCGGTCGCGGTGGTCTGGGTCAACAATGATTTTGGCCGCGGCGGCCGCGACGTCGTCGTCAAGGAGCTCGACCGGCTCGGCTCCAAGGTGGTCGCCGACCTCTCGACCGAAGCTGGCCAGGCCGACTTCGCCGCCGACGTCGGCAAGATCAAGGCGGCCAATCCCGACGCTGTCTTCGTCTATCTCAACGAGGAAGAGAGCGCGCGCATCCTCAAGGAGCTGAAGCGCCAGGGCGTCACCGCACCGCTGATGGGCGAGACCACGCTGATCGGCCAGAAGGTGATCGAGCTCGCGGGCGATGCTGCCAACGGCGCGCGCGGGCATGTCGGCCTCACCACCGACGCGCCGGTCGACCTGATCAAGGCGTTCCGCGAGAAGTTTTCGAAGAAGTACAATTACGTCCCCGATCATAACGGCCTGAAGGGCTATCTCGCCGTCTACATGGTGAAGGCCACCACCGAGAAGATGGGCAAGGTCGATTCCAAGGCGTTCGCCGACACGCTGCATGGACTGACGATCAAGGCCTCGGAGGAGCCCGGCATCCTGATGGACGTCACCTTCGATGCGAACGGCGACATCGATCGCCAGAGCTTTCTGGTCGAGGTGGTCGAAGGCAAGCAGGTCGTGAAGCAGGTGCTGCCGAAGGTGAAATGAGGCTCTTCGCCTCTCCCCGCGCCCGTCTCGCCGAAGCTTTAGCGAAGGCGGATGCGGGGAGAGATCTCTGCTCTCCCTCTCCCCGCTCTTCGCGGGGCGAGGGTGGGGTGAGGGTGCTTCCGCAGTCACGGTGACAATTGAATTCGCGGAGAGAGGCACCTCACCCCTGCCCTCTCCCCGTAAGAACGGGGAGAAAGAGCAGGGAGAGGGGAGAGGAAAGAGGGGAACATGTCCAACCTATTCGATCTACTGGTCGCAGGACTGGCCACCGGCGCCATCTACGCGCTGGTTGCGGTCGGCTTCACGCTGCTGTGGCAGACCTCGCAGACCATCAATTTCGCGCAAGGCGAGTTCGTGATGCTGCCGGCGTTCCTGATGCTGGCGGCGATGCATGCCGGTGCGCCGTTCTGGCTCGCCATCATCCTCGGCATCCTGCTCTCGATGATCCTGCTCGGCCTCGCCTTCAAGATGCTGCTGGTCGATCCCATGATGCGCCACGGTGTGTTGCCGCTGGCAATCGCGACCATGGCGCTCGCTATCGGCATCAAGGAAGCCGTCAAACAATTCTTCAGCGCGGAAGCTTCGCCCTTCCCGTCGATCGTGCCGACCGGTGACATCTCCATCCTCGGCCACGCCGTCTCACTGCAAAGCATCGGCGTCCTCGTCGTCGCCATCCTTGCCGTCCTCGGACTGACGACGCTACTGAACCGCACCTCGCTCGGCCACCAGATGCAGGCAGCAGCGCAGAACCCGACGGTGGCGCGCATCATCGGCGTTCCGGTCGAGCGCATGATCCTCCTGACCTTCCTGATCAACGCCTTCCTGGTCGCGCTGGCTTCGCTGCTGATCACGCCGATCTACCTCGCAAAATTCTCCTCCGGCGAAGTGCTGGGCCAGGCCGCCTTCATCGCGGCGATCGTCGGCGGCTTCAACCAGGTGCGCGGCGCGATCGCCGGCGGCCTCCTGATCGGCGTGCTCGACAATCTCGCGGCAAGCTATGTCTCGACGCAGTACCGCGCGGCGGTGCCGCTGATCTTCCTGATCGTCGTCATCCTGTTCCGGCCGCAAGGATTGCTCGGCCGCGCCGAGGAGCGCACGGTATGAGCGGCTTTGCCAAACCCCTGAAGATCGCGCTCGGCCTCATCGTTATCGCCGGCCTGATCATCGTCCCCATGAACTTCAACCGCTACGGCCTGTTCATCCTGAGCCAGTGGGCCGTGATGACCATCGCCGCGATGGGCCTCAACCTCACGCTCGGCTATGCCGGACAGGTCTCGCTGGCGCAGGGCGCCTTCGTCGGCATCGGCGCCTATGCAGCGGCGATCATGACCACCCATGGCTGGCCGCTGCCGGCTGCGATCCTGGTCGCGATCATCCTTAGCTTCGCGGTCGGCTGGGTGCTCGGCTACCCCGCGCTGCGCGTGCAACACCATTACCTCGCTTTCGTCACCCTCGCCTTTTCGACGCTGGCCTTCCTCGTGTTCCGCAACGAGAGCTGGCTCACCGGCGGCATCTACGGCATTTCCAACATCCCGCGGCCGCACATCTTCGGGATTGCCACCAACAAACCGCTGCCGTTCTACTATGTCTGCCTCGGCTCGCTCGCGATCGTCTCGCTCGCGGTGTGGTGGCTGATCCGCTCACCCTGGGGCCGCGCCTTCATGGCGCTGCGCGAAAATCCCTTGCGCGCGCAATCGCTCGGCATCGACACGCGGCGCTATACGCTGATGGCGTTCGCGATCGGCTCGGCGCTCGGCGGCGTCGCCGGCGCGCTCTATGCGCCGCTGACGCAATATATCGACCCTGTTCCCTTCAACCTGTCGCTCTCGCTCGATCTTCTGATGATGGTGATCGTCGGCGGTGCCGGCTTCTATTTCGGCCCGTTCCTGGGGGCGATGATCGCGGTGCTGCTGCCGGAATGGTTGCGCTTCACCGAAGGCTATTACCTGATGCTCTATGCGGTCGCGGTGATGCTGCTGCTGATCTGGTCGCCGACCGGCATTCTGGGAATCCTCGATCGCTACATGGCCGCGCGGCGCACCAAGGCGGCGTCCGCGCTCCGCGCCGTCGCCAAATCCAGGCTGGAGACGGCGCAATGAGTGCGGTCCTCGAAGTCACTGACATCAAGAAGAACTTTGGCGGCATCAGCGCCGTCGACGGTGTCTCGTTCGACGTGCGCGAGGGCGAGATCCTCGGCCTGATCGGTCCGAACGGCTGCGGCAAGTCCACGCTGTTCAACTGCATCCTCGGCCAGCTCACGCCATCAGGCGGCGAGGTCAAGCTCGACGGCAAGACCGTCACGGGCCTCCGTCCTTCCGAGCTCAACAAGCTCGGGGTCAGCCGCACCTTCCAGCTGTTGCAGGTGTTCCCAAAGCTCTCGGTGCGCGAGAACCTGATCCTCGCCGGGCAGGAACACCAGGGCAACATGGCCTCGCGCCTCGTCGGCCGCTCCGATGCCGGGTTGACCGACGCCGCCAACCAGATGATCGGTTTCTTCAAGCTCGATCATCTCGCCGACGAGCCGGCCGGCGGCCTCTCCTATGGCCAGCAAAAGCTGCTCGACGCCGCCATGGCGTTCATGGGCGGGCCGCGCCTGGTGCTGCTCGACGAGCCCGCCGGCGGCGTCAATCCGTCGATGCTGGCGGACCTCAAGGACCGCCTGGTCGCGATCAACCGCGAGAAGAACGCGACCTTCGTCGTGATCGAGCACAACATGGAGTTCGTGATGTCGCTGTGCTCGCGCGTGATGGTGATGGCGGAGGGCAAGGTGCTGGCGATGGGACGGCCCGACGAGGTGCGCAAAAACCCCGCCGTGATCGAAGCCTATCTCGGACATTAGGGAGAGCGAGCCATGAGCGACCCGATCCTCTCGGTTCACAATCTCGTCGGCGGCTACGGCAAGATGACGATTTTGAACGGCACGAGCTTCGCCGTGCCGCAGGCGACCATCACCACCATCATCGGCCCGAACGGCGCCGGCAAATCGACGGTGTTCAAGGCGATCTTCGGCCTTCTGAAGCTGCGCGAGGGCAAGATCAACTTCGCCGGCCGCGACGTCACCAATTTGAGCCAGCGCGCACTGCTCAACGCTGGCATCTGCTACGTGCCGCAGGGCCGCAACATCTTTCCGGAGCTGTCGGTGCGCCACAATATCGAGCTCGGCGGCGTCGCCGCCGGGAAAGGCATCGACCTGCCGATGCGGATAGAGGCCGCGCTCGACCTGTTTCCCGCACTGCGCCGCAAATCGACACAGCAGGCCTCGACGCTCTCGGGCGGCGAGCAGAAGCAGCTCGAGATCGCCCGCTCGCTGCTGCTCGAACCGAAGTTGGTGCTGATCGACGAGCCCTCGATCGGCCTGTCGCCGTTGATGGTGCAGCAGACCTTCGATATCCTCAAAAGCCTGCGTGACCGCGGCGTCACGATCCTCATGATCGAGCAGAACGCGCGCTCGGCGCTGGAAATCTCCGATTTCGGCATCGTGCTCGAGCTCGGCCAGACCCGCATGGTCGACAAGGCCGACCGCATCCTGAACGATCCCCGCATCGGCCAGCTCTTCCTCGGCGGCGCGATGGAGGAGAGTGCGGCATGAGCGCGCGAATGCGTATCGCGGTCGCCGGCGCCGGCCTGATCGGCCGCCGCCATATCGAATTGATCGCGGCATCGCCGGATTGCGTGCTGTCAGGCATTGCCGACCCCTCGCCGGCCGCGAAGGACTATGCGCGGTCGCACGGCGTGCCCTGGTATGCGGACCACCGCGCGCTGCTGGAACAAGCGAAGCCCGACGGCCTCGTCATCGCCTCGCCTAACACGCTGCACCTGCCGATGGCGCTCGATTGCGCGGCGGCGGGCGTGCCGGCGCTGATCGAGAAGCCGGTGACTGAGACCGTTGCCACCGCGCAGCGCCTCTGCGCCGCGATCAAGCGCACCGGTGTGCCGATGCTGGTCGGTCATCACCGCCGGCACAATCCGATCATCAAGGCCGCACGCGAGGCGGTGACGACCGGCAAGCTCGGCCAGCTCACCGCCGTGGTCGGCCTATGGCTACTTAAAAAGCCCGACGATTATTTCGAGGTGGCCTGGCGGCGCGAGCAAGGCGGCGGACCGCTGCTGATCAACCTCATCCACGACATCGACAATCTCCGCTTCATCTGCGGCGAGATCGCCGAGGTGCAGGCGCTGACCTCGAACAAGGCGCGCGGATTTACCGTCGAGGACACCGCAGCGCTGCTGCTGCGCTTTGCAAGTGGCGCGCTGGGGACCGTCACCGTATCGGATACGACGCCGGCGCCGTGGAGCTGGGAGCTCTCCTCGGGCGAGAACGCTGCATACCCCAAGCAGGATCAGCCCTGCTACATCTTCTCCGGCACCGCGGGATCGCTGTCCGTGCCGAATATGGAGCTGTGGTCCTATGTGCGAGAGCCCGGCTGGTACGCGCCGCTGTCGCGCGAGAGCGTTGCGCCGCCTGCCTTCGATCCGCTGGTCGAGCAGCTCCGCCATTTCTGCGCGGTCATCGCCGGCCACGAACAGCCGCTGATCTCAGCCGAGGACGCGATGGGAACGCTCGCCGTCGTCGAAGCCGTCACCGAGGCCGCGCGCACGGTCCAGACTATCTCACCGGGGCGGATCATGGAGCAGGCAGCATGAACAAGCGCTCGATCGCGACCGTCTCTCTCTCAGGGGCGCTGGACGAAAAGCTCCGTGCCATCGCGTCAGCCGGCTTCGACGAGGTCGAAATCTTCGAGAACGATTTGCTGTCGTTCGGTTCGGGCCCGCGCGACATCGCAAAGCTCTGCGGCGATCTCAATCTCAAGGTTTGCGCATTCCAGCCGTTCCGCGATTTCGAGGGCATGCCGGAGCCGCAGCGTACGCGCAATTTTGCCCGCGCGATGCGCAAGTTCGATTTGATGCAGGAGCTCGGCACCGATCTCTTGCTGATCTGCTCGAACGTGTCGCCCGCCTCGCTCGGCGGCATCGACCGCGCAGCTGATGATTTCCGCGAGCTTGGCGAGCAGGCGGCCAAGCGTGGCTTGCGCGTTGGCTACGAGGCGCTGGCCTGGGGCCGCCACGTCAACGACTACCGCGATGCCTGGGAGATCGTGCGCCGCGCCGATCATCCCGCGATCGGCGTCATCCTCGACAGCTTTCACGCGCTGGCGCCGGGCTTCCCGGTTCGCGCGATGGCCTCGATCCCCGGTGACAAGATCTTCCTGGTGCAGCTCGCCGACGCACCAAAACTCGAGCTCGACATCCTGTCGTGGAGCCGGCACTTCCGCTCCTTCCCCGGCCAGGGCGACCTGCCGGTCGGCGAGTTCATGAAGGCGATCGCGGCGACCGGCTATGCCGGGCCGCTGTCGCTGGAGATCTTCAACGACCAGTTCCGCGCCGGCTCGGCCGCACAGACCGCGGTGGACGGCCTGCGCTCGCTGATCCTGCTGGAGGACCAGCTCGCGCCGGATTGGCCAAAGTTCGCCGGCGAGCCGCTGGCACCGAAAGCGAAAAGCGGCGGCACCGGGTTCATCGAGTTTGCCGTCAATGAGACCAAGGCCGGCGACCTCGCCCGCCTGTTCTCGCAGCTCGGCTTCCGCAAGAGCGGCAAGCATCGCAGCAAGGCGGTGGAGCGCTGGTCGCAGGGCAAGGTCGAGCTCGTGATCAATTGCGAGACCGACGGCTTTGCGCATTCGCACTACGTCACACACGGCCCCGGCGTCTGCGCCATCGCGCTCGACGTTGACAATGCCGGCCTTGCCATGCAGCGCGCCGAGACGCTGAAGGCGCGGACGTTCTACCAGCCGGTCGGTCCCGGCGAATTGGAGATTCCCGCGATCCACGGCGTTGGTGGCAGTCTCCTGTATTTCCTCGACCAGGCCGGCAAGAACTGGGACACAGATTTCGAGCCGGTCGCGAGCGATGCCGCCAAGGATGCCCTGCTCGCCGTCGACCACATCGCGCAGTCGATGCCCTATGACGAGATGCTGTCCTGGCTCTTGTTCTACACCGGCATCCTCGACCTGAAGCGGCTGCCGCAGATGGAGATCGCCGACCCCCGCGGCCTCGTGCAAAGCCAGGCCATCATCAACGCCGACCAGAGCCTGCGCTTCGTCCTCAACGGCTCCTCTGCCAACCGGACGCTGCCGGCGCGCTTCATCTCGGAGTTCTTCGGCTCAGGCGTGCAGCACGTCGCGTTCTCCTGCAACGACATCTTCGCGACGGTGGCGGAGATGCGCAAGCGCGGCGCGGATTTCCTGGACATCCCCGACAACTACTACGACGACATCGAAGCCAAATACGATCTCGCCCCCGAGCTGATGGCGCAGCTGCGCGCCAACCACATCCTCTACGACCGCGAGGGTGACGGCGAGTTCTTCCAGGTCTACACCCACATCTTCGATGAGCGCTTCTTCTTCGAGATCGTCGAACGCAGGAATTACCAGGGCTTTGGCGCGGCCAATGCCGGCATCAGGCTCGCGGCGCAGGCCCGCGAGGTGCGGCCCGCGAGCATGCCGAGGGTGTAAGGTCCTTTACCTCTCCCCGCCTGCGGGGAGAGGGGAAGAGAGAGCGTCGCTCGTAGCTACTTCATCTGACACTTGTCGTGGAAGCGATCCTGGTCGTTCTCGACGATGGTGGCGACGGTCTTCAGCGCGAGCTGACCTTCGGCATCCTTCACCACGTCCTGGAGGTAGAAGCTCTGCACCGGGATGTGGTTGTTGCCGTATTTGAACGCACCGCGCAGCGACTTGAAGTTGGCCTTTTCCATCTCGGCCTTCATCGCGTCCTTCTTGCTGGTGTCGCCCTTCACGGCGACGACCGCACTGTTGATCAGCTGGGCCGCATCATAGGCCTGTGCGCCGTAATAGGTCGGTCGCAAGCCCGTGTACTTCTTGCGGTAGTCGGCGACGAAGCGCTTGTTCTGCTCGTTGGGGAGGTCGTTGACCCATTCCTGCGCGCCGGGAACGCCGAGCGCATTCTCCTTCTGCAGCGGCAGCGAAAGCTCGTCGACGGTGAACGCCGTGTAGAGCGGCATCGTGCTCTTCAGACCGGCTTGTGCGTACTGGTTGAGGAACTGCACGCCGGCGGCACCGGGATAGAACACGAAGATCGACTCGGCGCCCGAGGCGCGCGCCTTGGAGAGCTCGGCGGAGAAGTCGAGCTGGCTCGGCCACACCGTGTATTCCTCGCCCTTGATCTCGCCCTTGAACGTGCTCTTCACGCCCGCCAGCATGTCCTTGCCGGCCGCGTAGTTCGGGCCGATCAGGAACACGCTCTTGACGCCCTTCTGGTTCATGTAGAGACCCATGGCGGCCGGCGTCTGGTCGTTCTGCCAGGAGGTCGAGAACACGTAAGGCGAGCACAGCTCGCCCGCGAGCTGCGACGGGCCGGCATTGGCCGAGATCAGGAAGGTCTTCGAATCCACCGCGGTCTTGAGCGAGGCCAGCAGCACGTTCGACCAGATGTAGCCGACGATGAAATCGACCTTGTCGGACTGCACCAGCTTCTCGGTCTTCTGCTTGCCCACGTCAGGCTTCTGGCCGTCGTCCTCGTAGATCACCTCGACCGGCTTGCCGTCCATCTTGCGTCCGAGGTGATCAAGCGCCAGCTCGAACGAGTTGCGCATGTCGTTGCCGATTACGGCGGTCGGGCCGCTGAAGGTCGAAACGAAACCGATCTTGATGGTGTCGCCGGCGAATGCCGGGCTCGCCAGCACCAGCGCCGCCGCGCCCGCCAGCCAGAATGCCGTCCTCATAACCACTCCCCTCCTTATTATTGATCCCGGAAACGGGGTGATCGCCGCCCCGGGGCCTGTCTCTATTGAACGCAAAATCTGTCGCGCCGCCAATGGCTCAGCGCCCGCCCCTGCACCATATTTCGCCCCAATCGCCGATGGCAAGAAATATAATTCTACTCACTTCGGCCAAGGCCTGGCCGAGCCTGCGGCGCTTTTTCGCGGCCGATCGATACATCCGGCCTATGCGACGATTGATGACGGCTATTGGACCGCGGCGCCCGATCCGCACTTAAATGAAGGAAGAGAGCAGCTAGATTCGAGGGCGCATCATGACCACGACACCGCATCGCGTCGTCATCGTCGGAGCCGGCTTCGGCGGGTTGGAGACGACCTACCGGCTCGCGGGCGCGCCGGTCGAGATCATACTGATCGACCGCCGCAACCATCATCTGTTTCAGCCGCTGCTCTACCAGGTTGCGACGGCCTCGCTCGCGACCAGCGAGATCGCCTGGCCGATCCGGCACCTGATGCGCGACCGGCGCGAGGTGACGACGCTGTTCGCGACAGTAAGCGGCGTCGATGCCGCACGCCGCTGCGTGCTGATCGACGACGGCAGCGAGGTGCCCTACGACACGCTGGTGCTCGCGACCGGCGCGCGCCACGCCTATTTCGGCCACGACGAGTGGGAGACATGGGCACCCGGCCTGAAGACTCTGGAGGACGGCACCACCTTGCGCCGCCACATCCTGGTGGCGTTCGAGCGCGCCGAGCGCGAGACCGATCCGGCCAAGCGCGCCGCGCGGCTCACCTTCGTGATTGTCGGCGCCGGCCCGACCGGCGTCGAGCTTGCCGGCACCATCGCCGAGATGGCGCATCACACCCTGCCCGCCGACTTCCGCAACATCGACACGACGAAGGCGCGCGTGGTGCTGATCGAGGCCGGCCCGCGCGTGCTCGCGGGCTTTGCCGACGATCTCTCCGCTTATGCGCAGGCCTCGCTGGAGAACATCGGCGTCGAGGTCGTGCTCGGGCAGGCCGTCACTGAGATCAATCGTGAGGGCGTGGTGTTCGGCGGCAAGCTGCTCGAGGCAAAGACCCGGATCTGGGCCGCCGGCGTGCGCGCCTCGCCCGCTGCGGAATGGCTCGGTGCGCCAGCCGATCGCGCCGGGCGCGTAGAGGTCGAGGACGACCTCACCATTCCCGGCCATCCCGAGATCTTCGCGATCGGCGACACCGTCAGCATCAATGCCTGGGAAGGCAAGCCGGTGCCCGGCATCGCGCCGGCGGCAAAGCAGCAGGGCCGTCACGTCGCCGAGACCATCAAGGCGCGGCTGCGCGGCGAGAACAAGGGCGCGTTCCGCTACAAGCACGCCGGCAGCCTCGCCCAGATCGGCAAGCGCCTCGCCGTGATCGATTTCGGCAAGGTCAAGCTGCGCGGCACCATCGCGTGGTGGATCTGGGGCATCGCCCACATCTACTTCCTGATTGGCCTGCGCCACCGCCTCAGCGTTGCGCTGAGCTGGCTGTGGATCTACGCGCGAGACCAGCGCGCGGCGCGGCTGATCACGCAGGGGTCAAGCAAGGTGGTGGGATGACTCGTCTCCCTCTCCCCGTTCTTACGGGGAGAGGGTTGGGGTGAGGGGCCTCTCTCCACGGGTGACGTGGATGTAAGACCTGTACCCCCTCACCCGGATCGCAAGAGCGATCCGACCTCTCCCCGCGAGCGGGGAGAGGTGAAAGAGGATCGCGCCAGCGGCCCCTACTTCACCAGGTCACACCCGCCCTCCGCCAGCGGGCGGAAGGCCTGATCCGCGGGAATCGTCGAGACCAGCTTGTAATAGTCGTACGGATATTTCGACTCCTCCGGCTTCTTCACCTCGAACAGATACATCGGATGCACGACGCGGCCGTCCTGGCGGATCGTGGTGTCGCCGAACAGCTTGTCTTTGCCCTTAAACTTCTTCATCTCGGGCACGACGTCCTTGGCATTATCGCTGCCTCTCGCCGCGACCGCGTTGAGATAGGCGAGCGTGGAGGCATAGACGCCAGCCTGGTTGCCGCTCGGCATCTTGCCGTTCATGCCGGGCCGCGCGGCGAAACGTTTTGCGAAAGCGCGGGTATCATCGTTCATGTCCCAGTAGAAGGCTTCCATCAGCTGGAGGCCTTGCGCGACCTTGATGCCCATACCGTGGATGTCGTTGATGAAGAGCAGGAAGGCGACGAGCTTCTGCCCACCCTGCTGGATGCCGAACTCGGCGGCCTGCTTCACCGCGTTGATGGTGTCGCCGCCGGCGTTGGCAAGGCCGATCACCTGCGCCTTCGAGCCCTGTGCCTGCAACAAGAAGGAGGCGAAGTCGGAGGTGCCGAGCGGATGTTTCGAGGAGCCAAGCACCTTGCCGCCGTGGCCCTCGATATACTTTTGCGCTTCAGCCTCGATGCCCTTGCCGAGTGCGTAGTCGACCGTGAGGAAATACCAATCCTTGCCGCCGCGCGACATCATCGCGGCTGCGGTAGTGTTCCCGGTCGCCCAAGCGTCATTGACCCACTGAATGGTGTTCGGCGAGCAGGCCTTGCCGGTGAGATCCGAGCTTGCCGTGGATGACGCCAAAAAGGTCATGCGGCTGTCGCGCAGCAGCGTGTTGATCGAAAGGCCGACGGCCGAGTTCGGCACGTCGACGATGGCATCGACGCCCTCGACATCCAGCCATTTGCGCGCGATGGCGTTGCCGACGTCGGCCTTGTTCTGGTGATCGGCATAGACGATCTCGACCTTGATGCCTTTGCCGCCGCCGTTGAAATCCTCCGCCGCCATGCGCGCGGCCTCGACCGAACCCATGCCATTGGTGTCCTGAAAGATGCCGGAGATGTCGTTGAGCACACCGACGCGCACGACGTTGTCCGAGATCTCGGCGCTCGCCGCTCCGCCCATCAGGCTGGCGGCCAGCGCAAGCGTCCACTTCAGATGTTTCATCGTTCCCTCCCCTTTGGATGTCGCACCGGTCGTTGCCGGCCTATGTTTTGAAAATTAGATCCTTGAGCGTCAGACTTGCCGCTCCGGCAGTCTCAGCACGAGCCCGTCGAGCGCGGGCGTGATCGCGATCTGGCAGGACAGCCGGCTGTTCGGCAGCCGCTCGGCCGCGGTGCCGTCGAGCAGCGCGTCCTCGTCGTCGGCGACCGCGGGCAGACGCGCGAGCCAGGCTTCGTCGACATAGACGTGGCAAGTCGCGCACATGGCATTGCCGCCGCACTCCGCCAAAATGCCGTCGAGGCCGTGGCGGGTCGCGGCCTGCATGGCGCTTTCGCCGCCTGAGGTCTCGACGCGGTCGGACTTTCCATCGGGATGAATGAAGGTGATGGCAGACATGAAACTCCTCGTCAGGCGGGGGTGACGGTGACAGGCAGGCTGTCGAGCCCGCGCAGCGTGTTGTTGAAGCGGCGCTTCGGCTCGCCCGTGATCTCGATCTTTGCGACGCGGCGCGCCAGCGCAGTCAGCATCACCTCGCCTTCGAGACGGGCAACGAGCTGGCCGACGCACATGTGGATGCCGGAACCGAAGCCGACATGGCCGGAGGCGCGGCGGGTGATGTCGTAGCTATCAGGCTTGTCCCAACGCCGCGGATCGCGATTGGCGGCGGCGAGGAACATCAGCACCTTCTCGCCCTCGCCGATCCGCGCACCGGAGATCTCGACATCCCGCGTCGTCGTGCGGAAGAAGGTCTGCACCGGGCTCTCGAACCGCACCGCCTCCTCGAAGGCGCCACGCGCCAGCGAGAGATCATCGCGCAGGCGCTGCCACTGATCGGAAAAGCGCGCGAGGCAATAGACCGCTGCGCCGATGCCGTTGACCGTGGTATCGAGACCGGCAGAGAGCAGCGAGCGCACCAGCAGGGGAGCCTCGGTCGCCGTGATGGCGCCCTCGTCGACCTGCGCATGAATGCAGGCGCCGAAGCCGCCGGGGGCGAGATTGTCGCGCTGGCACTGCTCGGCGACATAGGCCTGGTGCGGCATCGAACGTTCGATCGCCTCCTGGCGCAACTGGTTGGGCGGGCCGAATGCGTTGAACACGACGCTCGCATAGGGGATCAGATGCTCGCGCCCCTCCGGCTTCAGCCCGAGCGCATCCGGGAAGATCGACAGCGGGTAGGCTTCCGCGAGATCCGTGATCGCATCGAAGCTGCGCTTGTCCAGCAGCGCATCGACCCGCTCCTCGGCCGCGGCGGCAAAGCGATCGCGCACCTGCTTCATCACGGTCGGCGACAGCACCTTCGACAGCACCGCGCGGGTGCGGGTGTGCGCCGGCGGATCGGCCTCCAGGATCAGGCTCGGCGGCCGCCATGGCGTCTCCTTCTTGAAGTCGGACAGGCCGACGCCGCGGCTGGAGCAGAAGGTCGCGGGGTCGTTCAGGACGGCATGGACCTCGGCATAGCGCGCCACGCCGTAGACGTTCCACTTGTCGAGATAGACCACCGGTCCCGTCTCCCGCAGCAGCTCGTGTGTGGGATAGGGATCTGCAAAAAACTTCATGTCGAACGGATCGACGTCGAGATGCGGGACGGCCGATGAACCACTCGCCGCTGGGGAGCCGATTGCGCTCATTGAAGTCCTCCCTCACTTTGATCTTGTGAAACGCGGCCGCATGCCCTTAGGTCTAAAGGCAGCTTGCGAGTCAAAATCCCGACATGCCGACGCCTTCGACCCGATCCCGCCCAAGACCCGCGTCCGTCGAAGCCGGACCGACGCTCGACCTCGATCGCTACGTCCCGGCTCTCATCACCTTCATCGCCAACAAGCTGTCGAACAGCGCGACCGCGTTCTACCAGCGGCAGTTCGGCGTCAACGTCACGGAATGGCGGATCATGTCGCTGCTGGCGATCGAGCCCGGCATTCCGGCCTCGCGCATCTGCCACGTCATCGGATTTGACAAGGGTCCGGTGAGCCGAACGCTGGCGGGGCTCGAGAAGCGCGGGCTGGTCTCGATCCGCACCGACCCCAACGACGGCCGCACCCATTCGATTTCGCTGACGGCAAAGGGCCGCTCCACCCATGACAAGGTGATCGTCGCGGCGCTGGACCGCGAACGGCGCCTGCTGTCCTGCCTCAACAAGGACGAGCGCGAGGTGCTGATCGGCCTGGTCCGCCGCCTGCACGAGAATCTCGACGCGGTGACCGGCAGCACCGAGACCTGACAAGCCGCACGCCGGGCGCCATCCCCCGTCATTCCCAGGCATGCGCCGGCATTTGCCGACAGCACCATTCCGGCCGCGCATCGTTTCCTCCAGCATCAGACGCGGCGGTTCCCCCGCCGTCGTCCTTGGCCGGAATGGTTCGCACAAATTAGTTGCCGAGGCAACAAAAGAATCAGGCAAGATATTGCGGCAGGATGGCTGGCGTAGTTTGCCCCGCTCTCGTGTCCCGGGCGCTGCAGCGTCAAACGCTGCAGCGCAGAGCCTGGACCCATGCAGCTACGCGCTATGAGAGATGGGCCCCGGCTCAGCAGCGCAACACTGCGTGCTGCGCTGCGCCCGGGGCACGAGAGCTTTTATTGCGTCGACCGCTACAGCCCCACCCACGCTCCGGACACATCATCGTTCAGCCGCGCCACCGCATCCGCCCGCCGCGTCAGCACGGCGCGCTGATTGATGTAGCCCTTGTCGGTGATTTCGCCGCCATCCACCGAGGGCGGCTCGGCGAGCAACAGGGCGCGAGTGGCGTGGCCGGAGGAGTTTGCGCCCTGCTGCTTCAGTCTTGCGAGGCCCTGCGCGATCGCGACTCTCACCTTCTCGTGTCCAAGCACCTCATTCACGCCTGCCGTCTCGGGCAAACCCGCATGGGCGCGGCACGCCGCGACGTTCGGGAACACCAGGAAGCGCACCTCGTCGCCGCCATGGCCTGACACGACGATGTCCTGCGCGAGCGGCGCCAGCGCGGCGATGCCGGCGACGCGCAGCGTGCCGACGCTAACCCAGGTGCCGGAATTGAGCTTGAAGTCCTCCGCGACGCGGCCGTCGAAGAACAGGCCTCGCTCCGGCCGCGCGCTATCGGCAAGCTTCACGGCATCGCCGATGAGGTAAAAGCCCTCGTCGTCAAAGGCCTGCTTTGTCAGCTCGGGCGCCTTCCAATAGCCCGGCGTGACGTTGGGGCCGCGCACGCGCACCTCGAGCTTGTCGCCCGACGTGACGAGCTTCAGCTCGGTGCCCGGGATCGGCACGCCGATATTGCCGGAGCGCTCGGCGAGGAAATGGCAGTCGGTGGCGAGCGGTGACGTTTCCGTCGAGCCCCAGGCCGAGACCATCGGCAGCGCGCGGCCGACGGTCTCCATCGAGAGCTGCTCGAGCGCATCCCAGAGATTCTGCGGCAAGGCTGCGCCGGCATAAAAGGCGAACTTCACCTCACTGAAGAAGCGGCGGCGCAGCTCTTCATCGCCGCGCAGCGCCGCGATCAGCATGTCGAACCCGCGCGGCACGTTGAAATAGACCGTCGGCATCACGCTTTTCAGATTGGCGAGCGAGGTCGCAAAGAGACCGGGCGCCGGCTTGCCGCCGTCGATATAGAGCGAGCCGCCGTTACGCAGCACGAGGTTGAAATTGTGGTTCGCGCCGAAGGTATGGCTCCAGGGCAGCCAGTCGAGGATGACGAGATCGCCACCGCTCTGCTCGAGGAAGGTCCAGGTCTGCGCCTTGGCCTGCTGGCTCGAGGTCAGCATGCGCTGGGTATTGATCACCGCCTTGGGCGTGCCGGTCGAACCCGAGGTGAACAGGAATTTTGCGATCGTATCGGGCGTCACCGCGGCGAAGGCCGTTGTGACATCGGGCGTTTCCGGCGTTGCTGCGATGGCGCGGAAGGCGAGCGCATCGGCGTCGCCGGCATTACCACTGATGATCTGCGCGCTGTGCAAAGGCTTGATTGCAGCGAGCGCCGCCGCAAACGGCTTGGTGCTAGAAACATAGATCGCGCCCGGCTCAAGCAGCGCGATCATGCTCTTCAGCTTGTCGAAATCCCTAGACATCAGCGAATAGGCCGGCGAGATCGCGGCTGAGGGCACACCGACATGCTGGGCCGCGAGCGCAAGTAGCGCGTGATCGATGCTGTTGTCTGAGAGAATGACAACGGGACGCTCCGCGCTGAGCCCTTGCGCCAGGATCCAGGACGCTGCTGCGCGTACCCGCCGCAGAGCCCCCGCGTAAGTCACGGTGGCCCATGGCGTATCGGCGCTGTCACGCTCGGCAAGGAAGATCTTGTCAGGCGCCTGCCGCGCAAAATGCTCCAGCCAGTCGCCGATGCAGCGCGCGCTGTCGCGCAAGGGCTCGGGCGAACGCAGCACGATGCTGCCGTCGGCGCGATGCTCGGCGACAGTTTTCGGCGTTGCGAACAGGCTCGTGGCGTCACCGCGGGTGGCGGTCATGGTCTCCTCCTCGCCCGGATCAGGGATCGGTCGCAGCCTCGTTCCGGGCTGCTTTGGCCATAATGTTGGGCAGAGCAATTGTTGTCGTCAACAACAATCTTTCGCTCGGGGCCTCGGGACGCTATGGTCGCGCGCGAGGAGATACGATGTGACAGCCACTGCAACCCAGACCTCTCCCCGCAAACGCACCGGCAACGGTGCTGCGCGGCGGATCGATGCGGACGAGATCGGCCTCGACGCCCTGGTCGGGCACGCCGGCTACGCGGTGCGGCGCTTCCAGATCTGGATCTTTCAGGACTTCATCAGGACGCTTCGCGCGGTCGACATCCGCCCGACGCAATATTCGGTGCTGACCGTGATCGGCGCCAATCCGGGCCTGTCGCAGATGGCGGTGGCGAAACGCCTCGGCATCGAGCGTGCCCGGCTGGTGCACCTGCTCGACAGCCTCGAACAGCGCAAGCTGGTGAAGCGGGTCAAATCGAAGGCGGACCGGCGCTCGCACGCCCTGCACCTCACGTCGCAGGGAGAAACCGCGCTGGCAAAGTTCAAACGGCTCGCCGCCGAGCACGAGCGGAATGTCGAGGCCAGGATCGGCAAGGAGAACCGGGAGCGGCTGCTCCGGATCCTCGCTGACTTCACCTGATCAAGACTGCCCATGACCTAGGCAAATGCCCGCTACAGGGCGTTGGCACGGCGGTGTGGCCGTCTATCAGCCTAGCTGCCAAGTCACTGATCTCACGATAATATCCGGGGCGACTGCGCTGCCCGGATATTGTACACAATGGCACATCGCTTGCTTCAATCCGACTGAGACAAGTTGCCGGAGTTTTGTGACCATGGGGGCTGAGCAGCCTGAAACGATCGCCGCGATCGTGGCCGCGCATCGCGCGGGCACGATGACGCCGGCGCAGACGATCGCGCGGACCTATCGGCGCATCCGGGACCACAACGATCCCGCCGTGTTCATCAGCCTGCGCGACGAGAAGGACGCGATCGCAGAGGCCGAGAGGCTGGCCGCGAAGGATGCAGCTGACCTGCCGCTCTACAGCGTGCCGGTTGCGGTGAAGGACAATATCGACGCGCTTGGTTTTCCGACCACGGCGGCCTGCCCGGCCTTCTCGTACACGCCGACGCACGACTCGACCGCGGTGGAGCGGCTGCGCGCAGCCGGCGCCATCATCATCGGCAAGACCAATCTCGACCAGTTCGCAACCGGCCTCGTCGGCGTGCGCTCGCCTTACGGCATCCCAAAGAACTCGATCCGCGAGGACCTGATTCCCGGCGGATCGAGCTCGGGATCGGCGGTCGCCGTTGGCGCTGGCCTTGTCCCGCTGTCGCTGGGGACTGACACGGCCGGCTCAGGTCGCGTGCCGGCGATGCTCAACAACATCGTCGGGCTGAAGCCGAGCCTCGGCATGATCTCGACCGCGGGCCTCGTGCCGGCCTGCCGCACGCTCGACTGCATCTCGGTCTTCGCGCTGACGGTGGACGACGCCGCGCTCGCGCTCTCGGTGATGGCCGGACCGGACCAGGCCGATCCGTTCTCGCGCGACCGGCCGCTTGGCGCGATCACGGCGCTCCCCTCCAACCTGCGTCTCGGCGTGCCGCGCAACGGGCAGTTGATCTTCTTCGGCGACAAGAAGGCGGAGGCCGCTTATGCCGACGCGCTGAAGCGCTGGACCGGGCTGGGTGCAACGCTGGTCGAGTTCGATCTCGAGCCCCTCTACGAGACGGCGCGGCTGCTCTACGAAGGTCCCTGGGTCGCCGAACGCTATCTCGTGATCAAGGATCTGCTGGCGTCCGCGCCTGATGCAATTCATCCCGTAACACGCGAGATCACCGCGGCCGGCGCGCGGCTGTCTGCGGCGGAGACCTTCTCCGCGCTGTACCGTTTGCAGGGCCTGCGCAAGATCGCCGAGCGCACGTTTGCCAACATCGACGCGCTGGTGCTGCCGACGGCGCCGACCGCCTATACAACGGCGCAGGTGCTGGCCAATCCGATCGAGCTCAACAGCCGGCTCGGCACCTATACCAATTTTGTCAATCTGCTCGACCTCTGCGGTCTCGCCGTGCCTGCGGCGATGCGCGCCGACGGCATTCCGTTCGGCATCACGCTGCTCGCGCCTGCGGGGCGCGACGCTATGCTTGCAAGCATTGGACGCGTGTTCCATGCGGATACGAAGCTGACCGTTGGCGCCAAGGGCGTGGCGCAGGCGCCGCTCGCACCGCTGCCGGCAAGCGGTGACGATGAGATCTCCATCGCCGTGGTCGGCGCACATCTCTCCGGTATGGCGCTGAATGGAGAATTGACGGCGCTGAACGCCAAGCTGATCGCGGCGACGAAGACTGCGCCGGACTACAAGCTCTATGCGCTCAAGACCACGCCGCCGAAGCCCGGCATGCTGCGCGTCGCGGCCGGGACGGGCGCGTCGATCGAGCTGGAGATCTGGTCGCTCTCGGCGGCAGCGTTCGGCAAGTTCGTGAATGCGATACCGGCGCCGATGGCGATCGGCACGGTGCGGCTCGCCGACGGCCGCAGCGTGAAGGGGTTCCTCGTCGAGCCGGAGGTGCTCGGCGAGGCGCGGGACATCACGGCATATGGCGGCTGGCGGAAGTTCATGGCGGAGAAGGCGACGGCGTAGCGCGTGTGAACGGCGCGAGCTTCATAAAGACTGTCGTCCCGGACAAGCGCAGCGAAGCGGAGCGCCGATCCGGGACCCATAACCACAGGGAGTGGTTTGGCGAAGACTCGGAGTGGGAGCTTTGCCTCACACCACTGCCTGTGGTTATGGGTCCCCGCTTTCGCGGGGACGACACCGAGTATGCGGCATCCGCCTTCGGCCTACACCGACACCGCGTAGATCTCATACTCCCCGCGCACCAGCTCGATATGCGCGCGCATGGCGGCGGCGGCGCCCTGCTTGTCGCCGCGCATGATGGCGACGACGACGCGGTCGTGCTCGGCCTGCGACTTTGCCAACCGGCCGAGATTGCGGAACTGGGCGCGGCGAAACGGCTGCACGCGCACGCGGGTGGCCAAGGTGATCTCGGCGATATAGCCGTTCTGCGAGCCCGCATAGATCGCGTTGTGGAAGCGCTCGTTGACCTCGTGGAAGCGGTCGGGATTGCCGGCGTAGCTCAGCACCCGCAGCTCTTCGTGGATGGCTTCGAGACCGTGACGCTCGGCCGCGGACATGCGCTCGGCGGCAAGGCCGGCGCAAAGCGCCTCGAGCTCGGCCATCGCCTCGAACATGCTCTTGAGACGCTCGATCGAGGGCTGCGCCACCACCGCGCCGCGATGGGCACGCGCTTCGACGAGGCCGCTCGCCACCAGCTGCCGCAACGCCTCGCGCACCGGCGTGCGCGAAACGCTGAATCGCCGTGCGATGTCGGTTTCATCCAGCGGCGCGCCGGGCGCGAGAGTTCCGCGCACGATCTCGTCGGCGAGCTGGAGGCGCAATTCCTCGGCGCGCGTGACCTTCTGCAGCGACGGAAGTGCGCGGTCGACGCGAGGCACCACCGGCTCGGCCGGCAGTGTCCCGGGCGGAAGATCGTCAAGCGTCATGGGGTCATGGTCTCGTTCGACTCGTCGATGATGCTGACATGGGCGGCGACGACGCGCCAGCCCTCCGGGAAGCGAATCCAGGTCTGCATCTGCCGGCCGACCTTGCCGGGAGCCGTGTCACGATAGAACAGGGTGGAGGCCACGGCCGTGTCGCGGCCATAGCTGGTGATGACGGTTTTCGCGGTGCGGCGGTTGAGGCCGACCGGCGAGCGCGCGGCGCGGAAGCCGGAGATCGCCTCATAGCCATAGAGGTTCTCACCGATGCCGTAGCGCAGCGTGCGGGGATCATTGCGGAACAATTCGCCGAGCACGGCGACGTCATTGGTAATGAGGGCCTGCTCATAGCGCTCGAACGCGGCTTTGACTTCCGCGATCACCTCGGGGAGATCGATCTCCATTTCACAATCCTCTCGGCGCGGGCGCGGATACGACGCCCATCTTTTCCAGTGCGTGCGCGACGCGGAGCGCGATGTCCTCTCGCCAGGGCGCGGCAATGATCTGCACGCCGATCGGCATCGGCTCGAGCGGCACCGGCACCGCGACCACCGGCAGGCCGATGAACGAGATCGGCTGAGTGTGAATACCGATATTGGCGCGCACCGGCAGCTCGACGCCGTCGAGATTGAAATTGACCTGGCCGAGCTTCGGCGCGGTGCAGGGCGTCGCCGGCGCGAGCAGCACGTCGACGGATTTGAAGATCTCGGCGAGCTGGCCGCGATACCAGCGGCGGAATTTTTGCGCGCGGTCGACCAAGGACGCCGGCACCATCGCGCCTGCGATCAGGCGGTCGCGCACGGCCGGATCGAAATCGTTGGGACGCTTGCGCAGGCGATCGAGATGCAGCGAGGCACCTTCGGTGGTGGTGATGACATAGGCCGCGGCGCGGGCGCGCGCGGCTTCGGGAACATCGACCACTTGCGTTGCGCCAAGCGCCTTGGCGACGCGGCTGACCGCCTCGACGGCTTCCGGAAAGACGTTCTTCTGGAAGTAGCCGCCGGCGATGGCAATGCGCAGATCCGAGATCGGATTGGCGATCAGTGGCAGCGTCGGCTCCAGCCCACGCGTCGTGCAGGCGCTGTCGTCGGCATCAGGGCCCTGCATCGCGTCATAGGCGAGCGCGAGATCGGTGACGGAGCGCGCGAACGGGCCGAGATGGTCGAGGCTTGCCACGAACGGGAACGAGCGCGCCCGCGACAGCCGGCCATAGGTCGGCTTCAGCCCGAAGATACCGCAGAACGACGACGGCACGCGGATCGACCCGTTGGTGTCCGAGCCGAGCGCGATCGGCACCAGCGCGCCGCCGACGGCGCTGCCGGAACCGCCGGAGGAACCGCCGGTCATCCGCGTGGTGTCGTGGGGATTGCGCGAGGGGCCGTCATGGACGTTCTCGCCGGTGAAGTCATAGGCGTATTCGCCCATGTTGAGCGCACCGACCAGCACCGCGCCGGCGGCTTCCATGCGCTCGATCAGCGTGGCGTCACGCTTGGCCGGCGCGAGGTCGCGGTTGATCTTCGAGCCGGCGCGCGTGGGAAGGCCAGCAACGTCGAACAGGTTCTTCACCGCGAAGGGGACGCCGGCGAGCGGGCCGACGGTCTTGCCGGCGGCGATGTCGGCATCGATCGCGCGCGCCTTGGCGCGGGCGCGATCGGCGGTGACGTCGGTGAAGGAATTGAGAATACTGTCGTGCTGCTTGATGCGCGCGAGGGCCGCCTCGGTGGCATCGAGCGCCGACATCTTGCGGGCCGCAACCGCGCTCGCGATTTCCGCGGCCGTCATCTCTGGCTTGGTGGTCATGGCAGCATCAGGCCGTGAAGATCGGCGCCGGCTCGGTCTCGTCCGGCAGCGCGAGTTCGTCGACGAGGCGGGCGAGCCGCAGCGAGACTTCGAGATTGGCGCGCACCGCCGGCCGCCAGGCCTCCTCGACCGGCAGCGCCAGCGCTTTCGATACGGCGTCGATGTAGTCGTCCAGAGGTTCGGCCATCACTCTCTCACACTGATCTCAGTGCACTCTCAGTGCACCGGCAACGGCGGATGCGGGATCGCCGTCAGCAGCTCCTTGGTGTAGTCGTCCTGCGGATCGCTCAAGACCTGCTCGGAAGAACCCTCTTCGACGATCCGTCCCGTCCGCATCACAATGACACGATCGCACAGCAAGCGCACCACATTCAAATCATGCGAGACGAACAAATAACTCATGCCTAGCCGCTGCTTGAGATCCTGAAGCAGGTTCAGCACCACGGCCTGCACGGACACGTCGAGCGCCGCGGTCGGCTCGTCCAGGATGACGAGCTTTGGGTGCAGCGCGATGGCGCGTGCGATGCCGACGCGGGCCTTCTGGCCGCCGGAGAGCTGGTGCGGGAAACGATCGAGCAGATTATGCGGCAGGCCGACCATGGTCGCCAGCTCCTCGCAGCGGGCGCGGAGCGCGTCGCGCCCCTTGACGTCGCCGAGCTGCAGAATCGGATCGGCGATGGCGCGGGCGGCGGTGAAGCGAGGGTTGAGGCTGTCGGTCGGATCCTGGAACACCATCTGGATCCGGCTGCGCTGCGGCAGGCGGGCGAAGGCTGACGGCGCGATGCCGGAGATGTCCTCGCCGTCGAACTGGATCAGGCCCGAGGTCTGGTCCAGGAGGCGCATCACCATCATCGAGGTCGTCGATTTGCCGCAGCCGGATTCGCCGACGAGGCCGACGCTCTCGCCATGGCCGATCGAGAAGCTGATGCCGTCGACGGCGCGGAACACGTCCGGCTCGACAGGCGGCTTGCGGCCGAAGAGCTTGCCGAGCACGGCGGTGGCGCCCTGACGGGGATACTCTTTCACGAGCTTGTCGATGAGGAGGAGCGGCTTTGGATTCTCGTCACCCCCGGGCTTGACCCGGGGGTCCATCGACCGAGACGAATCTTCCGAAGCGTGATGGACGGCCGGGTCAGGCCCGGCCATGACGGCTGCGCCCTCTTCCTCCGGCAGCAGATCCCGCAGGCTCACGCCGAGCCGCGGCGTCGCGCGCATCAGCTTTTTCGTGTAGGGGTGCTGGGGGTTGGCAAAGATGTCGGCGGCCTTGGCGGTCTCGACGACGCGGCCCTTCTCCATCACCACGACACGATCGCAATAGGCGGCAGCCAACCCGAGATCGTGCGTGATCAGGATGGTCGACATCGCACGGCGCTTGGTCAGCTCGACGATCAAATCCATCACCGCCTTCTGCGTGGTGACGTCGAGGCCGGTGGTCGGCTCGTCCGCGATCAGCAGCTGCGGATTGCAGGCGAGCGCGAGCGCGATGACGACGCGCTGGCACATGCCGCCTGATAGCTCGAATGGATAGGCATGGTAGCGCTCGCGCGGGCGGGCGATCTTGACCTGCTCCAGCGCCTCGATCGCCTTCTCGCCGCCATCTGTGACCTGGGCCTGCTGCACATGCGTGCGCAGCACGTCCTCGATCTGGCCGCCGACTTTCCGGATCGGGTTCAGCGCGGCGCGCGGGTTCTGGAAGATCATCGAGACTTCGCGGCCGCGCAAATCGCGCATCTGGTCTTCGCTCGCGGCCTTGACGTCAATGCCGGAGAACATCACCGAGCCTTCGGCGATCCGCCCCGCCCGGTCGAGGATGCGCATCACCGCGTAGGACGTCACCGACTTGCCGGAGCCGGATTCGCCGACAATGGCGAGCGTCTCGCCCTTGGCAACGGAGATGTTGACGTGCTGCACGGCTTTGACGATGCCGCGGCGGGTGGTGAATTCGACGGTGAGGTCCTGCACGTCGAGCAGCGGCTGGGCGGTCATGCAGGCCTCACGTCACTCAAGCGTTCGAAAACAACCCCATGCACAGTAGAACGGTGATTAGAATCATTGGAGAATTTCGACCGAACGTTCGCCATCACGTCCTCCGCTGCGGATCGACAATGTCGCGCAGGCCGTCGCCGAGGAGATTGAAGCAGAACACGGCGATCATCAGCGCGAGGCCGGGGAATAGCGCGATCCACCATTCGCCCGAGACCATGAAGCCTGCGCCTTCGGCGACCATGATGCCCCATTCGGCGGTCGGCGGACGGACGCCGAGGCCGATGAAGGACAGGCCGGCGGCATTGAGGATGGCGTAGCCCATGGTCAGCGACATCTGCACGATCATGATCGGCATGATGTTCGGCAGGATATGCACCAGCAGGATGCGGAATTCGCCATTGCCGGAGAGGCGCGCGGCCTGAACGAAGCCGGCGTTGCGGCGGACGTTGGCTTCGGCGCGCGCGACGCGGGCGTAGAGCGGAAAGTTCACGATCGCGGTGGCGAGGATGATGTTCTGCACGGTGTTGCCGAGGGCCGCGACGATGCCCATCGCCAGCACGAACAGCGGGAAGGCCATGATGGTGTCGGCGATGCGGCCGACGATGCGGTCGGTCCAGCCGCCGAAGTAGCCCGCCGCGATGCCGGCGAGGCCGCCCATCAGGAACACCAGCGCCACGGAAGCGACCGCGATGAACGTATCGAGCCGCGTCGCGACGATGACGCGGCTGAAAATGTCGCGGCCGAGCTGGTCGGTGCCGAACCAGTGCGCCGCCGACGGCGGTTTCAGCGCGGCGGCGGTGTCGGAGGCGAGCGGATCGTAGGGCACCACATAGGGGCCGAAGATCGCGGCGATCAGGATCAGGATCAGCAGTGCGAAGGCAAAGCCGGTGACCTTGTTCTCGCTGAGGACGTAGCGGGTCTGTTCGAGGATGGCAGCGAGTCCAGAGGTCCGCGCGGGACCGACGGGTTCAACAGCAGGCGCAACGGAGCTCATTTCGTTCCCCTAGCCTTCAAGTCTGACGCGCGGATCGATTACGCCGTACAAGATGTCGATCACGAGATTGAGCAGAACGTACATGACCGCCATGGTCAGCACGAAACCCTGCACCGGCGCGAAGTCTGAGGAGATCAGCGCTTCCACCGCATAGGAGCCGATGCCGGGCCAGGCGAACACTTTCTCGACCAGGACGTTGGCCCCTAACAGGAACGAGAACACCATGCTGAGCGTGGTGATCACGGGCAGCATGGCGTTGCGGAAGGCGTAGGTGACGATGACGGTCGTCGGCGACAGGCCGCTGGCGCGCGCGGTGCGGACGAATTCGGATGCCAGCACCGCCAGCATCGAGGCGCGGGTCATGCGCGCAATCGGCGCCAGCGAGAAGATCGCCAGCGTCGTCGCCGGCAGGATGAGCTGGCTCAGCGCCGAGCGGAAGGCCTCAAAGTCGCGCGCGAGCAGCGTGTCGATCAGATAGAAGCCGGTCACCGTCGGCGGCGCGCTGTAGAACACGTCGAGACGGCCGAGTGGCGCCGGCGACCAGCCGAGGCGGAAATAGAAGACGTAGACCAGCACGAGGCCGGTGAAGAACACCGGTAGCGACACGCCGGCTGTCGTTGTCACGCGGCAGAGATGATCGATCCATGATCCCGGCCGTGTTGCAGCCAGCACGCCGAGCGGAATGGCAATCACGATCGAGACGATCAGGCCGAGCAGTGTCAGCTCGGCGGAGGCGGGCAGGCGGTTGCGAATTTCGGCGGCGACGGGCTGGCCCGTGGTCAGCGAGTTGCCGAAATCGCCATGGGCGAGATCGTTGGTGTAGCGGAAGAACTGTTCGATCAGCGGCCGGTCGAGACCGAGCTTCTTGCGGATCTGCTCGACCGCCTCCTTGGTGGCGGCGGGACCGGCGAAGTAGGCGGCGGGATCGCCGGGCAGCGCGCGCGTCAGCAGGAAGGTGACGATGACCACGCCGATCAGCGAGGGAATCGCAAACATCAGGCGCTTGCCGATCATGGTCAGCATGGGGCGCGCTCCGCTTGTGCGAATGGCGAATAGCGAGTGGCGAATGGATTCTCAGAGCCAACCATTTGCATTCGCCACCCCCTATTCGCTACTCGCCATTCACCATTCGCCCTGCTCACCCCTTCGCCATCGCGCGGTAATCGAGCCTGCGGTGGAACCAGTACTGATAGCCGCTGATGTTCTTCTGCATCGCGACGTTGACGAAGGGCTGGTACAGCGGGATGCGCGGGATGTCGGTGTAGGCGAGATCGACAAAACCCTTCACGTCGGCATCGTAAGTTGCGGTGTCACCGGTGGCGGCGGCGGTGCGCGCGCCATCGATCAGCTTGTCCATCTCCGCCGACTTGTAGCTCATGGTGTTGAAGACGGAATTGTTGCCGTGATAGCACCAGTAGAAGAAGTACTCGGGGTAATCGAGCCAGCCCGAGAACACGTTGGTGAAGAGCGGCATCTCCTTCTTGTTCAGTTCGGTGCGCCAGTTGGCGCCGGGCACCTTGTTGATGGTGGTCTTGATGCCGATCTGCGCGAGGCTCTCCTGCACCAGCACGCAGAGCGGCTCGTTGACGCCGGCGAAATTGAGGTCGAACGAGATCGTGGTCTCGAAACCGTTGGCGTAGCCGGCTTCCGCCAGCAGCGCCTTCGCCTTCTCCATGTCGGTGTTGTATTTGTGCGGCTGCGGCCAGGCGACTTCCGTCGCTTTGTCCTTGGGCGCGCCGAACATGGGATTGCCGAGGCCGAACAGCACCGCATCCATGATCTTCTGATAGGGCAGCGCGTAGGCGACGGCCTGCCGGACCTTGGGATTATCGAATGGCGGCTTGGTCACGTTCATGCCGATATACTGGATGCCGTTGGAGAACGGCAGCGACACCACGTTGAGCTTGCCGTTCGCCTTCATCTCCTGGAAATCCTTGAACGGCAGCTCATAGGAGATGTCGGCATCGCCGCGCTCCAGCAGCGCGCGGCGGTTGCCGGCCTGCGGCACCATGCGCCAGATCACGCGCTTGATCTTCGGCAGCGGACCACCGACCCAATCCTCGTTGCGCTCCATGACGACTTCGGTGCCGGCGGTCCACTTGGTCACCTTGTAGGCGCCGGAGCCCGCGGTCTGCTGCTTCGTGAACTCGAGACCCCAGGGATCCTTCTCGCTGGCGTTCTTCTTCACCAGCTCCGAGTTGACGATGCAGGGCACGATCACCGCGAGATCGGGAATCGTCAGCTTGTCCTTCTTCAGGAAGTCGACGCGCACGGTATGGTCGTCGATGACGACGAACTGCTCCGGCTTGGTCAGTGAGCCCGCGCTCATCTGGAAGGTCGGAAAGCCGCCGACGCTCACCGCGCGATCCAGCGACCACTTCACGTCCTTGGCCGTGACGGGCGCGCCGTCGTGGAATTTGGCGTTCTTCTTGAGCTTGAAGGTGACCGACATGTCGTCGATCTTGAAGTCTTCGGCGAGCTCGCCCTTGAACTTGTCGCGGTCGTAATAGGGCACGCCGCCGGGGCCGCTCTTCATCTCATGGCTGATCAGGCGGTCGTAGCAATTCCACGAGACCTCATAGCCGGGCACGTTGGTGCCGACGCCGTGGATGTCGAGATTGTTGGGGCCGCCTTCCGAGACGATCAGCAGCGTCTCCGAGCGGGCATCGGCGTAGGCCGAAGAGATCACCTGCGGCATCGCCGGAAGCGCCGCGCCAGCGGCCAATCCGGACACGGATTTGAGGAAATCGCGGCGCTTCATCGGGATGCTCCAACTCAGAGGTTTCTGGTTGGAACTGGATTCGCAAGGTTCGTGCCAAGGCTTAACGAGGTGTTACGCTCGCGACAACATACTGAAATATCTGATGATTTTCTATTTCCGCCGGATATTGCAGGAAGCGACCATGTCCCCGCTTGCATACAAAGATAGGAGATTGCTCAGAAATTGAGCTGAAAGAAATGGAAGCCCATTCGAGAGGCGATTGTCATTCCGGGGCGATGCGTAGCATCGAGCCCGGAATGACGGAGAGGTGCGGCCGGAGCGCTCAGCTCGCCCAGATCAGATCCTGCAATTCGACCAGATCTTTCGCCTTGTCCTGCCAGCCCTCGAGGCAGATGTGGCTGTTGAGGTCGCTGGCACGGTGCAGCAGCATCAGCGCCATCAGCCGGCGCTTCAGCGCGGCGTCTGGCCTCGCATAGCCGAAGCCTTCGAGCAGGCTGCGCACCCTCCCCGGCCGGCCCGCGGCCATGAAGGCGCTGGGGCCGAGCAGATCGTAGTCGCGCCAGCCGGCGAGCACGTCGCCGAAGTCGAACAGGCCGGCCAGCGACCATTCGCCGTCATCGCAGGCGAGCAGGAAATTTTCCGGAATGTATTCGCCGATCAGAATCACCGGCGGCGCATCCATCGGAATCAGCTCGGCTGCGTCGCGCAGGAGATCGTCGAGACCGGCGAGGAATTTCGGCGCAAGGCCGAGACGCTCGTGCCGCGCGCGGCAACCCTGCATCTGGGCGCGCATGAACACGTCCCAGCGCGGCTCGATGCTCGCGAGAGGACCGAGCGGCGCGCGCTGCACGGCGGCGATGGTGTCGCCGATCTGGCGCAGCACGCGCTCCTTCTGCTCTTCCGGCAATTGCGGCCACACCTCCGAGCCGAGCGTACCGGCAAGGCGCGTGATGACGAGATAGGGCCAGCCGTCGCGCTCGCCTTCGGCGACGATCTCGGGAATCGGCAGATCCAGATGCCCCCTAAGCTGCATCAGCGAGCCGCGCTCTGAGACGAATTGCGCGCGCAGCATCGGCGGGAAGATTTTCAGGATCAGGCGCTCACCGAGCCCGACCACGAGATTGGTGCCCGTTGCAAACACATGCGGCGCGCCGACATCGAGACCGTGGCCGCGCGCGATATCGAGTGCGACCGGCAGCCATCGCGCGCGGTCGGCGCGCAGGGCGCGGTAGGCCTGAAGGTCGGTCGAAGCCGCGGCACCCCAGGCCGCGAGCGAATCCGGCGGCGGCGTCTCCTTCATCACGGCGCCAATCTGATCCTATTCCAGGACATCCTTGACGCTGTTCCTGACGGCCGCGGGGACCGCGTGCTCGGGGACCTCGATCGTCCTGGCGCCGCGCGTGATCTTGTAGGTGAACGCGTCGGCCTGGCCCGGATGCGCGGCGGGGATCTTGCCCGGATCGGCAAACAATTGCTCCATCGTCTGCTGATCGGCGGGCGACAGATCCGACAATGTGACTTCGCCGCGACTCTTCAAGTGAGGGCCGCCGAATCCGGCAAACCCTCCGACGCGCTCGATCTTCAAGCGATCCACGCTTCCTTCCTTTCGCAGCGCTGCAACCGGTTTACAGCCCGACCTTCTTCCATCCCGCATCGACGGCGGCGAAGACCGGAGGCTCGCCGGGATACAACGTCTGGGCACCCTGCCGGGTCCGCGCTGCAAACGCCTTCATCGTCATGTGCGGCGCCGGCCCGAAACCGGTCAGCGCAAGGTACCACACCTGCCCGATCCTGGCCCAACTGTTTCCGCCGAGCGTGGTGCAGGCCGTGTAGAAGGCGAGGTTCGGCGGGCCGCTGGAATAATGCGGATCCATGCCGGGCGTGATTTGCGAATATTTGGTCGGCTGCGGCGCGAGGCAATGCTTGGCGGCGGGATTGGCCATGTCGCGCAGGCAGCCAAAACCCTTCTTCTTGGCGGCCGGCCCCATGATGTCCTTGCCGATCAGCCAGTCGGCCTTCTTGACGTCCTGCTTGGCCTCCCACTGCCGGAACATCGAGCCGAAGCAGTCGGAGATGCTCTCATTGAGGCCGCCGGCATCGCCGCTATAGGCGAGCTGCAGACTGTGCTGGGTCACGCCATGGGTGAGCTCATGGCCGATGACGTCGTTGCCCCTGGTGAAGTCGACGAAGATACTGCCATCGCCGTCGCCATAGATCATCTGCGACCCGTTCCACATCGCGTTGTTGTAGTTCTCGCCGAAATGGACCGACGACATCATGGTCATGCCGTGATCGTCGATCGAATTGCGGTTGAAGACCTGCTGGTAGAATTTCGCGACCTTTGATGTCTGGTTGAAGGTGCGCTTGACCGACCCGTCGGAGGACGTCTTCGGCTTCGACACCGGCGTGCCCGGGAGCGTCTGCGTGTGCTTGCAGTCGTAGACCGTGACGGCCGGCACTGTAGCCAGCGTCACGAGGCCGGCAGAACGCGCCGCCGCAACGCTGGTCAATCGCGCGGCCTGATTGCGCAATTCGCGCAGTTCATGGCTGATCTGGACCGTGTCGACCAACTGCTTGCGCAGCGGGGCCGACAGCTTCTTGTCCTGGGAAAGCCTGGTGAGAACGTCGTTCGGGATGATGCAACATGTGCAGGGCATTGAGGATCTCCATTGCACTTTCCGAATATAGATGGATGAAACAATCTCGAGATCATTCCTGCCGGCGAGCGGCATGCACTGGCGCCAGCCTGGCGTCACGCATGCGGGATTATCGCAGGCGGCGAAGCCGTTGCGTGTGAGATCGCGCACACTTCCGGGTTGCGTGATGTCCGGTCGGGCTGGCCGGTGAATGAAGGTCGCGCGTGGTGCGCGAGCGGCCCGTCAGCTTTAGCGCTCGGGGCTGGCGCGCTCGAACTGGCGGAGCAGCTTGTTGCCACGCTCGACCGCGGAATCGAGCGCCGATTGCGCGCTCTTCTGGCCGGCGAAGGCCTGCTCCAGCTCGTCCTCGATCGCGCCGCGGATCAGCACGAAGGAGCCGAGCCTGATGCCCTTCGAGTTCTCCGTCGGCGGATGCAGCGTGATCTCCTCGAACGAGATCGCCGAGCCCGGATTGCGCTCGTAAAAACCTTGCGCGCGCGTCAGCTCGTAGGCGGCGCGGGTGATCGGCAAATAGCCGGTGTTCTGGTGCCAGGCGGCCTGCACGCCGGGCTGCGACAGATAGGCGAAGAACCGCGCCACGCCCTTGTATTCCTGGCGCGGCCGGTCGCGCAGCACCCACAGCGTGGCGCCGCCGATGATCGAGTTCTGCGGCGCGTCCTTCACGTCGGGCCAGTATGGCATCAGGCCGTAGCCGATCTCGAATTTCGAATTCGCCTTGATGTCGGCGCGCGTCGCCGAGGAGCCGATGAAGATGCCGCACTCGCCCTTCTGGAAGCGCGGCTCGGCCGCCTGCCCGCGGCCGCTATAGTCGAACGCCTTGGTCTGCTGCCATTCGGCGAGCTGGGCGACGTGCTTGACGACAACGGGATTGTTGATGGTGAGCGCCGCATCGAGGCCGGCAAAGCCGTTGGTGCGGGTCGCCAGCGGCAGATTGTGGAAGGCGGAAAGATTCTCGACATGGATCCAGGACGGCCAGGACGTGGTGAACCCGCACACCGCGCCGCGCTCGCGCAGGCGCTTTGCGGCGGCACCGAGCTCGGGCCAGGTTCTTGGCGGCGTCTCCGGATCGAGGCCGGCGTCGCGGAACATGGTCTTGTTGTAGTAGAGGATCGGTGTCGAGGAATTGAACGGGAAGGACAGCAGGTTGCCGCTCGCGTCGGTGTAGTAGCCGGAGACCGCGGGCAGGTAATCGTTCAGCGAGAACGGCTCGCCCTGGTCCCGCATCAGGCTGAACACCGGATAGATCGCGCCCTTGGCGGCCGTCATGGTGGCGGTGGCGACCTCGTTGACCTGGACGATCGCGGGCTGGCTGCGCGAGCGGAAAGCGAAGATCGCCGCCGTCACCGTCTCGGTGTAATTGCCCTTGTAGGTCGGGACGATGCGGTAATCGGATTGCGAGGCGTTGAAGTCGGCGGCGAGCTTTTCGAGCTGCTTGCCGAGCTCGCCCGACATCGCGTGCCACCAGGCGATGTCGGTTGCCGCTTGTGCCCGTGGCGTGAATGCGAGGACCGCAGCGGCGGCAACGACCTGCAAAAGGCGCAATGCTGAAGTCACCATGGCTCTTCCCGTGCCCGCACGACCAAAGCGGCAGCCTTTGCTTAAGGCCCGGCATTGGCGGTTTCAACCGCCAATGCGCTTCGACCGCGCCGCACAATCGGCAGCGGTTCCGCCGGGATGGCCTTCCCTTAACCATCTGCTAGATTGCATTGAACCTTTTGCTCCTGCCATAGACTCCATCTCTGAGGGGTTGAGTGTGCCAGTGCTAAACCGTGCCGAACTCTCGCGGACCGGGGTGATCTTCGTTGCGCTTCTGCTCGCCATCTGTGCGACGGACGCCGCGGCGCGCGAATTCCGCGCCGCCGACACCCAGACCGAAGACTATCCGACCGTCCAGGCGCTGCGCTACATGGGCGCCCTGATCAGCGAACGCACGGGCGGCCGGCACGAGATCAAGGTATTCCACTCCCGCCAGCTCGGAGAGGAAAAAGAGACCATCGAGCAGACCCGGGCCGGCGCGATCGACCTCAACCGGACCAATGTGGCGCTGATCGGCAATTTCGTTCCGGCCATGAACGTGCTCGCCATGCCGTTCTTGTTCCGGTCCATCGAGCACATGCAGAAGGTGCTGGACGGACCGATCGGCAACGAGATCCTCGGCAGCTTCGAGCCTTACGGCTTCGTCGGGCTCGCGTTCTACGATTCCGGGGCGCGGTCGATCTACAACGGCGACCGTCCGGTGACGAGCATTGCGGATCTCAAAGGCCTGAGGATCCGGGTGCAGCAATCGGAGTTGATGAGCGACATGATCCGCTCGCTCGGCGCCGTGCCGGTCGAGCTTCCCTACGGGCAGGTGCTCACCGGGCTTGCGACGCATCTGATCGACGGGGCGGAAAACAACTGGCCATCCTTCGTGACGACGGACCATTACAAATATGCGGGCCATTACACGCTGACCGAGCACACGATGAGCCCGGAGGTGCTGGTGATCTCGCTCAAGGCCTGGCGGAGCCTCTCGGTGGACGATCAGAAGATCTTCCGCGAGGCGGCGCTTCGCTCCAGCCGCTTCATGCGCGAGAAGTGGCGCGACCTCGAGGAACAGTCGCAACGCAAGGCGGAAGCCGCCGGCATCACCGTCGTCAAGGACATCGACCGCAAGCCGTTAGAGGACGCGATGGCGCCGATCTACGCCAAGGCCGCGCGCGATCCCGCCGCGGCCGCGCTGATCGAACGCATTCGCAAGGTGGAGTGAGCCGCGTTGGCCGCGCTTGGACACAGCGATCATCCAGACCGGGCCCCCGGCCCGATCGGGCGGCTGCGCGCGCGTCTCGTCGGCCTGCTCCGGGCGGTGCCGATCCGCTGGCGCATCCTGTCGATCGCGGCCCTGAACTCCGCCGTGGTGGTGGTGCTGGTCGGGATGATCTGGAACGGCGCGCAGGTGCTGGGCTCGGCCTGGGGCGACGTCCGCCAGGTGCGCGAGTCCGACCGCATCCTGGCGCTGCTCGAGAGCGAGACCGGGCGGCTGCAGAACCTGATCCACCGCTACATCAACCAGCCGAGCCCGGACCTGTTCGCCGAGATCCTGCTGCTGCGCGAGGCGGTGCTGGGCACGCTGACCAATCGCGCCGCCAAGGACCCGATGCTGTCCGGCTCGGTCGAAGAGCTCGAGCGCACCACCGACCGCTTCCTCAACGGCTTTGGCGAGCTGCGCAGCGTGCAGGCCACCATTGCCAAAACCTATGAGGAGCAGGTGCAGGGCCCGGCCAAGGACATGGCCGGCCTCTATTCCATCATCGAAGGCGCCACCGGCCATCGCGACGCGCTGATCTGGCCCTCGCTCGGCAAGTCCCGCGAGGCCTTCACCGCGATGCTGGTCGCCGCCAATTCCTACTATCTGTCGCAGTCGTCAGGCGCCGCCGACGACGCGCGCCACAACACCGAGACGATCGAGAAGACCATCCCGGTCATGCTCGATCTCGCCGACAACGACCTGCAGAAGATGGCGCTTGAAAAGCTCGCGACCCGCACCACGGCGCTGCGCGAGGGCTTTGCAAAGCTGTCCGAGCAGCTCGCGAGCCGCACCGAGCTGCTCCGCAACACGATCGACGCCAGCCAGGCCGAGGCGATCGGCGCCATCGACGATCTCTCGACCAAGATGCGCCAGCGCGAGCAGAAGGCGCAGGAGACCTTCGACCGCACGCTGGCCGACATCTCCCGCCGCGTGCTGTCGATCGCGGTGATCTTCCTCGGCATCATCCTCACCGCCGGCGTGCTGATCGCGCTGTCGATCCGCCTGCCGCTGCAGCAGATCATGGCGGCGATGCGCGCCATCACGCTCGGCGATCTCGATCGCGAGGTGCAGGGCACCAAGGCGCGCGACGAGGTCGGCGCCATGGCGCGCGCGGTGGAGGTATTCCGCGAGAACGCGATCGCCAAGCGCCAGACCGAGGACGAGCTGCGCGCCTCCAAGGAGAAAGCCGAGAGCGCGCTGCTCGAGCTCAACGCTGCGCAGCAGAACCTGATCGACGCCGAGCGGCTCGCAGCCCTCGGCGGCCTCGTCGCCGGCGTCGCGCACGAGGTCAACAACCCGATCGGCATCAGCCTGACGGTGGCCTCGAGCTTTGCCCGGCGCACCGAGATCTTCGAGGCCCAGCTCAAGGGCGAGGGCGGTCTGCGCCGCTCGCAGCTCGACGAATTCGTGCAGTCCTCGCGCGATGCCTCGCAGCAGCTGGTCGCCAACCTCACCCGCGCCGGCGAGCTGATCCAGTCGTTCAAGCAGGTGGCGGTCGACCGCTCCCATGCCGAGCGGCGGCAGTTCTCACTCAGCGAAGCAACCGAGCAGATCATCGCCAGCCTGAGGCCGGTGCTGAAGCGCTCGCCGATCACGCTCAAGGTCGACGTGCCCGAGGGGCTGCTGCTCGACGGCTATCCCGGCTCCTACGGCCAGATCCTGACCAATCTCTTCCTCAACGCCGCCAACCATGCCTTCGCCGACGGGCGCGCCGGCACCATCACGATCTCGGCGCGGCCGCGCGGGACCGAGGACATCGAGATCATCTTCACCGATGACGGGGCGGGCATGACCCCCGACGTGCAGCGCCAGGCCTTTGACCCATTCTTTACCACCCGGCGCAACGAAGGTGGCACGGGACTCGGCCTTCATATCGTCTATAACCTGGTGACCCAGCAGCTTGGCGGACGCATGATGCTGGAATCCAAGCTGGGACAAGGCACTACTTTTCGGATTATCATGCCGCGGGTCGCCAAGGGCGGCGCGCAAAGCACAGAGACTGACGGGACTTCTCAATGGCCGAACAGGACGATGTCCTCCACCTGATCGACGACACCGGTACCGCGCCGGAGGACCAGAACGCACGGAGATGGAAGATCGCCGTCATCGACGACGATCCGGCCGTGCACGACGGCACCCGCTTCGCGCTGTCCGACTACAGCCTCAACGGCCAGAGCCTGGAGATCCTCTCGGCGCATTCCGCGGCCGAAGGCCGCAAGCTGATGGCCGAGCACGGCGACATCGCCGCGGTGCTGCTCGACGTCATCATGGAGACCGACGTCGCCGGCCTCGAGCTGGTCGAGTTCATCCGCAACGAGCTCAAGAACGAGACCGTGCGCATCATCCTGCGCACCGGCCAGCCCGGCCAGGCGCCGGAGCGGCGCGTGATCGTGCAGTACGACATCAACGACTACAAGGCCAAGACCGAGCTCACCGCCGACAAGCTGTTCACCTCGCTGACCGCGGCGCTGCGCTCCTATCAGCAGCTCGAGCGCATGGTGCAGACGCGGCGCGGGCTCGAGATCATCATCGACGCGGCCTCGACGCTGTACGACTTCAAGTCGATGCAGCGGCTCGCCGAGGGCGTGCTGACCCAGCTCGCCTCGCTGCTCAATGTCGACTGCGCCGGTATACTGGTGCTGCGCGACAATGGCGGCGTCGATCCCGAGCTCTCGGTGCTTGCGGGGAGCGGCTGCTACAGCCGCTTCATCGGCACCACCTCGTCGCGGGCGCTCGACCCTGACTTGCGCGAGCTCGTGGAAGCCGCGTTCCAGCGCCGCAAGAACGAGTTCGCCGACCATCGCAGCGTGATCTATCTGCGCACCGGATCTGGCCGCGAGGTGGTGGTGCTGCTGCAGGCCGAGCGCGAATTGTCCGAGACCGACCGCTCGCTGGTCGAGATCTTCTCCAGCCGGCTCTCGATCGCCTTCGACAACGTGATCCTCTACCAGCAGCTCCAGGACGCCAACACGCAGCTGGAGGACCGCGTCGCCCAGCGCACCCGCGCCCTGATGCAGGCCAACCGCCGCCTCTCGGCGCAATGGCTGCGGCTGCAGCGCGCCAACGGCTTCAAGAACGAGATTCTGGGCACCGTCGCGCATGATCTGAAGAACCCGCTCGGCGTCATCCTCGGCCGTACCGAGATGCTGAAGGAGCTGATCTCGACCGGTGCGTCGGCCAGCGGCGTCGTCTCCCAAGTCGATCACATCCGCGACGCCACCAAGCGGCTGACCACGATGGTCGACCATCTGATCTCGGACGCGATGGCCGATGCCTTCGACATCACCATCCGCCGCGAGCCGGTCGACGTCGCAGCATTGGTGAAGGAGGTCGCCGACGCCAACCAGCCGCTCGCGGTCAACAAGCAGCAGATGATCAGCGTTACCGCGCCGTCCAACATCGTCACCATGTGCGACACCGACCGCATCCGCGAGGCGATCGACAACCTCATCAGCAACGCGATCAAGTATTCGCCGATCGGCGGCAAGATCGGCGTCGCGGTCACTCATGAGGGCAGCGACACCATCATCCGGGTCAACGACGAAGGCGCCGGCCTGTCGCCGGAAGATCTCGGCCGCCTGTTCGGCCGGTTCCAGCGGCTGTCCGCCAAGCCGACCGCGGGCGAGAGCTCGACGGGGCTTGGGCTTTCCATCGTCAAGCGTATTATCGACATGCATGGCGGCGAGGTGACGGCCGAGAGCGAGGGCCCCGGCAAGGGCGCGACCTTCACCATCACCCTGCCCGCGACCGAGATGCCGTGATTTGAGTACCGAGATCCAAGATCCTGGATTCTGAAGTGACATGACCCAAAGCCAGCACATCATGATCGTCGACGACGAGGCCCCGGCCCGGGAGATGGTCGGCGATTACCTCAAGATGCACGGCTTCACCGTGACGCTGTGCGATGGCGGCAAGTCGCTGCGCGCCGCGATCCAGGGCAGCATGCCCGATCTCGTCGTGCTCGACCTCAACATGCCGGAGGAAGACGGCCTCTCGATCATCCGCGACCTCAAGAGCCGCATCAACGTGCCGGTCATCATGCTCACCGCGACGGCGAGCCCGATCGACCGCGTCGTCGGCCTCGAGCTCGGCGCCGACGACTATGTCGCAAAGCCCTGCGAGCTGCGCGAGCTGATGGCGCGCATCCGTTCGGTGCTGCGCCGGAGCACGCCGGTGAAGGCGGCGGCGGCGGAAGCCGCGGCGGCGAAATCCGACAAGGACCAGCTGGTGCGCTTCGGCACCAAATGGCTCGATCTCGAAGCGCAGGCCCTGCGCGACGACGAGGGCAACGAGCATCCGCTGACCGCGTCCGAGTTCGGACTGTTGAAAGTGTTCGCGGCCAATCCGAAGCGCGTGCTGTCGCGCGAGCGCCTGCTCGAGCTTGCCAATGCGCGCGACGCCGAAGCCTTCGACCGCGCGGTCGACCTGCGCATCATGCGCATCCGCCGCAAGATCGAGCCCGACCCGACCAAGCCCGCCGTGATCCGCACCATCCGCGGCGGCGGCTATCTGTTCTCGCCCGCGGGCGAGAAGGCGTAAGCAGGCTCACACTCCGCTGTCGTCCCCGACAAGCGTAGCGCAGCGAAGCGCTGATCCGGGATCCATAACCACAGGCCGTGGTTATGACGCGGAGCTCGTAACTCCGAGTCTTCGCCAAACCCCTCGCTATGGTTATGGGTCCCGGGCTCGCTTCGCGCCCCGGGACGACACCTCGTAGGTGCCGCGCGACCGAACGCAAGAGCCGCAAATTCGTTCCTAACGGCACAAGGCGCCGCCAAATCGTCACCCCCGTATTTTCCGTACATTGAAAATCCACGATTTTTTGCCTCGAATGTTTCGTCGTGCCCTTTTCGACGAAACAATTTGGCGGCGCACGAAACCATTTTCCGCTTTTCGTGCAGACGTCCCGAAACGTTGGCTGATTAACACTTTGGTCCAAGGAAACGCCGCTCGGTTGCGGCGCACCGGGGAGCTAAGTCAATGCCGAACGTCATCGCCATCAACGCCCAGGCCAGCCAGAGCATCATTGCCGCTCAAGCGACCTCGGACGATATGCTTCTGGAGAGCATTGCCGACGGCAACCGGACGTCCATGCACATCCTTTATTGCCGACACAATGTGCGGGTCTATCGCTTCATCCTGCGCATCGTGCGCGATGCCACCACAGCGGAAGACCTCGTCAGCCAGGTGTTCTTGGACGTGTGGCGGACTGCCGGCCAATTCCAGGGTCGCTCGCAGGTCTCGACCTGGCTGCTCTCGATCGCACGCTTCAAGGCGCTGACCGCGATGCGCCAGCGGCGCTTCGAGGACATCGACCAGGAGGACGTGCGCCAGATCCCTGACGACACCGACACGCCGGAGACCTCGCTCGACCGCAGCGACACCAGCGCCATCCTGCGCGCCTGCGTCGCAAAACTGTCGCCCGCGCATCGCGAGATCATCAACCTCGTCTACTACCACGAGAAGTCGGTGGAGGAGGTCGGGCAGATCATCGGCATCCCCCAGAGCACGGTGAAGACCCGCATGTTCTACGCCCGCAAGCAGCTGGCCGATTTGCTTAAGGGCGCCGGCGTCGATCGTTTCGCCGCGTAAATCCAAGGAATTCAACGGGATAGGACCGAAACCCAGGCCCTGTCCCCGGACACGGAAGTGTTACCGCCGACGAAACAATTGAAACGAAGCACAACATCAGGCGGAAAAACTTCCCTCCTATAAAGCTCACATACGGTTTTCGTTAAACCTCCCAAGGACCTCCAGCGACCCGGACGATGCCCCCGTCCGGGTCGTTTTCTGTTTGGGCCTGAGGCGCTGCCGCGGACCTCCCGCCTCTCCCGCTGGGTTAGGTGGGTACCGCTCTCTCATTCCCTCCCCCCTTGCGGGGGAGGGGCAGGGAGAGGGGTGCCCCACGGGGACTCCAACGATTCGTGCCCGCGGCACGATCGCAGGCCGATAGACCATTTCCTGGGCCACCCCTTTCCCCGCCCTCCCCCGCAAGGGGGGAGGGAGCGCACCGTCGCTGCGGCTGGCGGGGTGCCCCGCATCGCCGCCTGCGAGCCAGACTGGAAACAACCGCCCCGTCACGAACGTGTGACACAGCGTAACGACTGGCTCATCGCGCCCGAACTGCCCTCGTGACCTCCATCACGAGGGCTCCATGCTCGAACTGCTCTTCGCTCTCCTCGCCGGCATCCTCACCATCGCCGCGCCGTGCACCCTGCCGATGCTGCCGATCCTGCTTGGCGCCTCGATCGGGCGCGCGGGGCATCTGCGGCCAGCGATGATCGCGCTCGGCTTCGTCGTCTCGTTCTCCGCCGTCGCGCTGCTGCTCGGCGCGCTCACGCGGGCATTCGATTTCGATCCGAATGTGCTGCGCGAGGCCGCTGCGATTCTGCTGCTCGGTTTCGGCCTGCTGATGTTGTGGCCGGCGCCGTTCGAATGGCTGTCGATCCGGCTCAATGGCTGGCTCGACCTTGGCGCTGCGAGCGCCACGCAGCGCGAGGGCGCGCTTGGCGGGCTCGTCCTCGGCACCACGCTGGGCCTGGTTTGGACGCCCTGCGCAGGGCCCGTGCTCGGCTCGATCCTGACGCTGGTTGCGACCTCGAAGAATCTGGCCTGGGCCGGCACGCTGCTGGTCGCCTATGCGATTGGCGCGGCGATCCCGATGCTGGCGATCGCCTATGGCGGACAGGCCGCGACCACGCGGGTGCGCAGCCTCGCGCGGATCTCGCCGCGGCTGCAGCAGGGCTTTGGCGTCGTCGTGATCGGCTTCGCGGTCGCCGCCTACTTCCAATACGACACGCTGATCGTGGCGTGGCTCACCGGCTTCTATCCCACCGGCCAGATCGGCCTGTGATCATCCCAACGGAGAACACGTCCATGACTGTCAAACTGCTCGCCGTTTCCGCCGCCCTGGTCGGCATGGCCGTCACCGGCGCCGTCATCCCCGGCATCTGCGACGAGGCCGCGCGCGCAACGCCTGTCGTCGCCGCCGCGGCAACGCCGGTCCAGGTGGCGGCCGCGAGCCAACAGGCCGCGCCTGACTTCACCGGCATCAACACCTGGTTCAACTCGAAACCGCTTGGCATCGCCGACCTGCGCGGCAAGGTCGTGCTGGTCGACTTCTGGACCTATGGCTGCGTCAACTGCGTCAACACGCTGCCGCACGTCACCGATCTCTATGCCAAATACAAGGACAAGGGTCTCGTCGTGGTCGGCGTGCACACGCCGGAATTCCCGTTCGAGCGCTCCGCCTCCAACGTCCAGGCCGCGCTGAAGCGCCACGGCATCACCTATCCGGTGGCGCAGGACAATGACTCCAAGACCTGGAACGCCTATCGCAACCAGTATTGGCCGGCGCAATACATCATCGACCAGAGCGGCAAGATCGTGTTCCAGCATGAGGGCGAAGGCGCCTACGACCAGATCGACCGCACCGTCGCCGGGCTGCTGAACGTCAACAGCTGATACCGCATCAGCGGCTTTCGGTTGCAGCTTGACTCCACGGACCCGTCCGTGGAGTTTCGCGGGCGACGGAATCAGCCGCCCGCAATGGCCGACGCGACCACCAGCACCGACATCCGCCTTCGTGAAGGCTCCTCGATCGCGCAGCGGCTGGTCATGGCCGGCTCTGCCGCCGCCGTCGCGCTGTGCTTCACGCCGGGCCTGTTCACGCACGATCCCCTGGAAATCATCATCTCCGTGGTCGCGCTGCTCGTGGGAACAGGGTTCGTCATCGGCATCATGATGGCGCCGGCGGTGGTGTGGATCATCACACCGAACGAGATTTTGATCGGGCGGCAGCGTCCGTTCGGAAAGCTCCAGACGCGGGTCGTCGGGAAGGACGACATCAGCGGACTGCAAGTTCCCGGCAGCAAGCGGGTGAAAGCCCGCTTTCAGCTCGTCTTTACGCTCGCTTCGGGCGAGCGCCTTACCTCCCCGCCGATCTCCGACGTCACGCATGTGCACGACACCGTGGCGCGGATCGCCACGCAGTTCGAGGTCCCCAATGTCGAGGCACCTCGCAATCCACTCGATGCCAGCAATCCCGAGATGCTTCTTGGCGAGCCGCTCGAGCCGTTTTCCGCGCGAGACATCCGCATCGTCGCGCTGATCGCCGTCGCACTGTCCGCCGTGCCCTACGCCTACAAGCTCTGGCGCGGGTGGCCGCCCAGCCATGTCGACATCCTGCTGCTGCCGCTCGGTGCGCTCGCGGCGTTCGCCGTGTACCGCTACGCCAATCTCGTGACCGGCGCGTTCTGGATCATCCGCGAGAGCGATATCCGCGTCGAACGCTTGTGGGGCGACGGTACGCCGCGCGTGGACCATATCGAGGGGCGCGACGTGAAGACGATCAGCGTGGACCGTCGCGGCCGCTCGGAGGACGAGCACTGCATCGTCACGATCCGCCTGCGCTCGGGACGACGGTTTCGCAGCCCGCGCATCGGCTCGCGGATCGAGGCCCGCGCCGTCGGGGCCGAGATCGTGCGGCGGCTGGGGATCGCGGCGGAGAGCAATAAGATCTGACTCGATGCATCTTGATGCAGGTGGTCTGGCCCCGGGCTCAGCCTCTCCCGCTTGCGGGAGAGGCCGACGTGCTCGAAGAGCACGGCGGGTGAGGGTTCTCTCCTCTGGGGGAGTGTCCCATCGCGGAGGTACCCTCTCCCCGACCCTCCCCAGCAAGCGGGGGAGGGAGTGCACCGCCTTCGCCGCGACAAATACGGCTTTTCGCGCCATCCCCTGTTTGTGGCATTGCCCGGGGCCCGTCAAAAAACCATAGGTATTCTCGTGACATACCTGCCGGGCGCGCCATCAACTTGCCATGAACTTGCCCCTGAGATTTGATGGTTCCGAATGATTTGCGCTGTGGCAGCGGGGAGAGCTTCACATGACCGATTTTCGTCGCCTGACCGGGACGTTCTTGGCTGCGATGGGACTGTTCCTGTCCGCGCCGCAGGCCTTCGCCCAGCAGCCGGACCGCGGCGACGAGCCGGGCCTGGTCGCCGATGACAGCTATCAGCTCGATCCGGAATGGCAGAAGCAGGTGGTCTATTTCCGCACCACCGAGGCACCCGGCACCATCATCGTCTCGACCGCCGAACGGCACCTCTATCTGGTTCAGCCCGGCGGGCGCGCGATCCGCTACGGCATCGGCGTCGGCCGCGATGGTTTCCAGTGGCAGGGCTTGGTGACCATCACCAACAAGAAGGAATGGCCGGACTGGACGCCGCCGCCGGAGATGATCCAGCGCCAGCCCTATCTGCCGCGCTTCATGGCCGGCGGCCCAGGCAATCCGCTCGGGGCGCGCGCCATGTATCTCGGCACCACCGTCTACCGCATCCACGGCACCAATCGCCCCGACACGATCGGGACCAAGGTGTCCTCGGGCTGCTTCCGTCTCGTCAACAACGACGTCGCCGATCTCTACGATCGCGTCCCTGTCGGCACCAAGGTCGTCATCCGGCAGAAGCCTGAACTCTAAGGCTACCGTCAGGGCATGATCTCCCCGATCATGCCCTGCGCCCTCCCCCAAGATTCCTTTTCCCGATTTTTCGAGAGAGCAACATGATGCGCACATTTCGAGGCGGCCTGCTGATCGGGCTCGCGGTCGCCGTGCTGGTCGCCGTTCTGGCCATCGTCTACGAGTTCTACGACACCCGCACCCTGAAGCGCACGGTGCGCCGTGGCGAGGTGCTGTGCGGCGTCAACAAGGGCCTGCCGGGCTTCTCGATCCCCGACGACAAGGGCAACTGGACCGGCTTCGACGTCGATTTCTGCCGCGCCGTGGCGGCTGCGATCTTCAACGACCCGAGCAAGGCCAAGTTCGTGCCGCTCGACGCCAGCGAGCGCTTCAAGGAATTGCAGAGCCGGAAGGTCGACATCCTCTCGCGCAACTCGACCTGGAGCATGGCGCGCGAGCTCGACTACGACCTCTATTTCCCGGCGGTCGCCTATTACGACGGCGCAGGCTTCATGTTGCCGCGCTCGCGCAACAAGGAGACCGCGCTGGACCTGACCGGGAGCAAGGTCTGCGTGCAGACCGGCACCACCACCGCCCTCAACGTCGCCGACTACTTCCGTGCCAACAACATGAAGTATGAAGAGGTGAAGTTCGACAAGCTGGACGACGTGGTGAAGGGCTACGACACCGGCAAGTGCGACACGCTCTCGGCCGACGTCTCCCAGCTCTATGCGCTCAGGCTGAACCTGTCGAAGCCCGGCGACCACATGATCCTGCCGGACATGATCTCCAAGGAGCCGCTCGCCCCCGTCGTGCGCCAGCGCGACGACGACTGGATGATGATCGTGAAGTGGACGCTCTACGCCATGATCAACGCCGAGGAGCTCGGCGTGTCCTCCGAGAACATCGACGAGGCGCTGAAGTCGAAGAAGCCCGAGGTGATGCGCCTCGTCGGCACCGAAGGCAATTACGGCGAGCAGCTCGGCCTCACCAAGGACTGGGTGGTCCGCATCATCCGCAACGTCGGCAATTACGGCGAGATGTACGAGCGCAACATCGGCGAGAAGTCGAAGCTGAAGATCCCGCGTGGCATGAATCAGCTGTGGAACGCGGGTGGCGTGCAGTACGCGCCGCCGATGCGGTGAGCGGGCTCTATCCGCCGTCATTGCGTTGACGGTGTTGCCAAAGCGTACGCTGCGTTCCCTCCCCCCTTGTGGGGGAGGGTTAGGGAGAGGGGTGCCACACGGCACACTCTATCCCTTCGTCCTCCACGTGAGCTGACAGACCTTTTCCTGGGCTACCCCTCTCCCCCGCCCTCCCCCGCAAGGGGGGAGGGAGCGCAGAGTACCTTGTCGCACGCGCCTCGCCTCAATACCCCCGCGCCCGCGCGAGCTGCTCGGTGTGGTAGTTCGCGTCGCCGAACAACTCCTCGCACACCCGTGCGCGCTTCATGAAGAAGCCGATGTCGAACTGGTCGGTCATGCCCATGCCGCCATGCATCTGCACGCCCTCCTGCACCGCGCGGGTCGCGGTGGTGCCGGCGCGCGCTTTTGCGACGGCCACGGCTGAGGCGGCCTTGGCGACATCTGCATCCAGCGCCTGTAGCGCCTTCATCGTGGCGGCGCGGGTGATTTCGATGTCGACATAGAGTTCGGCGGCGCGGTGTTGCAACGCCTGGAATTCGCCGATCAGCTTGCCGAACTGCTTTCTGTTCTTGAGGTACTCGACGGTGCGGCCAAAGACTTCGTCGCTCAAGCCCACCATTTCGGCTGCGACCGCGCCGCGGCCGATATCGAGCACGCCGTCGAGCAGGCCAGCGCCCTGATCGACCTCGCCGAGCACGCTGTCGGCATTGACCTCGACATTGGAGAACTCGATTCGCGCGGCGTTGTGCGAATCCACCATGATGGTGCGCTCGATCGAGATGCCCTTGGCCTTCGGGTTCACCAGGAACAGCGTCAGGCCGTCGCGCTCGCCGGCGGAGCCAGAGGTGCGCGCGGCGACGATCAGGAGATCGGCGACGTGGCCGTCGACCACCAGCGCCTTGGCGCCGGAAAGCTTGAAACCATTGCCGGCGCGCACGGCCTGCAAGCTCGTCTGGAGCGGGCGGTGCTTTGCCCCCTCGTCGATCGCGAGCGTCGCAAGCAGCGAGCCGTTCGCGATCTTCGGCAAATAGTCCGACTTCTGCGCGGCATTGCCGCCGCGGTTCAGCGCCGAGGCCGCGACCACGCTGGTGGCGAGGAAGGGCGACGGCATCAAGGTGCGGCCGATCTCCTCCATGACGATTCCGGCCTCCATGACGCCGAGGCCGCTGCCGCCGAACTCTTCAGGCACCAGGAGGCCGGCAAAGCCCATCTCGGCGAAGGAGTGCCACAGCTCCTTGGAGAAGCCGGTGGGGTCCTTGGAGTCGCGCAGGGATCGCAGATGCGACACCGGCGCCTTGTCGCTGATCAGCCCGCGCGCGGAGTCGCGGAGCATCGATTGTTCTTCGGTGAGGACGAGGGCCATGGTGTTCAGTCTCTAACGTCTGGCGGAATGCATATTTGTCGAAGTCATTCCGGGGCGATGCGCAGCATCGAACCCGGAATCTCGAGGTTCCGGGTTCGTCGCTTCGCGACGCCCCGGAACGACGGAAAGCCTCACGCCCCCGGCAAATCGAGGATGCGCTTGGCGACGATGCCGAGCATGACCTCGCTCGTGCCGCCCTCGATCGAGTTGGCCTTGGTGCGCAGCCATGCGCGCGGCCGGGCGCCTTGCTTGGAGCGCTCGCTCTCCCACTCCAGCGCATCGACGCCGCCGGCCGACATCAGGATCTCGTAGCGGCGCTTGTTGAGCTCGGTGCCGTAATATTTCATCGCCGAGGAGAACGCCGGATGCGCCTGCCCGGCCTTGGCGAGATCGACCGCGCGCTCGGCGCAAGCGGCGAGCGCGGCTTCATCGACGTCGAACGTCGCAATCTGCCCGCGCAGCATCGCATCGTCGAGCTTGCCTTGCGCATCCGAGCCGACGGAGTCGGCCGCGATCTGGCCGAGCGGACGGCCAACGCCGCGCTCGCCCATCCCGGAGATCATCGCACGCTCGTGCTGCAGCAGATATTTCGCGACGTCCCAGCCGCGATTGATCGTGCCGACCACATGCGACTTCGGCACGCGAACGCCGTCGAAGAAAGTTTCGCAGAACGGCGAATAGCCGGAGATCAAGAGGATCGGCTTGGTCGTCACGCCCTTCGAGGTCATGTCGAACAGGATGAAGCTGATGCCGTCGTGCTTCTTGGCCGCGGGATCGGTGCGGACGAGGCAGAAGATCCAGTCGGCGTAATTGGCGTAGGAGGTCCAGATCTTCGAACCCGTGATGACGAAATCGTCGCCGTCGCTCTCGGCGCGGGTCTGGAGCGAGGCGAGATCGGAGCCGGCGTTCGGCTCGGAATAGCCCTGGCACCAGCGGATCTCGCCCGCCGCGATCTTCGGCAGATGCTCCTGCTTCTGCGCGTCGTTGCCGTATTTCAGGAGCGCCGGCCCGAGCATCCAGATGCCGAAGCTCGACAGCGGCGGGCGCGCGCCCATCTTGGCCATCTCGGCGCGCAGCACCTTGTGCTCGGCGGCGCTGAGGCCGCCGCCGCCATATTGCTTCGGCCAATCCGGCACGGTCCAGCCCTTGTCGCGCATGCGCTCGAACCAGATGCGCTGTGGCTCGGACGAGAACTTTGCGTTGCGCCCGCCCCAGAACACGTCGGTGTCCGACGTCACGGGCTTGCGCATCTCCGGCGGGCAGTTCGCGTCCAGCCAGGCGCGCGTCTCGGTGCGGAATTTCTCGAGATCGGCGTTGTCAGTGTCGCTCATGGTCGTTTCCATCAATCAAAATCGACTTGTTGGCGGCGACTCTGGGCCATCGCACTGCGGAATTCAACCACTTCCGCAGCCGCATTCCGCTATAGTCGCGGCCACGGCGGTGCTTGAAAACAAAGAGGAAACGAGAATGCGCCTGAAACTTCTTTCGCCTGGCGAAATGAACGAGAGCCAGCGGCAGACCTATGACGAGTCGATTGCCGGTAAGCGCGGCAGGCCGCCGGCGCCGATGATGGCCTGGCTCAACAGTCCCGACATGGCCCGTCACGCCACAAGGCTCGGCGAGGTGCTGCGCTACGACACGATCTTCCCGGCCAAGCTTTCGGAGATCGCCATCCTGGTGACGGCGCGGCACTGGACCGCGCATTACGAATGGTATGCGCATAAGCGCCTCGCGCTCGCGGGCGGCATGGATCCTGATATCATCGACGCGATCCGCGACCGCCGCACGCCCGAGTTCGACGATCCCAAGGGCAAGATGATCTACGATCTCGCAAAGTCGCTGCATGAGGGCCACGGCGTCGAGAAGGGTCTCTATGATGCGGCGGTGAAGCTGCTCAGCGAACGCGGCGTGGTCGAGGTGATCGGGCTGTGCGGCTATTACACGATGGTGTCGATGACGCTGAACACGTTTGAATTTGGCCTGCCCGAGGGCGAGGTGTCGGAGCTGTCGTAGTTTCGCATCCGGAAACGCAGGGTTTCGGGATGAGCCGGTAGCGCCGTCCCAAAGCCCGGCCTATGTGGAGTTCAGAAACGGAGCAGCCACATGTCGCAAACAACCGCCGTCGCCGCCGGCACCAGGATCGGCCACGTCCACCTCAAGGTCGCCGATCTCGATCGCGCGCTTGGCTTCTACTGCGGCGTGCTCGGATTCGAGCTGATGCAGCACATGGGCTCCGGCGCGGCCTTCATCTCGGCGGGCGGCTATCATCACCACATCGGGCTCAACACCTGGGAAAGCAAGGGCGGCTCGCCGCCGCCGCCCGGCACCACCGGGTTGTTTCACACCGCGATCCTCTATCCGACCCGGCCAGCGCTGGCGGATGCGCTGCATCGGGTGGTGACGGCGGGCATCGCGCTGGACGGGGCGAGCGACCATGGCGTCAGCGAGGCGCTGTATTTGCGCGACCCCGACCAGAATGGCGTGGAGCTGTATTGGGACAAGCCGCGAGAGCAATGGCCGTTCGGGCCGGATGGAAAGCTTGCGATGTTCACGAAGCGACTGGATGTGGAGGACCTCTTGAGGCAACGCGAGGCATGATGCCGTAAGGGCACGATCTCGTAGGGTGGGCAAAGCGAAGCGTGCCCACCAATCTCGCGATATAGATACAGGTGGTGGGCACGGCGCTTCGCGCCTTTGCCCACCCTACGGGAGCTTCGCTTGTGGCGCGCGCCGCACCATGATCAGCGCTGCGGCGACCATCTCCAGCGCAATGCAGAGATAGAACGGCAGCGAATAGCCGCCGGACCAATCGCGCAAGGCCCCGACGATTCCGGGCCCAAACGCATACGTCACCTGGTTGATCGCGGTGTTCAGGCTGATCAACACGCCGAACGAGGCGGGGTCGAACTCCTGCTGCACGATCAGGGACGGCAGCGTGATGAGGTTGCCGACCGAGAAGCCGAACACCGCGCAGGCCGCGATCAGCGCGTAGTCGTTGTGGAGGTTGATGACGACGACAAGCGCCGCGGCCTGGCTGAGGAACGAGATCGCCGACGCCAGCCGCTGGTTGAGGCGGTCGATCACCAGCGAGAACAGCACGCGGCCGACCACGGCCATCGCGGTCAGCACCGCGACGGCAACCGCGGCGCGCTCGCGGCCGATGACGGGATCGAGGAACGAGATCAGGTGCACGATGAAGCCGACCTGCGCGAACAGCACCAGCGCGAACGCAATGGTCACCGTGAGGAAGCCGAGATCGCGCAGCGCCCAGGCGCGGATCTCTGTCGACGATTGCGGCTTCGCTTTCGCTGTCGCCTGCCAGCCGTGAAGATCGGGCGGACGGCCTACAAGAATGAGGATCACCGGCACCAGCAGCACCAGCATGGCGCCGGCGGCGGCATACATCGCGCTGGCAAAGCCGATATGGCCGATCAACATCACCAGCAAGGGCACCCCGACGATGCCGCCGAAGCTCGCGCCATTGAGCGCAAGACTGATCGCCATGCCGCGCTTCTGGTCGAACCAGAGACTGATCGTGTTGGTGATCATGGCGAGACTCGTGCCGGCCCAGCCAAAGGCAAGCACGGCATCGGCGAGATAAAGCTGCCAGGGCTCGCGCACCGCGCCGATCGCAACCGCAGCGGCCGCCATCGCCAGCGTCCCGGCGATCAGGCAGAGCCGCGGGCCATATTTTCGGACGGCCTCGCCGACGAAGACGACCAGCAGCGCGCCGAACAGATAGAAGAACGTGGTGCCGGACGAGATCAGCGAGGCCGGCCAGCCCCGCGCGCGCTGCAGCTCGGCGACATAGACGCTCTGGCCGTAGAAGCCGAGCCCCCAACCGAAGGTCGCGAGCAGGAAGCAGACGGCGACAATGCGCCAGCCTTCGTAGCGGAGTGAGGATTCGTCGATGGGTGGCTGTTGAGGATTATCGAGCATCGCCGCTTACTCCGTCATGTCCGGGCATAGCCATCTGAAGGACGGCGTCGCTTCCGCTCGCCTATGCCCGGGCATCCACGTTCTTTCCTCAGCGTCCTAAGACGTGGATGGCCGGGACAAGCCCGGCCATGACGACATTTAGTAACCTACTCCCGAAAATCACTTCGACCTGGATCGAAGTATCGATGCTGCTGACAATCTCCCGCCAACTTGTTGCGCATGATCTAGTCGGAAAACCGCTGCGCACTTTTCCGGATCATGTGTCACACCGCGTCCGGGAACTCGCCCATCGCCGTCTCCAGCCGCGCCTTGCGGCGGCGCGCCCAGGAGACCAGTGAGAGCACGGCAAGGCCCAGCACCACCGGCGGGAACACGACCATGTTCACCGCGGACCAGCCGAAATTGGCAAGCAGCTGGCCCGAAGAGAACGAGCCGATCGCCATCATGCCGAACACGAGGAAATCGTTGAAGGCCTGCACCTTGTTGCGCTCCTGCGGGCGGTGCGTCTCCAGCACCAGCGCGGAGGCGCCGATGAAGGAGAAATTCCAGCCCACGCCGAGCACGATCAGCGTCGCCCAGAAGTGCATCGCGGTGAGACCGGAGAGGCCGATGCCGGCGGCGCCCGCTTCCAGCAGCAGACCGGCAGCGACGATTCTGGGAGCACCGAAGCGGGCGATCAGCGCGCCGGTGAAGAAGCTCGGGCCGTACATGGCGACGATGTGCCATTGAATGCCGAAATTGGAATCGGAGACGGACAGGCCGCACATCTTCATGGCGAGCGGCGCCGAGGTCATCACCAGATTCATCACGGGATAGGAGATGACGCCGCACAGCGCGGCGGCGATGAAGCGCGGCTGCGTCACGATCTCGAGCAGCGGCCGGCCGCCGTGCAGATCGGCCGGCGCGGGCTTGGGCATATCGACGCCGGCGACGATGCCCATCGCGACCAGTGCGACGGCGGCCTGCACCAGGAAGCTGAAGGCGAACAGATAAGGCGACCAGACATCCATGGTCCATTGCACGAGCTGCGGACCGAGCACGCCGGCGAACACGCCGCCGGCCATCACCCACGACACGGCCTTGGGCCGATACGCGGCACTGGCGCCGTCGGCGGCGGCGAAGCGATAGGATTGCGCCACTGCGCCATAGAGGCCGCCGAGGAAGGTCGCGAGGCAGAACAGCGCGAACGAGCCGTGCAGGATGGCGAAGCAGCCGAGCAGGCCCGTCAGCGCGCCAAGGCCGGTGCCGACGACGAAGGCGGCGCGGCGGCCGAAGCGGCGCGAGATCGCGCCGGTCGGCAGCGTGCCGGCGGCGAGGCCCACCACATACATCGAGATCGGCACGGTCGCGAACGACATGTCGGGCGCGAGCGTGGCGCCGACGATCGCACCGGTGGCGAAGATCACCGCGGAGTTGGCGCCGGTCAGCGCCTGCGCCGCCGCAAGGCGCACCACATTGGCACGCACGCGCGAATCGTCGGCGATCTCGTTGGCTGAAGTCACGTCTAGCATCGGCATTTCCGCCCCAAGGGGCTCTCGAGGAGCGCGTTGATTCCGGGCACTATGGAGGGGCGCGGGAGGGCGGGCAACCGGCGCAAACGGGCGCGGGCCATGCCTCTGACGCAATCAGGCCGATGATACCGGAGCGCGGCCTTGACGGCTTGCGCTCAATCAAATCCTATCCGCCGCGATTTTTCGGAGTTTCGTTCATGTCCGTCGACGACAGGCCCACGCTCAGCGCTCCCGACGACGATCCCTGGCTGTGGCTGGAGGAGATCGAAGGCAAGCAGCCGCTTGATTTCGTCGAGCGGCAGAATCAGCTGACGCTCGCCGCCTTCGGCGGCGCGGCGTTCGAACGCGACCGCGACATCCTCGCCGCGATCTATGATCGTCCCGACAACATCCCCTATGTCAGCCGCCGCGGCAGCGATCTGCACAATCTCTGGAAGGACGCCACCAACCCGCGCGGGCTGTGGCGGCGAACCACGCTGGCGGAGTTTCGCAAAGCGAGCCCTGCGTGGGAGACGATTCTGGATATCGACCAGCTCGCAGCGCACGAAGGCGAGGACTGGCTGCTCAGCCAGATCGCCACGATGCCGGGCAGTACGCGGGCGATCCTGAGCTTGTCGCGCGGCGGCAGCGATGCCGTCACCTTGCGCGAGTTCGACCTCGCCACGAAGAGTTTTGTCACGGACGGCTTTACGCTGCCGGAGGCCAAGGGCGGCGTCGACTGGCTCGATGCCGACACGCTGCTGCTGTCGAGCGCGCATGGCGAGGGCATGGCGACGAGCTCCGGCTATGCGCGGACAGTCCGGCTGTGGCGGCGCGGACAAGCGGTCGAGCAGGCGCAGGTGATCATCGAGACCGCCGCGGATCACATGATGATCTACGGCATGAGCGACGACACCGGAGCAGCACCGCGGGCCTGGATCATCGACCAGATCGACTTCTTCAATCACGCAATCTGGCTGCGCGATGCGGCCGGCACCCCGACGAAGCTCGATCTGCCGACCGGCATCTGGATGCAGGCGCATGGCGACTGGTTCGCGATCAAGCTGCGCAAGGACTGGACGGTCGAGGGCCGCAGCTATGCCACCGACACCGTGCTCGGCATCTCGCTCTCGGCTTTCCTCGCCGGCAGGCGCGATTTCGCGGTGCTGTTCGAGCCGGCGCCGCGGCGCGCGCTGCAAGGTCTGTTCTGGGCCGCGGGCAAGCTCGTGCTCTCGATCCTCGACGAGCTCCAGCCGCGCTTCGAGATCTGCACGCCGTCCGCTGGCGGCTGGAACCGCGAGACACTTGGCGGCTTGCCGCAGATCGGCGTCGTCGACATCTGGCCGCTCGATCGCCATCCCAGCGAGAGCAATGGCGATCTGCTCGCCAATGTGCAGGATCCGCTCACGCCGCCGTCGCTGCTGCTGCTCGAACGCGGCGTCGAAAGCCCGATGGTGCTGAAGCAGGCGCCGAAGACGTTCACCGCCGACGGTCTCATCGTGACCCAGCACGAGGCGATCTCGGTCGACGGCGAGCGCATTCCCTATGTGCAGACGGGTCCGACGACCGACACCGGCGATGCGCCGGTCTACATGAGCGCCTATGGCGGCTTCGGGCATTCCGTGAAGCCGTACTACAACGCTTCGCTCGGCAAGCTGTGGCTGGAGCGCGGCGGCACGACGGTGCAGGCGAACTTACGCGGCGGCGGCGAGTTCGGCACGCGCTGGCACGATGCCGGCCGCCTCGCCGGCAAGAAGCTCTCGCATGACGATTTCGCGACCGTGGCCGCCGATCTCGTCCGCCGCGGCGTGACGAGTGCAAAGCGCATCGCCGCGCAAGGCGGATCGAACGGCGGCATCCTCATCACCAACATGCTGGTGCGCTATCCCGAGCGCTTCGGCGCGTTGTTCTGCACCATCCCGCTGATCGACATGCGCCGCTACACAAAGCTGCTCGCGGGCGCGAGCTGGATCGCGGAGTATGGCGATCCCGACAAGGCGGAGGAGTGGGAGTGGCTGAAGACCTACTCCGCCTATCACAACGTCAAGGCCGGCCAATCCTATCCGCCGATCCTGATCGCCACCACGCGGCGCGACGACCGCGTCCATCCCGGCCACGCGCGCAAGATGGCGGCGAAGCTGCAGGCGATGGGCTATGAAGCCTGGTTCTACGAGCCGGCCGCCGGCGGCCACGGCTACGGCAAGGACAACAAGGAGCGCGCCGGGTTCGAGGTGATCGGCTTCCGGTTCTTGAAGGAGAAGATCGGGTGGCGGGATGAAAGCTAGCGTTGAAGCGCTGACGCCTCCCCATCGTCGTGGCCGGGCTTGACCCGGCCATCCACGCCTTGCCTTTGCCGCCTAAAGAACGTGGATGCCCGGGACAAGCCCGGGCATGACGACGTCCCGAGCTAGCCTCTAGAAAACACCAGCGTCAGATTGTTCGCGGGCATCTCGATGGTGTCGACCAAGCGAAGGCCCACGGCCGTTGCGAGCTTCTCGACATCGCCGACATCACGCACGCCCCATTCGGGATTGCCTTCGCGTAAAGACGTGTCGAACACGGCGTTGCTGAGCGCGGTGTGCTTGCCGTCGCGCTTGAAGGGGCCGTAGAGGAACAGCTTGCCGTCGGGGCGCAGGTAGCGGCCGGCGCCGGCGAACAGGCCCTCGGCCACGCTCCATGGCGCGATATGGATGACGTTGGCGCAGAACAAGGCGGCAAGGCTGGTCGGCGCCTGCCCGCTTCGCATCTCCGGGCACCAGTCGGGATCGGTGAGATCGATCCGCAGCGGCGAGCGGATGTTTTGCAGGCCCGAATGGACCCGCCAAGCCTCGATGCTCTTCAGATGCCGCTGGTTGAGATCACTCGGCCACCAGACGAGGTCCGGCGTCTGGCGGGCGAAATGGACCACGTGCTGGCCGGTTCCGCTGCCGACCTCGACAACGTTGCCGGTGAGACCAGCAAGATGCTGCTCCAGCGCCGCCCAGAGCGGCTCGTGATTGCGATGAAATGCCGGCGCATCGAGCCGCCCGTCCGGTTCGACCCGTCCGCCGTCCCTGCCAAATTCGACGACATAGTCAGCCAATTGAGGTCCCCTTGAAAAACGAGAACGAGATAAAAAACAGAACGAGCGCCCAAACGCCCCGAAAACAGCGACCCGCGCCCGTTGACCTTACCCTTGGGTCCGAATCCGCCGAACAAATAATCTCTTTAGTTGCAATGCGGAAGATATTAACTCCATTTTGCCGCGTGCATAGTCCTGATTGTCAGGCGATGCCCTTTGTGCTTTGGAACGCTATATTTTCGCGAACGAGATCATCGACATAACGCCTCGGAATGACGCCTTGACCGCCCTTCCCCGGACCCCCGTCCTTTACCTCCTGCTGGCGCTCGCCGCCGGCCTTGCCGCAAGCCCTGCGCGGGCGCAATCCGCTGTCGCCGAGGGCCAGAAGCTCGCCTTCGACCGCGGCAAGGGCAACTGCCTGACCTGCCATGTGATCAAGGGCGGCGACCTGCCGGGAACGATCGGCCCGGAGCTGAAGGACATCAAGTCAAAATACCCTGATCGCAACGAGCTGGTCGCGATCATCTTCGACGAGACCAAGCGCAACCCGCAGACCATGATGCCGCCGTTCGGCCGGAATCGGATTTTGACCGAACAGGAGATCAGCGCGATCGTTGATTTCCTGCAAACCCTGTGACCTCCGGCATCCCAGGAGATTTGAGATGACCACCACCACCGGCCCTCTTCCGACGCGGCGCCTGATCCTTCAAGGCGCAGCCGGCGTCGCGCTGCTCGGCCTCGGCAATCTGCCGTTCGGCGCTACGTCGGCGCTCGCGGCGGCGAACGACAAATATCCGGAAGAGGCGTTCAAGCTGAAGAACGAAGCCGACGCGATCAAGGCGCTGTACGGCAAGACCGCCGAACTGTCCGACAAGATCAAGCTCGATGCGCCGGAGATCGCCGAGAATGGCGGCGTGGTGCCGATCTCGGTGACGACGACGCTCGACAAGGTCACCTCGATCTCGTTCTTCGTTGCCGAGAACCCGAACGCGCTCGCGGCGTCCTACAGGATTCCCGAGGGCACGCTGCCGAGCGTTGCCAATCGCCTGAAGATGGCCAAGACCACCAACGTGACCGCGATCGTGGAAGCCGACGGCAAGCTCTACAGCGCGACCAAAGAGGTCAAGGTCACCGTCGGCGGCTGCGGCGGTTAAGCGAGGACAATCGACATGGCATCCAGCATTCGCGTCCGCGCCACCGCCAACGGCGATATCACCGAGGTGCAGACACTGATCCAGCACCCCATGGACACCGGTCTCGTCAAGGACTCCAAGGGCGAGCTGATCCCTGCGCACTTCATCCAGCGGCTGAAGTTCGAATGCAACGGCAAGGACGTCTTCGTCGCCGATTGGGGCACAGCGGTCTCCAAGGACCCCTACGTCAAGTTCAGCTTCAAGGGCGCCAAGAAAGGCGACGAGCTCAAGATCTCCTGGACCGACAACAAGGGTGCGTCGGACACGACCACCGCGAAGATTTCGTGATGAAGGCCCGCACCTCGCTCCTGCTTGGCTCGCTCAGCGCCGCGCTGGTCGCGTTCGCGCTGACCTCGCCGCGCGTGGTCGCGGCCGACAAGGTCGATCCGGTTGCCGATGCCAAGACGTTCCAGAACTTCTTCTTTCAGAAGTTTGCGGACGTGAAGCACGAGGACTTCGTCAACGGTCCCTACTCCATGAACGCCGACATGAAGCGGCAGTGGCAGGAGAAGGAGGAATTCCCGCCTTACGAGTTCGCGCTCGATGCCGGCAAGGAGATGTTCGCGACGCCGTTCAAGAACGGCAAGACCTATGCCGACTGCTTCCCGAACGGCGGCATCGGCATCCGCCAAAACTATCCCTATTTCGACACCGGGGAAGGCAAGGTCGTCACGCTGGAGCTTGCGCTCAACCGCTGCCGCGAGGCCAATGGGGAAGCCCCCTATTCCTACGTCAAGGACGAGATGGCCTCGCTGACCGCCTACATGGCGTTCACCTCGCGCGGCAAGCCGATGGACATCAAGATTCCCGACGATCCCCGCGCGCTCGAAGCCTTCGAGAACGGCAAGCGCTATTTCTACACCCGCCGCGGCCAGCTGAATTTCTCCTGCGCGAGCTGCCATGTGCAGAGCCCGGGCGAGCGCATCCGCGCCGAGATCCTGGCGCCCGCGCTCGGCATCCTCAACGCGATGCCGATCTACCGCTCCGAATGGAGCGGCATGGGCACGATCAGCCGCCGCTTCGTCACCTGCAACAGCCAGACCCGCGCGGTTCCCCTGGAGCCGCAGTCGGATGAATATCGCGACGTCGAGTATTTCCTCTCCTACGTCGCCAACGGCCTGCCGATTTCAGGCCCAGGGGCACGACCATGAGCGCGGCCATGAAGCTGTCACTTGCCTTGGCCATGCTACTCGCCGTGAGCCTCGCGCCATCCGCGCGCGCGGCCAATGAGGTGGACTACAAGGCGGCCTATGCTGCCGCCGAGGCCGCCTCCAAGGAGGCAGCCGGCATGCGCAACCAGTGGACCGTGACCGTATCGGCGCTCGCCGCCGCCAAGAAGGCGGCCGATGGCGGCGATTTCGACCGCGCGGTTGCCGCCTCGAAGGAAGCCGAGGCGCTGGCGAAGGCGTCGATTGTCCAGGCGACGTCCGAAAAAGAAGCCTGGAAGGCCATGGAAATCCGCTAGAGCGCGATGCGATTAGGATCGCCATGGCGCTTGAGCTGTTTGTTTGAGCATGATCTTTTCGGAAAACCGCTGCGCGCTTTTCCGGATCATGCTTTAGACTTGAGCACGTTGAACTGTCGTAGCCGAGCATAGGCGCGGAGAATCTGGGATGGCCATCCGCCGCCGCGATTTCCTGAAGAGTACAGCCGCTGTCGCCACCTCGCTCAGCCTGCCCCGGCTTGCGCGCGGCGCCGAGACCGCGAGCATTTACGACCTCGAACGGTTCGGCAATGCGCGGATCCTGCACACCACCGACACGCATGCGCAGCTCAACCCGGTCTATTTCCGCGAGCCCAGCGTCAATATCGGCATCGGCGAGATGGCGGGGCGACCACCGCATCTGGTCGGCCGCGCTTTCCTGGAGCGGTTCGGCATCCGGTCCGACAGCGCCGATGCCTACGCCTTCACCTGCTTCGAGTTCGAGAAGTCCGCGGGCCGCTTCGGCAAGCTCGGCGGCTTTGCCCATCTGAAGACGCTGATCGACCGTTTGCGCGGCGATGCCGGCGAGAAGCGCTCGGTGCTCGTCGACGGTGGCGATCTCTGGCAGGGCACCGGGCTTGCCAACACCATGCAGGGCCGCGACATGGTCGAGGTCGCCAACCTGCTCGGCATCGAGGCGATGACCGGCCATTGGGAATTCACCTATGGCGAGCAGGCGCTGCGCGACAATCTCGAGCGCTTCAAGGGCGAGTTTCTGGCGCAGAACGTTTTCCTCACCGAGGAAGCCGCGTTCAACGATGCGCCCGCCTTCGACAAGGCCAGCGGGCGCGTGTTCAAGCCCTCGGTGATCAAGGAGCTCGGCAGCCATCGCGTCGCGATCATCGGCCAGGCGTTTCCCTATGTGCCGATCGCGCATCCCAAGCGCTTCACGCCCGACTGGACCTTCGGCATCCGCGAGGAAGAGCTGCAGAAACACGTCGACGGCCTGCGCAGCACCGACAAGGTCGATGCGGTCATCCTGCTCTCGCACAACGGCATGGACGTCGATCTCAAGCTCGCAAGCCGCGTCACCGGCATCGACGTCATCCTTGGCGGCCATACCCATGACGCCGTGCCGCAGCCGATTGCCGTGACCAATGCCGGCGGCACCACGCTCGTCACCAATGCCGGCTCCAACGGGAAGTTTCTTGGCGTGCTCGATCTCGCGCTCGAGAAGGGCAAGGTCGGCGACGTCAGATATCATCTGCTGCCTGTCTATTCCGAGCTGCTCAAGCCCGATCCGGCCATGGCCGAATTGATCGGCCGGCTGCGCGCGCCGCATGTGACCGACTGGGCGGAGAAGATCGCCACCCCGGATCGCCTGCTCTATCGCCGCGACAATTTCGCCGGGCCCATGGACGAGCTGATCTGCACTGCGCTGCGCACCGAGCTCGACGCCGAGATCGCGCTGTCGCCGGGTTTCCGCTGGGGCGTCACCGCGCTGTCGGGCCAGGCGCTGACCATGGAGGATGTGCTCGCGGAGACCGCGATCAGCTATCCCGAGACCTATGTGCAGGAGATGACCGGCGCAGAGATCAAGAACGTGCTGGAAGACATCTGCGACAACCTCTTCAACGCCGATCCCTATTACCAGCAGGGCGGCGACATGGTGCGCGCCGGCGGGCTCAGCTACACCTGCAGCCCGACGAACGCGATCGGCAGCCGCATCTCGGAGCTGAAGCTCAGTGGCGGCAAGGCGATCAATGCGAGCCACCGCTACAAGGTCGCGGGCTGGGCCTCGGTCAACGGCCAGCAGGGCGCACCGGTGTGGGATGTCGTCGCCAAATATCTGCGCTCGGGCCGGATGCTTCAGGAACGGCTCGGCAGCGGCGTCACGCTGAAGGGCGTCGAGGGCAATCCGGGCATTGCGGGATAGGGATGATGCGGTCGCAAATTCTTCGCGTGCTGATGCTGCTCGCCTGGATGACGATGCCGCAGGCTTTTGCCCAGCAGGTGCCGCTCCAGGACAAGCCGTTCGCCGAGCACAAGATCGTGCTCCAGCTCTCCGACGGCGATGCGAAGAAGCAGGCGCTGGTGCTCAGCGTAGCCAACAATCTCCTGAAAGCCTACGATCCCGACAAGGTTGCGATCGAGGTCGTCGCATTCGGTCCCGGCATCGATCTTCTGCTGTCAGGCAGCGAGCGCCGCAAGCAGGTCGAGAGCCTGATCGCGCAGGGCGTGCGCTTCGACATCTGCCTCAACACGGTCGACACGATCGAGCGGGAGACCGGGAAGCGGCCGGAGTTCATTCCGGCGGCGACACCGGTGCAGGTCGGGGTCGGGCAGATCCTGTTCCTGGCGGAGAACGGGTACACGGTGGTGAGGCCGTAAGCCCGTCCGGAGTTTGGGGCGGCGCCGCCTCGCCACACCCGGTGTCATTCCCCGCGAAGGCGGGGAATCCAGTACGCCGCGGCCCCTCCGTATTTCACGAACGTCTGTGGAATACTGGATCGCCCGGTCAAGCCGGGCGATGACAGCGGTGGGTAGGGCGGCCCCTCGCAGAATAAAAATCTTCCAAATTTTACCGTCTACACAGTGAATTGCTTCTCTTTCTGCCCCGCCCCGTAGTAGAATCCTCGAAATCAGTTCCACACCGGGGCCTGCCCATGATCTTCCGCCAGCTCTTCGACAGCGTTTCGGGCACTTACAGCTATCTGCTCGCGAGCCGCCCCGGTGGCGAGGCGTTGATCCTCGATCCCGTGCTGGAGAAGGTCGATCGCTATTGCCAGCTGCTGCGCGAGCTCGACCTCAAGCTGGTCAAGGCGGTCGACACTCATCTGCATGCCGACCACGTCACCGGGCTCGGCGAGCTGCGCGACCGCACCCATTGCATGACCGTGATGGGCGACCAGACCAAGGCCGACGTGGTGGCGATGCGGGTTGCCGATGGCGACAAGGTGACGATCGAGGGCTTGTCGCTCGACGTGATGTACACGCCCGGCCACACCGACGACTCCTATTCCTATCTGATGGGCGACCGCGTCTTCACCGGCGATACGCTGTTGATCCGCGGCACCGGCCGCACCGATTTCCAGAACGGTTCTTCGCGCGCGCAGTATGAGTCGATTTTCAACCGGCTGCTGAAACTGCCTGATGAGACGATGGTGTTTCCGGCGCACGACTACAAGGGCGACACCGTCTCCACCATCGGCGAGGAGAAGCGCTACAATCCGCGGCTCCAGGTGCGCTCGGTCGACGAATATATCGAGCTGATGGCGAACCTGAAGCTGCCCAATCCGAAGATGATGGACGTGGCGGTGCCCGCCAACATGCGCGTCGGCCTGCATCAGGAGGAACTGGAGAAGGAAGGCCGCGCGCTCAGCGCCGCGGAGGCGATCCGTTCGCTCCACCGGCCCGACATCCTGCTTGTCGATCTCCGCGAGACCAATGAGCGCATGAAGCACGGCATGCTCGAAGGCGCGCTGCACACGCCCTATCCGTCGGTCGAGGAGAGCCTGAAGCCCGGCGGCATGCTGCGCGAGGTCGCCGCCGCCACGGGCCGCCGAGTCGTGTTCTTCTGCGCCTTCGGCGAGCGCTCGGCGATGGCGGTGGCCGCCGCGAAGGATGCGGGATTATCGAACACCGCGCACATTGCCGGCGGCATCGATGCCTGGAAGAAGGCGGGCGGGCCGGTGGTGCGTTGACACCCCGTCTTGCGGCAGATCAGGAAGCCCACATATTTTCCGGATAGAATCGGGTGCAGCATCACCATCCGGGACCAGCCATGGCCAAAACCGCCAAGCCAAGCGAGCCGCCGAAGACGAAGACGGCTGACGACAAGGCAAAGACACCCCCGCCTCCGCGCGATTTCGACGACGACTACGAGGACGGCGACATCGCCACGCCGAAGCGGGATCGCTACGGCAATGACGACGAGCCGTTGTGAGGGGGTAGCCCCAAACACCGCTGTCGTCCCCATGAACGCAGGGACGACAGCGGGGATGCAGCCCCCACCCGCACTACCTGCCATGCGCCTGCGTTCATGGACAAATAACCGCTCTCCCCGATAGTTTGCCCATCCCCTCCAGGATGTGAAAACGGAACTGCAATGGCCGATGTTCTCGCCGCACCGCAACAAGGCAAGGCGGACAGCGCGCTGCGTACCCTGACGGGAATCTCGATCGCGCATTGGGTCAGCCATTTCCATCTGCTGGTCCTGCCGATGCTGTTTCCGTTCCTGAAGGAGAAGCTCGGCGTCGGCTATGTCGAACTCGGCTTTGCGCTGACCGTGTCCGCGGTGGTGTCGGGGCTGACGCAGGCGCCGACCGGCTATCTCGTCGACCATTTTGGCGCGCGGAAGCTTCTGCTGTGCGGCCTCACGCTCGGCGGCCTCGCGCTGATCCTGCTCGGCCTGCATCTCAGCTACCCCGCGCTGATCGCCTGCGCGGTGCTGCTCGGACTCGCCAACAGCGTCTATCACCCCGCCGACTACGCCATCCTCGCCGAGCACATGGACGAGGCACGGATGGGCCGTGCCTTCTCGGTCCACACCTTTGCCGGCTATCTCGGCGGCGCGGTGACGCCGGCGATCGTGGCTGCGCTGGTCACGGTGTCCGGCGGTGTCGGCGCGCTGATCGCCTCGGGCGCGATCGCCATCCTGGTGGCGCTGCTGCTGGTGGCCATGGGCATCCCCGAAGCCGGCGCGCACAAGAAGAAGCCGGGCCACGCAGCCGCGCCGAAGCAGGCCGTGATCACGCCGGCGCTGATCATGCTCACTGTGCTGTTCACGCTGCTCAGCCTGTCGGTCGCCGGCATCAACAATTTCGGCGTGGTGGCGCTGATGAGCGGCTATGGGGCGTCCTATTCGATCGCCAATGTCGCGCTGACGGCGTTCCTTGGCTGCAGCGCCGTGGGTGTGCTCGCGGGCGGCTTCCTCGCCGATTACACCGAGCATCACGGCTATGTCGCCGCCGCCTGCTTTGCCGCCAACGCAGCGATCGTGCTGCTGATCGCGCTGGTCACGCTGCCCGGCTGGGTCTTGACCGCGACGATGGCGACCGCGGGCTTCCTCTCCGGCGTGATCGCCCCGTCGCGGGACATGCTGGTGCGCAACGCCGCGCCTCCCGGCGCCGCCGGGCGCGCCTTCGGCATCGTCTCCACCGGCTTCAATCTCGGCGGCATCGTCTCGCCGCTGCTGTTCGGCTGGATCATGGACCAAAGCGCGCCGCACTGGGTGTTCGGGGCCTCCGTGATCTTCATGCTGGCGACGGTGGTGCTGTCGCCGTTCACCGAGCGGCGGGCGCAAGGTAAGGCGAATTGAGCGGTCAATATCGCTACAAATTCAACTGTCGTCCCCGCGAACGCGGGGACCCATAACCACAGGGAGGAGTCGTAGTGCAAGACCGGTAACTCCGAGTCTTCGCCAAACACCTCCCTGTGGCTATGGGTCCCGGATCTGCGCTTCGCTTGTCCGGGACGACGGCTGAGAGAGACGAGCAAAACACAACACAACAAGACAAAACGGGAAGAAACACCATGAGCACCCCTGATCTCGTGATCCGCGGCGGCACTGTTGCGGATGGAAGCGGCGGCGAGCTGTTCGAGGCTGACGTCGCGATCTCCGGCGGCAGGATCAGTGAGGTCGGGAAAGTTTCGGCGAAGGGACAAGAAGAGATCGACGCGCGCGGAAAACTGGTGACGCCGGGCTTCGTTGACGTGCACACCCATTACGACGGCCAGGTCACCTGGAGCCAGGACATCACGCCGTCCTCGCAGAACGGCGTCACCACGGCGATCATGGGCAATTGCGGCGTCGGCTTCGCGCCGTGCAAGCCCGCCGATCACACCCGTCTGATCCAGCTGATGGAAGGCGTCGAGGACATTCCGGAACCAGTGCTGAGTGCCGGCATTCCCTGGGCCTGGGAGAGCTTTCCGGATTACATGAACTGGCTGTCCAAGCGCGATTTCGACATCGATGTCGGCGCGCAGCTGCCGCATGCCGCGCTGCGCGTCTATGTCATGGGCGAGCGCGGCGCGCGCCGCGATCCCTCGACCGCCGAGGACAACGCTGCGATGGCGAAGCTCGCGGGCGAGGCGGTGCGCTCCGGCGCGCTCGGCTTCTCGACCTCCCGCACGCTCAACCACCGCACCTCGACCGGCGATTTCACCCCGACGCTGAAAGCCGGCGAGGACGAGCTGACCGCGATCGCCGGCGCGATGCATCGCGAGGGCCGCAGCGTGCTGCAATTCGTGCTTGATCTCTCGACCATCCACGAAGATCTGCCGATGATGCTGCGGGTCGCGGACGCCACGAAGTGCCCGATCTCGTTCTCGATCACGCAGAACGACAAGGCGCCCGACCGCTGGCGCCAGACGCTGGACGAGATCAATGCGGCGGCCAAGCGCGGCCTTTCCATCGCCGCGCAGATCGCGGCACGCCCGGTCGGCCTCCTGCTCGGGCTCGAGCTGTCGCGAAACCCGTTCCAGACCCATCCGAGCTACAAGGCGATCGCGCATTTGCCGCTGACGGAGCGGCTGGCGCGGTTGCACCAGAGCGAGGTGCGCAAGGCGATCCTCAGCGAGACGGCGACGTCGACCGACGATCCGCTGTTCTTCCGTCCGAACTACGACAAGATGTTCCTGCTCGGCGATCCCCCCGACTACGAGCAGCCGCCGGAGAACGCGCTGGGCCCGCAGGCGCGCAGGCAGGGCCGCCAGCCGGAGGAGCTCGCCTATGATGCGATGCTGTCGGGAGAGGGCCGCGGCATGCTCTACGTGCCGTTCCTCAATTATGCCGACGGCAATCTCGATGCGACGCGCGAGATGCTGATCGATCCGCAATCGGTGCCGGGCCTGTCCGACGGCGGCGCGCATTGCGGCATCATCTGCGATGCCAGCTTCCCGACCTATCTGCTGACGCACTGGACGCGCGACCGCAAGCGCGGCGAGAAGCTGACGATCCCGTTCGTGGTCGCCGCGCAGTCGCGCAAGACCGCGCTCTCGGTCGGCCTCACCGATCGCGGGCTTATCGCGCCCGGCTACAAGGCCGACGTCAACGTGATCGACTACGACCGCCTGCACCTGCATCCGCCGAAGGTGCATTACGATCTGCCGGTCGGCGGTCGCAGGCTGTTGCAGGATGTCGACGGCTATGAGGCGACGATCGTGTCGGGCGTGCTGACGCGGCGGCACGGCGAGGCCACGGGGCAGCGGCCGGGCAAGCTGATTCGTGGCGCGCAGGGGATGAATTAGGCGAGGGCTGTCGCTGAGGCGCACAAGCCGCGCCTCACTCCCCGCTGTCGTCCCCGCGAACGCGGGGACCCATAACCACAGGGAGAAATTTGGCGAAGACTCGGAGTTACGAGCTTCCGCCAAACTTCTCCCTGTGGTTATGGATCCCGGATCGGCGCTCCGCTTCGCTGCGCTTGTCCGGGACGACAGTTGTGGTTGGGGCGAACAGCTTGCCTTGCAGCCCGCTTACGTCGGCGAGACCGCGCCTTTCAGCGGGGCGGGCTGCGCCGCCGCACCACCCGTGAGCCTCGCCTTTTCCGTGTTCGGCCAGAGCAGCAAGAGGCCGAGCAGGCCAGAGCCGACCATGACGGCGGCGTTGATGCTGAAGCCGGTCATGTAGCCATCGAGCATGCTGCCGGCGTGCTGGATCACGGTGCCCATCACGTTCGGCGCGATGATGCCCGAGAGCGTGTAGAGCGCTCCGTAGATCGCGAGGATGGCGCCGCGCTGCGATACCGGCGTGAACTCGCCGAGCATGGGCGGGCAGACGACGTAGATCGCGCCGCACAGGCCGGTGCCGACCACGAGCAGGACGATCTGGAAGCTCGCGCCCTGGACATGCGGCATCATCGCCAGGATCAGCCCGCCGATCACCAGCGGCACCGCGCCGAGCACGCCGCGGGCGATGCGGGTGTTGTAGCCGCGGGCCATCATCACCTGCGAGATCCACCCCGTGAGAATCACGATGGTGGCACCGAACACCCAGGGCAGGATCGAGATGAAGCCAGCCTGGCTCTGCGAGAAGCCGAGACCCTTGACGATGAAAGGCGTGAACCAGGTGAGGCCGAGCGACAGCGCCCAGTAAGCGCCGAAGGTCGCCGCGACGCAGCCGATGAAGGTGCGCGAGGTGAGAAGCTGCAGGTAGGGAATCGCCGGCTCGGTCGCGGCCGAGACCTGCGTGCTCTCGAGCGGCCCTTCCTTGCCGAGCGCGAGCCAGGCCGCAACCCAGATCAGGCCTACGACGCCAAGGGCACCGAAGGCATAGTGCCAGGAGTGATTGACGATGACCCAGTTCAGCGCCGGCACCGCGAGGATGACGCCGAAGGCCGAGCCTTGCGACAGGATCGCGGTCGGCAGCGTGCGCTTCTCGTCGGGGAACCATTTGTAGATCGCGTGCGCGGCGACCGAGAAGGCCGGACCCTCGCCCGCGCCGAGCACGATGCGGCAGATCAGGAGCGTGGTGAAAGAGACGGTGCCGACCATCGGAAACTGTGCCAGCGCCCAGATCACGGCCAGCGTGAGCAGCACCCAGCGCGTCGGCACCTTGTTGACGATGAAGCCGACGACGATGGCCGAGATCGAGAACAGGAAGAAGAACGAGGAGCCGAGCAGGCCGAATTGCTCGGCGCTGAGCTTCATGTCGGTCATGATCGGCACGCCGGCGAGGCCGACGACGATCTTGTCGGCGAAGTTTACCAGCATGAAGAGAAAGAGCAGAAACGTGACGGTCCAGGCGCCCTTCGGCGTTTCTTTGGACGTCCCTGCCGTCGTACCCGCCGCGGACGGCATTCCCTGAGCGCTCATGATTCTCCCCGTCTGTGTTTTTTGGCACTTTTTTGATTTGGCCTTCGTGAAGCTAACAACGGCTGCGACAGCAACGCAACCCCGGCATTTCCCCACCAAGTGTGCTACGCAACATTTCCGTTAATTCCGCCCGGCGCCATTCATCGTGCTGACTATCCGAAATCTCTCCAAGACCTTCGCCTCGGCCGGTGAGCCGGTTCACGTGCTGCGCGGCGTCGATCTCGACCTTAGGGCAGGCGAGCGCGTGGCGCTGACCGGCGAGTCCGGCAGCGGCAAGAGCACGCTGCTGCACCTGATCGCCGGCCTCGATGCCGCCGACGGCGGCTCGATCCGGCTGGAGGATATCGAGGTCACCAAGCTCTCCGACGCCGGGCGCGCAGAGCTGCGGCGCGACCGCATCGGCCTCGTGTTCCAGCAGTTCAACCTGATCCCGTCTCTCTCGGTCGCCGACAATCTCGCCTTCCAGGCGCGGATCGCCGGCCGGCATGATGCGGCCTGGACCAAAGAGCTGGTCGAGCGGCTCGGGCTCGGCCAGCTGCTCAGGCGTTATCCGGAGCAATTATCGGGCGGCCAGCAGCAGCGCGTCGCGATCGGCCGCGCGCTCGCGACAAAGCCCTCGCTGCTGCTCGCGGACGAGCCGACCGGCAATCTGGACGAAGACACCGCCGACGACGTGCTGGCGCTGACGCGCGACCTCGTCGCGCGCACCGGCTGCGGCTTCCTGATGGTGACGCACAGCCTGCATCTGGCCGGCACGCTCGACCGCCACGTCACCCTGCATGCGGGGCGGATCGCATGAGACGCGCGCTGTGGGTCCTCGCCGTGCTGCTCAGCCATTGGCGGCGTCACAAGATGCAGTTCGCAACGCTCCTGATCGGCCTGATCGCGGCGACCGCCTTGTGGAGCGGCGTGCAGGCGATCAACCAGCAGGCCCGCAACGCCTATGACCGCGCCGCGGCGACATTCGGCGGCGTGCGCACGGCCATGCTGGTGGCGCCGAATGCGGCGACGTTCTCCCAAGACTTGTTCGTCAAGCTCCGCCGCGCCGGCTGGCCGGTCTCGCCAGTGCTGGAAGGACGCGTCCAGGTCAACGGACGCTCGGTGCGGCTGCTCGGCATCGAACCGGTGACTTTGCCGACCGATGTCGGCAACGCGCCGCGCCCTGGAGCCTCTGATTTGAGCGGCTTCGTTGCCCCGCCCGGTCAGACATTGGTGGCGCGGGAGACGCTGAGCGATCTGCAGGAGCAGGAGGGCGCGGCGCCACCGATCAGCAGCGGCGCAAAGCTGCCGCCGCTGCGCGTGCTGCCGCAGCTCGTACCCGATGTGCTAGTGGTCGATATCGGCGTGGCGCAGCGGCTGCTGAACAAGCCAGATCAGGTCTCGCGGCTCCTCATCGGCAAGCCGAAGGGCAAGCCGGCGCCGCTGCAAGACGTCGTCGGCGATCAGTTGCAACGGGTCGAGCCGAATGCGGAGACGGAGCTCGAGCGCCTCACCGACAGTTTTCATCTCAACCTCACGGCCTTCGGCCTGTTGTCGTTCTTCGTCGGCCTCTTCATCGTCAATTCGGCCGTGGGCCTCGCCTTCGAGCAGCGGCTGCCGATGCTGCGCACCTTGCGGGCCTGCGGTGCCTCGGCGCGGCTGGTCAACACGGTGCTGGTGATCGAGCTGGTGGCGCTGGCGCTGGTCGCAGGATTGATCGGGCTCGTCTGTGGCTATTTCATCGCGGCGGCGCTTCTCCCCGATGTCGCGGCCTCGCTGCGCGGGCTCTACGGCGCGCAGATCCCGGGGCAACTCACATTGCGGCCTGAATGGTGGCTCGCCGGGATCGGCATCAGCATTGCGGGCGCGCTTGTTGCGGCGGCGACCAGCCTGATCAAGGCGATCAGGATGCCGGTGCTGGCGACGGCGCAGCCGCGCGCCTGGCAGCAGCGGCAGCGGCGCTGGCTGATTCTGCAGAGCCTTGCCGCCGGCGCCGTGTTCGCGGTTGCGCTGCTGCTGCTTCATTACGGCGTGTCGCTGATCGCGGGATTCGGCGTGCTGGCGGCGCTGATGTTAGGTGCGGCGCTGATCCTGCCGGCCTTCCTCGAAATCATCCTGCTCGCCGGCCAGCGCACGGCGCAAGGTCCGCTATCGCTGTGGTTCTGGGCGGATAGCCGGCAACAGCTGTCGGGACTGTCGCTGGCGCTGATGGCGTTGCTGCTCGCGCTCGCCGTCAATGTCGGGGTGTCCACCATGGTGGAAACCTTCAGCCGCACCTTCATCGGCTGGCTCAACGGGCGGCTCGCCGCCGACGTCTACATCAGCGCGGCCGACAATTCGCAGGGCGTTGCGATCCGCAACTGGCTGAAGGAGCGCAGCGACGTACAGGCGATCCTGTCGGGCGGACGCGCCGAGACGCAGGTTCAGGGCCAGCCGGTGGAATTGTTCGGCCTGCCCGACCACCCGCTCTATCGCGAGCGCTGGCCGCTGCTGGAGACCGCGCCGCGCGCCTGGACTCAGCTCGTGCCGGGCAATGCCGCCTTCATCAGCGAGCAGCTCAGCCGCCGCCTCAACGTCCGCGTCGGCGATGTGATCGAGGTGCCGGCGCCGGGCGGGACGTGGGAGCTCGACATCGTCGGCATCTATGCCGATTACGGCAACCCCAAGGGCCAGCTCGCGGTGAATGTCGCGGCGCTGATCCGGCATTTTCCGCAGACGCCGCAGACCCGGATTGGCCTGATCGTCGCGAAGGACAATATCGCCGGCCTGATCGCGGCGCTGCAGAAGCAGTTCGCGCTCGACGATCGCAGCGTCGCCGACCAGGCGACGGTGAAGGCGGAATCGATCCGCATCTTCAATCGCACCTTTGCCGTCACGTCGGCGCTGAACGCCTTCACGCTCGGCGTCGCCGGCATTGCGCTCCTGACCAGCCTGCTGACGCTGGCGAACTCGCGCCTGCCGCAGCTCGCGCCGCTGTGGGCGGTCGGCATCACGCGGCCGCGCCTTGCCGCGATCGAGTTGACCAAGACGCTGTCGGTCGCGCTGTTCACCTCGCTCCTGGCCGTGCCGCTCGGGCTCCTGGTGGCGTGGTGCCTGATCGCGATCGTGAACGTAAAGGCGTTCGGCTGGCGGCTGCCGTTCCACGTCTTTCCGCTGCAACTGGTCGAGCTGGTTGCGGTGGCGCTGCTCGCTTCGCTGCTTGCAGCGCTGCTGCCGATGGTGCGGCTGGCGCGGATGCAGCCGGCGAGCCTCGTCAAGGTGTTTGCCAATGAGCGCTGATCGGATCTCCCGGCGCGCCTTTGCCGGCGGCCTCGCCGCACTCGCTCTCGCACGCCGCGCCAGCGCGCAAGGTTATGCCGGGCTCGGCGAGACCGCCGACGGCTTTGCCAAGGTGACGCCGGGAAAGGCCTTTGCTTTCCCAGCCGATCACGGGCCGCATCCGGAGTTTCGCATCGAATGGTGGTATCTCACGGCGAATCTCATCGACAGCAGCGGCGCGGCGTGCGGCCTGCAATGGACGCTGTTTCGGCAGGCGGCGCGGCCGGGGCCGCAAGGCGAAGGCTGGGCCAATCAGCAGATCTGGATGGCGCATGCCGCAGTGACGCGCGCAGGCACGCACCGCTTCAGCGAAGTGTTTTCGCGCGGCGGGATCGGACAGGCCGACGTCACGGACAAGCCGTTCGCGGCCTGGATCGATGATTGGGAGATGAAAGGTTTTGAAAAGACCGGCGACCACATCTTGGCGCCGTTGACGCTGAAGGCCTCGGGCACCGACTTCAGCTACGCGTTGACGCTGGAGGCCGATCGTCCGGTGGTGCTGCAGGGCGACCACGGCTACAGCCGCAAATCGGAGCGCGGACAGGCGTCGTATTATTACAGCCAGCCGTTCTATCGTGCGCGCGGCACGCTCACCATCGACGACAAGCCTGTCGATGTTTCCGGGCAAGCCTGGATGGACCGCGAATGGAGCAGCCAGCCGCTCGATGCCGACCAGACCGGCTGGGACTGGCTGTCGCTGCATCTCGCATCCGGCGACAAGCTGATGCTGTACCGGCTGCGCCAGAAGGACGGCAAGGATTATCCGTTCGGCAACTGGATCAGCGCCGCCGGCGACACACAGATGATTGCGGGCAATGATATCCAGATGAGTCCGAAAGCAACGGCCGAGGTCGCGGGCCGCAAGCTGCCGGTGGAATGGCAGATCGCGATTCCCTCGCGCTCGTTCTCGATTCTTTGCAAGCCGCTCAATCCGAAGGCATGGATGGGGACGGGCTTCTCCTATTGGGAGGGCCCGATCAGCTTTGCCGGCACGCATGACGGCGTTGGCTATCTCGAGTTGACGGGCTATTGAAGCGCGGTCTCTAAGGGGATTCGCGATGTATCATCTCACCGCTCTCGTCACGCTGCTGGCGATCGCATTTTATTTCTTCACCTGCATCAACGTCTCGCGCTCGCGCACCCAAACCGGCGTCAAGGTGCCGGCGATGTCGGGCCATCCGGATTTCGAGCGCGCGTTCCGCATCCAGATGAACACGCTGGAATGGATGCCGATCTTCCTGCCGGCACTCTGGTTGTTCGCGATCTATATCGGCGATGCCGTTGCGGCCGGGATCGGCGCGGTGTGGATCATCGGCCGCATCGTCTATTTCATCGGCTATTCGCAGGCCGCCGCAAAACGCGGCCCGGGTTTCGCGATCCAGGCGCTGGCCGCAATCGCGCTGTGGGCGGGGGCGTTGGGCGCGGTGGTGTTGCGGATGGTGTGAGGGAAGGTCGCGCCTCAATCTCAGTCGTCGTCCCGGACAAGCGCAGCGAAGCGAAGCGCCGATCCGGGACCCATATCCACAGGGAGTAGTTTGGCGCGAGCTGGTAACTCCGAGTCTCCGTAACCACACCGGCCTGTGGTTATGGGTCCCGGATCGGCGCGCGCTTGAGGCGCGCTTGTCCGGGACGACAGCGGAATGTGTGGCGCTGGCGCCGGACTCGGAGCTTCGAGATTCCGGGTTCGATGCTTCGCATCGCCCCGGAATGACGCTACGCGTCACTTCGTCAGCGGGCAGCCGCTGTCCTTGGCGGAGAAGAACGCCTTGTCGCCGGGAACGGTGGCGAGCAGCTTGTAATAATCCCAGGGCTTCTTCGACTCCGAGGGCTTCTTGACCTCGAACAGATACATGTCGTGGACCATGCGGCCGTTCTCGAGCACCTTGCCGCCTTGCGCGAAATCGTCGTTGACCGGTAGCTCCTTCAGCTTCTTGGAAACGGCCTCCGGGTCTTTGGTGCCGGCGGCCTTGACCGCCTTCAGGTAGCTCAGCGTCGCCGAATAGGTGCCGGCATGGATCATGCTCGGCATCCGGCCGGTGCGCTTGAGGAAGCGTTCGCCGAGATTGCGGGTCTTGTCGTTGAGATCCCAGTAATAGCCCTCGGTCAGCACCAGACCTTGCGCGGCCTGAAGACCGAGGCCGTTCACCTCGGCAAGCGTCATCAGGAGGCCCGCGAGCTTCTGGCCGCCGGAGACGATGCCAAACTCGGCCGCCTGCTTGATCGAGTTGGTGGTGTCGAGGCCGGCATTGGCGAGACCGACGATCTTCGCCTTCGAACTCTGCGCCTGCAGCAGGAAGGAGGAGAAGTCGGAGGAGTTGAGCGGCACGCGCACCGAGCCGACCACCTTGCCGCCATTGGCGGTGACGATCTCGCTGGTGTCCTTCTCCAGCGCATAGCCGAAGGCGTAGTCCGCGGTGAGGAAGAACCAGGTGTCGCCGCCGGCCTTGGTCAGCGCACCGCCGGTGCCGACGCCGAGCGCGCGGGTGTCATAGGCCCAGTGGAAGCCGTAGGGCTGGCAGGCATCGCCGGTGAGCCGCGAGGTCGCGGCGCCGACGACGATGTCGACCTTCTTCTTCTCCTTGGAAAGCTCGTGGACCGCGAGCGCGACCGAGGAGGTCGTCAGCTCCGTGATCATGTCGACGTTCTCGACGTCATACCAGCGCCGGGCGATCGAGGTCGCAAGGTCAGGCTTGTTCTGGTGGTCGGCGGTGACGAGCTCGATCTTCTGGCCCAAAACCTCGCCGCCAAAATCCTCGATCGCCATCTTGGCGGCCTCGACCGACCATTTGCCACCATAGTCGGCATAGACGCCGGACTGATCGTTGAGGATGCCGATCTTGACGCCTTGCGCGGAGGCCGGTGCCGCCAGCAGCAGGGCCGACATTGCGACGGCGGCCAAAAGGGATGATTTCATGAGTTAGCTCCCAGCAGTGTTCTGTTTTGAAATCGCGCGGATAGTAGTGAAGAACCCCGGCCCTGCCCATCCATTTCATGTTGGTCGTTAGTATGGAGGGAGCGCGCCAAACAACAGCTGTCGTCCCGGACGAGCGAAGCGAAGATCCGGGACCCATAACCACAGGGAGTGGTTTGACGAAGACTCGTGGTTACCCCCTTCGCGCCACCACTTCTCCCTGGGGTTATGGGTCCCCGCCTTCGCGGGGACGACAGCGGTGGGTGTGGAGGTGCCGATGGCAACCTGACCATCGTCAGGCCGCCACCTCCGGCTTCTTGTCGCGCCGCCCTTCGGCGAGGTTCCGCACCACGACGTAAAAGATCGGGGTGAACAGCAGCCCGAACAGCGTCACGCCGATCATGCCGAAGAACACGGCAACGCCGACCGCCTGCCGCATCTCCGAGCCGGAGCCACTCGAGATCACCAGCGGCAGGACGCCGAGGATGAAGGCGAAGGACGTCATCAGGATCGGCCGCAAACGCAGGCGGCAGGCCTCGATCACGGCCTCCAGCCGCGGCTTGCCTTCGTTCTCGATGTCGCGCGCGAACTCGACGATCAGGATCGCGTTCTTTGCAGCTAGCCCCACCAGCACCACGAAGCCGATCTGGGTCAGGACGTTGACGTCCTGCCCCATGATTCGCACGCCGATGGTGGCGGCGAGCAGGCACATCGGCACGATCAGGATCACCGCGAAGGGCAGCGTCCAGCTGCCATATTGCGCGGCGAGCACGAGATAGACGAACAGCACGCAGATCGGGAACACGTAGAGGCCCGCATTGCCGCCGGTGATCTGCTGATAGGACAGGTCGGTCCATTCGAAGGTAAAGCCGCTCGGCAAGATGTCGTCGGCGAGCTTCTTGATGGTGTTGAGCGCGGTGGTCGAGCTGACGCCCGGCGCCGGCTCGCCCTGCAGTTCGGAGGCCGCATAGAGATTGTAGCGCGCGACGCGGTCGGGGCCCGAGACGTCCTTGAACTCGACCACGCTGCCCAGCATCACCATGTCGCCGGAGGCGTTGCGCGTGCGCAGCCGCGCGAGGTCGCTTGGCTCTTTCCGGAACGGGAAGTCTGCCTGCGCCGTGACGTGATAGGTGCGGCCGAACAGGTTGAAGTCGTTGACATAGGTCGATCCGAAATAGGTCTGGATCGTGTCGTTGACGTTGGCGATGGGAACGCCGAGCTTCTGCGCCTTGGTGCGGTCGATGTCGACGAAGAGTTGCGGCGTATTCGCCGTGAACGGCGAGAACACCGTGGGGCCGAGCAGCGACGGCGATTTGCGCGCAGCGGCGACAAGCTCGTCGGTGGCTGCGGCGAGCAGCTCCGGCCCGCGGCCCTGGCGGTCCTGGATGCGGATGGTGAAGCCGCCGCCGGTGCCGATGCCGGGGACGGCCGGCGGCGGAATGACGATGATGAACGCGCCCTGGAGCGCGGCGAGCCGCTTGCGCAGCTCGGCCGTGATGGCGTTCGCCGTCAGCCCCTTCTTCAGGCGCACCTCGGGTTCATCGAACACCGGAAACAGCGCCGCTGCGTTGCCCTGCTGCGTGCGCGTCGCACCCGAGAAGCCGGCGAAGACGGCAACTCGGATGATGCCCGGGGTATCCAGCGCGATCCGCTCGATCTCGCGCACGATCTCGGTGGTGCGCGCCAGCGACGCCGCGCCGGGCAATTGCACGGAGACGATGACGTAGCCGCGATCCTGCGCGGGGATGAAGCCCTGCGGCGTGGTCCCGATCAGCCAGCCGGCGCTGCCGATCAGCACGACGTAGATCAGCAACATCACCACCGAGTGCCGGATCACGAAATTCGCAAGACCCGCATAGCCATGCGACAGCCGGTCGAACACGCGGTTGAAGACGCCGGTGAAGGCATTCCATCCGCGCGCGATGACGTTCCAGGCCGCCGGCGGCCGCTTCTCCTCGTGCGGCGTGAGGATCAGCGAGGCCAGCGCCGGCGACAGCGTCAGCGAGCAGAAGCAGGAGATCGCGGTCGCAACCGCGATGGTGACGGCGAATTGCTGGAAGAATTGCCCGGAAATGCCGCCAAGGAACGCCGTCGGCACGAACACGGCACATAGCACCAGCGCGATCGAGACCAGCGCGCCGCCGACCTCCTCCATGGTTTTCAGCGCGGCATCGCGCCGACTGAGGCCATGCTCGAGATGCCGCTCGACATTCTCGACCACCACAATGGCGTCGTCGACGACGATACCGACGGCGAGCACGAGGCCGAAAAGCGTGAGATTGTTGATGGAGAAGCCGAGCGCCGCCATCACCGCAAAGGTGCCGACCAGCGAGACCGGAATCGCGATGATCGGGATGATCGCCGGGCGCCAGCCCTGCAGGAACACGAGCACCACGACGACCACAAGCAGCATGGCCTCGTAGATGGTCTTGATCAGCTCGTGGACGGATTGCGCGATGAACTCGGTCGGATTGTAGCCGATATTGTAGTCGAGGCCTTTCGGAAAACTCTCCTTCAGCTTGACCATGGTGTCGGAGATGCTTTTCGCGGTCGCCAGCGCGTTCGACCCGGGCCGCTGCGTCACCAGCATGCCGACGGCCGATTTGCGCAACAGGAAGCTGTTGGTGGAGTAGGAGAGCGCACCGAGCTCGATGCGGGCGACATCGCGTAGACGCACGGTTCGGCCGTCCGAGCCGGCCTTGATCAGGATATCCTCGAACTGTCTCTGATCCTTCAGGCGTCCGGTGAACACGAGATTCGGCTGGAACGCGCGGTCGGTGATCGGCGGCTCGGCAACCTGGCCGCCTGCGATCTGGATGTTCTGCGCGCGGATCGCCGCGATCACCTCGGTCGAGGTCAGGCCGAGATTGGCGATGCGGTCGGGGTCAAGCCACAACCTCATGGAGTAGTCGCGCGCGCCGAAGATCTGGATGTCGCCGACGCCGTCGAGGCGCAGCAGCTGGTCGCGGACCTGGAGCAGCGCGTAGTTGGAGATGTAGAGCTGGTCGAACGTGTCGTCCGGCGACAGCATGAACACGACCATCAGGATGTCGGGCGAGTTCTTGCGCGTCGTGACGCCGTTGCGCTGGACTTCCTCAGGAAGCCGCGGCTGCGCGATCGCGACGCGGTTCTGCACCAGCACCTGGGCCTTGTCGAGGTCGGTGCCGAGCTTGAAGGTGACGGTGATGGTGAGCTGGCCGTTGGAGGTCGCCTGGCTGTAGAGATACAGCATGTCCTCGACGCCGTTGATCTCCTGCTCGATGGGGGCCGCGACCGTGTCGGACACGGTCTGCGCGGAGGCGCCGGGATATTGCGTGGTGACGACGACGGTCGGCGGCACCACTTGCGGATATTCGGAGACCGGCAGCGTGGTGTAGGCGATCGCGCCGACGATCAGCAGCACGATCGACAGCACCATCGCGAGGATGGGCTGGTTGATGGAGAGACGGCCAAGATTCATGACTTGCCACCGGCCGGCGCTTGAGCAGTCTGCGGGGCGACCTTGGCGCCGACGCGGGCGCGCTGGATGCCGTTGACGATGACGCGATCGTCGGGCTTGAGCCCGTCGCGGATCACACGCAAGCCTTCGTCGAGCGGACCGAGTACCACGGCGCGCGCCTCGACGGTGTCGTCAGGCTTGACTACGAACACGATCTTGCGGGACTGGTCGGTCGCGACCGCGGCGTCCGGAATCAGCAGCGCCTCATAGGGCGCGCTGCCGATCAGGCGGACTCGGCCGAACTGGCCGGGCAGGATCGACAGATCGGTGTTCTTGACCACGGCGCGGCTGCGCAGCGTGCCGGTGGAGACATCGAGGCGGTTGTCGAGGAAGTTGATCGAGCCGTCATGCGACGGCTTGGTCTCGCCGGCGAGCGTCACCTGAACCGGGTTTGCGGTATCGCGCGAGCTCGGGCGCTTACCCTCGAACCACAGCTTGCTGTATTTGATGAAGGTCGCTTCGTCCATGTCGAAATAGACGTAGATCGGGTCGAGCGCGACGATCGAGGTGAGCAGTGTCGAAGTGCCGGTATCGCTGCCCTGCACGAGATTGCCGGGGCTGACGAGATGGCGGCTGACGCGCCCGGTGAGCGGCGCGGTGACATGGGTGAACTCGATGTTGAGGCGAGCGGCCTTCAGCGCGCCCGCGGCCTGCGTCTCCGCAGCGTGCGCGGCCTGCAAGGCCTGGCGGCGCTGGTCGACGACCTGCTCGGAGACCGCGCTGGTCTGGACCAGGTTCAGGCCGCGGTCGAGCTCGCGCTTGGCCAGCTCCACCTTGGCGCGCGCGTCGGACAGCTGGCCGTCGGCCTGCTCGGCCACAGCCTCGAACGGACGCGGGTCGATCACGTAGAGCAGATCGCCCTGACGCACGATGGCGCCGTCCTGGAATTCGACCGAGTTGACGAAGCCGCCGACGCGCGGGCGCACCTGCACCTCCTCGATCGCCTCGAAGCGGCCGGTGAACTCGTCCCAATCAGTGACGGTGCGCTTGACCGGCTGGGCGACCGTCACCGGCGCGGGCGGCGGCGCAGACGCTTGCGAGGCCGGCTGTCCGCAGCCCGCGAGCGCGAAGGAAGCGGCGAGGAGACCCGCGATCGCGTAATGCCGCATCTGAACGAAATCGTGCTTTTTGACAAATGGCTCGCTTCCGTCCGGTCCAGTCATCCCAGGTCCTCGCATCAAAAGCCGCGGAAAAAGCAGGGTACGCGCCTGCTCGCGGGCGACACAAGATGGGCGGCAATGATGAACTCTTCAAGACCAATGCGCGTGCAATAGTACAACGCATGGCCTGACCGGATGGCGGGTTGACAGTGGGTGAGGTGGGCGCACACGCGGCGGTTGGTGCCAATGAGTTGGCGATGAAGGCGCGGCGTTCTCCACCCTCCCCTGGAGGGGGAGGGTAAGCGGCCAGCGTCTTCGCACATGACGGGCGGCGGGCGCTCGGCTAGACTTGCCTTCCAAAAACAAGACGAATTGTCCGGGGAGGACCGGCGTGCACCAGGGACGTGTCGTCTACGGCGCGATCGAGGAGGTCGTGTTCGGCCATCCGGCGGCGGATGCCATCGTCGCGCAGATGGACCGGCTGGGAACACGCCGCGCCTTCCTGATGGTCTCAGGCACGCTGAACCGGCAGACCGACGAAATCACGAAAATCAAGGACGCGCTCGGCGAACGCTGTGCCGGCCTGTTCGACGCCATGCCGGCACACACGCCGCGCGAGGCCGTCATTGCCGCCACCAACGCAGCGCGCGAGGTGGGCGCCGATCTGATCGTCACCGTGGGCGGCGGCTCGATCACCGACGGCGCCAAGGCGGTGCAGCTCTGTCTTGCGAATGGCATCGACACGATCGACGGCATCGACCGCATCCGCGTGCACAAGGGCGTTGCGCCGGAGATGACGGCGCCAAGCGTGCGCCAGGTCAGCGTGCCGACCACCATCGCCGGCGGCGAATTCAGCTCCATCGCAGGCGTGACCGACCGCGCTACGCATGTGAAGCAGATGCTGCGGCATCCGCTCACCGTGCCGCGCGCGACCATTCTCGACCCAGGCATCACCGTGCACACGCCGGAATGGCTGTTCCTCTCGACCGGCATTCGCGCCCTCGATCACTGCGTCGAGGCGATCTGCTCGCGCGAGACGCATCCCTATGCCGATGCGCAATCGGTCAAGGGCCTTGCCATGCTTGCCGACGCGCTGCCGCGGGTGAAGGCCGACCCTGCCGATCTCGACGCGCGGATGGATGCGCAGATCGGCACCTGGCTGTCGATGGGCGCGCTCGCGGCCGGGGTGCCGATGGGGGCGAGCCACGGCATCGGCTATGTGCTGGGCGCGGCGTTCGACGTGCCGCACGGCTACACCTCCTGCATCATGCTGCCGGCGGTGATGCGCTGGAACGCACGCGACAATGCCGAGCGCCAGATGATCGTCGCCGCCGCGATGGGCTTTCCCGGCCACAACGCCGCCGACGTGTTGGATGCCTTCATCCGCTCGCTCGGCATGCCACGCAGCCTTGCCGAGATGCGGGTCACGCCGGAGCATTTCGACGCCATCGCCGAACAGGCGATGCGCACCAACTGGATCCCGCGCAACCCGCGCAGGATCGACGGCCCCGCCGATATCCGCGAAATCCTGCTTCTCGCCGCATGATCCAAGCCGGAGGATAGATGTACACAGGTCACCACGCCCGCCTGCGCCCGCTGCAGCCCGCCTTCATCATGGCCGCGACAGGCGAGGCCGTCACCTATCGCGAGCTGGAGGCGCGCAGCAATCGCCTGGCGCATCTGTTCCGCAGGCACGGCTTGAAGCGGCTCGACCACTACTCGATCTTCATGGAGAACAATGCGCGCTATCTCGAAGCCTGCGGCGCGGGCGAGCGCTCGGGGCTCTACTACACCTGCATCAACTCGTTCCTGACGCCCGGCGAGCTCGCCTATCTCCTCGTCAACAGCCAGTCGAAAATCCTGATCACCTCCAGGGCGAAGCTGGACATCGCACGTGAGGCCATCAACGCCTGCCCCGACGTCAGGCTCTGCATCGTCGCCGACGGTCCCGGCGAGAGCGAGCGCATCGTCGGGCTGGCGGATGTGACCGCCGATCTGCCGGCGACGCCGATCGCGGACGAATGGCTTGGCACTGCGATGCTGTATTCATCGGGCACGACGGGACGGCCGAAGGGCATTTTGCGGCCGCTGCCGGAGGAGCCGCCAAAACAGAATCTGCCGCTGTTCGATTTCCTGACGAAACTCTGGCACTACCGCGAGGGCATGGTCTACTTGTCGCCGGCCCCGCTCTATCACTCGGCGCCGCAGGCCGCGGTAAATCTCACGATCCGCATGGGCGGCACCGTGATCATCATGGAGACGTTCGATCCCGAGCGCTATCTCCAGCTGGTGCAACAATGGGGCATCACCCACACCCAGCTGGTGCCGACGATGTTCTCGCGGATGCTGAAGCTGCCGGAGGAGGTGCGCAAGCGTTACGACCTCTCCTCGCTGGAGATCGCGATCCATGCCGCCGCGCCCTGCCCGGCCCTCGTCAAGGACGACATCATCAAATGGTGGGGTCCGATCATCCACGAATATTACGGCGCCACCGAAGGCCTCGGCTTCACCGCCTGCAACAGCGCGGAATGGCTGGCGCATCGCGGCACCGTCGGCAAGGTGCTGCTCGGCGACCTCCATATTCTCGACGAGAACATGCAGCCACGCCCGACCGGAACGCCGGGGCAAGTCTGGTTCAAGACGGGATCGCCGTTCGAATATTTCAATGATCCGGAGAAGACGAAGGAAGCGCGCTCGGCCGACGGCAACATGAGCACGGTCGGCGACGTCGGCTATGTCGACGAGGACCGCTTCCTGTATCTGACCGACCGCGCGACCTTCATGATCATCTCGGGCGGGGTGAACATCTATCCGCAGGAATGCGAGAATCTCTTGATCACCCACCCGAAGGTCGCCGATGCCGCCGTGTTCGGCGTGCCCAATCCCGATCTCGGCGAAGAGGTGAAGGCGGTGGTGCAGCCGATGCCGGGCGTGGTGCCGGGCCCGGCGCTTGCCGAAGAGCTGATCGCCTTCTGCGGGGCGTCGCTGTCGCGGCAGAAGGTGCCGCGCTCGGTGGACTTCGAGAAGGAGTTGCCGCGGCTCCCGACCGGCAAGCTGTACAAGCGGCTGCTAAGGGATCGGTATTGGGGCAACAAGACGTCGCGGATCGTGTGAGCCCCGCTGTCGTCCCGGGGCGCGACGAAGTCGCGAACCCGGGACGACGGCGGAGGTTGGCGATGCAACTGCGCACAAAAATCCACACAGGAACCAGCTCTTCGCACCTGCACTCTCACATGATGAAAGTGTGAACCCCTGCGGCCTTCCGTCATCCGAATTGTCGAGGCGGCTTGCGGCGTTACGGGTTGCCTCCCTCTATTCGCGTCGCTATCGTCCTGACAAACAGGCCACAAAAGGCCCAAAAGAACTAATGTCCAGGGAGGACGAGGATGCGGAGCGTGCGGGCGCTCGCCGCGACGGCGGCGCTATCTTTGCTGGCGTTTTCGACCATTGCGGTCGCCGGCGAGCCCAAACAGGGCGGAATCCTGCGGATGTATCACCGCGACAGCCCTGGCAACGCCTCGATCCATGAAGGCGCGACCTATTCGCTCAATGTTCCCTTCATGCCCGTCTTCAACAACCTCGTTATCTACAAGCAGGACGAAGCCCAGAACAGGATGGACAACATCGTCCCGGAGCTCGCCGAGAGCTGGGCCTGGGTGAACGACAACAAGACGCTGACCTTCAAGCTCCGCCAGGGCGTGAAATGGCACGACGGCAAGCCGTTCACCTCGGCCGACGTCAAATGCACCTTCGACATGCTGATGGGCAAGGCGCAGCAGAAGTTCCGGCAGAATCCGCGCAAGACCTGGTACGAGCAAGTCAATGACGTCTCGACCAACGGCGATTTCGAGGTCTCCTTCAACCTGAAGCGGCCGCAGCCGTCGCTGCTGGCGCTGCTCGCCTCGGGCTACACGCCGGTCTATCCCTGCCACGTCTCGCCCGGCGACATGCGCACGCATCCGATCGGCACCGGCCCGTTCAAGTTCGTCGAGTTCAAGGCCAACGAATCGATCAAGCTGACCCGCAACACCGACTATTGGCGCAAGGGCCGGCCTTATCTCGACGGCATCGAGTTCACCATCATCCCGAACCGCTCGACCGCGATCCTCGCCTTCGTCGCCGGCAAGTTCGACATGACCTTCCCGACCGAGGTAAGCATTCCGCTGCTCAAGGACGTCAAATCGCAGGATCCGAGCGCGGTCTGCGTCGTCGAGCCCAACAACGTCGCCACCAACATCATCGTCAATTCGACCGCTGCGCCGTTCGACAATGCCGACATCCGCAAGGCCATGGCGCTGGCGCTCGACCGCAAGGCCTTCATCAACATCATGTTCGAGGGTCAGGGCGACATCGGCGGCACCATGGAACCTGCGCCGGCCGGGCTGTGGGCGATGCCGAAGGAGATGCTGGAGAGCATTCCGGGCTATGGACCCGACGTGAACGCCAACCGCGAGCAGGCCAAGAAGCTGATGCAGAAGGCCGGTTACGGGCCGGACAAGCATCTCGCGGTGAAGATCTCGACCCGCAACATCCCGGTTTACCGCGATCCCGCGGTGATCCTGATCGACCAGCTCAAGAGCATCTATATCGACGGCGAGCTCGACGTGGTGGAGACCGCAAACTGGTTCCCGAAGGTCGCGCGCAAGGACTACATGCTCGGCCTGAACCTCACCGGCAACGCGGTCGACGATCCCGACCAGTCCTTCTACGAGAACTATTCCTGCGGCTCGGAGCGCAACTACACCAACTATTGCAACAAGGAGATCGAGAAGCTGTTCGACGTGCAGTCGCAGGAGACCGACATCGCCAAACGCAAGAAGCTGGTGTGGGAGATCGACAAGAAGTTGCAGGAGGACGTCGCCCGCCCGATCATCTTCCATGCGCGCACCGGCACCTGCTGGAAGCCCTATGTCAAGGGCGTGACGGTGATGTCGAACAGCTCCTATAATGGGTACCGCTACGAGGACGTGTGGATGGACAAGTAGCGGCGGGCGGCTGACGGGTTCGACAGGAGGCGATGCATGTTTGCCTATCTGGTGCGGCGCCTGTTCCTGATGCTCGTGACCCTGTTCGGGATCTCGGTCGTCATCTTCTTCCTGCTGCGCATCGTGCCCGGCAACATCGTCGACATCCTGTTCGCCGCCGCCGGCTATGTCGATCCCGCCGACAAGGCCAATCTGGAAAAGGAGCTCGGCATCGACCAGCCGCTGATCGTGCAGTATTGGCACTGGATCAGCGGTTTCCTGCGCGGCGATTTTGGCTATTCCTACGTCTCCGAGAAGCCGGCGTTGCAGGAGATATTGCCGCGGATTCCGATCACCGCGCGGCTCGCCGGCCTTGCGCTGTTGTTCTCGGCATCGATCGGCATCCCGCTCGGCGTCATCAGCGCGGTGAAACAGGGAACGCGGCTCGACTACGCGCTGCGCGTCGTCAGCCTCAGCGGCCTGTCGCTGCCCTCGTTCTGGCTTGGCCTCCTCATCCTCACGGCGTCGGTGGCGATGTTCGGCCAGATGCCGATCTTCAATCCCAATCCGCAGACCTGGCTCGAGGCATTCGCGACCTACGCCGTGCCGGCCGCCGCCGTCGGTTTCCGCAGCGCGGCGCTGACTATGCGCATCACGCGGTCCTCGATGCTGGAGGTGCTGCGGCAGGACTATATCCGCACCGCGCGCGCCAAGGGTGCCTCCGATGCCGCCGTGAACTATCACCACGCGCTGAAGAATGCGATCCTGCCCGTCATCACCGTGATCGGCATCGAGGCGGCATTCCTGATCGGCGGCCTGATCGTCACCGAGACCGTGTTCAACATCCCCGGCGTCGCCCGCTTCCTGGTCGAGGCGATCCGCTGGCGCGATTATCCGATCGTGCAGAACCTCGTGATGTTCATCGCGGTCGTCGTGGTGTTCGCGAATTTCACCGTCGACATGCTCTACGCGGTGTTCGACCCGCGGATCAGGTACACGGATTAGGAGAGCTGTTTGGCCGCGATCGACTTTGACGTTGAGCTGAGACGCGCCGGGGCGAACGCGACCGGAGGCTGGCGACGCGTGCTGTTCATGGCGCAGCGACACGTGCTTGGCGCGGCCGGGCTCGTCATCATGACGGTGTTCGTGCTGACCGCGATCTTCGCCGACTTCATCGCGCGCTATGATCCACTCACCGTCGATGCCGCGCGTGCGCTGGCGCGGCCGAGCTGGGCACACTGGATGGGCACGGATTCGTTCGGCCGCGACGTGTTCAGCCGCATCATCCACGGCGCGCGGATCTCGCTCGCGGTGGGCATCGGCTCGACCGCGCTCGGCGGCACGATCGGCGTCATCGTCGGCCTCACCTCCGGCTATCTCTCCGGCTGGGTCGACCTTGTGTTCCAGCGCGTCTCCGACATCCTCCAGGCGCTGCCGCTGCTGGTCCTCGCGCTGATCATGACGGCGGCGCTCGGCCCGTCACTGCCGAACGTCATCATCGCCATTGCCATTCCGCTGATTCCGACCGTGTCGCGCGTCATCCGCGCCAACACGCTGGCGCTGCGCGAGCAGCCCTTCGTCGAGGCCGCCAAGTCGATCGGCATGAGCGAGGTCCGCATCGCACTGCGCCATGTGCTGCCCAACACGCTGGCGCCGCTGATCGTGCTCGCCACCGCCCAGCTCGGCTCGACCATCCTCACCGAAGCCTCGCTCTCCTTCCTCGGTCTCGGCATTCCCGAGCCTTATCCGTCCTGGGGCCGCATGCTCTCCGAGTCCGCCGCCGAATATGTCCGCACTGCGCCGTGGCTGGTGATCTTCCCGGGCATCGCGATCAGTCTCGCCGTGTTCGGCGCCAATTTGTTCGGCGACGCCCTGCGCGACATCCTCGATCCCCGGCAGCGCGGCTGATGGCGAAAGAATCCGACCTCGTGCTCGATGTGAAGAACCTGAAGACGGTGTTCTTCACCAATTCGGGGCTGTTCAAGGCGGTCGACGACGTTTCCTTCACGGTGAAGCGCGGCGAGACGCTGGCGATCGTCGGCGAATCCGGTTGCGGCAAGAGCGTCACCGCGCTGTCCCTGATGCGGCTGGTGCCCGATCCGCCCGGACGCATCGTCGGCGGATCTGTTACGCTCGAAGGCACCGATCTGCTGGCGCTGGACGAAGCCCAGATGCGCAAGATCCGGGGCAATCGCATCTCCATGATCTTCCAGGAGCCGATGACCTCGCTCAACCCGGTGATGCGGATCGGCGACCAGATCGTCGAGGCCGTGCGGCTGCACCGGAACATCTCGTCGAAGGAGGCGCAAAACATCGCGGTCGAGATGCTGCGGCTGGTGCGCATCCCCGAGCCGGCGCGGCGCGCGAAGGAGTATCCGCATCAGCTTTCCGGCGGTATGCGCCAGCGCGCGATGATCGCGATGGCGCTGGCCTGCCGGCCGGCGCTGCTGATCGCGGACGAGCCGACCACCGCGCTCGACGTCACCATCCAGGCGCAGATTTTGGCGCTGATCCTCGATCTCCAGAAGGAGCTCGGCACGGGTCTGGTGCTGATCACGCACGACCTCGGCGTCGTCGCCCAGACCGCGCAGCGCGTGATCGTGATGTATGCGGGGCGGAAGGTCGAGGAAGCCAGCGTCGAGGCGCTGTTCGCGGCGCCGAAGCATCCCTATACGCGCGGGCTGATGGCCTCGATCCCGTCCGTGCCAGCGTCCGGCGTCGCGGCGCAGGAGCGGCTCAACGAGATTCCCGGCACCGTGCCGTCGCTGGTGCGGCTGCCGAAGGGCTGCGCTTTCGCGCCGCGCTGCAAGCTCGCGATCAAGCGCTGCGAGGCAGAATATCCGCCGCTGGCGGATTGGGGCGGCGGCCATCTCGCGGCGTGCTGGCGTGCGGCTGAAGTTGCGGAGGTGGCATGACCCAGGCTCTGCTCGAAGTCACCGACCTCAAGAAATATTATCCGGTGCGCGCCGGCGTGCTGCGGCGGCAGGTGGGCACCGTGCACTCGGTCGACGGCGTCTCGTTCTCGCTTGGCGCCGGCGAGACGCTCGGGCTCGTCGGCGAATCCGGCTGCGGCAAGTCGACGGTGGCGCGCAGCGTGCTGCGGCTGGTCGAGCCGACCTCGGGCCAGATCCGTCTCGACGGCGAGGACATCACGCATCTATCCAAGACGGCGCTGCGCCCGCATCGCCGTTCGATGCAGATCGTGTTCCAGGACCCGTTCGCCTCGCTCAATCCGCGCATGACCGCAGGCGATATCGTCGGCGAGCCGCTCGCCGTGCACGGCCTCGCCACCGGCAAGGCCCTGGAGGCGCGCGTTGCAAAACTGTTTGAGCAGGTAGGCCTGCGGCCCGACCAGATGCGCAATTTCCCGCATCAATTCTCCGGCGGCCAGCGCCAGCGCATCTGCATCGCGCGGGCACTCGCGCTGGAACCGCGTCTGATCGTCTGTGACGAGCCGGTGTCCGCGCTCGACGTCTCGATCCAGGCGCAGGTAATCAACCTCCTGATCGACCTGCAACGCCAGCACGGCTTCTCCTATCTCTTCATCGCGCACGACCTCGCCGTGGTCGCCCATATCAGCCATCGTGTCGCCGTGATGTATCTCGGCCGCATCGTCGAGATCGCCGACAAGGACGAGCTGTTCAGGAACCCACGCCACCCCTACACGCAGGCCCTGCTCGCTTCCGTGCCGATCGCCAACCCGCTCGCGAAGAAGCTGGCGCCGCTGGTCGATGGCGACGTGCCGAGCCCGGTCAATCCGCCCTCCGGCTGCGCGTTTCACACGCGCTGCCGGTTTGCGATGGAGCGATGCAAGACCGAACGGCCGGCGCTGGTGAATGCGGGCGACGGGCACCAGGTGGCGTGCTTGCTCAATGAAGGGACGGGGCGGAGCCAGTAGGCCGTAGCGCGCTGATCACCGGCCAGGCTGCCAGCGCTGCGGAGAGATGCTTGAGCGTGTGGCCCGAGACGATGTGTCCTGTGGCTTCGAAAATAGTCGCATCGCCGAGCTCGAAAAGCTTCGCCAGCACATAAAAGACAATCACGCCGCCGAGCGGCACGCCGAACGCACCGGGCCGGGGCCGCGTCAGCGCCAGTCCCACGGCGAGCGCCATGCCGCCGAACTGCACGACCGCCCATGGCGTGAGATTCTCGCGCGCCACCCAGGCCGCGAGCGGGCCCGCAGCCGTCATCAGCATCACCATCGCCAAGCCCGCGCGCTTGCTGACGCGCTCGCTGGCCGCGATGCCGAGAAAGCCCGCGAACGCCACCGCCATGCCGAGACGATCAGCCACGAGCCGCTGCGGCGCGTCAGGATCCAGATGATAGATGCTCGACCCGATACAGGTGAGGATCAGGCCCACGAAGAAGCAGCCTGCGCCCACGGGCGCATCATTGCGGCCACGCAGCAGCATCAGACCCCAGACGCCCATTGCCACGAAGGCGAGATTGCTCAGTACGTCGCCGGCGTTGGGCACGCCCAGCCAAAAGCGGGTGTCGACGTAATGCGGGATGGGCCAAGCGGAGGCGTGCAGCGTCGGCGCGAAGACCGCCGCCAGGGTCAGGACGAAGAGCGCGGCGATCAGGCATTTCTCGCGGAAGTGCGGGGCGCCGACTGCGAAACGGCGGCGCACTGATGGGAGTATCGTGTCGATCGCTTGGACAGGATCATTTGCGCGCAGCATGCGTGGCTCCAGACGAATTGAACGACGTTCATTATTGATAGTCGGGAATTGAACAATGTTCAAGGAGGATTGTGCGCAAAACTTTGCGAGCTGGAATGTCGTTGAACTTATTCAGGTTTCCGGAGTTCGCGACCGAGGAGGTGCGGTAGGGTGGGCAAAGCGAAGTGTGCCCACGATCCCTGCAAAATCACCGGCTATTGGTGGGCACGGCGCTTCGCGCCTTTGCCCACCCTACAATCGCGGAGTTCGCGGCGCCGACTACGCCCCGATCTCCACAACGATCCTGCCGGTCGTCACCTGCTCGCCCTCGGTGACGTCGATTGCCGAAACCACGCCATCGATGCCGGCCTTGTGGACGTGCTCCATCTTCATCGCTTCGAGCGTCATCACCGGTTGGCCGGCGGTGACGCGGTCGCCCGGCTTGACCAGCACAGCGACGACGCGGCCGTTCATGGCGGCGCGAACCTTGCCGTCGCCGCCGTTGCTTGCGGCGGCCTTCGGCGCAGCGAGGGTGAGATCATTCACCGCGAGCGGGATGCCGCGATGCTGGAGATACAGCCGATCGCCGTCCCGCAGGAATTTTGCGCTGTCCATCACGCCATCGTGGCGGAAGCGAATGGCATCGGCATCGAGCTGGTCGATCTCGAACGTTTCCTTCCGGCTGTCGGTGGCGACAATGTAGCTGCCATCGCGCTCGCGGGTGATTTCGAGCTCGTGCGCCTGGCCGGAGATCTCGATTCTTGCCGGCAGCGGGAATGTTGCCGCGAGACTCCGGCCCCCCTGCCACGACGGCGCGCGCGAATTGGTGACGTAGAGCAGCAGGCCTGCCAGTGCCGTATCGAATGCGGCGTTCGCGCGCGGCGCCAGCAGCTCGTCGCGATGCGCGCCGATGAAGGCCGTGGTGGCTTCGCCCCTGGCAAAGCCGGGGTGACGCAGGCACGACATCAGGAACGCCTGGTTGGTGGTTACGCCGAACGCGGTGAGTTGCTCGAGGCCAACGATCAGCCGCCCCCTCGCCTCCTCGCGCGTCGTGCCGTGGCCGATCACCTTGGCGATCATGGAATCGTAGAACGGCGGGATCTCAGAGCCCGATTGCAGCGCATGCTCGACGCGGATGCCGTCAGGCACCTGCCAGCGCGCCATGCGTCCGGACTGCGGCATGAAGTCGTGCGCGGCATCTTCCGAGCACAGCCGCACCTCGATGGCATGGCCTGTGAAGCGGATGTCCTGCTGCTTCACCGGCAGCGCCTCGCCGCGCGCGACGCGCAGCTGCAGCTCGACGAGATCGAGCCCGGTGATCGCCTCGGTTACGGGATGCTCGACCTGGAGACGCGTGTTCATCTCCATGAAGTAGAACTCCCCGCTTTGATCGAGCAGGAATTCCAGCGTGCCGGCGCCCTCGTAACGCAGCGCCTTCACCGCCGCGACCGCGACCTCGCCCATTTTCGCGCGCAGCTCCGAAGTGACGGCCGGCGACGGCGCCTCCTCGATCAGCTTCTGGTGCCGCCGCTGCACCGAGCAGTCGCGCTCGCCGAGATGGATGGCGTTGCCGTGGCTGTCGCCGAACACCTGGATCTCGATGTGGCGTGGATTTTCGATGGCGCGCTCGACGATCACGGTGGGATCGCCGAACGCCGCCTTCGCTTCCGACCGCGCGCTGCGCAGCGCATCCGGAAACGATGCAGCATCGGTCACAAGCCGCATGCCGCGGCCACCGCCGCCGGCAACCGCCTTGATCATCACGGGGAAGCCGATCTTTTTGGCCTCGGCGAGCATGATCTCGTCGCTTTGGTCGGCGCCCTGATAGCCGGGCACGATGGGCACGCCGGCCTTCTTCATGATCTCCTTGGCGCCGGCCTTGTTGCCCATCGCCTCGATCGCCTGCGGCGACGGGCCGATGAAGACCAACCCGGCATCCTTGCAGGCTTGCGCGAATTCTTCATTCTCGGCGAGGAAACCATAGCCGGGATGCACTGCGTCCGCACCGCTCGCCTTCGCGGCTGCGATGATCGCGGGGATGTTGAGATAGGACTGCGCCGGCAAGGCTTCACCAATGCACACGGCCTGGTCGGCCTGCTTGACGTGGAGCGCGCCGCGATCGGCGTCCGAATAAACCGCGACGACGCCGAGGCCGAGCCGCCGCGCGCTGCGCATCACACGCAACGCGATCTCGCCGCGATTGGCGACCAGAACCCTATAGAACGGCCGGTGCTGCACTGATCCGTTCCTCATGGGCGGGCCACCGAGAATTGCATGCGCTGGGGCGCGCGCGAATCGCCCTCGCGGCAGATCGCGAGCACCTCCGACAGCACCGCGCGCGTGTCGCGGGGGTCGATCACGCCGTCGTCGAGCACGCGTGCGCTGGTGGAGAACACGTCCATCTGGCCGTCGAACACACCGACGATCTGCGCCTTCATGGCCTCCAACTTGTCCTTCTCGATCGGCTTGCCGCGGCGCGCGGCGGCGGCCTCGGTCACGATCGCCATAGTCTCGGCGGCCTGCTCGCCGCCCATCACCGCGGTCTTGGCGTTCGGCCAGGAGAAGCAGAAGCGCGGATGGAAGCCGCGCCCGCACATGCCGTAATTGCCGGCACCGAACGAGGCACCGCAATAGATCGTGATCTGCGGCACCGTCGCCGACGTCACCGCCTGGATCATCTTGGAGCCGTGCTTGATCATGCCGGCTTCCTCATAGGCCTTGCCGACCATGTAGCCGGTGGTGTTGTTGAGATAGAGGATCGGCGTGCGGGTCTGGCAGCAGGCCTGGATGAAATGCGTCGCCTTGTTGGCGCCAGCGGGATCGAGCGGGCCATTGTTGGTGATGATGCCGATGGCCTGGCCCTCGATGCGGGCATGGCCGCAGACGGTGGCGGGACCATAGTTCGCCGCCATCTCAGTGAAATCGGAATCGTCGATGATCCGCGCGATCACCTGCTTCATGTCGACTGGGCGCTTGTGGTCCATCGGCATGATGCCGAGCAGCTCGTCCTGATCGTAGCGCGGCGGCTTGAACTCCGACGCCGCTCGGCCCGGCCGCTCCCATTCCAGCGCCGCCATGATCTCGCGCGCGATGCGAAGCGCGTCGCGATCGTCCTCGGCGAGATAGTCACCGAGGCCGGAGACCTGCGTGTGCATCTCGGCGCCGCCGAGCTCTTCTTCCGTAGCGATCTCGCCGGTCGCGGCCTTTAGCAACGGTGGCCCCGCGAGGAAGGCGCGGGTGCGGCCGCGGACCATGACGATGTAGTCCGAAAGGCCGGTCTGGTAGGCGCCGCCGGCGGTCGAGGAGCCGTGCGTGACGGTGACAACCGGCAAGCCTGCCGCCGAAAGCCGCGCCAGATTGCGAAAGATATTGCCGCCGCGGACAAAATCCTCGACGCGGTAGCGCAACAGATTGGCGCCGGCGCTCTCGACGAGCTGCACGTAAGGCAGCTTGTTCTCCAGAGCGAGCTCCTGCACCCGCAGCGTCTTGTCGAGGCCGTAGGGCTGCAGCGCGCCGGCATCGATGCCGGAATCACTGGCGCTGACCATGCAGCGGATGCCGGAGACGAAGCCGATGCCGGCGATCACGCCGCCGCCGGGCACACTCTTGCTCGCATCCGGCACGTCGAACATGTAGCCGGCGAGTGTCGACAGCTCGATGAAGGGCGCGCCGGGATCAAGCACCAGCGCGACGCGTTCGCGCGGCAGCAGCTGACCGCGCTTGTGGAAGCGGTCCTTTGCAGCAGCAGACGCCGCGCGCGTGCGCTCTTCCAGCGCGCGCATGCGGTCGATCAGCGCGAGCATGCCGTCGCGGTTGGCGTGGTAGGCGGTGCTGCCGGGGGAAATGGTGTTTTCGAGGATGGACATAACTCTTTCCCAGTCGTCATTCCGGGGCGCGTGTAGCGCGAGCCCGGAATCCATACTCCCCGATCGTGGTTATGGATTCCGGGCCTGGCCCTTCGGGCCATCCCGGAATGACGGAGTGTGTGGCTACCTGTTCGTCCCAAAGATCTTCCGCGCCTCGGCGGGGCTCGCGATCTCGCGGCCAGCGCGGCGGGCGCAGGCGGCGATGGCCTCGATCAGCTGGCCGTTCGAGGTCACCTTCTTGCCGTCGGCGAGATAGAAGGCGTCCTCGAGACCGGTACGCAAGTGACCGCCGAGCTCGGCGCAGCGCTGGTGCAGCGGCCAGATCTCTTCGCGGCCGATCGCGGTGACCTGGAACTGCGCTTCGGGGCGCTTCAGCTTGATCAGGATCGGCAGCAGCTCCGGGTCCGACGGCATGCCGGAGGCAACGCCCATCACGAAATTATACTCGAGCGGGCCGTTGTACATGCCGACCTGGTGATACATGCCGACGCAGCGGACGATGCCGACGTCGAAGCATTCGAACTCGGGGATAGTGCCGACCTCATTCATGACGTCGAGATAGTCCTTCACCTTCTCGACCGCGTTGTCGAACATCATCGGCGGCCAGGCCCAGGTGTTGTCTGCCTTGACCTTCAAATAATTCAGCGAGCCAGCGTTGCAGGCAGCGATCTCCGGCTTGGTCTCGCGGATGCAGTCGAGCGCGCCGGAGTAGTTCGGGCCTGAGACACCCGAGGTGTGGTTGATGATGACCCCGGGACAGGCTTCGCGGATCGCCTGCTGGATCTCCTTGCTGACGCTGACCTCCCAGGACGGCAGATGGCCCTTGCCCGGCGCCTGCTGGCGCAGATGGATGTGCATGATGGAGGCGCCGGCATCGAACGCAGCCTTGGCCTCGCGCGCCATCTGCTCGGGCGTCACGGGGACGTTGTGCTGCTTCGGGTCGGTAAGCACGCCGTTCAGCGCGCAGGTGATGACGGCCTTGTCGCTCATGCCAAAAATGTCTCGCACGTTGAGAATTCAACGCTGGCGATCATGTGATGCGGGGCATGCGGCTTCTTGCGCGGAGAAGCTAGCTAAAAACGAGCTATCGTAGGGTGGGCAAAGCGTAGCGTGCCCACCAACTTTACCAGTTGCCGACAGGTGGTGGGCACGGCGCAAGAGCGCCTTTGCCCACCCTACGAAGCGACGAGAGCGAGCCTAGCCCGCCTCCGCGAGCACCCGCACCGTCTCGGTGCTGCGATAGATCGCAAGATCGCGCGAGCCGACGAAGATCGCGCGCGGCTTCAATCCATAGAAGCGGCGGATCGAATGGCTGAAATGGGTGCTGTCGGGATAACCGATGTCCTGCGCGAGATGGGCGAGGTTGAGGTCCTGGTTGGCGAAGTGCAGCAGATGCCGCGCGCGCTTCCAGGCTCGGAAGGAGCGGAACGAGATGCCGGTCTCTTCCTTGAACAGATGCAGGAAGCGCGAGGCGGAGAGACCGGCTTCGGCCGCACATGTATCCGCCGTCACCGGCTCGCCGGAGAAACGCTCGATGCGGGCGACTGCGCGCATCACGCGCGGGTCGAGCACGCGGCGCGGCAGCGCCTCGCCAAAACACATCTCGTCGAATTCGGCGGTGGTGATGTCGCCGTAGCGGCGCTGGCGCAGCAGCGCGTAGGCAGCCAGGATCTTTCGGGCATAGACCGCGCGGTCCGGCCCCATCAGCCGCTGGGCCAGGGCTTCCAGCACGCCATCCGGCATGCTCTCGGGCTCAAGCGTCACGCTGATTGCAGTGCGGTAGTCGCTGGCAATGGAATGGCGCTGGTTCGGCAGCGTGACGAACAGCTCGCCGGTGGCGAGAACGTCGTCGATGGTCAGGTGGAGATTGCCCTTCACGGCCACATAGACATGGCAGCAACCCGGAGTCCGCTTGCGGGGCCGTCCGAGCAGGCCGGCATAGAACACCCGCTCCGGCGTGATCAGCATCAGATGGTCGGATTCGCGACCGTTATAATCCATGGGCATCCTCCTCGCGCGGCTCTTTGGCCGCTGCGGACGGAGGTCACCTTAGCGGAAATTTGGGCGCTGTCACGACGGGATAGCGCTGTCATGTAAACATGCGCCGTCGTTCCGGGGCGGTCCAAAGGGCCAAACCCGGAACCTCGAGATTCCGGGTTCGCGCTATTGCGCGCCCCGGAATGACAGCTTCCCTTACGCCCTCACGCGCGGCGCAACATTCTGCTCAAGGCCGGCCTTCTGCTCCGCAGCAACCGCGCGCTTGAAACCGTCGCGCTGCTGCAGGCGCGCCCAATAAGCTGCGACATTTGGCCCAAAGTCCTTGGCAAGCCCGATATTGTCGGCGAGGCGCAGCGCATAACCGATGACAATGTCAGCGGCGGTGAAGCGACCGGCGCACAAGGTTTCGGCATTGGCCGTCGCTGCCTCGACGGCGCGCAGCCTGCCCAGAAACCATTTTGCGTAATCGGTGGCGACCTGCGGAACGCGGCGCTCTTCCGGCTCGAGCTGGGTGTATCGGAGCACCAGCGTCTGCGGGAAGGTTAAGGTGGCGTCGGAAAAATACATCCAGTTCAGGAACGCGCCATAGGCGGGATCCTCGGAGCCGACCATCAGCGGCGTCGGCCCGTATTTGATGCCGAGATAATGGCAGATGCCCGAGGACTCGGTCATCCGCGTCTCGCCGTCGATCAGGAAGGGGATAGTGCCGAGCGGATTGATGCCGAGATAATCCTTGGCAAACACTCGCGGCGGGAACGGCAGCATCTTCAATTCATACGGCAGCCCCATCTCCTCCAGCATCCAGAGCGGGCGGAACGAGCGCGCAGCGTCGCAGTGATAGAGCGTGATCATCAGGCGTTTTCCTTACTTCCCGGCAGCGTGCCCATCATCTTGCACAGGACCATCAGCATGACCTCGTCGGCGCCGCCGCCGATCGAGGTCAGGCGGCTGTCGCGATAGGCACGGCTGACCGGCGTCTCGTTGGTAAAGCCCATTCCGCCCCAATATTGCAAGCAGGCGTCGGTGAGTTCGCGGCCGAGCCGGCCGGCTTTCAGCTTGGCCATGGTCGCAAGCCGCGTCACGTCCTCGCCCGCGACCAGCTGCTCGGCAGCGCGATAGATCAGCGCGCGCAACAGCTCGACCTCGGTCTGCATCTCCGCAAGCTTGAAGTGCACGACCTGGTTGTCGAGGATTGACTTCCCGAAAGCCTTGCGGTTGCGGGTGTACTCGATGGTCTGGTCGATGATGTATTCGTGTGCCTTCAGACAGGCGGCCGCGCCCCAGAGCCGCTCCTCCTGGAACTGGATCATCTGGTAGGTAAAGCCCTTGCCCTCCTCCCCGATCCGGTTGCGCTTGGGCACGCGGACATTGTCGAAGAATATCTGCGCGGTGTCCGACGAGCGCATGCCCATCTTGTCGAGCTTGCGCGCGACCGTGACGCCCTTGCTCTTCATGGGCACGCAGATCAGCGACTTGTTGCGGTGAACGGGGCCATCGCCGGTGTTGGCGAGCAGGCAGATCCAGTCGGCCTGGGTGCCGTTGGTGATCCACATCTTGCCGCCATTGATGACGTAGTCGTCGCCGTCGGATTTCGCGCTGGTCTTGATCGAGGCGACGTCGGAGCCCGCGCCGGGCTCGGAGACGCCGATACAGGCGACGTAGTCGCCTGATATCGAGGGGCTGAGGAATTCGCGCCGCACCTCGTCCGAGCCGAACCGCGCCAGCGCCGGCGTCGCCATGTCGGTCTGCACGCCGATCGCCATCGGCACGCCGCCGCAGGTGATCGCGCCAAGCTCCTCCGCCATCATCAGCGCGTAGGAATAATCGAGACCCGAGCCGCCGAACCCGACCGGCTTGTTCAGGCCGAGGAAGCCGAGGCTGCCCATCTTCTTGAACAGCTCATGCGCCGGGAAGATGTCGGCCTTCTCCCACTCATCGACGCGAGGATTGATCTCATTGGCGATGAATTTCTGCAAGGAGCGGCGGATGTCGTCGTGGTCGGCGGTGAATAGCATTTTGCTTCCTGTCATTCCGGAGCGCGCGAAGCGCGAACCCGGAATCTCGATATGTTAGGACTCAGCTTTAGGTCCCGGGTTCGCGCTCTGCGCGCCCCGGGACGACGGTTTCACAACCCCATCTGCCGGCTTGCCAGATCCTTCATGATCTCCTCGGTGCCGCCGCCGATGGCGTTGACCTTGACCTCGCGGTAGATGCGCTCGGCCTTGATGCCGCGCATGAAGCCGGCGCCGCCAAAGATCTGCACGGCTTCCGAGGCGCAGAACGCCATGGTCTGGGTCGCCTGGTTCTTCATCATGCAGATCTCGGCGACCGGGCTCTCGCCCTGCTCCAGCCGCCACGCCAGCATTTCCA